>CAYMSO010000021.1:0-1803 GCA_964393185.1 uncultured Candidatus Saccharibacteria bacterium | reverse complement strand
GTTGTGTTAGATTGCTTGATTGATTTAGAGAGAGGGCAAGAGACAGAGAGAGTGGAAGAGAGAGGAGAGAGAGAAAGAGATTGATTGATTGATTGATTGAGTACTTTATTTATGTAGATTACAATATATACTGGCTTATACACTTATATACAATAGCTTACAATACAGCAAAATTATAGATGAATTTACATAATATAGACTAAGAAAATAATTATTGAACTGTATATGATATGAAAAAGCAATTTGTAATATAATAACTATAGATAATAATCATATTGTTATGCATCTACATAAATTGGCGGAGCTTTGGACATATCAATGTCCATTCTTCGGAAAGAATATTAAAAATATCCTCCCCACTAACTCTCTACCAAAACGTTAATTTCGTTATTTAAACTAAGGATTTATTTATTAATGGAAATATTGTAAAAGTTTTAATCAATATGAATATTAAAGAGAAAAAAACAGAAAATTGATAGAGTAAAATAATTATATAGGTAGATAAGATCAAATAATTGATTAATAAAATGAAGTAGGCTGAAAGTAGATCAGGGTTATCAACTTTCAGTAATATACAGCAGTATGCAGTGGATAATTGAAATAACATGAGTTTATACAATATATACAGGGTGATTCATAATTATGGTAAAATAATTTAATACGTGATAGTAGAGGTAAAAATAAGAAAAAAAGTTCTCATAAACATATATCCATAAACGCTTCATTAGCGAGCTATACAGGGTGAAAGATTTCGCCCGGAATTCAGTTCCTCTGGTGAAATACACCGATGCTGAATTGTTTGGGGACTAGTTTTTGAAAAACTTATGCTGGATTCATATGGAAAAATATCTGAAAAATTGAATAAAACTAGTCTGGAAGCTGTAGTGTGAGTAGTTTTTGAGAAAAAAGTTGAAATATGCAAAAAATCTAAGTAGAAAAACACAGACTTCTACGTTTGATGCCCAATAACTTTCTTTAATGACCAGTAAACAAATAATTTTTCGCAATAAAAATTGTAGAGAATTTAATTCTGAAAAGAATTATGTAAGCTGTGTAAACTAAATTTGAATAAAAGTTGAATAAAATGTATTCTTATGTAGTACATTACACCACAAAAATTTGCTGTTTTATGAGGAGAGAACTAATAACTCATAGGTTGTAGCTGATTGCAAATAAAATATTCGGTTTTTTGTGAAAAGTTTTTTCTATATGAAAGTAACATATCTAAATGACATAAATCTTATATCAAAAAACTAGTAGATTATGCCATTAAACCTGGGAGGAAGCTCGAACAGAAGTAAATGATCTCCTATGATTCCTGCCCAAATGTTTACTGAAAACTGATGTTGTGGAAGATTAGGATTGATGGCATGAGGATTCTCAGCTGCCCAAATATGTTGGTTGTGGACGTTAACGATAGCTGCTCTTGTAAAGTGTGCCTCGTTGGTAAATAAAACGGTTGTTAAAAAGTTTGGGTAAACAAGTTTTACTAAAAACCATCGGCAAATACCAGCACGGGGAATACAGTCTCGTGGCAATAGAGTATGAACTTTCTGGAGGTGGTATGGATGTAATTGTTGCTCTTTTAGTATCCTCCAAATAATAGATTGATTGACATTAAACTGCACTGACAATTCTCTTGTGCTCTTCTCTGGATGTTCATAAATTTCATTAAGAACTTGTTCTTCTAACTCAACAGTCTTAGTAGATCGGCGTCTGCTTGCATAAATGTGCTCTTTAGATATCAAAGAACCTGTTTCAGGCAGATGTTGATGAATAGTGGCAAAAATAGTGATGAATAGT
>CAYMSO010000020.1:0-2004 GCA_964393185.1 uncultured Candidatus Saccharibacteria bacterium | reverse complement strand
AGTACGCCAGTTCGTTTGAATTTTGCAAATTATTTGTTGCGATTCTTATAAATAGGAAGGTTTTTACTAACGGCACTAATATTAGTATCCCTACTACAGTTATTAATATTATGAGCTTACCTACACTTGTAAATTTCATTTACGATAAAACAATAATAATTAGTGGTAGTAAAAATACTAAGAAATTTAATAATGTAAATGTAAAAATTGAATATATATAAATCTTTCTTTCCGAATAACTTGCTCTACTAATTAACAATATTACAAAAGTAAGTTGACCTGTTAGAAATGCAAATAGTAAAAACCAAACAAAATTTTGGAGACAGTTTTCTTTGCATTCAGTTTCTGAGTAAATTACATTTAAAAATAAGTAAGTAAATGCATAAGCAGCTATTATAGAAGCTATAAAGCTGATAAAAGTATTTAGTATAAAAAATAGGAACTTATTTTTATTATTTCCTTTCATAAAAAAACCAATTATCTTGATATGACATAGTAAAGGGACTAAATGCATTAGATTGCAAGACCGGGTCATTATAAATTGGTCTTGTTTCACCCCAACGACCAGAATATTTTATGAAATCTCTGAGGGCTCTGCCACCTCTATCTGATGATTCTCCAACATTTACAAGTACACCTTTTTCCCATGTTGACCATTCTTTACCCAACTCAAAGCTAGCTTCTTGAAGATTTGTAGTGGCATCTATTAGTTTCTCAAAAGGGTAAGATGCATGGGTACCCTCACCTATATATACAACAGGGTGTTTGTCGATTTTCTCAATATCGCTCCATTCATATTTTATCGCGTTTCCATGATTTATATAATATGCATTAAGTGGAGAGTTCATATAATTTAATGTTATAGAGATATTTTCCCAATCACCTTCATGTTTCCAGCCAGCAAGGCTTAAAGCTGCAGGCTCATTAAAAGGTATATAATACCAGTACTGAATAGTTATATTGTCACTATCATCTTTGTAGATCCTAGTATATATTTCATTATTATCAAAATTACTTTCACCACTTCTGCTACTATCGTCTAAATTTAGGTAAAAATAATTATCTTTATCAATATTATTATTGGAACTAGAAGTAAATATAACATTACTCTTATTTCCACAATATGAGCCCGGATAATCTTCAGGTACTCCCTCTAGTTTTGCACCAAATTCATAAACTTTTCTGCCTATTAAGTCATTTTCTAAATCGATATGACCATAACTAGTTACACCACAAAGAGATGATAAGGATTGTCTAGCCATTAGTTCGCTTCCCTCTAATGTCCACTTTATACTAGATGGAAAATATTTTTCTTCTTTATCGAATTTCAGCAGAGGTGCATACATCTTCATCAATTCATCTTCTAATTGATCTGATAGATCATCGTCATCTCTATCTACTCTACTATAGCATTTCTCATTTATCTCTACTTCATTTGCTTTACATTTAGGTTCAATCTCTACTCCTCCTATACATATTTTCTGATTATTCTCAAAGTTCTGACACTCTCTTCCTGTTGGTCCTTCTTTATACCTATCACTTGTTGGAAATCCATATACTCCCCATGTTCCTCCATTTTTATTATGTATTTCTTTTATCTCTCCCCATACTGAGTATGTTCCATGTTTACTTTGATAAATATATCCGTTTGCAAAGCTTTGGTAGTTTCCAGTTGTTCCATAGCTACTTGTTCCTGCTTTTTGTGCTTCTTGGGCTTTAGTTTTGGTTGTTAGAAGAAAGAATGATAGAAGTATTGATCCTAGTATTAATACTACTTGAGCTATTTTTTTTACTTCTAACTTTTGCATTGTTAGTTTCTATGACTTTATCCATGAATTGTACCAGTCATTTTTCTAAAAAACATTGTATTGCATTACAAATTTTAGAAAAATCTAGTATTTTTAATCAACTAAGGGCAGAAGTATTATTTAAGCAGTAGTTCCCACCAATCTTGATAGTTAGTTTTTTGTTCTACCTCTATAAGGTCAGGCTTTACTTCAAAGT
>CAYMSO010000019.1:0-10198 GCA_964393185.1 uncultured Candidatus Saccharibacteria bacterium | reverse complement strand
TAAATTCTGGAAGGTTGGTAACTACTATACAAGAGAATATGTGTAAAGATCCATTAGTTGCAGATAGCTGGCCAAGTATGATTGCTAACGTTTTTGATACTAATTTGAAAGGCAAGTTTTCTGTGAATACAGAATATGATCCTTCAAAATTTAGACCAATTGATGAGTGTATAGATATAACAAACCCAATTTGCTGGCTTAGGCAATTGGAGGGGAATACTAAGAATACAGATGGACTAACCAACGTTTTGCTAGTGGGGACCGATAAACGCGAGGACGACACAACAACGTTGGGTAATACAGATACTATAATGCTTGTCAGCCTTAACAATAATACAGGAGACATTTTATTAATTTCATTTCCAAGAGATCTTCTGCTCAAAATTATTAACCCAGATGGTGTAACTGAATTTATAAAAATTAACTCAATCTATAACTGGTATGGACAAGATGGCAAGGAAGCACTGTTCTCTGCAGTAAAACAAATTACAGGACTTGAAGTTCATTACTATGCACTTTTTAGTTTCGAAACATTCACAAGAATTATAGACGAAATAGGAAATATTGAAATCAATTTAGATAGTAATTTTGAAGATGCTTTTCCTGCAGACGAAGTCTTGGCTGCAGGTAGAGAATGCGAACCAGCTGTTAACCTCCCTGATTTCTGTATATTTAGATTTCCTGCTGGACCAAATACATTCGATAGTTTTGACGCTTTAGTTTACTCAAGAGCAAGATATTTATCTAGCGATTACAGTCGCTCTGGAAGACAACAAGAAATTGTCAAGTCAATTATCAACTCGGCCATCAAAGAGGAACGCAGTTTAAAAGAAAAATTTAACACAATAACTAGCCTGTACAGTGCTCTGTCCCAAACGGTAGAGACAAATATTGGTCTTCGCGATCTGACAGGTTTATTTAAATTTTACGAAAAGCTTAATGGAGATATAGCTACATTGGTACTAGATCCAACAATTGCCAATGGTAATATAATTTACGAAGCGGGGATTATAGATGGCTTTGGCTTCTCGGATAAATTTTATGATTATACTTACACTGATCTAAAAAACTACATAGCCAATACATGGAAATACATATCTTATTTCGAAGAAAGACCTAAAGTTTTTGTAGTTAATGCTTCGGGAAGCGATATAGATCCCAATTCTAACATTGGAAAACTTATTAATTTAGATAATCCTTATTGGGAACTGTATTATATAGATGATCCATACGCAAACTTTAGTGGTATCAGAATTTATGATTTTACTAATGGAGAAAAATCAAACAGTCTTAGAGATATCAAATCTGCTTTACCCGAAGGCTTTTTATATAATTATCAAATAGACTCAATAACAAGATCGATTTATAAAGAAGATTTTCTTATTGTAGTTGGAAAATAACAATATTAAAAACTTTTTGATATCTTAAAGTCGATGCATTCAAAGAAGAGCTAGTAGAAAAGTTATGTGAAGAAAAATTGATTTCGGAAAAAGCATTGCAAGGATTATAAGGTATTAGGTCTAATTCATGTAAAACGTCTGACTATAGATATAATCGTATCTGCCAATGTCGTATGTCCATCCATTCCAGATATTTTTAAACCACCAGCCTCCAATAGATCTTTGTGAACCGTCTTGAATTGTTAGCCAAACCTTCTTAACTCTTCCAGATGGATCTCTCTCGAACTCTATATTATGAATTGCGGTAACTCCGTTTAATAGAGCTTGTACTTGAGTTTTAGTCGAAGCAATTTCTGTGCTGGCTGGATTGTAAGCAATAAAATTAAGCATATCTAAAATATGTCCCATATTGTACTGCTGAGTTTGATAATTCCAATATGTCCAATTTGTTGTTGCAGCAAAAGTTGTATCGTTAACAGCTCTCAAATATGAGTAAGCCCAGCCATCTCCACCAAAATTCTGAAAAATTGTATCGTTATTGGCAGTACCTGCTCCTTGGTTATTATCTGCCGAGTATAAGGCATTGATAATTTGGTTAGCATCAGTTCCGCTATTCGATACTACAACAAGGTCTTTTGTCTCATCAGCTGCCCATTGTTTATCTCTACCTCCTGTGTATACCTGACATGCAGCAGTTGTACAAATTGCGCCCGAATATCGAAGTGCATAAGATCTGGCCGCAATCACTTGAGCCTTGATAGTTTCTTCTGGCCAACAGTCCCAAACTGTTCCCGGATTATCGACTACATATTTATCGGGCCTTGCTGATGCTTGCTCTGCATTTCCGCATGCCTTGCTTGGTACCTCTCCTAAGCCTGCTACATAAGTGTTTGAATCCATAATTCCATATCCTTGCACGTTAATGCTTCCTGGTCTAGCCTCTACTCGGGTGTTTGTGTAGTAGAAATTTAGTATTTGACTAGCATTCATTCCTGCAAGAGCAGCGCCATATGCTCCCCATTGAGACATCCCTACTCCGTGCCCTTGATATAAATCGCGTCCTCGTCCCGAAAAGACAAAATTTGTTGTGTTACCTGGATTGGTATCTCCACCATTTCCCCCATTATCGCCACTACTAGGTGGTGGTGGGGTTACTACTCCTCCACCTCCATTCAGAATTTCTGACTCTCTTCGAGCAGCCTCTTGTTGCTCTGCAAGCAAATTGGCAATTGTATTTTCTAAAGCGGCTCTACTGTCCTTTAGCCCATTAACACTTCCCTGATTTTGAGCAATTATACTATTATAATAATTAATTTCAGCTTCTATTTCTGTTCGCCTTCTACTTAATTCAGCATTTTGATTATTTAAGGATGATAATACATCGCTACTATCTTTTATCTGTTTTTCTAATTTCAATATTTCTTTACCCAATTGTTCAATTGTATAGCTTCCTACACCATAAAGCTTGGTGTCGTAAAATTCAAATCTTGCATAATCGCTTGTATCGTCAAATGGGCTATTTCTATTACTTTTTTGAAGACGCCAAACTTTGTACGACATATCCAGGGATTCATCTTGTTCTCGCTTTAACTGTTTTTGTTGAGCCACCTTCAATTTATTTTCTTCCTCGAGTCGTTTTAATTTTTGATCATTGAGTGCTATTTGTTTCTCTATTGTTTCTATTTCTGCCATAAGCTTAGGTAGCCCCTCACTGGCAGAGTTTAAATTATTTTGACTCTGGGCGATTTCTTGTTCTAATCTGGAAATTTCGCTTTCAGTTTGATTTAATTTTTCTCGTTGTTCGTCAATCTCTTGTTGAATCTCGTCCGAAGTTTGTTGCGATTGAACTGTTGGTACAAAACCGATTGTAAGAAACACGGCAGTAACTAGTACTATACAAATTTTTTTGTAATTACTTACACACATGTAATAATTTTCTGTCTATATTCATGATACAGCTTGGGTTAAAATAGGGCAAGACAATTAGCGAAGTTGAGGACGAAAAGCAGTTATGTGACGACGACAAATAACAACATGTCTGCTATAATTCGAATGCGTTATAATATAGTAATAAGTTAAATTTTGATAATGCGAAGTGACCCTTGGGATGAAATTGCCGTAAGATATAATGAAATATTTGGTAACGAAGGAGATTATTCTCATAAACATATCATATATCCTGCTATTACTGATGAATTAGGTAATGTGGAGGGTAAAATGGTGATTGACCTAGGATGCGGCACAGGAACTTTTACTAATAATCCATTTCTAAAGAATGCAGAAAAAGTCTTGGGAGTAGATTCATCTAAAAAGATGTTAGAAATAGCTAGGACTAACGCACCTATTCATGTTTCGTTTGTAAGGGCTAATATAGAAAAGTCACTACCATTCCCAGACCAATCATTTGATAAAGTAATATCTATAATGGTTCTACACACAGTAGAGTACCTAAATGATGCAATTTCTGAGCTCTCTAGAATAATGAAAAACTCAGGCGAATCGTTGATAGTAGTTCCACACCCAAGCTTTGTAAACAATTTTAGAAGTATTGATAATCTAGATACAAGTAAGTACTTAACTTCCCAACATGCAATATTTTGCTGGAAACAAATTACGGATTTTTGCGATTCGCCTACTCCATTTATAACCAGATCTTTCACCGAGTACTCAGAGGCTTTCTCCATTCATAATTTAACTATCGCAAAGATAATTGAGCCTTCAATCCGTGATTCTGGCCTTGATGAATTAGATGATATAAGAACTCGGGAAGTTTTTCGGCGTTTACAAGAACAACCAAATTTTGTTATTTTCAAATTAAAAAAAGCTTATGTCGAAACATAAAAAAAGAATCTACTTTGTTGCAGTGTTAGCTAAAAAAGAAATTTACGGAGAATACTATAAAAGAATAGTTAAAATTCTTGAGGATTATGGTTATACGGTTGACGATGATGTAAATCATATATCTCACAAAGAAGCTTTAGCCTTCTCAGAAAGCAAGATAGGTAGATACTTCACAAAAGTGCAAAAGCTAATAAGAAACTGTGATATTTTTGTTGCAGAATCAACTGCTCCAAGTCCATCTGTAGGATTTGAAGTTGGCTTAGCAGTATCCTACTCTAAGCCAGTACTTATATTAAGACAAGATACTGTGGAATTTTCCTTAGGGGCGCCATTCCGTGCACATAAAAACAAAATTACAGTACTACACTATAATGATAAGAACCTAAAGCAGCAAATAAGAAAATTCCTAAAGAAAGCTGAGAGAGGCATCTTCATAAAACGACTTCCAATAGAATTTACTCAAAGACAGTTAGATTACATTGAAAATCTAAAGTCCAAGTATAATCAGCGATCTTTTAATTCCACAGTTAGGTTGATCATAGACAAATCAATCGAAGATAATAGTATGTAGACAAATTTACTCTGTTTATAATTAAGAGATAAAATTGACAATCTCTATTGACATTCATGTTTATTTTTCATAAAATTTGATAGTTAAACAATCAAAAAACTGGTAGTCACAAAAGTGAGCGAGCTCTATTACCTCTAGCTGTGCTGAATTATAGTATATTACTATTTTAATTATTTAAAAATTAACTTCTTGCTTCAGATGTCAATTTATAGCGACATAATTTATTAACTTATCACTATGATCATAATAGAAATTCTCTATCAGAAACTAACAGAGATAAGAAATAACGAAGAAGAGATGGAACAGCTATGGAACAAACTTATCGTTAGTTTACCTAAAGATATTCAACTATCATTAAATCAATTAACCACTAATATAGAAACTCCATTCGAATTAACCTTCGCAACAGAACAAACCAACATTATCGACGAGTCATCTTTACCCTACAAATTCAAACTTAATCAAAATATTAGTAAAGTCATAAGAGAGAGATTTCAATCTTACTTAGATAACTTCATAATTATAGCCAAGTGGAAATAATCTCTCCTCCTCGAAATAAAAAGAGTACGCCCAATTTTGTAAGTGTTGGAGAGAAGATAAGATTTTTTCGACTCAGAAGCGAAATGAGTCAATTAGAGCTAGAAGCGAATGCGGAGCTTTCGCCTGGTACTATTTCTAAATTTGAGAACAGTGTAATTAACCCTACCAAAGAAACGTTGTTTAAAATAGGAGAAGTGTTAAATCTAGACAGCAAAGAATTAGCATATTTATTTGAAGTCAACCTTTATAAGCAAGCGAGAAATAGTTAAGATTAAGCGTTTAAGTCAATCTGCTTAACCACTTTAGCAGTTTATTTGTCGGAATGTATTCAACTAAGTAAAACTTCTCGTTGCCAAATAAAAGTTCGTTTGTATAGTACATTGGAATCTTTATCCCCATGAATTTAAATGTGACTTTTCTAGAGGTCAAATCTGAGAAGTAGTTGACTTGTGGGTTTAAGGTAGAGATTCTGTTCCACATATTTAGCAAGTACGCTTCGGATTTAATAAGTTTGATTGTCCTGATAATGATCTCATCATCTGCCATAAAAGAGTTTTCTACAAAGGACCTTAAGAGTAAGTTATACATTAATTCATCGAATTCCTGCTCAGCAAAAAATTTTCTTAATCCGTACTCTTCTTTATAGCAAAGTTCTATAACTGGAACCATCAAGCACTTTTCTACCTGCTCCCTCGACAATCCTAATAGTTTTATAAAGCTATCAGATGTTTCTATCATTCTAAATCTATCATCTAAAATATATGCAAAAACTCCCGGTTCTCTAAAGAGCGTTTTAACTTGGTCTTTTGCCCATAAAATTTCTTTGTGTGTTGCTGGAAGTTTTAGTCTACCTATTAGATAAGATATCTCCAAAAAGTTTAGTTGTAGTCTATTGGCGATTTTATAGATTGTTTCCTTGGTGGGATTATTTACGCCACTTTCAATTCTAGAAAGTGAGCCTGGAGCAGAGCCTATAGATATTTCTAGATCAAGCTGTGACACTCTTGCCCTTGTCCTGAAATATTTCAGTCTCAACCCCAGGTTCGGATAGACTTCTTCCATAATTGCTATTGGTATAAAGGATTTTAGCAAAAGGGAATAGTTGGGGCAAGGCTGAAGCCTTAGATAAATCCTAAAAGGTTGCCATTTTTATAAACTCTATGTCCAAGAAAGGAAAATTATTCTTTAAATTTCTCATCAATCCTTTTAAAATAAATATTTTATCAATATAACTGATTAAAAAATATTCTAGGGTCTTCTTGAAGGCTTTATTTATAGAATTAAAAACTTCAAGATTAGCTTTTAAGTATGTTTTATTAATTATCAATTACCAATTCTTTTATATCAATTTTATTCTTTCCAAAATATCTCTCATGCACTTCTGGAAATGTTTCTTTCAGAGTTTCTTTTATTTCTATAACCAGTTTTGATTCTGGGTCTATTAGCTCTTCTACACCTCGCGCAAATCCCGCTATTATGTTTGAAATCATTTCTATAAAGTCTTTGTGAGGGAGTGATAAGACTGGTTCGCCACTAAGCTCAAATTCTGATCTCCACGAAAATAGGTTCCAAATGTTATTGTTAATATCTTTAATAAATTCTATATACTCAGATCCACCAAAGCTAATATTTTCTTCAAAATTGGGTTTTTCTTGAAGAAGAATCTTCAAAATTTTGGGATAGTGCACTTGCCATACCGTTATCCATAAATCAGTAAATGAATCGCCTACTTTAATACTGTCGGAATCAATCTGATGCAGTAGAAATAGATAAGGATATTCCTCTCTCCTATATTCACTCATACTTTCATCTTTGTTTGTAAATTTAGGTGTAATCTTCATAGATATTATTAATTACTTGGAAATACGGTCATAGGCGTTCGCGTGTTTGATAGAAATCCATTTACTTTAATGCCACCTACTTTGATTGTATATTGACCAGCTTTTAGAGGATCTGGATCCAGCGTACCATTCTTCGACAATTTATTCATATATTTTCCTATCTGATCAATAGTTGTACCTTTCTTGAAGACTGTCTTGGGAGCATCTCCCCAAATTCCATTTTTATTTACTACGTCCATAAAGTTAAATGACTTTCCTGCTGCTATTGCACTATCAAGTTCACTTACTGATGTTATCTCACTTCCTCCACTATATCTTACTTTTGGCTTACCACTTTTAAAGTTGTTAATGATCTCTTTTAATAACCCCTTTGTACTCCGAACCACCTAATGTCTTTACAGTCACCTGTTTGCCTTCTATTTTATATGATTCGTATACATCAGGCAGTCCATCCATATCACAAAGAATTTCCAAAGTTTCTTCATCTAAGACTTTAATCCCTAATTCTCCAGTAAATATTATGTATCCCTTGATTATATTAGAAACTTCGTATGCTAATGAGACCATATTGATATTTTTTAGGTATTTTTCTTCTTTGGAAAAGATTTTAAAATCATAATCCACACGTAAAACGAAATAATTTTCCAAAATGTCGAGTTGAGGATAAGAAGTACTTGAAGACCAACTAAAGTATTGAGTACCATATTCAGTTTTAATGCATCCATACGATCTCTTCGATTCTACAGGTTCCTCCATAGTCTTCGATAAATATTCACTTTCAGATATTCTTTTTATTTCCATACTTCTATAATAATTGATGTAATTTTTGGTGTTGATCCCATGTTATGGGCTTCATAGAAAAACTTAACATTAATCGTAGCTTTACTGTTAAATACGACTTGCTTAGTAACAGTTGTTCCATAATTCGTTACATAGGTTTCTTTTATAGTCGGGTTTTTAAAAGCTTCGTCGAACAACTTCATTAACGTAGACCTACCTCCTTGATTCTCATAAATTCCGATTTTATTTAGATCCTTTAATGTGCTTATTGATCTATCATAATTATGACTATTTGAACTAATCCTTCCAAAAAAGTAATCCCATTTACCATCTGGTACTGAAAAGTTTTTATAGTTCTTCACGCCTATAAATTCATACAACCAGTTTGCTGCTTTACTTGTAGCTTTTAGTGTTCCTCCAACTACTTTAAACGCTCCATAGCCGACTGCTCCACTTACTACAAAATCATTGAAAAAAGCTCCTGCTGCATAAGCTCTATTACTTCCTGAATTTGGTATTAAATTACCTTGAGCATCCCTTACATATTCATCATAATATACTGTTTCTCCTTCCTCATCAATAAAAGACCTAGTTTCCTTCATCCACTTAGAGTAAGCTGCCATCGAAATAATCAAGTTACTGTAAGCTCTATCATTAGATATTAATTCCTTTATTGCAGGAAGAGTCTCCCATATTTTTAGTGTATCTATTGCATTTTCTATACAATAATTATTTCCATATGAATTTGCACTTAAACATCTTTCACTAAAACCCCTACCGAAATCATCAATATTCAGAATTACAGCAACCATCGTTTCATCGATCAATTCATTTACTGCGTATCGAGCTACAAAATTATTAATAGAGTCAAGATCGTACGAGATTTTACTTACCTTGTAATCAAAACTAAATAGTGTTTCCCAGTTCTTTTCTAGATAAAATAAATCATTAAGTGCTAAATTATATTGTTGTTCGTATTCTTGTAATCTTGTCAAATCTTCTTCCATCATTTCATAAGAACTAGATATTTCTAGAGCCTTCCCCTTTTTAATTAGAATTGGTTTCATTAGTTCTAATTGAAATTCCTGGATAGATATTCTTAAACGTGTATCAACAAGAAGGTCTCCAATGTACTGCAAATAAAGTTGTTCATTAAGGTCATTAGTAAAGTATGTTTCTCCAACTTTATTATCTGAAGCCATTTTAGTTAATGCTCTATAGTCTTTAAATTCTGGTGTTATAGAAATCTCGCCTATAACAGCGGAATTGATTTTATCTATCAATTCGTCATAACTAATATCTACTTCATTATTGTAATTTTGCCAGCAAGATAGATTATTTTGCCACCCATAACTTGTCTGATTTCCAAAAACACCAAACATTGTAGAAATATAGTATTCTACATAACCATTTGTGAATGTCTGACTTCGTAGATCTTCATAGTCAAATCCATAAGCTTTGGAATTTTCTTTGGTTATTGCAAAACCAAATTTATCAAATCCTCCTTTTTCATAATATTTTTTAAATATTTTGGGCTCTACTGTATACAGTGTATCGGTAACATGAATCTCTGCATTTTGAAACTTGTACCTATAACCGTTCAAATTGCATGAACTTTGATTGATTAGTATGTTTGAGTCGAGTAATCCCCATCCAAGCCAGGAACCGCCTTCTGAGTGGTAAGTATCTCTAGCCACTCCATGAATTAGGTACGTTTTCCACTCACCTGCTCCAAGTCCAGCAACTCCACTTGGCTTTTTGTAGTTATATATTGAAGCTTTTTGAAAATCTTGATGATATGCAGGGAAGTTTTTTATTAAGCTATCGTATTCTTTTGCTGCATTCCTACCTGTAAAAGGCAGCCCTATTTCCTCGCAGTTTCCGTTTTCCCAGTAGTACTGAGCAATTGCACCAAAAATTAAATGAGCTGATCTATTCCACGAGTCTGTTATAAGCCATGCTTTGCCTATTTCAGTCCCATCTTTTAACTTTCCACCCTGATAATCCACAATCCAACCACCGCAATAAGGATGAATTTCTCCATTGTATCCTACTTCTCTAGCAAATGTTTCAAAAATATTATTTTCTTTACTATGTATTAATTCAATTATTTCTTTTGGAGCACCATTATCATCATCACCGTCTCTTTGATTTTTACATCCAACAAGAATAGTCTCTATATACCACCCCTTATTCTCCAAAGTACCTCTTTCGAATGTAATATA
>CAYMSO010000018.1:0-10758 GCA_964393185.1 uncultured Candidatus Saccharibacteria bacterium | reverse complement strand
TATATTACATTCGAAAGAGGTACTTTGGAGAATAAGGGGTGGTATATAGAGACTACTCTTGATGGATGCAAGTATACTCCAAGCCAAGTCGATTTAGATGGGGATGGAATAGAAGATAAATTAGAAAACGAGTTAATAGTAGATTTCGCACCATATGTACTTGTACATGGAGAAGAGAAACTACTACCATCCAGCGTAGATTGGGTAATGCTAGGTATGAGTTTGAATTTTGATCAATCTTATCCGTGTGATGATACAGAAGTTAGAAACCCAATTTCAGAGCAGGGAAATTTATTAATAGGAGAGTCTGGAGTTAAACAATCTTTTCTAGCATGCAGTGAGACCGGAGAAAGAGTTAAGTCTAGTAGTGATAATGCGCTTAGATTTTATACTAATATAAAGAATGATATTGACAGGCGGGGTGATAAGTTAAATCTAGGAAACTGGAGATCGTATGCACATGCATATAGAGATGGATCAAATATTTATATCCAGTACTGGTTTTTCTATCCACATAACTTACCTCCAGCTGTAGAAGAATACTTAGTAAAAATAGGAGAACATGGAGGTGACTGGGAACATATAACTCTTAAATTAATAGAAAAAAGTAATAATGAATATGAAGTAAGTCAAGTTTTCTTTGCTGCGCATAATGAAAAAGTTACCAATGGTACCGGAATATATAATAAATCTCAATTAGAGCTATTTGAGGGAAAGCACCTACTAGTTTATGTGGGACGAGGGACACATGCATCTTTTCCTACTCACCAGATCGGTTCGACTTCTAAATATGGCGTGTACAAAGAAATTAATGGTAAATTCGTTTTTGATTTAAGCTATAACGAGATAGTAGCAGACTGCAGTTTGATATACGATAAAGGCATAATCGCTGATTTAACTTGCAGTAATGCTATTGAATGGAAAACATGGAACAGTGTGGTTAATGTTGGGGAAAAAAGTACATATTTTAACGAACAGTCATTCCTGAATTATACTGGCAAATGGGGCAAGCCAACAACAGTCGCAGAAAGCAAAGCTGGTATCAATCCTCCAGAAAATATAACCTTTAAATCTAATTGGTTTGAGAGATGGTAATTTTGTATAAATTTATTTAATATACCTTATGAGCAAAAAACAATTATTGATTAGGACTTTTATAGCATTAACAGCATTTCTACTAATAGCAAAAGCTATAGTTGCATTCTATAAATATGGTGATATTCGCAAAGAATATGATTCATTTCTATTAACAGAAAATTACCACGAAGAAATTATAAGCAACACAGATACTAAAGCTACAATACCTTTTGTGAACGAGATAATAACAGGCATACTTGGTCTGGTAGGTGAATATGATAATGACGAGGAAATTAGAACCCAATATATGAAGAGTAATACCTTTTTTAGATCAACCAAGATAAATGTTGATGTGCCATATATATTGGAAGAGAAAGTAAATTTTGATCAAATAAATTATAACGAACAAACATATGTAAAACTTAATGAGGTAATTGAAAAGTATAACTATTTAAAAAATAGATGGATTAAATTTGAGAAAGAAAATGATAACACCCTGCTTGATGCAAATATTAAATCGAGAATTAATATGTATCCAAGTGCCTATGAGTTACTTTCCGAAAAGTATATTAAAAAGGAAGTTGAAGAAGGACAGAAGGGAAATATGTTGGGAGAATTTAAATATGATCTTACGCCCTACGGAGATGATCTTGTAAAGAAGTTTGACTTAGATGCTTTATTAGCTGATTATGAGGCCTTGGATGCTTCAATGGTTCTAAAAAAGAGTAAAAATCAATTATCCAAAGTAATAATAGAAATAAAACTTAAAGAATATAGAAATGACAGTTATTTGAATACCTCTGAGCAGACTGTTATACATAAAATAGAATATAAAATCGAAGGTTTAGGTAAGCAAGATATAAGTAATAAAATAGAAGAAATAAAGGATGCTAAATCAATTGCAGAAATACGGCAGAGTAATAGGCTGAGTGAAGATGAGATAAAAGAAAAGCTGTTTCTTGGTTCAAAAGATGCTCCAAAACAACTGACACTATTTATTCAGCCTTTATGTTCTGTGCAGGGATGTAACTTTATGAATGAAGGATTTAAACTTCTCGTTTTAGAAGCAGAAAAGAATAAAATAGGATTACAAATAATTCCCTCTAACACTTTTCCGCCCGAGAGTCGCATCATTCAAAATATAATATTCTGTGCAGCAAGTGAAGGTAAAGTTATAAGTACAATTCAAACCATAATAGCGGAATCTGAAAGTTATAAAAAGAATAACTCAAGCAGCCATTACTACGCATACATAGTAAAGTACATTGATACTCTTCGAAATACTAAGTACAAATCGTTAAGTGATAGCGATTTAGGTGTGGGTTTAGAAAACATTCAAGTGTGTATGGAGTTTGAATATTATGATGATTACAGTAGATTCGCAACAGAGTTGGGAGTTGATTACTTATCTTCAGATATTTTAATCAGAGATCAAAATGGTAACGAAATCGAGAATCCAGATCTTGAAACCTTACAAAAATTTATACAGCAATAAAAAACATTCATAAGGTGATACCATCAGATCGTCTAGTTGCCAATATAGTTATTGAATGCATCTATGCAATCAGATTCGATGGGGGGCCTGAATCCTATTTTTATAATATTCAGTCCTGATTTATTAATAATTCAATCTTAGGAGCTCATAACGATCACGCTACAGCATTTTATATATTTTCATCAGAAAACTGCCCATGAAAAAAGTACTAGAGTACAGAAAAACAATAACCTTTCTTTGCTTAATAATACTACTATTAGTAAGTTTTATAGCATATTATTTCAAAGCAAGAGAGGTAGTATATGATAGGGAGGATAATTTATTTATTATAAGTGGAGTTGGCACTGAACATAATAGAGGAATAGTACCTATTTCATTCGGAAATATAACAATTTCATGCTATAGCGATACGGATATTTGTCTAAATTATGTTGCAGAAAATAAGATCAAGGTTTTCGATAGAGAGGGAAATAAAAAAAGGGAATATAAATTTAATCTTGAAGATGAAAATAAATGGGTTGATAATGCCATTTCAATAAATCAAGATAATACAGAGTTTGTTCTAAGAGTCATATATGAATATGAACTCGACTATTATAAAGCAAGTTATTTATATTTAAATGAAGAGGGGACTAAGCCACTAACAATATCTAATACAAAAGAAATACATGCAGGATTTAAAAGTTTACTAGATTATAGATACGATAGAGTGATTAATAATGATGGTCCCTTAAGAGGTGCATTTAGACTCAATAAAGATGTGCTTTCATTGGAATATGATAAATTCTTTGATCTGGAAAAATTGCCATATGGCAAATATATTGTCACAAAAGATGTAACATCTGAACGTGATAAATATTCTTTAATTAAAATTGATGGGATGATGAGCAGTGATTTAAAACACACCTTGATATTAGAACAAGACAAATCAAACGGAGTCATTTACGTACAAGAATATGATTTGGAACCTTATGATGGTCGTGATTTGAATAATTAACAGTAGTAACAGTTTATCCTACAATAAACAACTCCTCCTCTGCTCTGGTAACAGCAGTATACAACCATCTTCGCCACATCTCGTTGTCCATTTGCTTAAATCTTTCTTCAAACAAGATAACTCTTTTGGCCTGTGATCCTTGGGACTTATGAACAGTTAGTGCATATCCAAAATCAAATAAATCAGCATCTCCAATCAGTGCTCTATTGTCTGTATAGTTCAGCGAGCTTGTATTGTTAAATTGAGGTGCATAAATAGAACCTTTAAACAATCCTTCGCTATCATCCATCTCAATTTCGGCGTAATAAAAATCTTTAGAGGAGTTCTGGTATTGATTTCTATCTATGTAGGTAATTTTGCCAAGCATGCCATTAAAAATTTCTTTCGAATGATTATTACGTAGGCATATTACCCTATCTCCACTTGTAGGTTCTGCATTCTCGAATCCAAGATTACTTCGGATATATTGGTTAAGCTTAACCCGTGTGGTGTTATATCCGCACAAAACTAACATATCGCTTTTAAAGTTTGTAAGCAGTTCTGTCATAATATCTCTTGATTCTTCACTTCCTCTAGCTATTTTTTGAATGTTAGCACCATAATTACCTACGGGAATTTCACCCTTCTCTCTTGCTAACTGGGACATTTTAATAATAGGATTTCCTTCTGCCTGTCTATGAATTTTTTCTAACTTGATATTTGGTTTTTCCATCAAATTAAAATTTCCTTTAATCGGAGGAAGTTGCCCATGATCTCCCACGGCAATTATGGGTTTATTGTATTTTAGAAGGTCGTTCCAGATTTGATAATCAACCATAGATGCTTCATCCACAATTATTAAATTTGCATCAACAGTTTTTTTTACTTCCCAGCCTACTATTTCCAGCTTATCATTTGTGATTGGGGAATATATAAGGGAATGAATAGTTCCCACAGAATCCTGACTTTTCATGCTTTTGGCTTCTTTAAGTTTATTCTTTAATACCCTACTCGCTTTTCCGGTATAGGCACAGAATGCTATTTTTAAGTCTGGGTTGATTTTGTCTAATTCGTTTCTAAGAATGGCAATAAGTGTAGTTTTGCCAGTTCCAGCATATCCACCTAAAGTAATATAACTGTTAGAATTGGTTTTGAACCAATCTAGTAAAGATTTTAGTGCTTTTTGCTGATCCGAACTCAGGTCAATATTCATAGAAGATTATTATAACGTATATATCTGGTGCTAAAATATGGAAACATGGTATAATGTATTGGATTGCTTTACTTTAGGTAAGCGATTGTATAGATTAAATAAAGATTATTATTTAAAAACTATGGGAGATCAACCACATCAAGAAGGACCTACTAAGCAAGTGAGTAGGCGTGAGTTACCAACTCTTCAAAGTCAAGGTAATTATAATATCGAGACTCGAAAAGGTGGGTCGGAATTGAGACTAGAATATAATGTTGTTTACACGGATGTAAATACTGCAAGTGCGGCAAAAGATTTGATGGAACATGATAAAAATGGCGACAATTGTACTTTCGATGCGGAATTAGGTCTTCAAGTAACAAATGATGGAGTTAGTAGTTCAGCAAATGCACCAAAAGCATCTAGATTTTTGTCAAAGGAAATTTTAGAACATGGAAAGAATTTGAAAAATACTTTACTCAATAGAGGGCAAATGTTACCGAATGTACAACAAGCCATAGACTTTATAGAATCAGTATACGAAGAAGCTGACAAAAAGATGTCTGATAATAATTATCGTAGTACTAGTGCTATGACCATGTTAGCTCAAGCTGAAGATAGAAAAGAATTACGTGGTGTAGCCGCAATTGTAGGTGATGCTAGAATTTTTAAACTTGGATTTCGCAGGCCTACCAACCAAGTTCCCTTAACAAATTGGGAAGTAGAATTTACCCAAGTTTCGCTAGATCAAAGAGAGTCTGTTAAACTATTTGGTAATGAAACAGGTCTTACTCGAGATCGTAGGCAATTAGGCAAATATCAATTGCTAAGTAACATGGCTACCAGAGTTTTTAGTAGGCTTACAGGTTCTCTAGCCCCTAACCTACAAAACGAAGCTAGGTTAACTAAAAAACTTAGCGAATATAGTAATATGCATTTATTGGGAAATTTACCTGAACAGTTAGGCTCGGGAAGAATAGCTAATGGCAAACGATCTCCAGATATAGTTACTTTTCCTATAGAATCAGGCGATATAATTTTTACTGCAAGTGATGCTATTATGGAAATTTTAGATCCAACTGCCATCACACGTACTGTTATTGATGCTATAAAAAAGGGTAAAAATCCTTCTGAGGCTCTTGTCGAGGAAACCATAAGATTAAGGAGTTTGCACGTTTCTTCAAAATTAAGCCTGCCAGATAAAGAACTTTTACCGTACTCAGCACAAAACGAAGTTAAACGAGATGATTCTACATGTACTTCCACTCAATTTTTTATAGATGAAGAACCTTGGGACTTAGCAGACATGAATGTTAATGAGGTTTCAATTATTTATAAAGTAGTAGTAGACGAACAAGGAAGTAGTATACCTATTATATTTGATAATGCTCGTACCGAAGATAGCGGTAAGCCTTATAGAGTTAGAGCAATCGAAGAAGAGATAAAAAAATTACATGAAGAAGTAGTAAAAATAACAGAAACAAATTCTGATCCTAATATATTGTTAGCTAAACTTGAAGAAATTAAAAACATATTTGATAGAAGTGGTGTTAGTCGAGCTAGGTATAAAGACTGGTTAAATCAAATAGAATCGGATTTAAGGAGACAGAGTCAGAGTCTGGACGTCACTAGTGCACCGAAATCTGGACCTAAAAAAGGTGGAAACCGAGGCTTTTTAGACTTTTAGGCCGAAATAATAGACCATGATTACTAATATTAACCTGCTAAAATATATTCTCCCGCTAAACTTTGCCTGGTTCTGGCAAGGTATTTGGTTATTGTTTTACCTTAGAGTAACAAACTACGCAGGTGTTGGGCTTTTAGAAGCCTCTATGTTTTTTATAGGCTTTCTTCTAGAGGTACCAACGGGAGCTATCTCTGATCTTTTAGGAAAGAAGAACAACTTGGTAGTGGCTTTCTTTTTATATTCAGTAGGGAACTTAATAATGGCCATGTCCAACAGCTACGAAATGCTTGTCTTCTCAGTTTTTGTTTTGGTAATAGGTGGAGCACTTTACTCTGGAACTGCTCAAGCAATTGTTTACGATTCCCTAAAAACAATCAAAAAAGAAGATGATTTCGAAAAGGTGCAATCTAGAATAGAATCAAATAGCCTTCTTTTTATGGCAATTGCAAGTATTGTTGGTGGATTTCTGTACTCAGTAGATAACACTTATCCTTTTATTGCTACTGGTATTGCAGGGTTTATAGGAATGCTGACCATACTATTTTTTGTGGAAGAACCTCCGATAGATACCGAAAAGTTTTCCTTAAAAAACTATATAAGACAAACACAAAAAGGGTTTACTCATTTATTTATACAAGTTCCCAAAGGAGTGCTTTTTAATACTATTTTTATTGTTAGTTTTGCATATATTTTTGATCAGGTTGTAGAAAATGCATTTGCTATAGAAATTGGTTTTTCGGAAAAAGGATTGGGTATTTTGTTTGCAATTATTCCTTTAGTTGGTGCTTTCAGCGCACACATTTATCCCCTCTATCAAAAGAAGTATAGTCAAAATATTGTACTTGCTGTATTTACATTTTTGTTTTTTATTTCAGCTCTTCTATCGCCATACTTGGGAATAGCAGTAGGTACTTTGATGATTTTGTACAGAGCTTTTACTGCCCCAGTTATGGATGTGGTAGCTGCCGGCATAGTCAATAGAAATGTAGAATCTAAGTATAGAGCTACTGCAATCTCGACATTTGAAATGGTTAAAAAACTACCTTACATTTCTATAGCTTACTTTCTTGGAGGTCTGATAGATGATTATTCTGCCAGCAAAGTTATTTTGTGGCTAAGTTTGGGGTACATAGTGGTTTTTTGTTTAGTGTTTTTGGTAAGGAATTTGGTTGAGGATAGAGGTGAAAAATAGCAATTAATTAATTTTGTTGTGTTAATAATTTTGTATCTTACTTATACTTATTACTAATTAGAAAATTATGGCCTCATCTTTACCGCAAGAAGAAATGCCTATCCAAGACAGAGTCGAAATGATGATTAGTGACAATGAATCACATAATATACAATTGGAAAGTCAGGTATTAACTGATCTTGAAACTGAATTACAACAAAGATTATCGTTTATATTTGAATCTAACAGAAAGCTTTCAACATATGAGATTGCAGTAATCAAAGATAGTGCTTTAATTAATAATAACTTAGGAACAACACTTGCATTTAGATTGAGTACAGATCAAGACAAAGAGATTATAGGTTTGAGTGAGACTAAAGCTAAGAAGTTTTTAATAGATACTAATAGTATGATTAGAAATTCAA
This sequence comes from uncultured Candidatus Saccharibacteria bacterium, assembly GCA_964393185.1. Classification (GTDB taxonomy): domain Bacteria; phylum Patescibacteriota; class Dojkabacteria; order J137; family J137; genus CAYMSO01. The sequence goes on along the minus strand of CAYMSO010000018.1, from coordinate 2,735 downwards.
ACTATACTGAAGAGGAGTTTAAAATGTTAGACGCAAAGAGAAAAGCAGGCAGTCTTAGTATGGAAGATAAAGAAAGATATAGATCGTTAGGAAAAGTATGGGATGCTATTAAAGATAAAGAAGAGGCTGTTCAAACTTTGGTACATGAATGGATTCACGTACAAACTCCAACTCCAGTGGATATTCAACCCCGAGGAATTTCAGTTGCAGAGATGTTTACTATACATTTCACACAAGGAGTTGCTTATCAGGATATTAAAGCAGTCATGGATCTACTTAAACTGTCCATTGGATCAGACTATTTTAATGAAATAATGCAAGAATCATTAACACATGAAGGCTCATTTAATTTCTTTATTAATACGCTAAGTGATTTAATGGGTAAGGATATTGTAGACAAAATTTTGAATTATCTCCCTATTACTTATGAAAATCTTAAACTAAAAGATACATCAGTAGATTGGTTGGATTTTAATAATGTCGCCTCAAGTATAATTCAATTTATAAATTCAAAAGTGCCTAGACATCAACTTAATCCTAAGATTATGAATGTATTGAGAAAGCGTAAAGATTTTATTGGTGGTGATCTAATTACAGAAGACTTACTTGAATCAATCAAAGGCTATGAGTAGACTTAGTTATATTGTGAATTACTTTTAATACATACTATCTAAATCTAAACAAATGCCTAGATTCAAGTATTGCTTCTATGAAAACATTCTTAGGCCAAGGAATAAAGCGTTTGCGATCAGTTATGTTTCTTGGTGTATCATTAACTTTTCCGTTAGTCATGTAATGCCAAGCTACTATTTCGTGCAATAATTCACCGACTTCGATTTCAGAACCTTGTTGCATTAGGATTACTGGTCTTTTCTTACCACCGCGATACGTTATTGTTCCTTTATTGGCCTCGGTCCTAAATAGAGCTGAATCATAAGGGGCTGTCTCTATTTCAAGTTTAAAATCTTGTTCAACATGGTCCCAAAACGCCATCAGATTATTAATAATATTATCTACTGAGGTATTTAGCTCATCAAAAAGTATTTGATTATTTGTGTTGGGAGATATGTAATACTTCGGCTTATCCTTTTGTGCTCTATTTTCAATTCTCGTTTGAAGATGATAAGCGTTAATATGGTAATTAGGAGGGTTAAAAAAACCTGCTCTTAAATTGAAATCACACGCAACTACAGCGTCTTCATACCTGATTGCGGCTTTATGCATATCACTCATTATATTATATAGTTTCCTAAAGTGTGCAAATGTTGAAATATCTGCAACTGCTTCTTTAAACTCTTCAAATGTTTGTTTTCTGCTTTCTATTGTAATCATTTGTCTTCCTCGCATGCCTAGAGCATGTAGAATCCATGGATTATCTGTAATCATAACTTGAAACAGAAGAAAAGCATCTAAATCACCTTCTGGTATTGGTTCATTTTCTTGATATCTAAAATAAGTCTGGTAATTCTCCTTAACTCCCAGGCGCTGTAAATGCTTATTTACCCTTTCCCGATCTACAGAAATTATTCCATACTCAATACTATTTTCTGGAATTTCTTCAATGTTACTCATTATATTTATTGATATTGTGGATTAAACGTATTTTAAGTACAAAATATATAACTATGCTGTTATTCCAATCTTTATCTCTCCACTTTCACAACCCATGGTTGTTGGCCAACCATACTTATACTAAAAGACTCTACTTTTGCTCCTGGAAAAATCTGGTTTATAAAGCTTAACAACATCTCATTCTGCTTGGCTAGTAGAACAAGCTTGCCATCCGGCTTTAAAATCCTTTTGTATTCATTCAAACTAGCTTTGAAAAGTTCAGAAACACTACCAATTTCTACCTGTTTGCCCCAAGGCAAATTCGAGACAACAAAGTCAAATTTTCCTGTACCCCAATCAGTCCTACCAGCATCTAACTGTTTAATATTTTCAAAATCTGCAAATTCCAAATTTTTTAAATTCTCTTTCGTTATAGTTACCGAGCTACCATCAATATCACCTCCAAATATTTGGTTACCTTTAATAAATGCTTCGCATAATACTGTTCCGCTGCCGCAAAAATTATCTACCAGATTGCCAGTGGTACCATTAGTGGCTACTTCGACCAGTGCTGCTGCAACAGTGGGCCTTAGCGATCCTCGTTTGTAATTAGATTTGTATTCTCTTTCGTGAAGGCTTTTTTTGGTAATTCTTACTCCTACAAAAATACTCTTCTCTCCTCTAAAAATTCTTATATCAAAGTTCTCGTGATCTTTTTCTAAATATTTCCAGTTATTATTTTTTGTTAATTCCTTTGATAGTAAATCTTTGAAAGACAATGTATTTAGATTTTCTAAGCCTGGCAAGCTGACTGTTAGGGAAAACTGATTAGCATTTATATTACGAAATTCAGATAACCGAGCAATGCTTCTACTAAAATCTATCTTAGTAATAAGTTCTGCTAAGTCATTATTTCTAAATCTATTATAACTTTCAAATTCTTTGATGAAAAAGCAAATATCGTCTACAGTAGTAAGCTTGGTTGTTTCTTGAATCTCTCCTTCAAAGGAAAAAAGTATAGCCTTTGATTCTTTTTTTAGAATTTGGGCGCCTGGTAACTCTCGTAAAATTTCTTTTTCCGAGATGTTTTCAAGTCCTTTTACTGTAAATGCTATGTATGTCATAATGGTCGGTTATCGGTTATCGGTTATCGGTTATCGGTTATCGGTTATCGGTTATCGGTT
>CAYMSO010000017.1:0-12415 GCA_964393185.1 uncultured Candidatus Saccharibacteria bacterium | reverse complement strand
AGGAAATTCAAACTTGAATTAGTTTTAGCTCATCAGTTTTTTGCACAGTTACCGGATGAAGTAAGTGAGGCAGTCACCGGTAATGTAAAAACAAGAATTTATTACAGAGCTGGACTTGATGATGCTCTGAAAATTGCTGATGATCTTCAAACTAAAGTTTTGAAAAATGAGGTTATGGAGATTCCAGAATTTCATTCCTATGTTCGGGTTGGAGAAGATGTTTTTTCAATAAATGTTCCTAAAGAAAGAGATGACAATTTTGGTCAGGAGGCAGTTGAAAATTTCGTAGACGAAGCATATCAAAGTCTTGGAAAGTCAAAACTTGAGATTGTAAACGAGATAAAAAGTCGTTTGAACTGGTACAACAATGGTGCAAAACCAATTAATTAAGAAGTTACATCGCGGTTAAATCCGTGTAACAAAAAATGATCTTTAAAAATTTGATCTACTATTCCGAAAGAGTCCTTCCCTCCTCACTCTTGTCCATCGGTGACAGATTGGGTTTCCTCCTTTCAGGAGCAAACCCAATCTCTCCCTCGACAATGTATATAGATATATACATGTGCCACTAACGTGGTGGACAAGAGGGTCGGGAAGGTGTGGGAGGGAGTATATATAGATAGTAAGAGAGAGTGAGAGGAGGAGGAAGAAGGAAGAGTGAGAAGAAAAAAAGTAGGTTAAAAACAAAAAAATGAAAGAAAAATACAAAATAACAAAAAACAAAATTGAGATATTAAAGATTATTGAGAGCTTTAAATTTACTCCTTTGGCTGTTTTAAATTTGTTGTGTATTGAAAAGAAATTTTACACATCAAGAGAGGCAATTAGCAGGGTTTTAAAACAGTGTGTGAAGGAAAATTTAATAGGCTTTTATCAATATGGGAACAATTCAAAAGCTTTCTACCTCAGACATCTTGGTGGAAAGGTTTTAAGTCGGGAACTTAATGTTGATATTAAACATCTTTCAATACCTCAGAAGAAAGATAATGTTCAACTATTCGCGTTAGATCATACGATTCAAAATGCAAATTTATATGTCGAAGTTGTAAGGGTTTTGAAAGATTATCCAGACATTAAGATTCTTGAATGGCGAGGAGAACAGAATAACAGGCATTTATATGAGTATTCTTCCTATTCTACTGGAAGGAAAGTCAGAAGAGAGTTAAAGCCTGATTCTTATTGCATGATTGAAGTAAGTGGCAACATGTTTGAAATTTTTATTGAATACGATACTGGAACAGAAAATCGGAAAAAGCTTACAGAAAAGTTTATGAGGTACTTTGAATATATGAGTTATGGAAAATGGCAGGACATATATTCAAGTTTCCCAATTGTACTCTTCATTACTGAAAGAAATCCTTTATCAATGGAACGAATGATTGAAAAGTCTGATATTGTGGAAACTGACTTGATTTACAGCAGAGATAAATTTACAAGAACAAGCAACATCATTTATGGAGCTGTTGGGCAGCATGAAAACTTATATAGCATTGGATCAGATTTAATCATGCAATTTATCAATCATACTATAATTTTTACCTATCCTAATTTATGGACGAAATCTCTGATCGAGAAGTTAAACTCTTTTTCGCAGGAGTAATATTATTTCATGGAGTATTATTGTTACTTGGCTTATATATTAAGCTTAATCCAGCTCCAATTGCAGATTTTGAAGAAGAGGTGGTTCAGTCTTCAAAAGAAATAAAAGAAAAGGAAATTTCTAAAATAGATAGAATACTTATTCCTTCTATTGAGGTTGAGCTTGAATTAAGTACAAATGAAGGGTATCTTCGCTTTGGTGGATGGGTTCAAAATCTTAATACAAATAACTTTCCTTTAGTTATTGCAGCTCATAGGTTTGGAGTTGATTACTTACAGGAAGACTACAATGTTCATCAAACAATGTTTAATGTAGATAAGCTAAAAATTGGTGATGAAGCAGAAATCTATTGGGAAGGACAAAAGTATATTTACAAAGTGAAAGAAATCTATATGGGAAGTAATAATAAGCCTCTAAAAGATACTGAAATACTTTTGTACACATGCGAATATTGGGATTCTTCTGAAAGAGTATTTACTCTTTGGGAAAAGGTAGAACATCAATCTTCTAATGGTGGAACTTCTGGAATGACAGGTTCAAATCCTTGAAACATTTCAGGATGCTTTCTTCTGAATTCTCGATTTTTATACCAAGTATAGATTTTGTAAGGAAGTCTAACTAAAAATTTAAGTAAGAAGATAACAAACTTTAACAATAGAAAGGCTATTTCAAACAAGAGTTTTATAAACCCACTAATCCATACTAATGGCAGAAACATTGCTTCTTCTGCTTGTTCATATGGTGATGATCCTAAAGTTCTCATAAGATTTAAGATAAATTGATACTCAATTATACAATTTTTATATACTTCCTTTTAGTCTTTTAAAAATTTCTTTATAGTCTTCTCCATTGTAACTATCCCATGATTCATTTATCCAAAAGGATTTATCTTTTAAATATGGGAATATCTCACATGCTGTTAAAAAATCTACAGGTTTACCACATAGTGCAAATATTACTTCATCAAATTCATCCCAACGTCTTGATGTTTCTTTATCTTCGTTCCATCTTTTCTTAGCTTTATTTTTTATATTAAGCTCATATTCTTTAAGCTGGGTTTTATAATTAAACAACTGCCTTGTATCACTTGAATAAGCAGTTAGGTCATCTCCATTCGTAGCAAGAACTACAATTAAATTATTTTCTTTATCTAAAACTTGATCTTTCCAGCCGTCAACTTTGTTCATACAATTGGTTTGTAATAATTAATACTTCTTTTTAACTCCTTTTTCTAATCAAAACAATGTAATGCAATACAAATTTAAGTGTTTTTATGAATTTTCGCTTAGAAGAGTAAAATAATTTATCGTATAATCAATTCAGTTTTATCCACAATATATTAAATTAATGGCAGTTTTAAATTGGATCGGAAAAGAAAAAGTAGTTAATCATCACTTAGATGTTCCTTTTCGTGTATTAAAACATAAATATACATATAAGGATGGAGAAAATATAACTGATTCAACTAGATCTGAAAATAAAATCATACATGGAGATAATCTTGAGGCATTAAAGGCATTACTACCAGAATATGAAGGTAAGATAAAGTGTATCTATATAGATCCTCCATATAATACAGGTAATGAAAGTTGGGTCTATAATGATAATGTAAATCATCCTAAAATCAAGAAATGGCTTGGGGAAGTTGTAGGAAAAGAAGGCGAAGATTTAACAAGACATGATAAATGGCTTTGCATGATGTACCCTCGACTAAAGCTTTTACATAAATTATTGTCACCAGATGGAGTAATATTTGTAAGTATTGACGATAACGAATTAGCAAATTTGATACTAATATTAGGTGAGATATTTGGAAATTCAAATTTTATTGCAAATGTTGCTGTTGTAAATAATTTCAAAGGAAGAAGCGATGATAAATATATAGCAACTGCACATGAATCACTAGTTATATTTCATAAAGGAAACTTCAAAACTCATGGAGTACCTCTTCCAGAAGATTACGCTGGGGAATATAAGAAGAAAGATGAAAAAGGTCATTATAGATTACAGGGATTAAGAAAAAGAGGGTCAGGTGCAAGAAGAGAAGATCGACCTAATATGTTTTATCCATTTTATTACAACATAGAATCAAAGACCCTATCATTATCCCCTACATCTAAAAATGATGCTGAGATACTACCTAAACTTTCTGATGGTAGCGAAGGTCGGTGGAGATGGGGTAAGGAAACTTCTGAAAATAGACTTGATGAATTATTTGTATCAATGGTTAAGGGGAGGAATGAGTATGATATCTTTCAGAAAGATTACCTTAATAAAAATGGAGAAGAAAAACGTATAAAACCAAAATCTTTTTGGTTTGGCACGGATTTCTCAAGTGAAGCAGGTACTTTACAATTAAAAAAGATATTTGGCGGTAGATCATTTGATACACCAAAATCTATCGAGCTTTTAAAATATTGCTTAGAACAAGCAACCGATAAAGATTCTATTATTCTGGATTCATTTGCTGGATCAGGTACAACTGCTCATGCAGTTATGGAGTTAAATGCAAAAGACGGAGGCAATAGGAATTATATTTTAATTGAGTTAGAAGACTATGCAGAATCAACAACAGCAGAAAGGATAAAACGAGTAATTGATGGCTATGGAGAAGGGAATAAGAAAACAGAAGGGATAGGAGGAGATTTTGAATTTCTTGAACTTGATGATCCACTCTTTAATGTTGATGGAGATATTAATGAAAATCAATCAATTAATGATATAAGAAAGTATGTTTATTACTCTGAAACAAGAACACACAACGGATTTTCGATAAATCCAAGAAATGAATATTATCTAGGAAAAAAGAATAATGTAGCATATTTCTTTTACTACCAAAAAGATTTAGTTACTACATTAGATAGAAGTTTTATAAATTCACTTGAAATAAAAGCAGATAATTATGTGATTTATGCAGATAAATGTGTTGTTGAGGATGACATCTTAAGTAAATTAAATATTACTTTTAAGAAAATTCCTAGAGATATCATAAAAATATAAATTTAAAAGTTTAAATTATGGAACTAAAACAATATCAAAAACAGGTAATAAATGATCTAACTGAATTTTGTAATACATTAATAAAATTCAGTAATCCTTTAGAAGCATTCCAAAAATATTGGAATAATAAAGGTGTCTTAGTTAAAAGTGTAGGTAATAGTAATGGTATTGATGCCTATAAAGACAACATAAAAAGAGTACCTCATGTTTGTGTAAAAGTTCCCACAGCAGGAGGAAAGACATTTATTGCAAGTAATGCTATCAAAACAATTTTTGATTATCTTCCAATTACTCAAACTAAAGCAGTTGTCTGGTTAGTTCCCTCAAATACAATTTTAGAGCAAACACTGAATAATCTCTCTGATTCAGATCATCCTTACAGACAAAAGATAAATTCACACTTTAATTCCGCTGTTGAAGTATTTAGTAAAGGTGATTTATTGATGGGAAAGGGATTTAATTCAACAAGTGTAAAAGAACAACTTTCAATAATGGTTATAAGTTATGATTCTTTTAGAACTGGTAATAAAGAAGGTCGAAAAGCTTATCAAGAAAATGCAAACTTAGCATCATTCCAGAATAGTTACAGTTCAGAAGACATTTCACTAATGAGTGTAATTAAAACTCTAAATCCAGTTGTAATCATTGATGAAAGTCATAATGCAGAGACGGATTTAAGTTTAGAAATGATTAGAGACTTAAACCCAAGCTTCATTCTTGATTTAACAGCAACACCAAGAAATAACAGTAATATTATTTCTTATGTAGACTCAATTGAATTAAAGAAGGAAAACATGGTTAAACTTCCTGTAATTGTATACAACCATGCTGAAATAAATGATGTTATAACAAGTGCTTATGAATTAAGAAATAATTTGGAAAATAAAGCAATAGCAGAAGAAAAAGCAGGAGGAGAATATATTAGACCTATTGTACTCTTTCAAGCACAGCCAAAAGGTAATGATGATTCCGAGACATTTGAAAGAATTAAGGAGAAATTAATTAAAAAAGGTATTCTAGAAGAACAAATAAAAATTAAAACTGCTAGTAAGGATGAGATTAAAAGTATAGATTTAATGAGTAAAGACTGTCCAGTCAGATATATTATTACTGTAAATGCCCTTAAAGAAGGTTGGGATTGTCCTTTTGCATATATATTAGCAAGTGTCGCAAATAGAAGTTCAAAAGTAGATGTAGAACAAATATTAGGTAGAATTTTAAGACAACCCTATGTAACAAAGCATAGAGATCCATTATTGAATATGTCTTATGTCTTTACATCCTCTGCTTTCTTTCTTGAAGCTTTAGATAATATTACATTAGCACTTAATAAAGCTGGGTTTTCAAGAAAAGATTTTAAAAACCTTAATGAAGAACCTAAACTCATAGAAGTTGAGAAAGAACAAACTAAATCTAATGTTAATGAAAGGCAAGATTCAAACGATACCCAAGATATCTTTTCACTTATTACAGAAGATTCATTCTCAGAACCTTCTGTTGATATAAAAGAACAATCGAATATTGTTGAAAATATCATTTCCAGTGCAATAGAAAAGAATGAAGAGATGGAAGAAATTATTAAAAAAGAAGATAGTAGCGACATCTTTCAAGTAGCAGAACTGAAAGCAAACATTAATAAAATTGAGATTAAGGATCAATTTAAAGAAATTACAAAAAGTATTAAACTTCCTCAATTTTTTAAGAAAGACATAGCCCTAAAAATGATTGATGATGATGAATTTATATTCCTAACTCCAAAACTTCTAATAAATGACTTCAATTTAGTTAATCAGGATAGCAATATAAATTTTGATGCTATCTCAGTAGATATTTACAAATTTGATTTAGAATCATCAGGTCGTACTGGAGAAAATACAATCGTCAAAAGAAAACTATCATCTGAAGAGTCGAAATACATTTTGGAAGTTGTAGAAAATATGTCAGAAGACAGACAGAATGATTATCTTGCAAATAGGCTCGTAAATGATATGGGGGGAATGAGTGAATATGATGATAAAGGTTTAAAAAAATATGTAAAAAGAGTTATTGAAGGTCTAAATTCTGCACAAAGAACTGAACTTAAGGCAAACACAGGTATTTATACTGTAAAAATCAAAAAGCATATTGAAAATCTAGCAAATGCACATAAAGCAAAAGCATTTAGGCAATTCCTTGATAGCGATCAGATAATTATTAAGCCTAACTACATTCTTCCAGAAGAAATAAATCCAGTAAATCAATTTGATTCAATATCCAATTCTCTATATGTAGCTGAATATTCAGACATGAATTCATTAGAATTGGAGGTAATAACAAAGCTCTCTTCACTTGAGAACATATTATTCTGGCATAGAATTCCTGAAAGAAAGGGCTTCTTTATCAATGGATTTGTAAATCATTATCCAGATTTTTTAATTGTAACAAAATCAAACAAGAAGATCTTATTAGAAGTAAAAGGTGATGATCGAGATAACAGTGATACTGAAAGAAAAATCGAGTTAGGTAAAGCTTGGGAAAGAAAAGCAGGAAATGATTACAGATACTTTATGGTCTTCAAAGGAACTAAAGTTGATGGAAGTTATTTAATTGAAGAAATAATTAACGTCATTAAAGCATTATGATAAAACCTGATTGGAGTAAATTTAAAGCTAAATATAGTGAAAATCCCCAATCAGCTTTTGAGTGGTTTAGTTATTTACTATTTTGTAAAGAAAATAATATATCTGGCGGTATATTTCGTTATGTTAATCAAGCAGGAATAGAAACAAATCCTATTCAAGTAGGAAAAGATCATATTGGATGGGAAGCCAAATTTTATGAAGATAAACTATCTGCTCATACAGATGAATTTATTGAAAAAATAGAGACTGCAAAAAATAAGAATCCTGAATTAGTAAAAATATGTTTTTATTCACCAATTGATTGGACTGAGAGTAGTAGTAAAACTAAACGAATATCTAAGACACAGAAAAAGGTTGAAGATTTCGCAAAGGATAAGGGAGTTGAAATTATATGGAAAGGTGCTAGTTTCTTTGAGTCACCATTTGTTTCAATAGACAATGAAATTATTGCACAGCACTTCTTTTCTTTAGATGATGGTGTAATTCAGCTAGTAAAAAATTTTCGTAGACACACTCAAAACATATTAAAACAAATAAGAACCAGTATTAAGTTCAATAAACAAGATATTACTCTTGATAGGGCAACTGCACTTCAAGAATTGAAGAATAATTTAGACCAAGTAGCTATTCTTAGCGGTAATGCTGGTGTAGGAAAAACCGCATTAATAAAACAATTATATGAAGAACTGGAAGATTCCATACCTTTCTATGTATTCAAAGCGAATGAATTTGAACTACCAAATTTGGATAGCTTTTTTAGAGGTATAGATTATGAAGATTTTCTAAGATCACATGCTGAGGAGACCCAGAAGATAGCAGTGATAGATTCTGCTGAGAGGCTTTTAGATTTGAAAAATACTGAACCATTCAAAGAATTTTTAGGTATATTTATCGAGAATGGATGGCAAATTATTCTTACTACAAGAGATAACTATCTTGAAGATTTAAACTATCAACTTGCTGAAATCTATCAATTAATTCCTAAGCATATTCGAGTTGAAAACTTAAATGAATCAGAACTAAAAAAGGTAGCGAACGATTACTCTTTAGAGCTTCCTAATGATTCAAGACTTCTTGAATTGGTAAGAAATCCCTTTTACTTAAATGAATACTTACTTATTGGTCAGCCCAAGGATAGTAGTTATTCTAAATTCAGAGATACTTTATGGGATAAGCTAATAAAGAAATCTAAACCAGCAAGAGCAGAATGTTTAATAAATATGGCTGTAGATAGAACATCAAAAGGAGTATTCTTTACCTCACCAACAGAGGATAAGGAAATTTTAGATGATGAGTTACTTAAAGATGGAATTATTGCATATGACAGTAACAATGGTTATTTTATTACCCATGATTTATATGAAGAATGGGCACTTGAAAAATATATCCAAAGATCATTTACCAATAGATCTTCAGTAGCTAATTTTTTTACTAATATTGGCTCTAATCTTCCAACTCGTAGAGCTTTTCGTAACTGGATATCAGATCAGCTTATAAGTGAGAAAAAAGAATCTGATTTCATTAATGAAACAATTGAATCAGAAGAAATTGAATCTTTCTGGAAAGATGAACTATTAACAGCAATAATTCTTTCTGAATATTCAGAATTTTTTTTTATAGATAATAAAGAGAATCTTCTAAAAGATAAATTTGAATTGCTAAAGAAAATATCATTTCTTCTAAGGATTGCTTGCAAGGAAGTGGATAATGAAATTATTGGATTATTAGGTGAGAAAGATATAAATCTGTTAACTTTGAAATATGTATTAACAAAACCAAAAGGTTCTGGTTGGAGCGTATTAATAAAATTTGTTTTTGACAATATAGATAAAATAGAAATTGAGAATGTTGGATTTATACTACCTATAATTTCAGATTGGAATAGTAAATACAAATCAGGAAATACTACTAAACTTGCAAGTTTAATAGCATTAAAATTCTATCAGTGGTTAATGGATTCCGATCATTATATTTCAGAGGATGAGACGTTAAAGAAAATTATTAAAACCATTCTATATGGGGCGTACGAAATTAAAGAGGAATTAAGTTCAATTATAGATCAAGTAATTGAAAACAACTGGAAGCACCATAGAGATCCTTATTACCATCTCTCTTCAGAGATGCTTGGGGAGTTAGATAGTATTCATTCGGCTAGTGCAATTCCTAAAAAAGTAATAGAACTTGCCAATCTATTCTGGACGGATAACCCTAAGAAAAAAGATCCATATGGTGGACGTATGGATATTGAAGAGCATTTTGGAATTGAAAGCAATCACAGAGACTACTTTCCTGCAAGTTCATATCAAACCCCGATCCTTTGGCTTCTGCAATCTGATTTAAAATCAACAGTTGACTTTATACTTGAATTTACCAATAGAACTGTTAGTGCATTTGCAAAATCTGAGTTTGCCAAATATGAAGTTCAAGAAATTGAGGTAATACTAGAAGATGGTAAAACGATAAAACAATTTATTAGCAATCGGATATGGTGTATTTACAGAGGAACACAGGTAGCCCCACATGTATTAGAATCTATGCATATGGCTTTAGAAAAGTTCTTTTTGGAAAAAGGAGAAGGAACGCCAGCCAAAGTACTAGAGAGCTGGCTGATGTATTTATTAAAAAATTCTAAATCTGCTTCAATTTCAGCACTAGTAGTTAGTATTGTTCTAAAATATCCAGCAAAGACCTTCAATGTAGCAAAGTTATTATTTCAAACAAAAGAATTTTTTTTATTTGATACAAATAGACTTATATTAGATCAGGGACAAAAATCACAGCTACTTTCTTTACAGAACTCTTTTGGTAGTATCTCTCAAAACCAGATACATGAAAATGAGCGTATTAAAGTTTGTGATGATAAACATAGAGCTTGGACACTAGAAAATCTTTGTTTATATTATCAGTTTTTCAAATTTGAAAAGGAAGATGATAAAGAGTCTAGTGAGAAACAAAGTATTCTTTGGTCTATATTAGATGCACATTACAAAGAACTTCCTTCTGAGGAAAAGCAAACCAAAGAAGATAAAACATGGAGACTTTTCTTAGCAAGAATGGATAGAAGAAAAATGAAACCTGAGACTAAGGAGACAGAAGAAGGTGTTGTTTTAGAATTTAATCCTCAAATTGATAAGAATTTAAAAACATATAGCGAAGAAGCATTAAAACAATCTTCTGAAAGAATGAAATATATTCCTATACGTAATTGGTCTTCATTAAAATCTGAGGGTGATCTTAAATATAAAGAATATAATCAGTATGAAGGTAATATTAAACATGTAATCGAAGAAGTTAAAGAAATATTAAAGGGACTTAGAAGCAAACATGAATCTGATTTTTACCTAATGAATCATTCAACTCCTGTAACAGTATGCAGCACTTTACTAAAAGATCATTTCAATGAATTAACGCAAGAGGAAAAGACTTTCTGTAAAGATGTAGTTTTGGAGTTTATGGAGTTATCTCTACACACTAATTTTAGATATCCAATCACTAGTGGATTTTCGTCAGCTTTATCATCACTCCCTACAATATATCAACATTTTGATAAAGGCAGAGAAGCTATAAAAGAGTATCTACTTTTCACACTGTTTGATGATTCTCCTATAAATATGGCAAATACAAGAGTTTGTGACTATGCTATTTCTACAATAGTCAATCACTTTTGGGAAATAGCAAAAGAAGATACCGAATCATTAGTATTAGGTTATTTATTACTAAAGGATGAATATAGTAAATTAAGAAGAGACTATTACCAAACAGAACTTTTTAAAAGATCTAAACGAACTAGTGGTGGTTATATTCTTACAAGAGAAAACATTGAAGTAGATTTCAAAAAGTTGAAAAAGCAATTTATTAAAGAACATAAGGAAATTTACAAAAAATTTATAACTAATCAACTGAGCTTCGCAGACTTGAATGATGTTTCAAAAATTAAAGTTGGAACTTTAATTAATTCGTTCTATCTATTTCAAAATGGGACAAATGAAGAATCACATTTAAAATATATTGAACAGATCATACCTTTATTAGTAGATAAGATTTTTATTAAAGATTATAAAGGTTCAGATTACTTAGCAAAAACTAGATTTCTGGATAAGTTTGCTTATTTTTTACTTTCACGAAAGCCAGAAGATATTGCAAAATTTATAGAACCATTTATAAGGATTTCAGGTGATTGGAGGGTTGACCTCTCAGAGTTTTTTGAAAGCATAATAAGTGGGCAAGATAGATTACAAACGAATGAAAGTTTTTGGACAGTTTGGAATTTATTGAAGCCTAAACTCATAGAATTGTATGAAAAAGACAAAAGCAGCAGAAACTTAGAAAGAATGATAAAAGCTTTTCTATTCGGCATTAACCCTTGGAAAGAAGAGGCTAAGAAGTGGGATACATTTCAAAATGAAAATAAATCATTCTTCAAATCAATATCACAGGAATTAAAAGGAAATAAAGCTACACTTTACTCTATTTCCAAACTATTAAATGGAATAGGAAGTCATTATTTAGATGATGGAATTACTTGGCTCTCTGACATAGTTAAAGAGAATGAAGAGCTTTCTAAATCACCTATTGATGACAATACCTTATATTATTTAGAAAATATATTAAGGAAATTTACTTTTGAAAATAAACAAAAAATTCGACAAACAAAAATTTTAAAAGACAGAGTTTTGATACTGCTCGATTTTATGATTTTAAAAGGATCTTCAATCGGTTATATGCTTAGGGAATATATTTTATAATCTACACCTTTTTAAAATTCTCTCAAGACTTATGCTTTATAGCCTGCATTCCTTTCATAAAATTCTTATATCCAATAACAGTCTCTTTAATCCTGAATACCAGATTAGAAGATTCATAATTATTTTGCTTAATAAACTCTTCAAAAGATTCTCGAAAGTTAGTTTTTGCGTACTCTTCTACCAACTCGAATTCTTTTGAAGTAAGGTTGTTTTGATGTTCACAATTTTCTAGAAAATATTGTATGTCTAAAATATCAATTTCCATAATTACTAATTAATAATGTTTAAATATACCTCTGAGCTACCTATTTCTGTCAACAAATGAGCTACGTTCTTTTTCAACATTCAATCGCCATTAATGAAAAAGAAACAAAAAGTTTGGCTTCAATTTTAAGGATTGCTTCGCAACTATTTGATGATTTTTAGAACCCTTCCCTTAACAGGCATAG
>CAYMSO010000016.1:0-14224 GCA_964393185.1 uncultured Candidatus Saccharibacteria bacterium | reverse complement strand
CTACACGGGTATCTAATCCGTTTTGCTCCCCACGCTTTCGAGCCTTAGCGTCAGTCAAGGTCCAAAGAGGTGCCTTCGCATTTGGTGTTCCTCCTGATATCAACGCATTTAACCGCTCCACCAGGAATTCCCCTCTTCTCTACCCAACTCTATCTTAATAGTTTTTGATGCAGTTCTAACGTTAGGCGTTAGGATTTAACATCAAACTTAATAAGACGCCTACGCTTCTCTTTACGCCCAGTAAATCCGGATAACGCTCGTACCCCACGTATTACCGATGCTTCTGGCACGTGGTTAGCAGGTACTTATTCATATGGTACACTCAGAACTTGTTCCCATATAAAAGGAGTTTACAACCCTAAGGCCTTCATCCTCCACGCGACGTCGCAGCGTCAGGCTTTCGCCCATTGCGCATGATTCCTAGTTGCTGCCTCCCGTAGGAGTCTGGGCCGTGTCTCAGTCCCAGTCTGGCTGATCGTCCTCTTAGACCAGCTACCCGTCATAGGCTTGGTAGGCATTTACCCCACCAACTACCTGATAGGCCGCGAGCTCATCTCAAACCGCCGAAGCTTTATCCCGACAAGTCGGGTACTATCCGGAATTACCACACCTTTCGGTGAGCTATGCCAGAGTTCGAGGTAGATTCTCACGTGTTACTCAGCCGTCTGCCACTACGAATACTCAGTATTACTACTAAATATTCATCGTTCGACTTGCATACCTTAGGCACGTCGCTAGCGTTAATCCTGAGCCAGGATCAAACTCTCCATGAAATAGAGAGAGATTTATCTGCTTTCTACAAGCTAGCTAGGTTAATCCTGAGCCAGCCTGCCTGTCGGCAGACAGGGATCAAACTCTCCATGAAATTCTGCAAAAGCAGATTGTTTCAAACCCTCGATTTACTCTTCAATAAATTGAAGAAATTAATCGGGATCAAATTCAAAAATTATTAAGATTATTTAGACTCTCCTTAATTAAAGAGTTCTTTAAGTTTTGATCCTTAGCTTTCCAATTCAAAGGATTGATTGGATAAATAAGGTAATTTTTTTACCTTATCACTTTTAAAGTTTCAATGTTCTTAATTCTTTAACAAGCACAAAAAAGCAAGACAAATTAGGTTGTCTTGAATATTTTATTGTACTTGGAATTTCTTAAATCGCTTCCCATTCAGGGATAAGCAATTTGCGTGAGATAATTGTATCAAAACAATCTAATTTTTGCAACACTAATTTTAAAACTGTGCTAGAACTTCAATTTGTTTTGTGGGTTTATTTCTAAAATATGAACTCCATGTACAGATCTACCTAAGTCTCCTCTTGAAAATATTTGAGAATAAATAGTTTCAGAATATATAGCTGAATAGTCATCCCAGCTCAATTGTTCTATGTTGTATGGAATATTCAGATTGGTGACTGATTGTTCGATAGTACTAAAAAGATTATTTCTAAAATTACCTCTAAGAAGATACTTCATTAATCCTACCCTATTTTCGGTCACCAGAAGACAATAAATCTCAGGGTTCGATAAAAGTAACTTATTTACATAAGTTGCCAATATGTTAGTATTTGCAAAATTAGCATTTGGGAATAAAGCTATGAATGCAGAGATCGATTTATCCTCAAGTAAAGAAGGATTAATACTTGTAATATCACCTTCGTAATAGAACCAGTTGTCGGGTAAATGACCTTGGCTGAACTCTATTATCTTTGTAGTTGCCATACTTAAATAGGGCATGGCATCTACACTAAGGAATAATGACGACCTATTATGTTTTGCTATTTTAATAGCAAAAGGACTTAAGTTAGCTCCAAATTCAATTACTATATTTTTAGCATTCAGAGCATCACATTCCTGCAGTACAGTATCGATATCCCCTTCTTTTATAATTCTATATTTATATTGCCTGACTAAATCAGGATCATATTCTTCATTATCCATGCGAAATTATACACCATGCAATTTTTCCATTTGCCCCCAAGTTTTGCCTACTTTAATACTAACATCGTATTTGACTCCTAAATCTACGACTCGATTCATGCAATCTTTTATATCCTTAGCAAATTCAATAAATAGTTTGCTGTTGGCTAATTCTGATAGATTAGCTACAGCTTCGTTTGGTTGGTATTCGAACACAAATTCATCGTGAATCTGCAGCAATAGCTTGGCTGGATATTTTTCTATAATTGTAGCTATATTTCCCATTGCTTGTTTCATTATATCCGCTGCAGTTCCTTGCATTGTAAAATTTAAGAGCTCTCTTTCTACTGCTTCTCTTGCAAAACGATTACTCAATCTCGAAAAATCTACAACTCTTTTTCGACCTAAAACTGTTTCGGAAGCGCCAGATTGAAATATTTTTTTCTTTTGTTCCTCGAAGTATGATTTTATACCAGGGTATTTACGATAGTACTTATGAATGAATTCCGATGCTAAATCTCTATCTATTTGCATTCGTTCCGATAATCCAAAAGCAGAAATGCCATAGACAATACTAAAGTTTATAGTTTTCCCAACATCTCTTTGTTCTGGAGTAACCGAATCAAAATCTACGTTAAACAGCTCTGAAGCAGTTAGTTTATGAATATCTTTAGAGTTGTTAAAACTATTTATCATTTCGGGTTCCTGAGATAGAGCTGATAAAATTCTCAGTTCCTGCTGGGAGTAATCAAATCCAACAAAAATAGATCCTTTCTCGGCCTCAAAAGCATTTCTTGTATGGATTCCAAAACTTGGTACTGCAGGAATGTTTTGTAGATTTGGATTTTTAGAAGAAAATCTTCCCGAGACTGCTCCAAATTGATCGAATACCGAATGAATTCTACCGTCCGAATCTACATAATCCGGCAATGTCTTGATATATGTAGAAAGAAGCTTGTCTACTTCCCGATATTCAAGAATTTTTTCTACAGTAGGGTCTACTCCAACTAGTTTTCTAAGAACTTGCTCATTTGTAGAAAGCGCTCCTCCTTTGGTTTTTTTGCCTCCAGCTAATTTTTTTTCGTTGAATAAAACTTCTCCTACTTGTCTTGGAGAGTTGATGTTAAACTCGTGACCCACATCTTTATATATTTCTTGCTGAATATTCTCTTTTATAATAGAAAGTTCATTTTCAAACTTCGCAATAGTTTGTTTGCTCAGTATAATTCCTGTTCTCTCCATTTTAACGACTGTAGGAAGAATACTTTGTTCTAGTAGAAAAACATCTAGCAGTTTTGAATCTTTTTTAAACTCCACCGCAAGTAAGTTAGAAAGCTCAAACAACCCCAGCAGTTCATTTTTATGATCAATTTTTAAATACTCTAATGCAGATTTAAGTTCAAACTTAATCATTCCACCACCATAGATAAACGACGCAAAACCTAGATCATTAAAAATGGTATCTAGATCTGACAATTCGGCAAGATTATTATTTAGTAATGAATGAATTACTTCTTTTGCACCAAAAGTATTTACAAGAATTTGCTTATCGATAATCACACTCCAAAAATCTTTAAGATCTTGCGATCGAACTTTATAAATTACGCTACCATCTAATGTAAACTCAACAGTTTCGAAATCCCAATGTAATGGACTTTTGTCGAGATGTTTATACTTTGCAAACAAAAAGATTTTTTCCGCATCTTTTAGCTTATCTAAATCAAAATCTTCGTACGCTGCGTCAGAATAGTTTGAGTCTTGATTCATATCGAAAAGCCCAATATTTTCTCTAAGTCCTAGTTCATCGACTATCTGATCAACTTTTTTAACAAGTGATTTAAAATCCAGCTGATTAAGAACATTATAAACACTGTTTAAATCTACAGACTTAAAATCTGCAAGGCTGAAGTCAAAAGATATTGGCACATCTGCTTCTACAGTAGCAAGTTGCTTTGACTTAATTGCTATTTCGTAGTTATTAACAAGGCAATTCATTTGCCTTGAAGAAACCTTATCTAGATTTTCGTAAACATTTTCTATGGAACCGAATTGTTGAATCAGTTGTTCAGCTGATTTTTTTCCTATACCCTGCACACCCGGAATATTGTCCGATGCATCTCCGGCAAGACCCTTATAATCTGGGACCTGATTAGGCTGGATACCTAGCTTTGCCACCACATCTTCATGCATATACAATTTAGATTCAGAAAATTTTCTACCGGCCAGATATACAAAAGTATCTTCATCTACCAACTGAAATAAATCTTGATCCCCAGTTACAATAATTGTTTGAGCCCACTTGCCCGAATGCCTTTTATCTATTGTGGCAATAATATCGTCAGCTTCATAACCATCAACACTCAATACTGGTATTCCAAAAGTTTCTATTACTTCTCTAACTCTAGGTATTTGTATAAGTAGTTCGTTATCAGTTTCTTTTCTATTAGCTTTGTAAAGGACAAATTCGGTTTGCCTAATTACAGGAGCCTGAGAATCAAAAACAGCTACTATATGCGAAGGTTTAAATTTTTTAATTACATCCAACATTAAAGTTGTAAATCCGAATATTGCATTTGTCGGTTCGCCCTGAGAATTGGTCAATGTAGGTGGGTATGCATAGTAAGCTCTAAAGATTAACGCAAATGAATCAATTATTAATAATGTATTTTCTTTTTTGGACATATTTAATATCTTACTAGCACAGGATACCATGAATGGACAATACTTCAGAATCTTTTTCTTAAACACATGTAGAAAGTTCAGAAAATATATTTAATTAGCATTTTTTAATGTTTTAGATTATTACCTTGACTTAAAAACCTATCAAAATTGACAAAGTCAAACTTTGCAGAAACTACCCATCATGTGCACGCCAGATTTTAAATTACCACATCCGCGTAAGCCAAAATTTACTTGCGACTCTAACTTAAAACCGTATTGACTAAGTAATTGAACCCATTCTTCCCATTTATAGTATTGATAAGTCCATGGCATATGCAGATTAGATGTATTAATAATCCAATCATTAATGATGATAAATTCCCATTTTTGTTTCTGTGTTAACTCGTAGAAGCTTCTTGTTAGCTCTGAATCAACACCTATTCCAAGTTTCTGTGCAGTATTTATAAGTTTTTCTACATTAACACTTTCTTCAAATGTTTCTTCCCACAGTATTAACCTGCCATTTGCTTTAAGAATAGTATTACAAATCTCTAATTGTTTCTTAATAGTCTCTATTGACTTGAAGTGATGAAGTACAAATTGCATATTGACTACATCTATTGATTGAGGTTCTACTGGAAAGTTTGAAAAATCAGGATTAACTTTATAGTACACACATTTTTGCGGATGAGTGAATATGCCGTTCTGTTCTATCAAATCTATAGCTATGAACTTCTTAACATTCCGATATTTATCGGAAAGAAAATTAATTGTTTTCAATTTATTAGCACCGATATCTAAGAATACTTCCGAACCTCCAAGATCAAGCAAATCTAAAGTCATGATCTCTTGTGGAGTTTTGTTTGCTAATTTTTTGGCTTTTCTAAAACAGCTATCTATATAACTTGTCTTACTAATTGAATTTCTGGATTGCCATGTGGCTTCTATTATTTGTTCTGCGAGCAGTAGATCTACACCGGCAGTTGCAAAGTTCTTTGTGTAAAATTTCTTGAGTAAGTTTTTTACTTTAATAGATTGGAATAAATTTAATGGAGAGTTGCTCATATAATTATGATGGAGAGTACAACTCTCCATCATTTTCTAATTAGCTTTCTGCTTATTCAAAAAGTGACTCAAATTCTTCTTTATCTACAACTTCCTTTTCCAACAACAAGTTAGCTATCTTGTCCAACATTTTTATATTATCTTTAATAATCTTGACTGCATCTGCATATGACTTTTCTATTATACCTCTAACTTCAGTATCGATAATTTCTGCTGTTCTTTCTGAATAATCTTTCATATCATCGTATGCATATCCTAAATACTCACTATCAATGGACTGGCCATACTGTACAAGGCCCAATGCATCGCTCATTCCAAATTTTTGCACCATTCGCCTAGCAACTTGTGTTGCTTTTTGAATATCGCTCGAAGCACCTGTCGAAATATCATCCAATACTACCTCTTCTGCTGCTCTACCTCCTAAAGACACAGTGATTTCGGCTATTAATCTACTCTTAGAAACTATATTCTCGTCTTTTTCTGGAAGGAACATTGTTACCCCACCAGATCCGCCTCTAGAAATTATAGATATTTTATCTACTGGTATTGCTCCCTTTGTCAACTTAGCAACAAGAGCATGACCTGCTTCGTGGTAAGCTACCAGCTTAAGCTCTTCATCAGTTCTCTTTCTTGATTTTTTAGCTGGTCCCAATATTACTTTAGACACGGCTTCGTCTATGTCAGCTGTGCTGATTTCTTTTTTGCCTTCTTTGGCTGCAATTATAGCTGCTTCGTTAAGTATATTTTCTAGATCAGCACCGGTAAATCCAACTGTTCTTTTTGCTATTTTCTCTAAATCTACATCTTTTGCAAAAGGTTTATTCTTACCATGAATTTTTAGTATAGCTAGTCTTCCATCTTTATCTGGAACTTCTATTCTTACCTGTCTGTCGAATCGCCCAGGTCTTAAAATTGCAGGATCCAACACATCTGGTCTATTGGTAGCAGCAATCACTATAACGTTGGTATTTTTTTCAAAGCCATCCATTTCGACCAAGATTTGGTTTAGTGTTTGCTCAGTACTTCCGGATTGAATTCTAGTACCTCTTTTTCTTGCTACGGCATCAATTTCGTCGATGAATATTAACGCAGGAGCAGCCTTTTTTGCTTTAGCAAACAAATCCCTTACTCTTGATGCACCTGCGCCCACCAACATTTCTTCAAATTCGGAACCCGAAGTATGAAAAAATGGAACTTGAGCTTCGCCTGCAATTGCTCTAGCAAGCAAAGTTTTACCTGTTCCAGGAGAACCAACCATCAATATTCCTTTCGGGATCCTAGCTCCAAGTTTTCTATACTTATTTGGATTTCTTAAAAAGTCTACAATTTCATTAAGTTCTTCTCTAGCCTCGTCTATGCCTGCCACATCTGCAAATGTTGTGTCTGTTTTTTGGCCAAAAAACATTTTTGCTTTTGACTGGCCAAATTGCATTATACCCATTCCAGAAGCTTGTGCACTTCTAAAGATTATTACAGCTAGAACAATAAAGATTACAATTGTTAAAATGGTTAATACATCGCTTAAATTTATTCCACTTGGTACATTTTCGGTAATTATTGCAAAGTTATTTTCTTCCAAACTTATTCCTTGCTGAATCAAAATATCAGTAAATGAATAAATGCTTGGAGTCCAGTCTACAGTATAGGATTGTACCTGATCCTCTTTTAATTTAGCTATTAATGTTTCATCAATCGAAATAATACTTTCTATCTGATCAGACTCAAACCTATCTTTGAATGATTCTTCATTGATTACTTCTGCATAGATAGCAAGCTTGACAACTTCAACTCCTTTCAAATCTATATTTTTATCCTTAACATAGTTTTCAAACTCTTTTGGAGAGATTTCGTTAATAAACATAACTTCCTGCTCTACAGACTTTGGTATGGCAATAACAAAGTTCTCTGCAAGCAATATTTCTTTAAGTCCAGTGGCATTTGTACCAAAAAACGATCTGATCTGATCTACTAAAGTTCGATCCTCCGATTCCTTAAATAAATCTTCGAGAAGTACTTCTTCTATTTGCTTTGAGTCTCCAACTTTATTCTTCAGATCCTTTTTGTCGATATCTGCTTTACTAATAACGTAAGTTTTATCTTGTACCACAACAGCACCATCATTCTGAATTGTAACTTCCGAATATTGATTACTCTTAATACCACTTATTACTTCATTCAAGCTTAACTTCTTATCTGCAGAAGATAAGTTTAGAAAGAAACTATAGAAAACAATAGAAGCTATTATCAAAGAGGTAAGTATAACTAAAGGATTTACCTTCGTAAACATTTTCCTACTTCGTTGTCTTGTTGTGGCTGTAGATATCCTCTTAACCAGTTCTTTAGAAAACATGTCTAATTCTTTTTGCTGCTCTCTTGTTAATTTCTTTTCTAACTTTTTGTCGTTTCTTTTATTTTCTGAATCACTCATTGTTTTTTATATTTTAGATTAATTACAAGAAGGGAATATACTTCTACTTAATAATACTTTATTGCAAACTAATCTTAAAATCATTAGCTTTACCCAATGGATGGAGATTAGTCTTCAAATTAAGCTTCTTCCTTAACAACGCAAAACTATGGACTTCCGCCTGTAGTTTTTTTATTTTATCAAATCTTTTGATATTTATATCAGGGGGCAGAATCGAACTGCCGACCTCAGGTTTATGAATCCTGTGCTCTAACCTTCTGAGCTACCCTGACTTGTATCTACAGAACTTAAAAAGTCTATATATTTTAGCATTAAATGTTTTTTTTAAGAAAGGTACTTTAGTATTTTTTGTGTTAGGATAAATTAAATATGTAATTAGTATGAAAAGAGAAGAAATATTACAACGAGCAGGGTCAATCAACAGCGGGCCATACAATCCTTTTGAGATTGAGGCCGGACTTACAGAGCAGCCAAGGCCGATTGAAGCTGATTATCCAGTGTTCCAAAGGCATGAACTAACATTGAACAGAACACAAGAAATACAGGCAATTAGAAATGAATGGGAGGTGCTAGCTCACTGCATATGGCATATAAATACTCACGATAATCAAACGTTATTACCAGTCAAGACAGCAGATAGCTTAAGAGAGTTGCTCATAAAACAGTTAGACAATAATATTGGACCGACCGATTTCCTTGCGTTCTTAAAATCATTTGAACAATTAATAGCTGATTCTGCAACGAGTAATGAATGGAGTAGATTTGAAAAATTCTACAATAAGTCTTTTGCAATGTCGGGTTTGGTTGCAAAAACAGATCTTGCTAATTCTATACATCAGAAACAAGAAAAAGGACTTACAAGTCTAAATCGGCATTTAGCTGATTTAATAGAATTAACAGAAAAAGCACTGTCAAAATATCAACAGATTTTTAATCCTGCAGAAGGTGATTTATATACATTACAAAGAGCGAAGAGGGAAATGATTGATGAGGACATAGCCAGAGCTTATTATATAAATACTATGTCCAAGCAGTTGTTGTTGATGGGCTTTGGTACAAAACTTAAACAGCAAAATCCTAATTTTCTACCAGATAAAGTTTCTGGTGCAAAAACAACAGTATCTATTAACGAATATGACAATCGTATAGCCTCCGAGCTTAAAGATCCTGCCAAGTGGCAGTTAATGTACAATTTACATAACAGATCTTGGATGATCGAAGTAGGTAAGAAAATTTACTATCTCAAGGAGAAGTTTGATATTTATAACATTCAGCCAATGGGCGTGAGTGACACTAGAATTAAATTATCAAACAGTGCAAAAACAGAAGCAGATATTGCAGATAAACTAAGTCAAAATCCTGTGACTATCATCTCCAGAGATAATAGCTTAACAATCGAAGTACAATCAGAGAAACCTATTGCCAGCCTAGAGTTTAGTAAAGAAGGTGATGTAGTGTATAGTTTCGGGATTTACGAGGAGTTACCAGTACAAGAATATTCCAGTGAAGAAAACATGAGTTTATTACAGCAGTCGGAACAATTCCAAAATAACTTTAAGGATTTTAATCAGTTACAGCGCAACTGCATAAAAATTCTCAAGAAGTCATTTGATAGAATGCAAAAGCGGTTTTTTGATATATTTTTTTCTAAAGAAACACCTAAGCTTTACGAAAGTATTAAAAGCACATTTACTGTTGATCAACAAACCTATGCAAGAGTGACTCAAGTAGCCATGAAAACTATAATCCCTACCTATATAAGATTATCTATGCTCAGATCTCTAGGCTGCTATGACTCAGATTCAATGCATAATCTATTCTCTTTTTGGGATCCATCACGCGGTAAATTAGAGGTATTTTTATACGATACTGAATTCTTGTTTCTTTTTAAAAATTCACTTAAAAAAGATATAGCAGATGAACCTTCTATTGAAGCTGCTGTGGCTGAACTAATAGCTACATCCAAGGATAATGATATTGATCTCTATAAAAAAATAAACGAATATTTAAGTAGAATAACATATACAAATCCCAGTGAAATTAAATTAGCTAAAGCTGGAATTCATCCTGCAGAGCTAATGTTTGCTTTAACAGATATGCGAAATACCAAAGAAGCCAAATATAATTATAGATATGAAAACTTATTATTAATGTTATTAGAAGAAAGCGTGTCGCTTTTTCTTAATACTTATTCAGAATACAGGGAAAATCTTCAAAGACAAGTACAAGACTATGAGTATAACGGACAAATACCACTAGATAGTGATCCTGAGTATAGATTGATTTATTCAAAAATTAAACTAGCTTTTATGCATGCTCTATCCAGTGCCCAGCTACCTATTGAAGATATTGTAAAGCTTTAAATACTTATAGTATTTAATGACCTAAAGTTAAACATATTTTATAAAATACTCTAAAAGACCTGGGAAAAATCTCCCTTCAGTGCTGTCCAATACCAATTTTAATGTGTATTGTCTCTTTCATATTCTTAATACTGAAGATTTGAAAATTATTCATAGTTCCGCAGCTATCTAGAATTGGGAATTGCTACTCAAAAGCATTTTTCTACCTATATTTCCAAAATGAACCATTGCTTCGTATTTACTGACTATAGTATAATATATTAGTAATATACCAATATGTATACAGATGAATTTCCAGACAGTTGGCTAGATAATTGTAGGGTATTTTTAGATAGTATAGAAACAGACAGAGGTTTTGTTGCTACTTTAAATACCGAAATTACTCTTAATGATCAATTGAGAGCTGAACTTAACTTAGTTTTGGATCCAAACGGAGAAACGACAATTATTTCCGAGAATATAGAAAAGGTGATCATCTGTTCATTAAGAATAGAAGAAGGATTAGAAGAGATAGATAAAATATTTATATCCGATGCCACTAGAGCTCGTAAAATTGCAATTAAAAAAGAATTACGAGTACCTACAAGAGCAGGAATAACTCAAATGTTAGCTGATCAAACAACTAGCTGCTTTTCTACACAAATTAAAAATGAGTGTGGAGAAATAGAGCGAATTCCTAATTATTTAAGACCTTTATTAGCCATAAGAGACCTTTTAGATGAATTAATTCCTTCAACTACACATAATTTTAAAGCTAGAGACTACGCTCTTCAGGCCCGTAAATTCATTTCAAATGTAATTGCTCAATCGAATGGTACGCAGTTAGTTATAATCGATGCACATGGTAGAAGATCACCAGTAGAAATAGGAAATGATATAGAAATGTTAGATGATGAGTACGCAACCTTTACCCAATCGCAGTTTGAAACACTTTTAGATAGTACCAAATTACTAGAATCAGCACCAGGTAATTATATTCTTGCATCATCTCTAATTCAGCAATTTGATAATCCAGAGACTGCAGCAATCTTTTGTAGCTTTTGTAATGATCAAAATGACATTTTAAAAATGCCTCTTACGCTAACATAATTCATGTTTTAGGGAGTGCTTCATTTACTATAACTAGTGAATCAAACAACACACTTGTGGTAAATGGTAGCGCTGTAGAATTTTAAACTAGTATATTTACATCAAAGTATTACTACGTTTAAATTCACTGCTAAGTCCTTTCCGAAATTAAGCAATAAACATAGTACATAAATTTTTCTTAATAACAAAGAAGCTCTACTAACGTGCCATGCCTGACGGCAGGCAGGTAGAGCCTCTGTTGCTTGTCTGACGTTAGGCAGGCGGGGGTACGATTCGAACGTACGACCTTCAGGTTACCTGCCTGACTGCTGACGCAGTCACGCAGGCAGGTGAGCCTTGACGATCACATTCTTGTTGTAAGACTCTTTGCAATAACTTTCTGTAACTAGCCTTTGTTTTAAGCTGCTTTTCATAATCTAGAGCTCGTTCTCGTGTTTTGAACATAACTGCTCCTAACAATTTCACTGGTAAGTATCTTCTAGTAGTTTTTACTTTCCCTTGAAGATGATAACTCAATCTTTCTTCTAGATTTTGAGTAAAACCATAGTAATGAAACTTAGGAGTCCTTTCCGAAATTAAGCAATAAACATAGTACATAAATTTTTCTTAATAACAAAGAAGCTCTACTAACGTGTAGAGCCTCTTGGTTGCGGGGGTACGATTCGAACGTACGACCTTCAGGTTATGAGCCTGACGAGCTGCCACTGCTCTACCCCGCGGTTTATTTTAGCTTATCAGAAATATTTACTTATAAGTAGTTGCCACCTTGCCTGCCGAATCTGCCTTATCCAGAGAAGGCAGGTGCTCTACCCCGCGATATTTTTGTTGCTAGGAATTATAGCACAAAAGAAAGTCTATCTTCTACCAAGATTTTTATCTTGTAGTAGATAAGAGAATCTAAAAATATCGATCCTGCTAAATGTTCTCTATTTTTTGTTGGTTCTGTTTATGTTACGCTTAATAGCTTTAGCAATAAAATAGATTACTACCGTTACTAACAGTAAAAGGGGAATAGGGAAAAATAGAAATATGCCGGTACCCTTAACTATATTCAACTTCATAGCAGCAGCTACATCAGATAAATTTTCAAATCTAGATGGATTTGGTATTGCAATTCTTTCTTGCGGGTAACTCGTAACTTGTGGAAATGCTTCACTATTCATTCTAAATTATTAACTGATAATTTTGTATAGGACTAAACTATAATCCAATGGATGGAGATTAGTCATTAAATTGAGCTTTTTCCATAACAACATAAAAATATGGGCTTCTGTCCGTAGTTTTTTATTTCTTTTCATTGGTTCGAATGATAACGATTAATGAAATAGTTACTAGTACAACAGTCAAGGGTATTATAAATAAAACATAAATTGGGCCTCTCATGTTCATTAATTCTTTGCTTGAGACAAAGTATGTCAAGTGAGTTCCTACAACTAAAATTAGCAAAAAAAATAATCTTGAAAACGCTTTTGAAACTTATTACTTTTTTTGTTTTTAAAGAGTATACGATTAAAATGTTAGATACTGACAAAACAAGAACTAGCAATATTGCTAGTATATCTATTGATCTACCCATATTTCTGATTAACAGAAACTCTAAAAAAATCAATACAATTAATAATGCTATTTTCATTACTTTTGCCCGTCGCGCCATGATGATTGATTTGACATTTTTTTAGAACACTAAAATTTATGAACGAGTGGGTTATGCATAAAAAATATTCTACTGACTGATGTAAAATCTAACTTCATTTTCCAAAGGATTAGCTTCAGTACACTCTGACAAATTAGGTATTAACGTTTGAGGTGAATACTCTATTCGGGCAATACTTTTCACTTTGCCGTTATCGTATTTAGTTATAGTATTTAGTAAATAATTATCTGTTGAAAATTTAAATTCAGTATTGTCAAATTCGTAGTAAAGCACTACCTCATCTTTTTTGATCTTACTGGCAGGATTTGTTGCCAGCAAGTTTAACAATTTATCATCAGCAAACAGCATTTTCAATGAAGTCAGATTGAGCTTGTCGAACTCTTCTATAAGGTTTCTTTTGTTACTACAAAACCATGTTATGTTATCAAAACTCCAGTAAAACTTCTGAGAATCCTCTATTACAAATAATCTAGCACCATTTATATAAGTACGGGAATATAGCTTGTACTTATCAAATACTTGGGTAGTTTCTTCCAATAAATCTGACTCTTCATAAGTAATTTTCATATGTAAATTGCTATATAAATCTTGATTCCTATAAGCTTCTATTATTTTTTCAGTTATTTCTTTAGTTACATGTTGTTGTTCTGGCTTGTTTTCAATTTTGTAATTTTGTCTACTGGTATATAAGTAAAAAGTAAAGAATGAAAAGATGATCAATATTACTATCAGTCTAATTCTTTTTTTTGATTTTGATACAACCTTACACATACCAGAAATATATTTCTTGCGTTCTTGTACATTTACATCACTCACCAAGAGATTTTGTAAAAATTGCTCTTCGTGTGTAAGTTCACTCTCAAAAAACTGCCCTTTATTTTTAAAAACGATGATACTAGTAATTACTAATAGCATCAGGAAGAATAAACATGTGACTTGCCTCATTTTTTAAGTTTCAATGTAAAGGATAGAAATACGACTAAAACATCACATTTTAAAAAATCAAATTTGAATATTGTGTATTAAGTGTAAAAATACCCTCGTTAT
>CAYMSO010000015.1:0-21766 GCA_964393185.1 uncultured Candidatus Saccharibacteria bacterium | reverse complement strand
CGGAGCCCACGAGAAGTTTGGACTACCAGAAAGTGATGAGTATAGGAGTGGATTAAATAAACAACAAATTTATCAACTCTCAACAGTAAAAGTTGACTTCTTGGGAAATATAGAGTCAGATCCTAGTTTGGATCAGATAAAATGCTCTGAAGAAGAAATAAAATGTACAGAAAATGAGGTGTTAGATAATGGAGTATGTGTAGACAAGAAGGAGTATGAGTGTAAGCAACACGGACTAACTAAATATGTCAATCCCAACGATCCTAATGATATTACTTGTGCAAAGATAAATTATGCACCGTATATTAATCAATGGTTAAATTATAAAGGAGAAAAAGGTTATCCCTCAGGAGGTACGCAACAATGTTCTGCTGCGGCAAGTGTAATGGGATTAGGTGGACTTGGGAAAATATCTGAAAATGATTATTCAAAACTAAAAGAGTTCGTATATACAGATTCAAGTTTTGATAACGCGAAAATTATTATAGACAAAGAACAAAAATCAGTGGGATGTACTCATCTTGAAGGAGCATTTAGCTACACGGCAATAGATTATTATTGCAATCAAGGTATTTGGTGGAGAATTGCAAATTTTATTAAATTAGTAGGAGGATCTACTTCCGATTATTTAACAAGGGATGGACAAAGTTCGTCTGACTTCCAGGAAGCAGTTCAATTAGTAATTGATGATGGGGGTTTCACTATACAAGGAGTAGGATTGTTTGATCAACCCGGCTATGAAGATAAACCAATTGAACATGTTATTCTCATTATCGGATACACAGATGATAATCTAGATGGTATTTCTGATAGGGTTGTTGTCAATGATTCCTATACTAATATAATGGTAGATTCGGATAATGATGGATGGCCTGACAGAGACCCTAACTGGGATGGCTATATACCATACAGCTTCAGTGGAAAAGGTGCTATTTATAAATTTAATGACAAGAATTGGGGGTTTTGGAGCTATTATAATATTTATTAGGACAGTATAATGAAGAAAAAAAGATTACTTGTTGGTTTATTTGTCATAATGATTTTAGTGTGCTTTTTAGTCATAAAATCTTTATTAAATAACAATATGTTGAGGCAATTCCAATTGGAGGGATATATAATAGATTATCCGAAAGATATTACTATTACTTATCAAGAGTCAGGAGATGATAAATTAATTGTAGATATGCAATATTCTAGTCAATCTAGTATGAGATTTGCATTAAACAAAGATATACAAAATTCTGAAGAAGGAATAATACAACCTGAAAACTCAATAGATTTTGAATGTTTAAATAAGAAACTTTACTTTAATAGGTTTAATGATAGTCACTTCCTGAGGTTTTACGAATATATATCCAATGAGGAATTAAGCAAATATCCCAATAGAGGTAGTGAGCTATTTCCTGTTCTCCCCAAAAAATATAAAGGTCAAGGCAATTACTTTATTGCAAGATTTGATTTCATGGGATATACAGAAAGTTCTGTATATTTTAGAAATATGAAAAATGATTCTGATATAGAACTCTTGTCACAGGATTTTTGTGAAATATATTCTTCTCAAAGAGAAATTACAAAATAATTAAACGTATATGTGTTTTTCGATGAAAAAAATATTTTTTGGAATATAATCATCAATTTTTCTGAAGAAGATATAAAATCAAAGGCTAACATGAAATCTATATTAGATGATATTTCAGATGCAATTAAAAGCTTAGAAATAAGTTTTAATAAGTAAAGTTTATTGGAACAATTCATTTAGTTTGGATTACCAGAAAGTGATGAGTACAGGAGCGGATTATTGAAGATACAGGAATTTCAAATGACAAGAGTAATAGAGGTATTTAATGAAGTTAATTCGGAGATAGCAGTAGAAGACATCGCATGCCCAGCAGTATGTGGAGATAATGTAAGAGAAGATAGTGAACAATGTGATGGAACTGATACAGCAGAAGGATTAACTTGCAATGCAACATGCAAGGTGGTATGCCAGGAGAATCACTATTTTGATACAGATCAGAATAAATGCTTACCAAACCCTGTTTGTGGGAATAATGTAAAAGAAAAGGGAGAGGAATGCGATGGGGGTCTTGATTGTTCAGATGATTGCAAAACAAAATGCGATGAAGGAAAGATTTGGAACAATGAAGACAAAAAGTGCATAGAGGAGCCGTTAGAAAATCAATTAGATCCAAATAAAGACTTGGATGTTGTTTCAACAAAAAATAGTTATACTTCAGCAGAGAATCCTACATTTAAAGTGAAAGCAGTAGGATACGACGAATACTATATACATTTATCAAATGACAATACAGCATTTGGAGATGCAACAAAGATGGCTAACGCTCAAATATATTGGGAACAAAAAAGAAGTACAACAGATCCAATGACATTTACTATTTCTGATTTGGTATTATGGTCTGGAGCAAGCGGAAAGAAGACGATATATTATAGGATAGAGGGAGGGAAAGCAGGAGTATTTGGTAATTTAACAGATATTAAGAGGTTTGAGATTGGAGCGAGATGTCCTACAGGTTATTTTAGTAAGGACGGATACTGTGTAAAAGACTTTTTGGGAGGAAGTATACATCCTATAGCAATGGATTCGGGCTGTGGATATGCTGGAAAACTATATTCTGGTCCAGAAGGACATGATGATTATGGAGATCGCTCACCAGATTATCCATATCACAAGGGAGCAGATATTCGAGCTTCGGGCGGGACTTGTAAGGTAAATGCCGTAGCAATCGGAACTGCTCAAAAACCGTCTAAGGATGTTTATGGTGCGAATTGGATTGATATTAAACACAGCGACACTTATACAACTAGATATGTTCATGGTGCTGATCAATTTCTAAAAGAAGGACAGTCTGTGACCTTTTCTGATTATGTCTTTACAATGGGATGTACAGGTTTATGTGACGGAAGACATCTACATTTTGAGTTGTTTGTAAATGGTTCTCAACAAGATCCGCAAAGTAAGGGTTACTTTGGGTACTTGGGAGGTGAAGTATATGATCTTACCTATGGATATAATTATCTTCCTTACTCACTGACAAAAGAGGAAACATTCTATTATATAACTAAAAGATATTAATTTGATTTTATGAAAGATAAACAGAACCGAATGCTATTTCTATTTTATACAATTATTTTTATTCTTTTATTAATACTAATTTTTATATTAGTTAAAAATATTATTACTAATTTAAATATTGAAAAAAAAGATGAATTAGCCAAAGAGGAAAAACAAGACGATAGTAAATATACTCCATTGATTGCAGAGTATAGCTATATAAGTAAAGAAAGTTTTGATTTTACTAACTATAAAACCTATCAAACTGATGATAAGTTCGTAAAGTTGTCATATCCAGAAAATTTTTCTATTGAGTTTCTTATGGGTGATGAGTGTAATAAATACATTGGACTAGATAGTAGGTGCATTATATTGAAGGGGGCTGACATAGGTTATTTACGCA
Organism: uncultured Candidatus Saccharibacteria bacterium; assembly: GCA_964393185.1. GTDB lineage: Bacteria > Patescibacteriota > Dojkabacteria > J137 > J137 > CAYMSO01. Next base: position 18,290 of record CAYMSO010000015.1, on the reverse strand, counting down.
TTCAATATGTTAAGGGAATGGAGGAAGAATACGGAAAACCAGGCAAATTTTCAGGACATATGGATCAAGTAGGTTACGTTATTGATAGCATAAATGTTGGTAAATTATTTAGAAATAATATCTCAAATTATACATATTATGGTGATCTGAGTTCTATCAATGTTTACTTTGTAAATGAAATATTTAAAGAAACACAAGTAAGTGAAGAATTTGACATTTCTAGTTTTGGTACTGGTACAAATTGGTTAGTAAAGAAAGATATAGGGGTGAGTATAGTATATCATTTAAGTATAGTAAGTACGGAGGTGCCTAATAATCAATATCTTTCACAATTTGACCAAATCCTCTCAACCCTAGAGATAGACTTTTCAGTAGACCCTTTTCAATAACTCTAACCCAATTTGGAAACTATTATCATGTAAACGCTCAAAATAAAATTGGGAAATACTTCTTTGATAACGGAGCCCACGAGAAGTTTGGACTACCAGAAAGTGATGAGTATAGGAGTGGATTATTTAAAAAGCAGGAATTCCAGATGACAAAAATCTTAGAAATATTTGATGCAGTAAACTCAGAAATTCCAGTAGAAGATATTGCATGCCCAGCAATTTGCGGAAATAATATAAGAGAAGATAGTGAACAATGTGATGGAACTGATACAGCAGAAGGATTAACTTGCAATGCAACATGCAAGGTGGTATGCCAGGAGAATCACTACTTTGATACAGATCAGAACAAATGCTTACCAAACCCAGTTTGTGGAAATAATGTAACGGAAGAAAGAGAGATATGTGATGATGGAAATACGAATGATGGTCCGCATTTACATTATTCTCCTCGTGATTCAGGAGCAGTATCTATTCTTAAACTCTTTTCTGATAAATCGGCGTGTAATGATAGATATAAGGGTATACCTAAGTGGAATATTCCCGAAGATGATAATGTACAACCTGAAGAAAATAGAAGAAGAGATGAATTTATCTCAGATAATTATTAATTATAAACAAAATGAAGAAAATTAATATAACTTTATTTATACTTTTAGCATTAGGTTGTATCGCTTTTGCAATACTTGTATATAATAATGATAGCTTATCTAGCAATAAAGATGATGATAAAGAGGAACAAAATAATGAAAATGATAATAATTATGAGGAAGTTCCAGCAACTGAATCTATAGAAAATGGAACTACATATAAAGATAGTGCATCAGGATTTCAAATTACACTACCTGAAGGATGGGAAGAGCCTGCTGAAATGCAAAACTTCAAAGTTGGAGAAGAATGGACAAGGATTATAAGATATTATAATAGTGAAAAGTTTATTGATATTATGATTTCCGTGAATTCAGAAGATTCGAGTGGAGGTATATTCGAGGAATATTCTAGAAATGAATTTAATAAAAATTATATAAAGGTTGATAACCCTCAAATTAATATGTGGATTTCTAAAAATGCATATAGTTACTTTGATACAACTGAAACAGTTTATGGCACAAATGGTGATACAAACACAGTTTTATTTAATGTTACTCTTGAAGATGAAATTAATGGCAGTTACTATCGTTCAGTGAATATAAATAATAATGTTTACTCGCTTAAGATAAGCAATTCAATGCAACAAGATTTAGAAGAAACACAATTAATATTGAGAAATATTAGAATTTACCCAAATGAGTAATAAGAAATGAAAAGAATTTTAAGTATTTTAATAATTTTAGTTTCATTAAGTGCAGGATTTATATATATGTATAGTAAATCAGATGTCGATAAAGTAGATAAAGATGCAGTATCAACATACATTGATAAATTCGACAATGATTATTACCAACTTGAAGATTTAAGAAATGTTGATAATAATGCTGAGATTAAGCTAGGTATTGATCTCAATATCAGTGAAGATGATCTTGATTTAAAAACATTAAAACTTGATTCTAAATATATCTTAGAGTTTGAAAACACAAGTAAAGATTATGTTGGCTTTCAATCTGTAATTAAAGATGATCTTGGAAGTAGTACAATTAATATTGATGAAATAAATGATTTAATAAATACATATCAATATTTCAATTTTAAATATCCTTCAACTTTAACTCTTATAAAATCTATTAATTTTGATAGTTATCCTATAGGCCCATCAAATAATTCAGAGATTTTAGAAAGGCAAGAATCCTACTTAAGAGCCAACCTATACTATTATGATTTATTTGGAGGTTATCCAGTTATAAATTTACCAAACTCAATATTAATTTTCCAAAACGAATCAAATGGAAACTTTCATTACAAAACTGTAGAAAACCCTATAGATATAAAAGCAAATAATCCAATCAAAGAATTTAAAAGTTCAATCAAAGATGTGGATCAAATCAAAAAAGATTTAGAAAATGGAAAAGGATCAATTAGTTCTTATAAAGGTAGCGAAAGTGTTTTCAATCAAATCTTGTTTATTTCTGAAAATAATCTTAAAGACACAAATATAGCTTGCCAAGAGTATTCAGTGGGTTATGATATTACTGAAGAAATTGAAGATTCAAGATACTTAATTCCTAGTATAATCTTAAACTGCGAGATTAACTCAGCTAATCAGGAACTAAATGGTTATATATTCCAAATGCACTATCCAATAGTAAAAGATGAATAAAATTCTTTGTAGTGCAAACTGTAGTCTAGCTTGTGGAGAAGGTGAGAAAGTGGAAGGATGGTATCGCAATTGATGGGCAAAATCCAAACTACTTTGGATACCTCGGGGGAACGCATGACAACAACTATTTGCTGTATATAATCAGGATTTAAAAATTACAATATATAAAATTACAAATTTCACTATAAAAATTAACAAAAATCCAAAAATCTCTCAAAATTTGTAATGCATTACAATGTTTTTCTAGAAAACTATTGCTAGAATTTCTCATATTAAACTACACAAAATGGACCAGGGAGAAAACAAACAATTAACAGAAGTCAAATTAAGTAAGAAAAAGAGAATTTTTATGTTTTTCAAAAAAAGGAAAAAAAGAATTATATTACTCCTATTTCTGATTGTTGCTGCTTGTGGAGGAGTTTTTTATTACAAAAACCGACCTACAAAAGAATTAGAGCAAGTTTACGTTTATACCGAGCCTACAAAAGCAAGTTTGATTGGAAGCATAGTTAGTGTGTACGATGGAGATACAGAACTAACTCCTGGCATAAGTATTTATAATAGAATTATAAAAGTAACCACTAGTTTAGAGGTAGATCGGTATCAGGATATTAATTTAACAGACAAGAGCCAGGTTAAGTTAGTATCAAATGGAACAAGCTATAACCCGATTAACTTCGAAACAATTATAATTAAAAGCGAGCCTGGAACATTTAATTTCTATTTCGAACTCAATAGAGACTATACCCCCGAAATGATAGTTTTTGTGGATGAAGCAATAGAAAACAATCTAGAAATACTAATTAATTCCAGCGCCAAATACTACAGCATTAATAAAGAACTCAATATGGTTTTTGATGATGAAACGAATGAAGAATATTTGGAACTCACCTCGACTCTGCAAAAATTTGTGAATAATCCTATGGAGTTGTCTACTTATAACCTTCCAGAAATAGACTTGGTAATGAACACAACAAATAATAATAAGATCAGTTTTGTGGATACAGAGAAAAAAGAGCCAGCAAGTTCATCCAGTGGTCATCCTAGCTATTATAGAAAATGTAATGGTATAGACAGTTCAACCCTAAGTCCTACCACCATCGAGGTAAGTTGTAGGGTATATGATATCGAGTACAAGTTAGAAACAAGTAGCAGACTGGTGGGAATTACGAGGTCAATGAATATTTATCATAATTCATATCCACAAGACCTTGTTGGAACCCTTGATAGCCATGATGATTTGAATAAACAAACACTTAGCATAGCGGGCAGTTCAAGAGAGATTGTGCAAATAAAAGATTCGTATAGCGAAAAATATTATTCTATCTTTAAAATAGATCCTAACAATGTGTACGTTCTAACTACAAGTAAAAGTAATTATCATCAGATACCTACAGAAATTATAGAGCTGGAAAAGAAATTATTATTTAAAGTAATAGAAAGTATTAACTACTTGGACCAAGAATCCCAAATAGCTGTCAAAGAAAATGAGCTATCTAAGCCAGAAACTGATGATGAACAAAATATTGTTGAAACAGAAAACTTCGAAGAAGCAAAAGAATCAGAACTTAACTTAGATAATTAATCATAATATGAATAACATTAAATCTTATCTTAATATTCTAAAAAACAGGGCGTTTTTGTACAAAAAGTTCAAGAATAATTGCCTAAGACTTAGTCAAAAATATAATAATACCAGAACCAGGATTATTAGTAATAAACGTTATAAAATAATTATATTAGGAAGCTTAGCTGGAGTAACATTTCTAATATTACTAACAATTCTAACAATTGTTTCTCCAGAAATAAAAGTTGGATTTTTGAAGCCACAAGAAGTAAATCTTAACGCCTCCATGGTTAATTCAATGGAAGAATATCCCCAGCTTCAATTTGATAACAAGCACAGGATTTATATAAAAGAAACTAATAAAGAAAAGTTTACCAAGCCATGTGCTAGTACTAACAATGCAAATCCCGCTTCTTATCCTACTTCCATGCCAACTTCTTACAACTCCGATAGTTGCAGCAGCTATAAATTTAACAAAGAGGACCTGGCCGAAGGAACTAATCACATAGAGGCGAGAAGAGCAGTTAACCTATTTTTCTTCAGCATAGTCTCTTCAGAGGCACATTCTACAAAAATATATGTAGATAGAGTTGCTCCAGAACTTAATATAGTAAATCATACAAAAGATAATTATTTGTTGCTAGAACCATTCAAAATAGAAGTTGAAGCGGAAAATAACACCAAGGTTTTTAATGGCAATACTCAGCTAGGCGAGATTAAAGCGGATGATACTCCAAATGAGGATGCTAGTAAAATAAGAAAATCGTTTGATATTTTGCCAGCAGATGGTACTAACAGACTGGAAATATACATACAGGATAAGTTTGGAAATAATAGCCAAATAAAGAAATTTGAATTCCAGGCCTTTCAAAAACCTGGTTATACTAGATTTGAATGCAGAGATATGGTAATTCCCATACCAGGGAGTCTTCAACTAGGCTACAGTGGATTAAAAGATAGACAAAAATATGACCAGATGGAATCTATGTACCTGCAAGCGGGGCTCGAATATTCACTCCAAAGCGATATTGATTTTATTCAATCAGAGCAGAAAACTTGCGATGACAAAAAAGTAGCTCTTAGTTTCTTTCCTTTAGGAACAGAGATACAGTGTTTGAACTGTGGAGCAGTAGGTGGTTATATTAGTGTCACCTCTGAAGCAAATGGAGATACTACCAAGCTCGACTATGTTACAAAATCAGGTATAAAAGGAATATGGAGAGCAGACAATATTAATGTATTTGTTGGTGATTATGCAGGATTTCATGTAGAAAGATCTTTTACTTTCCAGTCTCCAAATACAGGTTCTTGGTATTCTATTTACATTCCCTATACAGCATATGATTCTGACAAGAATGCGAACAAAAACCTGGAGGATATGGCCGAACACCTCAAATTTGTGAGTAGATAAATTTACAGTCAAGGCAGTTTGAACTAGCATAATAAGTTATTATAATAAAGCCTTACCGAGACAGTAATTTATTAAGATCTTTTGTCTCCATACATTAGTAACATTTTGTGATATGCGATAAGTAAATTCACTAGCAGCAGGCGATATTCTTGACATTTAATATATAATAATTTAATATCAAATTAAGTTATTACTAACTGAGTTGGCAAATATAGGACCACGATTAAAATTCTTTAGGCAGAGAGCCAGAATGAGCCAACTAGAACTCGAAGTGGCTATTGGAACAACCCCAGGAGCGATAAGTAGAATAGAGAGTGGTAAAGTTAATCCTACAAAAGAAACAGTTTTAGAAATTGCTGAGATCTTGCACTTAAATAGCTTGGAACTTGACTATCTTCAAGGAAAAGCTATAGAAGCAGTTTCTGAAAAAGAAATACATGAAGTAGAAACTTTACTATCAGGTTACTTAAGTAAAAAAGGCGTAATTGCATATATTAGTGATGAAAGATGGAGAATATTCAAGGTTTCGAGTTCTTTAATAAAAATGCTCCGAGCATCAGAAGAGACTGTAACAAAATCATATGGGATGACAGTAATAGATATGTTGCTGAATGATGAATTGGGTGTAAATAAGTTTATAAAAAACGAAATGTTTGATACTGTGCTAAGAGTTCAATTAGAAAACTATTATGATGAAGTAGGTTTTATGATAGACGACCCTATATACTTAAAAACAGTTAAGCTAATTAAATCCAATACTACAGCCTCCAAAATATGGGATGAAATTAAAAATCAGAAAACTCATTATTTTAATACTGTAGACATGAGAGTTGTCTATTTCAACTTAATGGGACTACAAATACCATTCAATTATTCTCGAGAGCCAATCAGGACTCAATCCAGATTTGTTTTGATTGAGTATAAACCAGTAAGTAAATTTGTTAACTTGGTGAATAAGTTAATTCTATAGAATGGAAATTAAAGATATCGTAGGACCACGATTAAAATTCTTCAGGCAGCGAGCCAGAATGAGCCAACTAGAACTCGAAGTGGCTATTGGAACAACCCCAGGAGCAATAAGTAGAATAGAGAGTGGTAAAGTTAATCCTACTAAAGAAACAATACTGCAACTAGCTAATATATTGAAAATTAACAATGTGGAATTGGATTATTTAATAGGTGTTACGTCTGTGCCAGCTACAGATCGAGAAATAGAGGTTGCAAGACAAGAAGTTCGTGATTTTTTTCAAAAAAAAGTTTTTGCTTATCTAATTGATGAAAGATGGAGGTTTTTATTATTATCTGAGCACTTCCGAAAAATTTTGGATCTACCCTTAGATTTGGTTCAAGATACATATAAAAAAGTAACAACAATACAATTTTTATCAGAGCCAAGATTTCAAGTTATTAAACAACTATCTCAAAGCAAAATACAAGAAATGTATGACTTTAGTTTAAGGTACTACTACAAGGAAGTGGGTTTTATGGATGACGATGAGTACTTTAAAGATGCTGTAAGATCATTAAGAAATTATGAAGTATCGAACAATATTTGGAGCAATATTAATTACGAGAATAATAAAAAATATACATTCCAGGAGGGACGTAAAATGTACTTTAAACTTTTTAATAGATTTGATATATCTTTTACTTACTATTATGAACAGTTACTTAACTCTTCTCGCTTCAGGGTAGTTGTTTTTGTTCCAGATAGTAAATTTGTAGATCTTGTATCAAAGATAATCTAAAATTGTTTTTTAGAACAGTATTCAATTTATAAGATCAATAGATTAAAAAACAATTCTATTCAATATTTGAAGAGGTTCTGACAGTACCTTTTTTCTCCTTTGTTTTAGATCGGCTAATTACTTTTGGCAAATACACTGTAAATTTGGACCCCTTACCAACTTCGCTTTCTATTTCGACTTTTCCCTTCATTAGTTTAGTCATCTCGAACACAACAAACAGTCCAATACCTGTTCCTCCAGGTCTGATAATTTTTCTACCTGCGATATTCCCATCAGAATCCAGGTGAGGATTAATTCTATGGAATTTCTTCCCCAGATTTTTAATCTCTTCTTTTGGAATTCCTTCACCAGTATCTTTAACACTAAACTTTACCCAATTTGCTTCTACTTGCAGAGTAACTTCTATACTTCCTATCTGAGTATACTTAATGGCATTGCTTACAAGGTTATCTATTATCTGTTGCGTAGCTGCTCTGTCTGCAAGACAGAGTACATTCTCCAAAGGCATATTTGTAAATAATTTTAGTCCTTTCTTTTCTGCATTTTTTCTGTTTCCTTCTATCGTATCATTAACCACATCTTTGGCATCGATAGGTTCTATGTTTAGAGGTACTCTGTTATTTTCTAATCGAGTTGACGAAAGTATGGTATCTAGTATTTTGATTTCTCTATCGATACCTTCTTTTGTTTGCTCGAACATCTCGTGTAATTTATCTTCGGTGAGTTTGCCAGCTCTATCGCGCATTTCTGCCATTAGTATGGCGTTTTGAGCAATTGTTAAAGGTGTTCTTAGCTCGTGCCCCATAATGTCCATCATGTCTTTTTCTTTACGTAGAGCTTCTTGAAGAGCAATGTTTTTTTCTTCGAGTTCTGAGGTAGCTTGCTTGATTTTCTGTTGAAGAGTTTTGTTAAAATTTTGTACTTCTTCATACAGAAGTGAGCGAGTAATTGCCAGTTCTATAAGGTTAGACATATTTCTTATAAACTGGATTTCATAGTTAGAGATTAATTTGTTGTTAATTTTTTCTCCAAGTAAAATGATACCTATTAAATCTTCTTTATTATTTCTAAGTTTAAAAGCACTATGTATGCCGTGATAGTTTAGTAGCTTTAGAGTAACCTTAACCGAAATATCCTTTGTAGAATCTTGTTCAAAGTAACTAATTATGAGATTGTCAGGTGTATTTTTGCCTTTAAGATTATCGAAAATCTCGTTGTAGTTTAGTGACTTAAATTCCTCTGTCTTAGTAAAATAAATAATATTCTCTTTATTTTTTATAGCAATTGCTAGTTTTTGAGTACCAATTGCCTTCAATAGTGTATCTAATGTAATTCTAAAAATGTCTTCAAGGTTTAATGTATATCCTAAATTTTGATTTAGTATATTTAATAGGTCATTTGGATCAAAGTTAGAAAAAATAAATCTTGAAGAAATGTAGTCTTTGAGCTTTACGTTAATAAAGTTATATATAACAACGAAGGTTATAGCCATGAAAGGACCTACTATTAATGAACTTATAGTAAATACACCTCCAAGGAACTTATTATAAAGTATTAATAAGATATAGAAGGTGACAAAGCTATAAGCTGATAACGCGAAATAGTAAAAGGAGTTACCAATTAGTGGTTTTATATCCAAAAATTTATATTTTATTACTGAAAAATATACAGGTAACCCAAATATGAATATAGATAAAATACCAAAATTCTGTATGATAGTATAAGTATTAATGTTATATAAACCTGATAAAAAGAGCTGAGGATTTATTAGGTTAGTTGTGGCTCCCCAAATTAAAGAAAGTATAAGACTCCAAAATAATATATTGTTTTGCATTTTTTCAAGCGCAAATGCTTTCCTCCTATTATTATTAAGCTTACGTAGAGCCTTAAATAAATAGAACACAAAGTGGGCTATAAATACAAAGTAGCCGGAACCGTAAACAGCATACCTTGACTCATCTTCTATAACTTCGTCTTTAACAATAAAACTTGTAAATGTACATAAAAAAAGTATTATTAGTGATTCTATTATATATATATAGTTAATTGGCTGTTTAATCTTTGTTGGACTTGGAAAATTATTGATAAAAAACCATAACCCAGGTGACAAGACAATTATAAAAGAAAAGTTTATACGGCCTACGATTAATAGTAATCTTTCGGAATCAACTTTAAAATATATGTACAAGGTAAATACCCAGCCCAGAAGGCATATCAATACAAGAGTAAATAGATATGTGGTATTATTTCGTTTAGCAAATAAGGTGACAAAAATTAAACTTGAAATCAGTCCAAATGTGATTATATATATAGTTGTTGAAACATGTTCCATATAATTTATGACTCATCTTGCTTGGACAAATTAACCACGTGTCCAAAAATATTCTCGCTGTTATTTGCTAGACTTGCAATTAATTCTGGTTTTAGTTGCCCATAGTAATAAACAATATTATTTGTATCACCTTTGATATATATAGGCTTCATAATATTTGCGGGTACTAAGACTTTCTCGCTAAATTGGTACATCTTTGAGCTAGGGAGATTGGTTGTTCTAAACATTACATTTACAGATTTAAATCTATTAGGAGTAACCCTCCCTCTTGAAGTAATGTATTGAAATACATTAGATAGAATTTTTGAAGCATATCCCTTTGTGCCTTGGAGTCTGGGATGTATAAAAATATCATCAATGTATATTAACTTATCCTTAGAATTCAAGTTTAAATCCTTAGTAATTGCTTGTTCAAGCTTTATTGAGATAGAATCCCAAATTCTTTGTAGATAATTGTTTTGAGAGTAATTCGCATTTCCTATTCTTATTAAAATATCTTTTAACACAGTTTCTACTCCAAATGCGCTTCCTATTATGAAATTACTATTAATCGGTTGAGTATCAAATTCATCATTATTTATGTAATCAGGGGTTAATAATACTATGAATGGACTTTGTTTGATTAAAGACAGTTCAGACTTAAATCTATTAATTAGCTCCTGAGGATGGTAGAAAAGATCAAATTTCGACTTATCCTCATCATCTAATTTTAAGAAAGATGGAAGGCTTAGTGTAACATTAGGATACTCAACGTTATACGCACCTTCGCCCCATGGTGGCAGTCCAAATGTTATCATATATAAATAAGCTAAATCTTCAATACTTGGCCCTGTTTTGTTCTCATTGGTATTCAAGAAGTTAGTGATATCATTGCCAGTTAAGGTTGTAGCTTTAACCCGCGGAGAAATGAATTGCTCGACGCTCAACTTTTGGGAAATTACATCTTCTTGTTTTATTTCAAGTAACGCCATACTTTAGTTATAAAGTACAAATTAAACATTTTACTCCACCTCCTGCTTTTATAAACTCATTTACATTTATTTCTATAATTTTAAATCCAAAATTTCTTAGATTGGATCTTAATTCTTTTGAGATACCCTTATTAAGAAGTATTACGTTTTTAGCACAATAAGCATTACATGCAAAGTTTAACGCATCCTCATAACTAACTTCAATAACATTTTTTACTTGCTGTCTTATCCAGTTGTTATCAGTTCTTTTGAAAGCCAGAGGGCAATACATAACTGTGCTTTCATTTAATTTACATAAACATACATCTAGATGATAAAAATATGGATCTATTAAATCTATAAGTTTCATTTTCTCTGTATTAAGATTTAGTAGATTGGCAATTTCCTTATAAGCTTGAATATTTGATCTGGTTCCTATAGCGCATAAAAATATATCATTTAGAAAGACACTACAAGCTTCTCCTTCCCATATAGAGTCATTCCCAACCAACTTAAAAACAGAAAAACCTAGCTTTCGCATTGCGTTAGCATAGTATATCGATTCACCCTGTCTTTCAAAATCTCTAAATTTACTAACTATATATTTCTCACCAAAACGCATACCCGCGTTTGCTGCAAAGACCATGTCTGGAAAGTTGGCTACAGATTCTATTATTATGACTTGTATTTCAAATTCTTCTAACTTAGCTTTTACTTCTTCCCACTGGTATATAGCAGCAGTTTTATTAACCTTAACTTCAGTATTCATCCAAGGGTTTATTGAGTATACAACGTCATAATAGGTTGGTGAAACAAGTGCTACTTTTCTCAAACACTATATTTATTAATATATTTTAATTTGACTATCTTGTTCATGCGTCGAAGTTGTTCAATATCCTTTCTATAATTTACAATATTATTTATATTTATATTAAAAGTTTTGTAAGGCTTACTACCATGATTAAAGCATATTTTTTGAGCCACGAAAGTATCTTTATTAATAAACTGTATAAAGGCTTCTTTCAATCTTTCTAATCCATATGCAAATCCTGTTGCATAAACTTTCTCTTTAATTTTGCCGCTTATCAATCTTCCCATAAAATCATTATACCTCCCACCGCCAGCTACTTCACTTATAGTTAGTTTTGTACTTGATATATCCATCTGGAATACAAGATCGCTATAGTAATCTTGACTTCTGATTACTCCAAGATCGATTATTGTATTAACATTCATATCAGCAAGGACTTTAAGCAATATATCTAAGTTATTGAAATCAAAGAAATTGAATACTTCCTTAAGATTCTTCGTGCTTTTAAAATAATCTGGTTTTGCAAAAAATGACCATTTCGTTTTCATTTCATCATTTATTACGTACTTATTTACGATCTCCAGAAAAACTTTAGTCTCTTTTTTATAGTTGTATAAATCATTTCTAGCATGATAAGAAGAAAGACGATCAATAGAGTTTTTTAATAAGTTTTCTTCATTAAAGCCTAAATTCGATAATTTAGAGAGAGTTCGAAATATACGAACGTCGCTGATTCTTATTCTTAAATTTTTTCTATTAAATCCTATGCTCTTTACTGATCTAAACATTTCATATAACAGCTCCACATCCGCAATAATATCGTTTTCCCCAAAGATCTCTACTCCAAATTGTGTGAATTCACGCAGTTTAGTTTGAGAAATTTTATTTAAAGGTTCATTCCTGAAACAATTGAGTACATAGAATATCTTTAATGGAAATTTAATCTTAGTATTAGAAGTAATCTCGGAAGCTAGCCATCTACAAACTGAGGTTGTGCCTTCTGGAATTAAAAAAAGTTTTTCTTCTTTTACATGTAGAGCCTCGTAGCTATCGCTATAATTTTTAAGATTAACATTTATTAAGCTTTTGGGATGCCAGTTGGGCCATGGGTTGGGTCCAACAATTTCGCTTGAAAAAAATTCTTGTCTCTCTAGAGTAGGTACCTTCACTCTTCTAAAATTAAGTTGCATAAGATTGGATTTAAGCAACGTTATCAAATAATCATCTATGTCAAAAGTCTTATAATAAAACTGATCTTCAAATCCATCTAAAGGTAAAAACTCATTATTGATCATACTTCTCTTATATAGTATTTATATATAATTAATCTAAGAATTGTATCAAATATCAAATAGCATGTCAATGTCAATCAACATAAATAAGACATACCAACGCATCTGTTTAATGGTAAGTGATTTTAGCTAGTCAAAATGTTAATAATGATTGACTGTCAACTAGATGTGCTTTTCCTATACTCAACAATCATAAACCTTGGATCCTGATTTAGAATAGAATGGCTGTACTCAAAATTAAATCTCTTTCCTGGCACTTTTAAAGATAACTTTCTATTTTCTGGATCCATCAAGTTCAAGGACTCCAATCTGTCGTCTTCCCACAGCTCTTTAAAATCTTCATAAGCTAATAAACGATTGATTAATTCGTTCCACCAAGGCTCGTGAGTCAAGAAACGTCTTTCTTGCTTTAAAACTGCTACTACGCTTTTTGCTGTTTCTAAAAATTTCTCTCCTTTTACAAATTTTCTAAAACCTAATTCGGGATTAAAAAGTACCTCAGCCACATTTTTATTGTATATTCTATTGGGATCAAAATGTACCAATCTTGCAATTAGTTTAAAACCAGTGCTTAGCGCTAATATTCTAGATTTATTATCTAATAGATAGGCAAATTTGTAAGGCTTTTTAAAAAGAGGCTCAACAACGTTTTTTATCGCTTCCACTTCTTGGCTAGTTGGATCTTCTGTGTTCAAATCAAGTAAATACATTAGCTCGGCTGTTATCAAATTTAGTCTTTTTGCAATTTTGACAATAGTTTCTTTGGTGGGATTTATTTGATTATTCTCGAAACGGCTAATGCTTCCTGGTGCAATTCCAATATCTGTCTCGAGTTGAAGCTGGCTAACGTTTTTTAAAGTTCTAAAAAAACGGATTTTTTCTCCGAGAGGTTTTTCCATTTGAGGATTTTAGCATAAATCTGCATTTGCTTAACAGTATTACTTATTGACGCTTAAGTATAGTAACAAGTTTTTAGTAAAATTTGTAATGCATTACAATGCGGGAGCAGAAAAAAAGTAATAAACTCACAGAAGTTAAAGATAGTTTGTGATCAAACACAATGTCAGTAAAGTGACAACAGCTATTACTATTTACCTAGCTGCATTAGTAATATTAACTTGCTTCAATAGAGTCCAAGCCCAAGAGCTAGAAAAAGCAGGAACAAGTAGCTATGGAACAAGTGGAAGTTATCAAAGCTTTGCAAACGGATATATTTATCAAAGTAAACATGGAACATACTCAGTATGGGGAGAGATAAAAGAAATACATAATAAAAATGGAGGAACATGGGGAGTATATGGATTTCCAACAAGTGATAGGTATAAAGAAGGACCAACAGGAAGAGAGTGTCAGAACTTTGAGAATAATCAGAAAATATGTATAGGAGGAGTAGAGATTGGACCTAAATGTAAAGCAGATGAAGTAGAGATAAATGAGAAATGCTATAGTAGAGTAGATAATGATGGGGATTGGATACCTAGAGATCTAGAACTTGAACTTACAGAGAAGTATGCTCCAATTATTTATATAAGTAATAAAGATGTTTCAAAACCTGCAAATGCGGAGTGGTATATACAGTTATCAAGTCTTAGATATTTCAGGAATATAGATAATTCATTTGATATGCAAAAAACCATTAACTCAAATCTCTACTCCACAAAAGATTTATTTGTAACAGTAGATAGATTATCAGGAGAGCAAGTCATAGGAGGTAATGATATTGTTAATTCATTCGATAAAAAAAACATTTATTCTCACTTTTTTCTAGATTCTATTAATATTGTTGTTAATCCTGGTATTGAAGAAGCGCGAAAAGACGAGTGGAGAATATATTCAGATGTTAAGAAAATAGAGCAGCGTTTTCGAGTTGAGTACTGGTGGTTTACTCCATACAATAAACCACCTAATTCTCTTGGGGGGATTCACGAAGGGGATTGGGAGCATATAGAAATAGATTTATCTCCAGATTTATTCCCTGAGAAGGTAAATTATGCAGCACATGAAAATACCACTACTTATTCTTGGTGCTTATCAACAGAAGGAAGTTTTGATAGACCGAGGGTATACGTAGCAGAAGGAACACATGCATCATTTCCTCAAAAAAGTATATTAAGAAAAAATCAATTTCCTCAGGATATAAGAAACACCGACAGTATTAATTGTAACGGTACACTTTACACTTACGAGTACTACATTAGTAATAAAATAGTTGGACAAAATGAGCAATTTGATGGAGACAGTATTTATTGGAATAGTAGAGATAATATTTATCATACTGGAGAAAATATATTTATTAAGAATGGTATAAGGCAAACAATGGATATAAATTTTGAGAAACTAAAAAATCTGAGGTGGGGAGAACTGAACCAGAACTGTACGACAGATGGAGAGATTGATAAGATAAAATGTGGAATATTTCCAGGAGGTCCATGGACTCCTCAATCACTTTAAAATTATTATGATAAAAACAACTATAAAGTTTTATACTTATAATCTATTACTACTAGTTTGTAGCATTACTGCTTCAGTAAGTATAGTAATTCTTACAGATACAAAGTTTCTGGGAACAGCAGTTGAAGGTAGAAACTTTACTAATTGTATAGATAATTCTTGCATTAATTACAACAACACATACTTATATATAATTGTCTTAGCCATTCTAGTGGAACTTATATTCATCATAAGTCATATTGTTCAAAAACAACAAAAAGTATTAAATATTTTGATATTGGTTATCTATGTTCCAATAGCAACTGTATCGCCAATATTATTCTTACTCTCAATTTTACTTAATTTAACACTTATCTTTGCTGCCAATAAATTTTTTCTTACTAATTCTAAGAACTGCATTGTCAAGTCATGGCTATTTAACACACTGTTTAAAGTAAGTTTAATCGGGTTACTGTATTTAGATAAGTTTTTACCGAGCAACATAATTATTTTTTATGTTTTATTTAATTTTATATTTGTGCTGATTCAGTTAAATAAGACTAAATGATAAAAAAAACATACATATATATTTTACTGATATTGCTTACAGGTCTAACTTTGTTTTTATTGATAAACCTCATAGGTATAGCTATAGTAAGAAATTATCTAAGTCCCTACAAACTAGATGAGCTAGATAATAAAAAATTAGCAGAGAGGAGTTATTCTGTGATTATAAAATGTAGTGATTCGCCAATTATAAAAGAACTGTACCTTAAAAACGAAATGGTTAGAATTGATAATGTTATGGAAGAACAGAAGAGTTCAGAGTATATAAATTTAGGTGATAACTTGAAATATCAATTTAATCAGTATAAAGATATATTTGAGGAATATGACTTTTCCAAGTTAGATATATCATTAAAAGAAAGAATCTTGCTTTTTCAATTAGAACCTAGTTTATCTAATAAACCGTTGAGTATCAATGAGTATGAAGAAAATATTATTAATAAATATGTTATAAATGAAAGCGGAACTTTTTACTACATCTATATCAATGTTAAAACTGGCTTCCCATTATTATTAGAAAAGATTTTAGATGGAACAACTTGCACATATCGCTATGACTTTGAAATAGATAAACCTGATACATATATTAATCCTGACAAGAGATATAAAATAAAAAAAATTAACTAATAATATGACAAAAGATTGTTTTAGAACTTTAGGATTTCTAATATTAGTTACTATAATTATGTTTATAAGTGCTACTTACTATTTCGCGTTTGTGAGACCAGAATTGTTTTACTCATTTGATCCATACAAACCAGCAGAGATAAATTCTCAAGTTGAATCTGCTAACTATCAGGACGTTAACAGTGATAATTTTCTCGAATTTATAAATATGGTTGTAAAAACCCAAAGTTATCAACCTGCATTTAAATTAACCACAGGGCAGATAACCTATATTCAAGATTTTAATGTCATAGGTAATAGGTTTTCTATACTCAAGGATGCAAATACTGATATAGACCTGGTAATAATAGATACCGATACTTTTGTAAGGAAAGGAGCTGAATTGTGGAAAGCTGAAGGAAAAGTTCCCATTGATGAACTATATGTGAACTTCATTAATAAGTTACTAATGGGTTTTAATAATACAAATGTCTCGGAATGGTCTATAAACAGAACTGCATGTGATATTTATAGTTGCTATGAAATTAGAAATAGCGACAATAGTATTAATATCTTAATTAATGCTACGAATTTACAAATAGTAAAGGCTGTTATAGAAAGCCAAAGGTACGAATTCTCTTATAGTAGAAACAAATTGGACTTAGCAGAATTCGAAAATCATAAATCCTTAGAAGTAAGAGATAGAGATGCCTTATTAAAGGATTGTTCTAAGCAAACGGGAGTATGCTCAATGTTGATAGGCTTAATCGAAAGTAATTGATACTCAAAATAATTAAAAGCTTTGTAGCCAGCTTTATTTTAATACTTATGACTGCACTGGTGAGCTTCTTACTAGCAAGTTTTATAGTGGGAAGTTGTGATTCTAATTTCATGTCTGATGAACCATGCTCAACTAAATATTTATCTTTTTTTTCAATATTTATTGTTGCAGATATTTTACTGTATTTATTTACTACTTTATTAATAGCATTATTGATTAAGTCAAAGCTGGTTGCAATCTATTTAATATTGCCGTATTTACTGTTGTTACTATTCATAATCGGATACATTTTTTTATATTACACATAAACTTATGTTCGTAAAAATAATAAGTAGAGCTTTCCTGTTTGTTATTACAGGTCTGATCGGTATATTCATATTAAATTCAATTACTTCTACTTACGAAAGAAATTATGTTATCGAATTGAAGGAAAAATTATGGCCATCAGAACTAGATGCAATCTATTTTAAGAATAACGCTGTCAAATCATATAAACTTATAATAACTAGTGACAATGGCTACTTTAAGGAGTTTGTGATAGTTAATGATACCCTCCGTTCATTTGATGGCGAAGATTATACATACTATAAAACAAAAGAATCTTCATTGGTTAAGTCAGTTGATGGTGTTTATTACAAGACAGAACTAAGGATTAATGAATATGATCTAATAGATGGATTACAAATTCCACTATCTGGCTATAAGTATCAAAGTAAACCTATAAAGACTAAACGTATCGGTAAAATACTCACACACTGTTACTATATGACTAGACAAATTCCAAATAATAGCAAAATAGAGACTTGTTTTTCTGTTGTAACAGGACTTCCTATACAAATAAAGGATAGTAATCTTAACTCAACCTTTTCATTTACTTATTCTGATTATAACAATTACACAATAGAGGACCTATCATTACCTGATAGAGTAGAAACACCTGATGTGTTTAACATTCAGTTTTATGAAGTCAAATAGTTTGTGTTCTGGTAATACTAATTATTATTGTTTTATCATAAATGAGATTTACAAGTCTAGGTAAGCTCATAATATTAATAACTGTAGTAGGGATACTAATATTAGTGCTATTAGTAAAAACCTTTCTATTTATAAGAATCGCAACAAATAATTTGCAAAATTCAAACGAACTGGCGTACT
>CAYMSO010000014.1:0-33614 GCA_964393185.1 uncultured Candidatus Saccharibacteria bacterium | reverse complement strand
AATGGATCTTTACACATATTCTCTTGTATAGTAGTTACCAACCTTCCAGAATTTACAAGGCTTTGATATTGGCACATTTGTCTATGTTTCAAAATTACTAAGCTAGTAAATATTAGTAAAAAAATAATTATTGTGAATGCTATTGCGAAGAACTGTTTAATTCTCTTTGACTTATTTGTTTTACGTTTAAAAAATTTTTGTGTGGAGTCATTTATATTAATAATGGAAGTTTTTTCCGAATAATTATTTTTATCTCGAATTTGTATGTCTCGTAATTCTACAATTTGACTCTTTAAAGTAATTTTAGAACTTGCTATGCTATCGTTTTTTTGTAAATTAAGTCGCCCTCTACTCATTTTAATTGTTCACTTATATTAGAATAATACTGTCTAAAAATGTTTTCTGCTAAATCTATTTGGCTAAGCTTGTCAGCTTGAGAATATACGCTATTCCACGTGCTTTCCAAAATATCTGTTGTACAAAGTGCATCTGTTTGTAAAATGCAGACTAGATTTGTGGCAAACTGAAAATCATTTGCTTGTTTAGCGTCGAGTAAATTGGCTAAAATACTGTTACTTTTTAGTTTAATCAGTGCTTCAAAATATAAATCTTTAGATAAGATTTCTTCTATGTAAATGTTGTTTTGTTCAATTTTAGTATAAATATCTTTGTACGCGGATTTTGTGGGATCATATTTATATTTTTCGACCGTAGCTTCAAAATCTGCCAACATTTTGTACAAAACTTCTTTGTCCAGTTTGCTTGAATCACTTTCGGCAATCATTAGCTCAAATACAAAAGAAATCTCGGATATCTCTTGTCTATAGTTACATTCGGGTGCCGGAATGTTTTTACTTGCATTTATAACATCTTCGAAGTAGGTTGTTCTATCTTTGCTGTCTAGATAAATAGAATTCTGATAAGAAGTTTTTAGATAACTTAGTAATTGCTCTTCTATTAGATAAATGTCTATACAATTATTTTTAGATGCTTCATTATTAAATGATTCAATCCTATCCTGAAGGACATTAAAATAGGTTTGAGTTTTGTTGAGTGGATCACTTTGCCTTGATATATTAATATCTTCTATAAAAGCCTTTACTGTAAAAAACAAATCTCCAGGCTGAGACTTAGGCACTATCAGTATGCTATAAAGGAGTATGAAGCTGAAAAGAACAAAAAGCACTTTTAGTATTTCTGTAAAATCCTTACGTTTCTTAGCTTTTTTTTCCTCCTTAAGCTTGAATTTTGCCGGATGCTTTCCGGAACGATTTTTTAATATTGAGTACATTTCCAAAATCTGTCTTTTTATATCATATCAAAAGATGTTCATTGTGGTTAAAAATTGGAATTTGAAACTTGACGATTTTCAATATAAACTTAATTAGATATAACTAACTAATAATTAACGTTTAATAATGAATAAGAAACAGCTTATATACGTCCTTGGTGCTTGTGTTGCAATTATGTTTGTGATCACAATGTTTGTATTAATTAAAGTGAATAATTACAACAATAATGCGCAAAATGCAGACTTATATAAAGAATACGAAACTGCCGAAATTATAATAGAGAAGGGTCCATGCTTTGGGTTCTGCCCATCATATATTATGACAATTGATCAAGACGGTAATGTAACTTTCGATGGTAGAATTTTTGTTAAGTACGAAGGCGAAACTAGAAAATATAAAATAGAAAAAGATGCTGTAAGGAAAATGCTCGAAGAATTTAAGAATGTGGATTTTTTTAGTCTCGAAGATGAATACGTTGATCAGTTTGTAACAGATTTGCCATCGTTAAGCATAACTCTAAAGTTAGATACTGAATCTAAAACTATATTTTTGTATGGGCTTGAAGATACAGTACCCGAAAAGTTGATCAGTCTAGCAGAACAAATAATTAATCTTGCTGAGGCAAAAGATTTAGAAATAAGAGAAACAAATTTTTCTGACCTCTAATCTTTCCAGGCAGCAACCATAAGTCTGCCATTATGCGAAGTTTTACCCAACTGAAATGCCCTATGCGAGAAAGATTTGCCCTCTAGTGCCAGTTTGAAGTTATCTTGTTTATCAAAATCTATATTCCGTACATATTCTCCTAGTTGTAGCTCTATTCCCTTAGTCAAATCTAGATGATAATTATTTCCTATTTTTTCTACAATTTTTTCTAGACCGTGCAATTTGGCAAGATTAAATATTTCTGGGTTGGTATGTATATAAGATTCTTTATGGATATGTCTAGTAACTACTGCATTCCAGTAGTTACCTAATGTAAGTAATCTGTCCATAGTATACTTCAGTACCCCAGTAATTAGATTATTAAAACCAACATGTACAAAAGCTATCCAATCAGAGTCAGAAGAAGTAAGCACTACAGCTGCACAATCTGCCGTCTTCAAAATTTGATACTTTTATATTCATAAGGATTTTTTGGTATTCTATTAGATGTTAGCATATTTTAAACCTTTATAAGTCATGTCGAACATTCCTGGTAGTGTTACAGATAGTTTAGATAGATTATTTACAGACTCAATCACAGATGGCATCGTTCCTGAACAATTAACAGGTTCAATGACACTTACTCCGAGCATAATTACACCAAGCATACTAGTTGACTCAAATCATCCTCATTTCGAACTAAACCAAGTTAATCCAGTTTCGCTAGGGATGTCTGAAACAATTAGTGTATCTAAAATTTATAGAGAATTTAATCTACATGTATTTAGGGATGATAAAGAGCTTTCTATTATGAATATGCAACTTATGTACAGGGGAGGTCAGGCAGAAATTTTTAAAGGTATTCTTAATAATACAAATTCAGAGGTTGCAGTGAAAATAGTGGAAGTAGGACCATATTATAAATGTTTGCTCGAGCAAGAATTCTACTATTTAGCAATGTTAGATCACCCAAATATTATAAACCCAATTGACTATTTTGTAGGTTATCTTGACGATAGTATTAGAGCTGATTTTGATGATAAACATAGACGGGAGTCTCATGGATTGTACGGATTTATGCTTTATGATTGGGTCAACGCAACTAAACTAAGTAGCTGGGTTAGACCGGGTACAGGTTTACTTTACGATAGAAAAGCTCCATTTAGCGGGCATAATTTTCCTGCAATCACATCAATTACAGAGCAGCAATGTATGGTTTTAGAATATTTATTAAGCAAAAACCTCATAAGTAGAGATTGGAACCCAAATAATTTATTAATAAACGAAAATTTTATTTTGACTCTGATAGATTTTGGCATTTGCGCTCCATTAAATACTCGTGGCGCACCTACCGGTACGCCTTTATATATGTCTCCAAAGGCAATACGAGAAAATATAACCGATTTATTTTCGGAAATGTTTTCTATAAATGCAATCATTTACTTTATGATTACGGGATTACCTGTATATCAATCTGTTACTTCTGCGGATATATTTGCAGAGGCAAAAACGTTTAGATGGGGAGACCGGCATAAGCAAAAAGTAAGGGAAGTGATTTTTGATCAAAAACTAGCCGAGAAAATAAATAACTTCTTTGAGATTGGCTTTGCGCAAGAAGGAGAAACTTTTCAGACACCATCCATTCTAGCAAAAAATTTTAAAGAAGCAGTGATTGGCTTTAATCTTAATCCGGATGAGTTTTAGCCAAGACTTCCTAAAATCTGTTATTCGAACTCAAATCTGACTTGAATGCTATAAACAGTAAGACCGTCTAATCTTAAGTGAGTTTGGATCGTATTTAGATCTTCAGCTACTGGAACCCCAACAAATCTATTGGCTATAATAACTATATCTTTGATTATTCTGTCTAATTCCTCTTTTGTTGGAGATATTATAGATACTCCTATTGTATGTCTTTCAGTTGATGCTTTATCTTCTTGATCCGAGATTGTAAATATTCTTTCCCCTCCTCAGCCAAGTCAGGATCACTATCCTGTGCTAATTGCTCAAACATACTTCTAAAACTAATCCACTGTGTTGTCAAATTATTAACAGTTACAAGGGTTTTTGGCGCTTCATAATCATCACCTTCTTCGTCTTCTTCCCAATCATCCTCTATTGAACCTGTGTCTAAAATATTTTTTTGACTGGCATAATCTTCGACTTCGTTTAAAAATAATAAAGCTCTTTTTTCAAATTCTGGCTGTTGTAATAGTTCATCCATAAAAGTAATTTATTGTTCATTATAAATTAGTTTACTCGAGTCTAGAATATACTAGTGAATTTTCTGGAATTA
The DNA here is from genome assembly GCA_964393185.1 of uncultured Candidatus Saccharibacteria bacterium. Lineage (GTDB taxonomy): Bacteria > Patescibacteriota > Dojkabacteria > J137 > J137 > CAYMSO01. The sequence goes on along the minus strand of CAYMSO010000014.1, from coordinate 29,381 downwards.
GCTCGTACTGTCGAACAATAAAAGCATTTATTCTTGCCTCATTTTTTGTGGCAAACTCATTTGCCCAGTCATATACTTGTTGCATCTCTCCTTCTTCAAAGCATTTTTGTATATCTATACCATAACTTGCGAGCTCCAGTTTATTAATGTTACATATATCTAAAACTTGTACTAGAATATCTACAGTGTTAAAAAGTGCTACTAAATTATTATACTCTTCTCTGAAGAATTCAGTTTCTGAAACTTTCTTGATAATATTTGCTTTTGTTGCTTCGCTATTAAATGTAACTGCAGTTTTATTGTCAGGATAAATAAAATTTATTAAGAATTCATAACCTTCTACCAGGCCATTTGCCATGCGTTCTACATTGACCATGTAAAATGATCTTAGATCGTTAGAATACTTGTTTGTAATATCTGTTTCTTGATTCGTCATATATAATAATCATATACTATTATTCGATATAATGCAATACTAAATATTTGTACAATGTTTTGAAGTAAAATTATATAATTTGATTATTCTTATTGTGGACTAAGTGCATTTATAATATTAACTAATTACTGAATTTAAATTGCCAAATTTATATGATCCAAAGACACTTCTATGATTAAAATTGCTTCCTACTGTTTTTTGTTTTATACTTACAGCGTGTATTTTTTCAGTAATCATAAAGCATATGGCAGTTACAACAGACATAAGAAAAGGAATGGTAATTATGTACAATAATGAACCAACATTAGTCTTAGAAAGAGAATTCTACAAACCAGGAAAGGGCGGAGCCTTTAACAGAACAAAGCTAAAGGGTCTAAAATCAGGAAAAATTGTAAGTCAGACCTTCAAAACCACAGAATCAGTAGAAGAAATCGAAGTTCAAACCAGATCAGTAGTTTTTAGTTACAACGACGAAAATCGAGCTTACTTTATGGATCCAGTTTCCTTCGAAATGGTGGACCTGCCAATGGACATGGTTCCAAATGGAACTGATTTTTTATTAGCCGATGCAAAATATCTTTTAATGACTTACGAAGACGAGCCTTTGTCAATTCAAGTTCCTGCAAAAATATCTCTTAAAGTTGTAGAAACAGCAATAGGAGGAGATAGGGGAAACACTTCTGGCAATCCTACTAAAGAAGCAAAAGTAGAAACAGGCTATACTTTGCAAGTACCTCTTTTTGTAAATAACGGGGATAAAATCCTGATCAACACAGAATCAGGCGAGTACGTAGGAAAAGATAATAATTAAAACTGGCAAGTTTCTAGATTCAATAATGAAAACCTGGCAGAAACTAAAGCAAAATCCGGAATCATTCAATCGGTACTTTGTTAAAGAATATACAATTAAAGCCATTCGCAAATTTTTTGAAGAAAGAAATTATCACGAGCTTGAAAGTCCCATCTTATCTGAAGCCTTGCCGCAAGAAAGATATCTCGATGTTCTAAAAACTAATATTCAATTTCAAAACGGTCAAAACAAAGATGTATACTTAATTCCATCTACCGAAACATGGAATAAAAAAATACTAGTTGCAGGGCTTGGAAATCACTTCGTTATTACCAAAGTTTTTAGAGGCCTAGAAGAAATCAGTCCAAATCACAGTCCTGAGTTTACAATGCTTGAATGGTATCAAGTCGGCGAAACATATTTTGATTTGATGAATACCTGCGAAGATTTAGTAAAATCAATTTTAGATTACTTAATAAAAAAACAACATCCATATTTTACAAATGGTTATAAAATAAACTATGCCGGACTCACAATAGATTTTTCTCAAAAATGGGACAGATTCTCTGTTAGGGAATTATTAAAAAAGTATGTAGACATAAATCTTGAAGATATTATCGAACTTGAAGATTTTAGAAAAATTGCGTTAACCAAAGGATTTAGTATAAATAAAGACGACGACTGGCAAACAATATTCGAAATAATATTCGCCACAAGCATAGAACCTAACTTTTCCAAAAACGTTCCTACATTTGTGTATGATTATCCAAAGATACTTTGTCCACTTACCAAAGTAAAGGACACCGATTCACTAGTTTCAGAAAAAGTAGAGCTATACATTGCAGGAAAGGAAGTAGGAAATGGTTATACCGAATTGCTTGATTGGCAGGAACAAGAAAAAAGATTTATTGAAGAGCAAAAAGCCCGAGCTGCAATGAATAAAGATCCAATTGAATTTGATTATGATTTTATAGAAGCACTAAAAGTAGGCATGCCTCCTGTTGCAGGCATTGGAATAGGGATAGATCGACTAGTTATGATTCTTGCAAATGCAGAAAATATTTCTGACATAAATTACTTTCCTGCAGCTGAATGGTAAAATTAGTAACAATAAAAAGCATTAAATAGTATTCATGTCTTCACTCACTACAAACGATTCTACAGCAAAGTATTATGATTTGGTTTATAAGGACATTAAAGGAGGAGATGTAATTGTAGAAGAAATTAAACTAATAAAATCGCTAGTCGCAAAAGGAGCTGAAATTTTGGATGTAGGTTGTGGTACTGGAAGACACGCTATTCCTCTTGCAGAGGATAGTTATAAAATCACAGCTATAGATAAATCCCAGGGAATGCTTAAGATTTTTAGGAACAAAATTGTACATTTGGAAAAAAATCAACCAGAAATAATTTTAGGAGATATAGTTGACGTAGATTTTTCACACAAGTCTTTTGACCTTGCTATTTTAATGTGGAATACATTATTCGAAATAGCATTAACCAAACAAAACCTTTTGAATCTATTTAAAAAATTAATCTCTATTTTAAAAAACGAAGGAAAAATATTAATTAATATAGACAATACAAAAAATGTAGACCCTTCAAAAATAGATAGCAAATTAGTTTCAAACAACAATAATTTAAAATTAGAAGGTTACTATTCAGTCAAAAATTTTAACCCGAGAACAAATACAATTATCCTTACCGAAAAAATTAAAATTTATGACCATAACAATAATTTGATAGACGAGCAAGTAGAAAATATTAAGCAGCGCTGGTGGACATTAGAACAACTTCAAAATATAGCTAGTAAATTAGATCTTGAGCTTAATATTCAAGTACTAAATATAAATGAGGAATTATATATAGTATTCTCTACTAAATGATTACACAACTATCCTAGAAAAAAGCAAGCTACCTTTCTGATTTAACTCACAGTTATATCAACTTTAATGGGTAATCTGCTTAGTTGGATTAGCTCCGGTGTTACAGAGTTTGAATGTAGATAATAATAAATAGGTTCTCCATCGTTATTATAAAGCCATATTTCTTTAGTATCACTGAAAATATCAGTAGTTAACCTTAGAAATTCACTGTCGGGGGATTTCTGTAAAACCTATGAATATCTTCGCTGACATCAACATCTTTATGTCCAATAATTATAAATTTTTTGTATGTTTCCAGGCAACCATAACTCTTAAATTGCATACCGCATGGCAGGTTACGTCTTAAAACTATATTTCTTGTGACACGTTTATGGTCGATCTATATTGATTATATCACATTAATCCTAAGATGAATCCCATTACTGTAAAAGATATTGCATGGTATCCCGCATCTATTAAAAATAGCTTAAGAGATTTATTCTCAAACAGATAAGTAACTCCAATGCTGCCGGCTATCCAGATTATTCCAATTAGCACTGCCTTTAAAATTGCTTCACTAAGATCTGCATTATCAATCAAATATTCCAAAAAGATAGCAGATAATAATGCGCTCAAAAAAGACAAACCAAACACAGTTATCATATTTCTTTTTTTTAAATCAGCTTCGGAAAGTCCTGATTCCTTTAACCATGGTTTATAAAAAAGAGGACCATACCAGATTCCGCCAATCATAAATGTTGAAAACGCTGCAATTATTACAGCAAGAATATTAATATCTTCCATACTAAAACTTAAAAAGTTATTAACAAATTATAATTTATTCTAAAAAACTTATCTTCTTGTTCTAAATACTTTTTTTAGTTTACTTTGGTTTTTTGAGTATTTTTTGTAAAAGTTACTAACCTTAAGTTTCTTTTCTTGTGGATTATTAGTAAAAATAGTAAAGAAATAAACAAATGCCTCTGGATTTAGGTCAATCAACTTTGTGTGCTTGTCAATTCCTAGATTCTCTCTAAAAAGTTGCAGTTGCTTTTTTGTAAATAACATTTTTAAAGATCTATCTAGATTAGGATTCGACATAGTAAAAATAAATGCTACAAAATCCAAAAACAAATTCTTAGCATTACTTTCAATCAGCATTTTTGGTCTTCGTGTAATTTTGAGTAATACTACATCTACTTTAGGCTGGGGTTTAAAATCACTCGGTTTAAATTTATGAATGATATTAAATTCGTAATCGATAGAATAAATAATATGGATAAATGATTTTTGACTAAATCGGAATGCTGCTTCTTTTTGCAGTACAAAGTAACCTGCTTTAAAGTTTGCTGAGTTAAGTATTTTCTTTAGAATTTGAGACGTGTAGTTAAAGGGTATATTGGCAAAAACTTTAAAATCCTGATTAGGTAAGATATATTCTTTAAACTCTTTATTAACAAGTTTTATATTTGGCGCTTGAGAAAATTTATTTATGAGTCTTAAGTAAAGGCCGTTATCTGGTTCAATCGCGTGAATACTAGCAGCAATTCCTTTTAAATTGTCGGTAATAATGCCAGTGCCTGCGCCAATATCCAAAATTAAATCTTGTTTTAGAAAGTTTGCTTTATCTATAAGATTAAAGACTAATTTGGAGCTATGTAAAAAGTTTTGAGATAAACCATATCTTTTCATATTTTAGCTGTAAAAATTAAGTTAAAGGTAAAAACACTTGGCTTAATCTAATACAACTAAATTTTATGAAGAAATATGGGAATAGACGTGCATCAACAAACAGAATCTAGCTGTATTAGATTTATTTGTTGATTACTACTGTCATAAGTATATTGAATCTAAATTAGTATACGGTATTTGTAATATATAGTCAATATTTAATTAAATATTCAATTTGTATTATTGCCTAATACTGCAAGCTTCTTACTATTTCATCAAATGTCGCTATTGAATCTGGATTACTACCTTCTACGAATATAGAAAGATTTACATTAGTATTAGCAAGATTTTTACTACTGCTACTGGTAGCATCTGGAGAAATTGCACTATCCAATATATCCGTAACCAAACTGCAAGCAATTGTGCAATATGTAGCATTTGACTCGTCTACTCCACTATAGTAAGCTACTGGTACATTATTCTGACCCCAAGCGTAACCAAGTATGTAGCTATGTACGTTTAAACTATCCGAAATATATTTTTTTGTAGCAGGTGAAAGACCAACAGCTCCATCTAGGTTATCATGTTTTATGCGTATAATTTTATCATTAATAGATGTATATTCAGTTTTATAGCACATTGATGGTCCCCCACACCCCCAGAAGAGGCTATTTGCAAAATAGAATCTAAGTTTATTTTGATTAGAATCTGTTAAAGTTAATAAGGTAGCGCTTATACCATCAGCTGTATTGTACTCACCATCTTCTTCAAACAAAGTGGTAATACAGCTATTATAAGTAAAACTAAAACTGGGATATTTAGGGTTGTAGTATATTTGTGGTCCGCACCCAGGGTCAGCCTCTACTACAGGTATTTCCTCTTGCGTTTGTACTATTGCTTCAGAAGTTTGAGTTTCGGGATAACTTACAGTATATGAAATTGGCACCTCATCTTCGACAGTATCTTTGCTTTTAGTATTTCTCCCTTCAAAAAATATAAATGCTAAAGCCAGAAAAATTGGTAAAGCTATAAAAATCGATATTAGAATAGTTCGTTTATTTTTCATGAAAGTAATCTTAATATTATTGGCCTTATAATATCACTTTTTATGATAGTTGTAATTATTTATTTCTAAGGTTATTGGTATTAACACTTAACTAATTCCAGAACTTCCTGAAAAACGCTTTCTACAATTTCTGGTTTACCAGCTATAAAAGCAGGATATTTAGTCAGATTTAAAGAAATATCTGGCTCGCTGCCTAAATACTTAATGCTTAAACCTAATTCTTGTACCATAGGAATTACTGCTGCTGTATCCCACCACGATAGATCGTAAGCAATAATTAAATCTAGGCTTCCTTTTATTAAAGTATATCCATCGTAAGTAAATGCACCAAAGGATTTGAGGGACATGTTTTTGCTAAACATATGATTTATAACTTTTTGTCTTAGAGATTTATCTGCCAACGTTGCAATGTAAGAAGGTTTATATGAGTTTTGACTTTTTAGCTTAAGCAATTTATTGTTCTGATCAAAAACACCACGATCTTTTATAAAATAAAAATATTTTTCTACACATCTAGGAAAATAGAGTATTGCATATACAGGATCGTTATTATTGTATAGTGCAACAGAGATTCCCCACATATCAAATCCTCTAAAATAATTTGCTGTACCATCTATAGGATCAATTATCCAGTTATACTCTTTTAAGCTTTGTTCAGTAGATTCCTCGGCTATGTATCCTGCTTCGGGGAAAATCTTACTTAAAGAGTCAATCAAAAAGTTATTTATTTCTTTATCTACTTTGGTAACTATGGCATTTACTGTTAGTTCTTTTTTGAGATCAAATTTTGAGTCTTGAATAGTTTCAAAGTTATCTAGAGCAATCTGTCCAGCTTTTGTAACTATGTTTAGAATTTGTGGATGTAGTTTATTTACTTTCATTTAGGTTTAACAAGTTGATTATATTTAGAACTTTGTTGTAATTATTTTTATTGTAAACTAATCTTAAAACCATTGGCTTTAGCCAATGGATGGAGATTAGTCTTTTAATTAAGCTTCTTCATTAACAACATAAAACTATGAACTTCAGTTCGTAGTTTTTTATTATTGGCAGCTATAATTCCCATTGGCTCGGGAGTAATATCGCTACCGCAATTGATCCTTAAACACCCTAATATAACTCACTATTTATCAAAAAACAAACTAGCTTAGCAATAGCAAGTTAGAAAACCCAACGATGTTTGTAGATACTAGTGGGGTTTGGCTCAAGAATCCTTCACCATAAGCACAATTACCCAGTTGCCCCATTGTAGTCGCGAATGGTTTACAAATAAATCTATCGTAATCATCACTTTCGATTTGAGACTCGTGTGCTTCCAGTGATTTAACTTTGATTTCCCATGTATTTGTAATATCTATAATTAAAGTAGGCGCAACAAAATAATCCAGAATGTAATACAAAATAAGTTGTGGATTATAACCATTCAATCTCTCTTCGAACAATGCATTTTCGATTATTTTTGTTGTTACGATGTGATCTCTGTGAATATCCCGACCATAAGGTAGTAAGATAATTTCTGGTTTGTATGTTTTCAATGTTTCTCTTACTTTTAGGATAGATGCTTGATCTAAACTCATTTTACTGTCAGGGAGGTTCAAATTAATTCGAGCTTTACTACCCAGAATCTTTTGGGCATTTCTGGCTTCCTTTTGTCTTTGTTTTACAGTACCTGCTCCTGCTTCTCCTTGACTCATATCTACGATTATGGATTCAAAGTTTTGTTTATTTAGTAATGCCAGTGTTCCTCCACAACCTGCTTCTACATCATCTGGGTGAGAACCAAAAGCCATAATTAATTCTTTTTTCATATAAGTTTAATAATAAAAATTAATCTACTATAACCATCTTGCCCATACGGCTGGTCTATAAACATAAGGCGATAATCTTAATACTGGTAGAGTATTCCTGGCGTCAAAAATCTGGTATCTTGCTTCTCTAAAGTTGGCAGGGTACTCATTTTGAATAAGAATATTTGGTTTTCCGAAATATTTATCAATTGTTATTTTTTGCAAACCATAAATTACAATCTCCATTATTGCTGAATTAATAATTTCTTCTTCTTGTATTGAACCATTTTTGCGATTGCTTGCAAAATTTATGCGTGCAACCTCTTCTTCAATCAGTTTCTCGTATTTTCGTGTCTTCAATAATCTAGCTTGTCTAATTAATTCAGTATAGTATGAATTGCCCCATATTTCTTTTTCTAGATCACTAAATCGAATTACTTGAGCATTACTATTTTGTCTTACAAAATCCCTAAGCGTATTCAATGATTCCTGTGTCAAAAATTCAAACTCTTTTTCAATTTCTGCGACCTTTTCTGGTACAAGCCTCATTTTAAGTATAGGATCTGAATCTGCAAGCAAGATTAAATTTTCAAAAGCAATATTATAAGAAGTTAGGACTTTTTCTAAAATCTTAGTACCGTCAATAGTATCTGTTATTGTTTGAGAAACTGTTGGTTGTTGGGGAAGAATACTAAAAGGTTGCTTTGGATCATAATCATAATTTAGACCTCCTATACATGCAAACTGCCAGAATACTACAGGCTTATCTTCTTTGAGAGAACTCTTAAATGCATCCATTACCGGTAGCCAATTCACATCACTTCTTTCTACATTGTAAGAAGAAGCTATTACCATATCCATTGTTAGTAAGAATGCTAAAGCCTCTCTATAATTTTCCGGTCCATCAAAATTAGATTCTAGGAATTTAGTAATAGTTTTGTCTGGTTCCATGTTTAAAAACCTTCCCATCAAAGCTTCTTCCTGTATCTGTAGTCTATATTCCGAGAGAGCATCATTAATTAACTGGGGTATTGAATCAAAATATTCATCTTGTTCTGTAAAACAATTAATGTATCTATTAAAAGCAACCGATATCGTCTTACTTTTCTCTCCGTTTGTTAGATCTGTAGGCAACAAGGTTTGCACTGTTGGTAATATAACATTTTCAAACTCAATTACTTTTTGAATGGCTTCATCTTGAGATAAATTGACAAGAGCAGAGTCTAATCTCCCTAGTAACTTTTGTGTTTGAGGCATATCTAAGTTCTGCAATATATTTAAAGTACTGCCATCTAAATCTACATCAAGGTCAAGCTGACCTGCAGCAGTAATTTCAATTTCTTTATCTATAGCTAAATCATCAAAAAAATCTTTCATAGGATTATTGTTAATAATTAAAAACCTCCTGTGCAGAGCAGAGGAGGGGTAGTAAATTTTTGTTTAATATTATTACCCTCCGTTTCGAGGGTGATGAAGTTTTTCTAGAACAGTTTTGTAGCCATTCATGCCTCGTTTAAGCCATTGGTTAACTCGAGTTACAGTAGCAATGCTAACACCAGTAAGTGCAGAAACCTTTCTCTGAGGTAAACCTTCGTACAGTTTTTGAGCGACTTCAAATCTGGATGCAAACTCAATTATTTCTGGTTCTGTCATTAGGTCTCTACAGAAATTGGCTACTTCTTTTGTAGTTTTTAACTGTAAAAATGCATTAAATAAATTTTCTGATTTTTGGTTATACCAATTATTTGTCATAGTGTAATAATACATTAATACGAAGAATAAATCAAGTGATAGTAACTAAATTCAAATTTCTATTCGTTATGATTCCTTTAAAACCAATTCTTCGAACTCAAGCCAAGAACTAACTCTAATACAATTGGTTACTAGTTTGATATTTTCTTGGGTAGACATTAAGTATAAATTTGGTATTTCCTCTTCGAGTGTTTTTAAATTTTTAGGATCATCATCCATAAAAATGTTAAACCCTTTCAGATAACTCAACTTGTTATTTTGATAACCTACGCCAAAGACTGGTATATTCAATTGAAGTCTGACTAAAATCGTTTGAGGAATAAGTAGTTCTGATTCACTACCACGAGCTGTTACAATTCTAATTTCGTGACCATATATACATAGTCTGCTAATTACCTCGGCAGCATCGGGTAACGGTTTTAATAAATCTAAACTTGCTTCTATATCACTATAAAATTTCCTTTTTGTAACTAAGTATTCTGGGTCTTCGAGGTAATTCACTCCCAATGCATTCGCAAGGTAGGTATCTTTTGCAGAAATTGTGTCTACTATTACATCATCAAAATCTAGTCCTATTCTCAAGGTATTAAAATAATTACCTGATGTTAACATTTATAAACAAAAGAAAGAAGTTGGCCTTTGCCCAGTTAGAATGATAATTCAATAGCAATTAATTATACTGCTTATTGTCTATATTTTTTCTTTTGATCGTAGTATGCTTTTTCTCCTTTATCCTTTATCAAATCCACAGGATACTTCTCTTCAAGAAACTTTAATTTTCTATTGACTGTATCAAATAAATCGATCTCTAACTTATCGCAAAAAGCAATTAAATAAATTAAGATATCGGCGGCCTCAAATGATACTTCGTTTACTTTTGACTCATCTAAAACCTTATTGGTATGCCACTGAAAATGTTCTAATAGTTCAGCTGCCTCAATTACAACTGATTTGGCTAGATCTTCATGCCTGCTATTTTCCCACCCTCTTGCTCTTTCGAAATCAATAATAGCTTTGATTAGCTGATCATATTTATCCATATTTAGTTAGTAAAAAATAGAATTTACTAAAGATTCTACTCGTCAAATTGATTAGAAACAAATTGTTTGAGTTGAATAATGAACGGTGCAAAATGTTGTGGTCCATTTGTAAAATTGATGGTGGCCTCAATTTCCTCTACAGTCATCCATTTTACAGCTTCTTGATCCTCTAGAGGCTTTGCCTTACCTGATTTATACATTGCAATAAAGGTTAAGCTTACAACGTGATGCCCGCTAGATCTTATAAATGACTGGCTTCCTAAATACTTCAAATTACCCTGTATTCTTAGATTTACTTCTTCTAAAATTTCTTTTTTAAGAGTATTTTCTACAACGTTTGGGCCTAGGTCTAGATCAACTTTGCCTCCTGGAATAGACCACATTCCAGGAGCTTGCTTATCTAAAAGGGATCTTTGAGACATTAAGAATTTACCGTGTTTATAAATCCAAGCCTGAACTAAAACAATATGCAAATTAATATCATTTTCTATCATATGCCTATTCTAAACCACAAAATTTGCATACATATTTCTTAAAGTACTCTCCATTCCTGACCATTCATCTAGCTCAGAGTAATATACAGCATAGAATAAGCCTTTTTTTCTATACTCATCCCAATAACGAGATCTATAATAAAGATCTATGGTAGTTTTTATGTCACTACTGCCTCCTATATCTATAATTTCGTATCGACCAAAATTGTTTATAGTTAATATAGCGAAGACTCCGCTTTGGTGTTGAATATCGTCAGTGGATGTTAAAGGTCCAGAAAAAATTTTATTTGCTATGGCTATCATTGTTTTAATCTAATAAATTAAGTATTGAATCTGCTTGTGGCAATAATATCTAATTACTTTTGGCATGATTCTAAATACATTCTAGAACAAAAAGTAGAACATTTCAACTTGTTCTTGACATACAGTTGCGATTTGGATAGTATTAAAGCATGAAAAAACTTCACCAAACTCAACAAAAGCTTTTAGATTTGCTCAAAAATAATATTGAACAACCTCTCACAATCAGAGAATTACAAGAGGAGCTTGAACTTTCTTCTACCAGCGTTGTTTATCATCATATTCAGCAGCTAGAAAAACTTGGTTATCTAAGGAGAAATCCAGCAAATCCAAGAGATTATCAAGTGCTTTCGGAATCTCCGGAAAAGTTAATCACGTACCTTAATTTGTATGGGCTAGCACAATGCGGTCCTAAGGGCAGTATTCTCGAAAACGAACCAATAGAGCGGGTACCAATTTCATCTAGAATATTAGGGTTTCCTTCATCGGAAGCATTTATGGTAAAAGCAAAGGGGGATTCTATGTTTCCTAAAATCAATGAATCAGATTTAGTTATTGCTAAAAAAACTAACAATGCATCCAGTGGAGATATAATAGTATGTGTTAATAATGGAGAAGCATTAATAAAAAAATTTCAAAAATTAGGGGATCAAATTGTGTTAATTTCTCTAAACGAAAAGTATCCTCCATTTGCGGCTGCAGAAGATTTTAGAATAGAGGGAATTGTTAGAGGTGTTTATTGTTATAGTTTTTGAGTAACAAGTTTGTATATTGACTAGCTTAGAAATATATTACAAGACAATAAAAATGAGTAATAAAGCAATCCTACATTTATGAAATTTATTGTTTGCCGCCTATATCAGAAAACCAATGCTATTGATTTAACTACAATTCAAACCATGCTTTTTGAGGCCTTAAGAGAAATAATTAAGAGTAGATTTGGTAAACCTAAACTTAAACAGTTAAGAATTTGGTAATTTAAAACATGTTTTCCACTTATACTAAATGATGTATAATTCTGAAGTTCTAAACGGCCTCATCGTCTAACGGTTAGGACAGTAGATTCTCAATCTACTAATCGGAGTTCGATTCTCCGTGAGGTCAATTCATCATTTTTAGCACTTGAAATACTCTGGATCTCCCCATAAATACTATGTGTTTGCGGTGTTCGATATGCCCCATTTTCATAGTTTAGCCCATTTGGGAAAATTATATTATTTAATTTGATTCTTTCCTTTGGGTACAATCTTATCCAGAATGTTGGAAGATCTTCGATAAATTTTGTAACGTAGTTTATACATGTTTCCATTTCCGCCACCTCCATATTAGTTTCGCTTAACTCAGCTTTGCAACCTACCATATTAGCTTCAATCACTAATTTTCTCTCATGGTACTCCTCTTTTGTATAAGTATCGTCTTCCAATAAGTCCTTTAGTTTTTTCATTTGCTTCTTGTATTTCTCTAACTCTTTTTCCTTTTGCTCATGAATAAGAAACACGTCTTTATAGTTTTTTGAATATGCATCAACCACAACTTCTTTAAATAATTCTAAATCTTCTTTAGGTGGAGTAATTGTTTTAAGTACATCGGCAAAGTTTTCTTCAATCTTCGTTTTGGGAAGAAATTGTCTTGCAGGACATTTGGTATCACCACACTGGTAGTATCCATAATATTTAAACTTCCCTTTAGAATAGCAACCTGATAAAAGTTTATCACATCCACAACATCGTACTATCTTAGCAAGATAGAACTCATCATTGACATCTAATGTTCCTATTCTATTTTGATTATTTTCACCGAGTATTTCCTGGGCAAGAAAATACTCAACATCAGAGATCATAGGTTCATGTTTACCTTTGATATTAATATTAAATTTATCAGAAAATATTATTCCGGCATAAAATCGATTTCTGAATAATTTGGATAACTGTTTAAGAGTAATAAGAACACCTCTATCTTTCAGATATTTTTGTATTTCTACAGGTTTATAATTCTTACTCAACAACATCTTCCACCCTTCCTTGATAAATTTAAACGAGGAAGAATCAGGGATGATTGGTTTATGCCTTTCTGTAGATGAAGCATCTCTAATGTATCCTAAGGGTGGTCTCCAAGTCCAGTAACCTTGTTCTAATTTTGCTCTCATACCATTTACAGTTCTCTCCGTTCTGACTTCATTATCAAATTGTGCAAAACTTGCCAATATATTTTCCATTAACCTACCAGAAGGGCTTTCATCAACTTGTTCCGATATTGATAGTAATCTCACACTAGCTTTGGAGAGCATAGCTTTAATAATCACATGATTTTCTAATGATCTGGAAAATCTGTCGTATTTATAAACAATGAAGAAAGTTACATTGTTCTTCTTTTTGGCACAAAAGCCTAAAGCCTCCTTTAACTTAGTTCTATCAATGAACTTTGCAGATTCGCCTTCTTCACGAAAAACTTGAACAAGTTCATAGTTCATACGTTTACAGTACTCTTTACCTATCTTTTCCTGTTGATCTAAAGAAGTATTATCTACTTGCTGGTCAGATGAAACCCTTGTATATAGAATTACTCTAGGCTTACTCATTTTGCTTAGTTCTATTAGTTTTAATTAATTTAGGAACAGTAAATTTCTGTTTTGAAGTCTCAGGTGAGAATTTATTACGAAAGTGGCTTGATATGCCAAGGTATGCAATATTATATAAAAGATTTATCTTTTTTTCCAGCTCTTCATCAGTTAAATTCTTATATTTTTCTGGATACTTCCTTCTAACGTAGTCTACAGTTATTTTTTTATTTAAAACTTCCATTAAATCTTCCAAATAAGTATATGACAAGATTTTCTAATCATATTGAGTAAAACGAAATTACTTATCAAACACTCATAATCTATAAATACCCATTGGATAAGTGAAACCACAATTCATGGGATTTGAATTCTTGGGAATCCCATCTTGGCTTTTCCAATTATTTTCAAAAAGTACAAAATCTTAAAAATGAGTACAGTTCTACTTTTTGAAAAAGTAATGTAAAGAAAGCTTAGTTAAAATCTTCGTAATTAACTTCTACCACACTTAACATATCTTGTATGAGAAAGAGTTCAGAAGAAATAGTCATAAATCACCTAAAAACTATAAGGAGAAATATGAAGATCTCTCAAGAGACTCTTGCTCGCAAAGCCAATGTGACTCTATGGACTTACAGGAGGATTGAAAACTGGCAGGCAGAACCATCAAGTTTGCACTTATTTAGAATTGCTAGAGCAATTAAATCCAGACCAGATCAAGTGTTTCTAATAATTCCTAAAGACCAGCTAGAGGCTCATAGAAAAAAGGCAAAAATCAAAATATATAAAGATTAAACAAGATGCAAATGTTAAGTGACAAGCAGCTACAAAAGATCGTAGATCTAATTCAAAAGCATGTTGGGAAAAGTAACCCTATACAAGCTGATGAATTATCAGAAAGTGTGGGGCTTTCAGATAGAGAGATTAGAAGGGCGATACAGATATTAGTGAATGATGAGGGTTACGCTATAGGTTCAACTACTAAAGGACCTTATGGCTTTTTCATAATTTCAGATAATGCGGACTTTCAAGAAGCTATAAAAAACCTTTCAAGTAGAGAGCAAAAAATTGCAGAGCGAATTAAAAAGTTGATTGATAACGCTCAATCAGAGGGAGTAAAGGTCAAAAACTATAAAAAGAAAATAATTGATAAATCTACAACTATCAATATTAAAAATTTAATTTTAATTAATTTGCAAGATGAATAAAGAGGCTAGATTCAGATTTCTGCAATTCATTTCTGATTCCCTTGATATGGTGTCAGATGAAGCACTTCGTGTAGGGTGTTTTTTATTCTGTGTTCTCATTAAACACCCGGAAGCAAAAATAATTTTATTAGATGAACTTCAATATGGTTGGTGCATAGAAAAAGATTCTTTTATTAAAACAGTAATTGCACCAACTGGGCTATCACAATATGAGATTGAGAAAGGAATTGTTGAACTTGTTAAGTTAGATATCTTCAATATCCATATCGATAGGAAGTTAAAACAAATAACTATGGAATTGAATGATGATTAAGTAATATTTTTTATCACCTTATTTTATGAGGATACTCAAAAAAATAAGGCTTAGGAATCTCCTACGAAAGATACTTCCTAAGCCGAAGCCTGTTGTGGCTCTGCTCGTATTGTACAGCTTTATTTCTTTTTTTACACCAACAATGGTTCTGGCTGACTTCTTTTATGGAGGAGGTGGCGATCCATTTTATTGTGCTTTTGGTGGTACATTCGGAGTTCAATACTCTAACTTAGGAAATGGTGTTTCATACAATTCAGGACAAGTTCAGGGATGGGGAGCGGGATCAATTCAAGGTACTCCTGTAAATGCAGTAACAGCAGTAAATGGATTTTATGGGGATAGATTCGATAATATGAGACATGTTTCAGTTCCACCAGGAAGCACTGTACAAGTCGGTTATTGGGTATGGAATCTCACCGGTCATAATGTAAATGTACCAAGAGTTGATCTTTTTACTTCAAGGTCAAATCCAAATGAAGGAAATATTACAAGATTAGGAGCAGGTGGAAGTTACTCCACTGTCTGTGATGCAGTTGGTGGATGTAGAAGCGGTAATCTTGTTGTAATTGGAAATCAAGGAGGCTTTGGTGCTGATCCAAATGGAAATGCAGGAGGTCGTGTAGTCTATTCATTTAATACTATTCAACCAATTCAACAAGTATCTTACTCTGCTACTCCTCAATGGTCGGGAGCAAACTTATCTGTAAGATATGATCTTACATTACGAAATGTCTCTACCTACAATGTTGGAAATATCAGAGTATTAGATAACCTTCCAAGCGGAGCAACCTACGATCAAACACATTCATTCAATGCAGGAGAAACAAGAACAATTACATATTATGATAATTGGAATACTACATATCCACTAAATATTTCTAATAATGTTCAGATTTATGATAACAATACCTACACCGAATCAACAGCGAGACCTAAAAGTGGATCTCAAGATTTAAGCCACGATGCTCAATCTGGATTCATTTGGAGAGATGACCATGATGCACCTGCTGGATGGGCTGCACCTCAAGGTACTTGGGCTAGTCATAATTTCTCTACATTCTCAGTAAGTATTATTCCTTACAATTTCACATCTTCTAATGCGACTGTAAATCTTGCTCCTAGTGTACAAACTACAAAAACAGTAAGTGACTCGGATGAGACTAATGTTGCAAGTAATACAGCTCAAAATAGAGAGAACATTACTTATGATGTTTCTGTTACTAATAATGGAGGAAGAGTTAATGATGTTGTAGTTACTGATAATTACGATCAAAATTATATTTCAATCAATTATACTGATGGTGGAGCTGATAACGGAGATACTTTAACTTGGAATATTCCAACACTTGAACATGGCGAAACAAGAACATTCGCAGTGCAAGCTCAAATCTTTGATTTAGCTCATGGGGATTACTCGTTTCCTAATTCGGTAACTACAAATATTCCTGCAAGTAATACTTCAACAGTAACAACAAATGTAAATCCTAGAGCAGTATTAGACATTTCTAAAGTCGTAACTGATAGCGATGAAACATCGGTTGAAGTAAATACAGTTCAAGGAGATCATTACAATGATAGTGAACGAAGACTTACATTTAGTATTGATTACGGAAATAACGGAGATACAGATGCGACAAATGTAATTCTAACTGATGATCTAACTCAATTTGCAAGTGCAAATGAAATTCAAGGAGTTGAAAATATTACTGGTGGTGGAACTTATGATTCAAATACAAATGTAATTACATGGAATATTGGTGATCTGCCAGAAGGTGAAAATGGAAATTTCACTTTTGATTTAGTTCTTAATAGAACAGCAGAACAAGATAGATCAATTGTAAATACAGCCACAATTGATTCTGAAGAAACTTCACCTTTAAGTGATTCTACAACTACTAATGTTCTAACTCCTCAATATAGATTATCAAAGACTGACAATACTACTGAAACTAATCCAGGTGAGTTTTTAACATACACTATAACTCTTGAAAATGTTGGTACAGGGGACGGATACAATTTAAGAATAGAAGATCTGCTACCTGAACATGTAATTTTATCAGAAGAAAGTGTAGATCCAGAAGGTAATTTTGATGGTAATAGAACGATTATTTGGGAAGATACAAATGTTTCGGAAGGATTAACTTTAAATGCTGGTCAAAGTAGAACTTTCACTTACGAAGTTCAAATTCCTTTAATCATGCCCGGAGGAACTACAACTTTGATAAATAATGTTGGTTTAACTACTCCTACATTTGAATCTGAAATAGTAACTGATGAAACTGATGTTTTAACTCCAATTCTTGAACTAGAAAAAGTACAAGATCTTCCAGAAATAGTCGCACCTGGACAACCAATTACTTATACATTGAATTATAGAAATACTGGTACAGGTTTTTCTCCAAGTACAACTTTAGTTGACTCAATTCCTGAACATACTTTGTTTGTTGCATTTGGTGAATCTACACCAGAAGTAGCAGGTAATTATGACTCTGAGAATAATGCAGTTCAATGGGATTTAGGGAATATCCAAGCAGGGCAAGAAGGATCTGTAAGCTTCACAGTTGTAATAGAAATTCCTACACCATCAGAGACAGAAATTAGAAACACAGCAATTATCTATTCACCTGTCGTAGAAGTTATTTCAAGCGAAGCTGTTACAGCTACAACAAATGCTTGTTGTATGGGAGGTTTCATTTGGGATGATAACGATAAGAATGGAATTTATGACGAAGATGAATATGGAATTGAAAACGCAAGAATAAGCCTTAGATGGTCTGCTTCTGAATATTTACCTGAGAACGAAGTTGAAATATATACAGATCAAAGCGGACATTATGTTTACACAGGGTTACCTTACTACACACCACTTCATGTAACTGTAGAAATGCCTAATGGATTTGATGAATTTACAACTGTAAATGAATACACGTTAGCATTATTACCACCTCGTGAAGATGGAGTTCCAGAAGATTATGTTGAAGACGGTATTAGATATGTAACTGCAAGTGGATGTATCACCTTTCTAAACGCAGGAATTTATAGAGACATTGTTATAGCTGACACAGGAGATTCAATTCTTATTCCTATTGGATTAGGTATTTCACTCATTGGAGTTGGTGTAACTATGTTGATTTTAAATTTTAAGAAAAGAAAGAAATGATTGTGATTTCAGTAACTCTTACACTCATTATTTCCTACTGCTCTTTCTTAATCCTAAGAGGAGTTTGGAAGGAAAGAAGAGAAAGAAAAAAATAATTTTATTTTTTATCAATTACTAGATGACTCACAAATTAACGCTACGAGAAAAGATTCTCAAAAACAAAAATCTATTAAATAGATTATGGATTCTTTTTGTTACATCTTTTACTACTACTTGGATTCTTACAGGAAGGGTTTATGCAGCAGCAGTAAGTCCAGCGGATGAGATTAATCTGATAGTTGAAAGAGTGATTTCGATTATGACTCAAGTAGGATCAGCAGTTCTTTTACTTTTCATTGTAAAAGATGCTTTCACTCTATTGGAACGTAAAGATGATCCAATGGTAAGAACTACTTTATTAAGAGATATCTTTCTTTTAGTAGTTGCGGCGATTTTCTTATTCAATCCTAATTTAATTTTGGATGCAATAAGGTTTATCGCAAATGTTTAAGCTACTTAAAAGAATCCAAAACATAGGTACGCGAACCAGCGATCTTGCGGAGAGAGTTCAAAACGCAGACAAAGTTCAAAAAAGACAGCTAAAACATTTAGTAATCTTTTCAACAAGTCTTTTCGTTTTGATTCTCTTAACGCAGGTCGTGGGAATTATTCATAGATCAAATCAACCTGACAGAAATGTTGAAACTATTACAGTTTCTTCAGAAAACATTCCAGTCGTATTTGATAAATACAATATGGAAGTTCCTGAACTTGATGTTGAGAAAGTAAAACAGGAAAGAAGTATTGGAATATTTGGTATTGATCCTTTAGGGAGCATTTTAGATCCAATAGTTGAAGCTATAAATAAGCTTGTACAAGAAGTTTTAGATTTATTTGATAACTTTGTTGGCTCTACTCCAAATATCGGAAGGAATGATGGTGAAATTTATGGCTTTGGTTCAGAAGTACCAATCCAGATTGATAAATTCTATAACCTTACAAATGCTCTAGCTTGGTTACTTCTTCCATTATTCATAGTAATTAATGGAGCTGCAATCATCATGGAAGGATCATTTAGAGGTCGAGAACTTTTGATGCAGTTAGGTAAGAAAGTTCTGATCTTTGTTATAGCAATGGCAGCAACAAGATATATTTTCGTTCAAGCAATAGATCTTATGAATGCGATTAATAAATTAATCATTCAAGATCTAATTAGCGGAAATTCCTCACTATTATCTCAAGCTGTTTTGTCAGCTATGGGAGTTCAAAGTGATGGATCGAAATTAAGCTTTCCTGATTCAGGTGGTTTTAATCCATTCGCACAAGCAATTATTTGGGGAACATTACTATTCTTTCTAGTTCTTTTACTATTTCAATTTATTGTTAGATTCTTCCACTTACTACTCCATATGATTTTGTATCCAGTAATTTATGTAGTTGGATTAATGCCAGGTGGAGGACAATTTCTAAGAACATGGATAGAAGAAATTGTAAGGACTTTAATTGTTCAACCAATTTTCTTAATTGGATTTGCAGTTGTAATTGAAATTATAAAAGGTGGGAATGGAAGTGTTGCAAAAATAGTTTTAGGACTTGGTGCAGTTTCATTCTTAAATACAGTTCCAATAATTGTAAATAGAATGTCTGGATTCTTATGGACTATGGGAGGTGGAATTGCAGCAGGAATGTTCGCTATGGGTACAGTAGGTCAAGCTTCATTATTAAAGAAAGGTATTGTTTCTGGTGCTACAGGAGAGAAATCAGGATCATTAAGAATGTTTGGTGCTAAAGGAATTGGTCGAGCAATAACAGGTCAAAATCCACTTCAAGGATTAGGAGGTAATGGGAAAGGAATAATTGAACAAGGAAAAAACTTTGCTGATAAAGGTGGTGTATTTAAAACAGCTATGAGAAGTGGGGAGAAAACATCAGGAGCATTCGGAAAACTTGGAATGACACCATTAGATGCAAATTCTTTAAAACCCGATTCACCTACAAAAAGTCTTTTCACTAATACTCCTAATTTTGGAGATATTTCAAAAGTCAGTGTTAAAGATTCAAACAGATTATCTTCTGCCTTCACCGCATCAAATCTTGGTGGAAGCTTTGGATTTCCAATGACTGAACAACAATCAAATATTAATAGTGTTGCAAATTTGAGCGGCTTTACTCCTTCAAATACACAAACAAATTCATTACTAGATTCATCAATTGCTCATAAGCAAATGAATGTGAACATGGGTAAAACATTTGACACATCTAATCAATCTCATTGGGGACATTTAACAAACTGGTATGCCAAAAACGAATCAATGAGTTCTGGAAAATCAGTTCAAAGCTATCAGAAGTTTATTGCTAATCCTCAAAGTAGAAATGAGATTTTGCAGAAAGCTAAAAGTGAAGGATATTTCAGCTCTCAAGGCATAAACACTTTGAAAGTAACTGATAAATCAGCGAATGGTGAATCACTAAACAAATATTATCAACTAAATAAATCACAAGTTAAATCAAATAAAAATGCAAGAAGTAGTTCCGCCAAAACTAAATAAGGATACAGGCTTATTAAGTCTGCTATTAAATCGAAGAAATATTGTTATAGCAATAGGTTTCGTTTTATCTCTACTTCTATGGAGTGGAGCTAAAAACCTTTCCTCGGATCAAAAGATCATTATAGAAATTGTTATTGGAGCAATTCTAATTCCACTAATGTTTGATATTTACGGAAGACCTTTTCATAGATTTATAATTGATGCCTTTTCGCATTTTATAAATCCAAAGAAACAACGAACAATCTTGGCAAAAGATATTAGCGATGGAATCTTAATCAATGCAGATAGTTCATATTCAAAAGTCTACAGAATTGAACCTATAAATCTTTCTATGAGTTCGGAGGAGGAAGTTAACGCCTTCAAGTCATACATTCAACAAGCTTTGTTTGCATTAAAAAACCCTATTCAGATTATTACTTTACAAAGATATTCATTTAATGACCAGAACTTAGAAACAGAAGAAAGAAGAATTAAAGATCTTACGGGAATCTTACGAAAAAGAGCTTCGGAATATTTAGAGGAATACAAAAAACTTAATCAAACAATGGAGAGAACTTTCTATCTAGTTATTACTGCTCAATCCAAATCATTAGATGGTGCAAAACGAAAACTCGAAGATCAAGAAATCTTTTTAAGACTTCTTGAAACAACAAAAGTGAAATTAATAGAACTTAACACAAGCGAGATTTTGGATTTATCACAATACATTTTAGAAAAAAATTAATGAATCCACTCAAATATTACTTTGTACAAACAAGGTTTGCTTTAATAGATTTCAACTTAAAAATTGAAGCTAAAGGTCGAACTCTAGTTAAAGATTTTTCAAGAAATAAGGAAATATCAAAGTTTGATTCTGATGATACTTTGCTTTATGAATTTATTAATAAAGGAAAGTACATTGAGCTTGCAAATAGATATATAAGTACCTTAATGGTATCTGAATTTCCACAAATAATTTATCCTAACTGGCTTTATGATTTTACAAATTACAGTGAGCCAATAGTCATATCTCAATTTATTAGACCTATTGATTCACAGAAAGCTTTGAGCGGACTTAGAAATAGAATTACAAATCTTTCAGCTCAATATTATTCAAAAGTTGAGAAAGGAAAGATTCATACAACTGATATTGAACAAGCAATTCAAGATGCAAGAGCAGTGGAAGATTCTATTGTTCGAGGAGTTGAAAAACTCTACTCAATGAGTATGTATCTGAAATTTGAGAATTATGATTTAAAGGAACTTACTAAAAGTGAAAAGTCCATTAAAGAATTAGCCTATGCTAAACAAATTAAACTACATCCTCTTATGTTCAAAGAACGACAAGGAATTGAAAGTTTACTACCCTCTGGAATAAATAGAATTGGTGAAGAGTTTTCTTTGACATCCTCAAATGTTTCTTCATCATTACCTTTCACAACAGCAGCTCTAAATGATCCTGACGGGATATTTTATGGGATTACAAATGGAGGATCTAAAGTTCGATTTGATAGATTCTCTAAAACCTCAAAAAATTACAATGGAATAATTTTTGCTACATCTGGTGCAGGAAAATCATTTGCTGCGAAATTAGAAGCATATAGATCATTATTTAGAGGCATTGCAGTATATGTCATTGATCCTGAAGGAGAGTTTAAAGCTCTTTGTGATTATGTCGGAGGAACTAATATCGACATTAATCCAGAATCTAAAACTAAGGTAAACCCACTTCAATTCTTTTCAAATGACATTGATTCTAAGGAAACAATGCGAACACACTTGGGAGTTGTAAAAGGACTTATCCGAATTTGGCTATCAAACAAAACTTACAATCGAGGAATAGTTAGTAAGGCAGTTAATGAAACTTACATTGAAAAAGGAATTATCTTAGAAGATCCATCAACTTATTCAAAAGAACCACCTACAGTATCAGACTTAATAAAGAGTTTTGAGAAGCAAGGAGCAGATGGAAAACGAATTGCAGTTGAGTTACTTGAATACTCTAAAAAAGGAGAACTTGGGGATTTATATGATAACCCTACAACTTCTGATGTGGATTTTAATGCTCCAATGATTGTATTCAATATCCAAAGAGTTCCCGAAGCTGAAAAACAAGCATCAATATATTATCTTTCAAATTTCATATGGCAGAAAGTTCTTTCTGACAGGAAAAAGAAAGTCTTAATAATTGATGAAGCACACTTGTTATTGAAGGATGAATCCTCAGCTTCTTTCATTGAAAACTTAGTCCGAAGAGGTCGTAAATACAATCTTGGAGTTATTTGTATTTCGCAAGATGTAGATGATTTCCTTGAACATCCGCAAGGTTCAGTAATAGCAAAAAATGCTGATACTGCATTAATCCTATCCCAGAAAAAACAATCAATTCCAAACTTAGTCAAAGCTTTTGATTTATCAGACATTGAAAGAGATTACATTACTCGTCTTACTAAGGGACAAGCTTTATTCATTAAAGGCAATATTCATTCGCATATTTACATTTATCCAACAGAAGTTGAGAAAACAATATTCTCTTCATCAGCGGAAGATTTATCTAAACTAGACACTCAAAGAAAATATGAACAAGAAGGAGGAGTTTAAGAAAAACTTAAAACAGGGATATACATTTTTAATATTAACTTTGTTAATACCTTTCTCTATTGCTCTATTTATAGAATTGTATTCAACAGGTCAATTGAACTTTCCTCAAGGAGGAACAGATGAACCAACTTCATATCCAACTGATAATCCAGAGCCAGAAGCAATTGATGAAATAAAGCCAAAACTTGAAATTAAAAACTTAACTGATGGATTTAATACTAAAGAAACATCCGTTGTTTTGGTCGCATCTACTGATACAGGAAATGAAGCTTGGGTAAATGGAAATAAAATTACGGTTGCAGGTGATGGAAATTTTGAATACAAAATTGAACTTATTGAAGGCAAAAATGCAATCGAAGTAAAGGTTAAAAACACTAATGGTATTGAGAATTTAGCAACGATCAATATAAATCGGGAAGTGGAGAAAAAGCCTGATCCAGAACCAGTAAATCCACCTAGTCAACAACCAGCTCCTACACCACAACCGCAGCCAAATCCGCCTGCTCCTACTCCAACGCCTGAACCGCCTCCACCTCAACCAAGTCCTGTGACTGGTTTAAGAATGAGTTGTTCAATTACAAATACTAATCCATTTGTAGGTCAAAGCATTGGTGTGAATTGTAGTGTAAAAGATCAAAACGGAAATCCAGTAAGTGGTGCATTCGGTTATGTAACTGTTTATTGGCAATCTGGATCTGGTGTTTACACATTATCTCAATCTGATGGTGGTGGAAACATGGCTGTTTCATTCACAGTGCCAGCGGGTAATTCTGGAAATATATCTGGCTCAGTACAAGTTTCTAAGAGTGGATTAAATGTTAATTCAAATTTTACTTTACGAGTTAATTAACTATGAACAATGCAGGTGAGAACAAAAGTGATTTAAGTAAAAATGCTTTGAAACAAGCAGATAACTTTATAGGTAATAAACTAGCTTTAGCATCAAATAAGCTTGTACCTGTAGTCGCTCCAATCATTACGAAAATTCTTTGGAAGCATAAGGAAAAATTACTTTTACTCCTTATTATGATTCTTTGCTTTGGATGTTTTGGTATTCAATCAATCGCTTATCAAATGGCTGTTGATGCAAGAACTTTTTTAGAACAAATTCCAGAAGATCACAAACAATGTATGGAATCTGCTAAAACTAAGTATGGAGTTGAAGTTGAATTACTAGCTGCATTCTCACAGGTAATTTCAGAATTCAAATCAGATCATGTTGGATCTGGAAAAGGATTCTTAGAAATTCCTGATGACTATTGGGTTACTCATGGAGCTGATGGAAATGACAATGGATCAATTACTGAAAACGATCTTTGTGATAACTATTTTACTCTTGCTAATAAATTATCAAGTTTAACTGGAAGTTCAGAAGAGAAAATTGATAAGTATAACCACTCAAAGAAAGAATCAATTAAAACTGTTTACAATCTTCTTACAGGATTAATCTTTATACCTTATGGTAATCCCATTGGATTAACGAGAGCTGATTTAGTAACTGTTACTTCTGGATATAACGAAACAAGAATAATTGATGAAATTACCAATGTTCATACAGGAGTAGATGTTGTTCCATCCAATGTCTGGTATCAAGAAAATCCAGGCAAAGCTACTGAAGAAGCAGTCAATAGATCAATAATCATTGGTACAGTTACAAACTTCAAAGATTCATACGGAGCTTTATGCTCATATGTTGCTAATTCATACTACAGAACTTTGTATTGTCATTGTTCAGCTCATCTTGCAGAAAACGGAGCGACTTTAGGGTATGGAGATCCAGTTTGCCAGATTGGAAGTACAGGCTTTTCAACAGGAACACATAATCACATAGAAATATTTAGCAAGAATCAATCAGGCACTTGGGACAGGGTTGATCCAATGCCATTCTTGTTTCCAAATAATTAAATTTATTTTTAACTTTATGAACCAAATAAATATTGAGTTTAAGAGAATCGCAAGTTCTAAATGTCTTAATTCAATCACCAATGTTATTTGTGATCCACGAATTAATGGTGCTGCCTGTTGCCTGTACTTTGAGCTTCTTAAACAAATCAATGAAAGTGGTTATTGCCAAATTGATTTAAAGAAAGCTTTTGATAAATGCTTTGAGCTTATAAATTTTGAAAGCTTGAAACACGCAGGATACATAGAGTTTGTTTCGAGAAATAACTTATTAGATGTT
The DNA here is from genome assembly GCA_964393185.1 of uncultured Candidatus Saccharibacteria bacterium. Classification (GTDB taxonomy): domain Bacteria; phylum Patescibacteriota; class Dojkabacteria; order J137; family J137; genus CAYMSO01. The sequence continues at coordinate 3,652 of CAYMSO010000014.1, read as the reverse complement.
CGATTCAATGTACTTTAAATGGCTCAGGAAAAAGAACAAACCACAAAAAAGTACAGAGTTATTAAAGGTGGCTTCGTTAAGCTACCAAAACTTGTTTTATTGGCTAAAGGACTATCGAGAAATGCGAAAGCCCTTTATGCACTTTTATTAAATTACGCTAGAGAAAATATGGAATGCTTTCCTTCACAAAAGACATTAGCTGAAAAATTGAATGTATCAGTAGATACCATCAGAGATGATCTATCTGAATTAAAAGAATTCGGACTTATTACTATCACTCAATCGGGACTAAATAGACCTAATGTTTACAAGATTATTGAGTTGGAAAAGGTATCTAAGCTTTTTCCAGAAGTGGAGAATTCACCACATCCAGAAGTTGGAAAAATACCAGTTCAAGACACCGAAGAAACTCATATTCAAGAAGCTGCGAATAATGCCAACAAAGTAGAAGACAAGGAAGTAGAAGCAACTAAGAAGATATATACAACGTTACGTTTAGATAAAGGATTAAAACAAGAAAAGAGCAATTTGTTTATTCGTCTTGAAATCCCAAAGATTACTGAGGATTCTTTCGATATTGAAGCTAAATATTTAGCGAAAGAATTATCAGATGAGAAAAGCATTAAGTTTTACCAAAAAATTATTAATCGAAGAAACAAAGGAGAGATAACCGATGCACAAATACAAAAAGCATTTCTGGAAGTTAAACAAATGCAAAGTACAGCAAAAGCCGATAAAACCAAACCAATTGATAAGCCAGGAGCAATGTTCAACTTAAGACTTAAAGAACTGGTTAAAGCCGATCAGGCTAAAAAGCACCAAGTTGATCTTACAAGTCTTACAAACTCAAAAAAAGTTGAAGCTGAAAAGCCAAACTTTAATGAGCTTAGAAACAATGCTCTTAAATCTATTTCAATGGTTGGTGATTAATTTTATTTTTTATATTTTTTATTTATGTCTAACCAGATAATTACAATCAAAGGAAGATTGTTACAAGCTCCTGTGTTTGTTGAGTCAATGGAGGGAAAACAATATGCCGAAATGGATATTGATTTTATTTACAACTTCACAAACCAAGAAGGAGTGGAATCAGAAACACATATTCCTTTTCATCTTTTTTTAGAAGAAGAAAAATTCGATGGTATCAAAGATTTTCAGGAGAAGTCTATGATCGAAACTACAGGGATCTACCGCCAACAAGATGCAAAGCATATTGTTTTTGTTCAAGATATAAAAACCTTAGAAAATGAAGAGACTAAGGATGCAGTTTCAATTTCTGTTGTTGGAAATTTGACTGCTAATCCTGAAGTCAAAGAATCTCAAAAAGGAAATTCATATTTTAAGATTGCTATTGCTTCCGATAATAAATTTAAAGACAAGTCTGACAAAGAACAAGAATACACAACTTTCTACAATTTGCTTTTTATTGGCGATGTTGCTGATAAAAATTCAAAAGTTAAGAAAGGTGATTTTGTAAAAGTTTTAGGAAAACTTCAAGTTAGACCTTACAAGACTAAGACAGGAAAAACTGCCTTTGATAATACTGTTTTTGTTGAATCTTTGGAAAGTATTGAATTAGAAGAATTTACCCAACCAAACGAAATTAATTTTAAATCTTAATCTATGAATAACCTTTTATTTGCAATAAATTCTAATCCTTCTATCAGACTAATTCTGATAGGTTCAGTGTGTGTAACAGTTGTGTACATCCTTCAATACTTTATTCGTTTAACTATTGCTCGTGATAAAGCTTCAAGAGAACAGGGATATTTGTTGCAAATAATACCTCCGAAATATCAGAACATGGATTCTGAGAATTTTCGGGGGGAAAGGTTTGCTTTGCAAAGATTCTTTGATGACTTAACAGCAGCTACGAAAAAGCAAAGAGTTTCTTTTGAAATTTATTCGGATCATAAGGGAATAAAGTTTTTGGTTTGGACACCAACAAAGAAAATGCAGAATTTAATAAAACAAAGTCTTTTTACAACTTACAAGCAAAGAATTAAATTTGAAGACATTGTAATTGATCCATTAAATGCTTTTACAAAGTTTAATTCTACAGTTGCAGAGTATAAGACATCAAAACATCCAGTTTATCTTTTAATGGATTTAAAAGACTTTGATGCTGTTGACCCAATTGATGGAATCATTAATGCAATGAGTGGACTTTCTGAAGATGAAAAAATGTATTTTCAAATTGTTTTATCTCCTGCCAAAAGAGATAAACATGCAATCGCTAAAGCTAAAGAACACTTTAGAGTTAAAAAAGCAGATATTACGTGGTCTCAGATGTTCTTTAGAAGATTTGAAACTTATCTTTTGTATTTTGTTCCAATGCTTCCAATATTCCTTTTCTTAGGAATGGGAGAGATTATGAAATTATTTGGCTCAAAACAATCCTTAGACCCGATTCTAAGCCTTCCAGATTCAGATCCTAGAAAAGTATTGGCTCAAGCTGAGGAAGTTGATGATTTTAACAAGCAGTTGAACGAGAAGTTTAAAACTCCTTTTTATTCATACATTCGAGTTGCAGTTTTAGGAAAAGATAATCAGGAATTAACAACGAAATTCGACCAGGCATTAGAAACAATGAAAAGTGTTTCGTTGAATAGTTTGATTAGGAAAAATTCAAATAAGCTAAAGGACCTTACACAGAGATTCATTTATCCAGAAGACGATCTTTTTCCTTTTTATAAAGAACTATTTACTTCACAAACAACACTTTCATCAAGAGAAATTTCTATGATGTACCATTTTCCAATTGAGATACTTAATCCTGCAATCGAATCATTTGTTTTTGTGAATGTACCAGCAAAGGATAAATTCAGAACTAAAACAAATAAGGATGATTTACTTTTAGGAATCAATGCTGTTAATGATAAAGAACGACCAGTTTATCTAACTACTGAAAATAGGAAGAGGCATATGGTAGTTACTGGACAAACTGGTACAGGCAAATCAACGATTCTTAAAAACTTTGTATTACAAGACATTGACAACAGAATTTTTAAAGGAGTTAAAAGAGGAATGGTTTTACTCGATCCTCACGAAGACTTTTTTATGGATGTACTGCATAAACTTCACAAGAGTTTTTCGTACAATAAAAGTCTACTAATTTGGGATACACGAAGTGAGGACTTCTTTTTAGGTTACAATCCACTTTATGCAGTTGATTTAAGTGAGCGAGAAATTGATTTACTTGTTGATTCAAACTATGAATTTATTGAAAAACTTATTAAGCGAGTAACACCGGATGGTGGAATGGGAGTAACTGCAAAACCAATGCTTAAAAACTCAATGAAGACTTTAATGGTTTTTCAGAATGAATGGCTGAATAAACATGGAAGAACTGAACAAAATGTTGATACAATTAAAAAGTTTGCTCCAACTCTGAACGAAATCAAAGAAGTATTTTTTAATGAACAAGTTAAAAATACAATTCTTTCTTCAATTGATTTATCTAAATATGAAAGTTTAAGAAGTTTCTGGCAAAACACTTTAATGAATTATCAAAGTTCAAAAGCTTGGCCTGATATTAGGCAGGCTTTTGATAACAAACTTTCACAAATTCTAACTGGATCTTTATTCTATACGTTCTCACAATCTCAAAACTCAATTGAGATTTCTGATTGTATTAGAAGATCAAGAATAC
>CAYMSO010000013.1:0-35357 GCA_964393185.1 uncultured Candidatus Saccharibacteria bacterium | reverse complement strand
AAAACTTAGAAATATTGATAATAAAAAGTTTGTTTTAATATCCTATGAAAGACCAAATACAGAATCAGAAAAGATAAGTGATTGGAGATCTGTTTCTTTTGTAGAGAAAGATAAAATCCTTGAACTACTTTCATTTACGTTCGGAGTAAAAGTGATTGTAAAAAAGACCAGAAAAGTTTATCAATATAAGAATACTGAAATTCATGTAGATCAGGTTGAAGGCTTAGGTAACTTTGTTGAACTAGAAACTAAATTTATTGATGAAAGTTCGAATGCGGAACATGCAGACTTAATGATAAAATTAGAAATAGATAAAAAAGATTTAATATCTGAGTCATATAGTGATTTGATACTAAATTTGAATAAGTAATCTATCTTAGCTATATGTTTAAAGCAAATTGCGAATTTTTAAGTGGAAAGTTCATCTCTGAAAACAGTTGTAGGAAGGACTTTATAGCTTCGAATAAGGTGTTCGACATTTCGCTACGTGGGGTCACCAATTAGATACCGTCCCATTTTTTTCAGTTCTAAGATTCTATTAAGAATAGATTTGTTTAAATTTTCCTTCTCACTTCATTAATTAAAGAAATATTTGGAGCATCATATTTTGATAAACCAAATTATCACCGTGTTCTTGCATTAACTTTCTTGCATATTTTGAATATTGATAAACACTCTTCTGTCGAAAAAGATATTCTATTTGTTTAACAAAATGTTTGCTTATTGGGTTAGTCCTAGATTGAAGAGTTCTTCTAACGCCTTCTTTAACATGGTTTAAACATAACGGTATTTTCACTTTACGATAATGATATTGTGCAGCGAACATTAAGCTTTCACTTTCATCGCATACTAAACAATCGAGAGGATAATTCATTTGTTTCAATTGTCTAAAGAAATTTAGATCTGCTTGATAGTTTTCGCTTGGTTCTAATTGATGAATGATAATATCATGTGAAGCATAATCTATTCCCCATAGTAATGGTATCTTTTTGTCATATCCTTTTATATGAACGTATTTTCCATCTACAAGCAAAACATGACAAAATTTCTTACATACTATTTCACTAATGTGATTGTTATTGGGCACCCTCTTTAGTCTCTTCGTTATTAATCTTTGAATGGTTGATTTAGACGACCCCAGCTGGTTAGAAAGCTTTCGTATTGGTGTTCCCTCTAGATGTCTTACAAGTATTTCTTTATCCCCTATACCTTTTGACCCATAGTCAATGGAGAAGTATCTTTTGCATGACTTACATAAGTAGATGATCGAAGTACCTCTTTTTCTTTGTCTATTAGTTGAATTAGAGGCACAAAATTTACAGTTAACTCTTATTTAAATTTACTTATAGGGGTTTAATTTTTTTTAACCAATGTTGTATTATACTTCAAGCTTTTTTGACTGACAATTTCGGGACGGTCTCAATTGCGTAATTCCCTTTATAAATTATACCTAATAAACCTTTTAGTCTTTGTTTCCACTGAAAATAATTAATGTTAGAATATCATTATGAAGATAAGAAAATTTGAACAATCTGGATTTATAATTGAAACTAGTGTGGGATTTAAACTAGCTATCGATATTGGTAATAAAACTCCAATTGAATCTCTATCAAATATTAATGTTGATGCTTTACTTGTATCTCACATACACGGAGATCATTTCTCATTACCTCAAATTAAAGCTTTAAATCCAAAAGTAATTTATCTTAATAGTGAATGTAAATTGCAAGTTGAAGAAAAAAACCTTGTACTCAAAGTGATAAAAGATAATGACTTTGTACAGTTAAGTCAAGATGTAACTGTTAATATTTTCAACGTAGATCATGGGCCAAATATATCCTCACCACTTAGTGAAAATTTTGGGTTTCTGATAAAAGTGGAAGGCCAAAGTATTTATTTTGCAGGAGATATATATTATGAATCAGGGGTTGAAGTTTCCAATCTCGATACTGACTATGTGTTAATTCCAGTAGGAGGATTTTATACGTTTGGACCTAATGAAGCTTTTAATTTTATTAAGAAATTCAAATCTATTAAGAATGTAATTCCGATGCATTATGACAATACACCTGAAACTAAAGATGAATTTATCAAATTAGCAGGACAAATGTTCAGAATAACCGATTAAATGAACAGATCCTAAATGCGAATAAGTGACCTATCTTAGCTAAAAGTTTAAAGCAAATTGTGAATTCTTGAGTAAAAAGTTGATCTCTGAAAACAATTGTAGGAAGGACTTTATAGCTTCGAATAAGGTGTTCGACATTTCACTACGTGGGGTCATGATTATTCCAATACATAATACCAATAAGGCTTACAGTTCGATTCTTCAACACTTACCCCATGGCGGCTAAATTCTTAAAACAGGCTTTTTGCCTTTACTGTATAATATTATTCTGGTGTTCGATAAAAACCTCTTTTTGTAAAAATATTAAAATGAAATTTACCAAATCCGAGTAAGTAAAATTTAATTGATGTATACTTTTGATAATTATATTAGTTTACAAAATATATGATTACTCAAATATTTAGTATTACAAATTCGGATCAGGCTCTTATGTGTGCTAAAGCTGGTGTTAACCATGTCGGAATAAGAGTTGGTAATCAAAAAGATGTACCTTGGGAATTATCCTATGAGGAAGGTAAGAATATCGTGAATGATTTAAAAGGCAAAACAAAAAGTGTAATAATTACTGCTTCAAATAACATTGAGGAAATTTATGATATTGCTTTTAACTTACGACCAGATATTATGCAAACCTTAGCAACTTTTGAGAAATTGGAATTAGACAAACGTGGTGAGTTGCGGGATAGACTTCAAAGCCTAGGTATTGAGATAACCAATGGTCTTCCTTTGTTAGATGAATCTTCAATAGAATTTGGAAAACAAGTTGCTGAAGTTACTGACATGATTATTCTTGAGACAGTAATTCATGGTCACAAAGAAATGGGAGCAACTGGTCAACTTAATAATTGGGATTTAGCAAAGAGTTTTGTCAACGAAGTTAATACAAAAGTCATAATGTCTGGAGGTTTGGGACCAGATAATGTAAAAGATTGTATTTTAAAAGTAAAACCATGGGGAGTAGATTCTATGACAAAAACTGATGTATTTGATTCTAATCATATGCAAAAAGATATTGAATTAGTAAAAAGGTTTGTATCAGAAGCAAATTCTATAGCTTTATAAAAATCTAAAATTGATTTAAAGGTGTTCGATATGAGTCCCCTTGGGGTCATTCGATACCGTCGCAAAATTGTCAGTTATATATCAAACGAAATTAACTAGGAAAATTAACCTTCTTGAACCTCGCAGTTATTCTTTACATAGTGCAAGCACTTTTAGCCTTATAGAGTCCCTACTTGGGTATACGTAGGTTGTTTTGGTGACTAACATTCCATTAGAGCAACCGGATTATCTAAACGTACAATAATTGCTAAATTTACAGTGTCATATTCTTAATGCAATTCTAGTATAAAAGCCTAAAAAATTAATCCATTATTCTATTATTCAGATTCTAATCAAACACGTGAAAATTAAAAGTTAAAAAATTCATTGATAGCTAGAAAATTAGACTTAGTCCTAAATATGGAGTGATGAGTAGTTTTGTTTAATAGCTTCTATAACTCTTTTTATTCCTTTTTCAGGGTGAGATATTACGATATCAGCATGTTTTTTTAAAGGTTGTAAGAAATTATCCCATTGATAAGCTATTTTTGCCCATCTATTTAAAATATATTGCTCAGTTTCTTTATAATGTAGTGAACCCTTTTCTAATGTACTTAATCCTCTCTCTAATCTTCTTTGTAAACAAATGTCGTTAGGAACATCTACAAATACTTTTAAATCGAATGTATTTCTTAATTCTTTATTCCAGAAAACTAATGCACCTTCTACAATTATGTATTCAGAAGCTGCATAGTGGCTTACCATATTATCTAATATTAATTTATCTTTAAAATTGTACTTCTTAAAATTAGCATTTTCTCCCTGTTTAAGCTTTTGCAAGGCTAAGAGAATGTCACTCATCGATTTTAATTCTACTTTTCCAGGATTTTCGCAGTCAAAATCAGCTGCATAATCAAAAAAATCATCTATATCTATATGAACGGAGTCAGATAACTGCTGATTAAGTTCTTGTGCTAGCGTAGATTTGCCACTGCAGCTTCTTCCTGTTATACCTATTACTTTTTTCACAGCTAAATATTAACAGATAAGTATAAATATCTGAAGGCTACTAGGTTTTTCACGTTATTGTAAATAGACGTTAAAGCATTGAAACTGATTCGCTTAAAAAATTGATATAATCCTAGATATGAATATTCCTAAGGATATTATTCAAAAAGTAGAAGCACTGCTTCACACAAAGATCAAAGATATAAATATCCCTCGATCAGGGTTCGATCATATTGTTTTTATGTTTAAAACATCAAAAGGAGAAAAATATATAACTAAGGCAGATTACAATGCAGTAGTGGATGCCTTGGTAATAGATAGAATAAAGAATGAAGGGATAGCTATCCCAATTCCTAGAGTTATAGCATATTCTATTGAAGATAAAATTGCTATCTTTGAATTTATAGAAGGCAAAATGCTGGAAGTCTTATATTCAGACACAATAATTAAACATTTCCCAAAAATTTTAGAAATTACTTCCAATATACATAAAGTTAAAGAAAAGTTAGCGGGAGATTTCAAAAGCGTCTATGATGGAAACGGAACTAGCTGGAAGGAATTTTTTGGTCTTGAATATACAAACAATCATTCATACTACAAATGGAATGATTTAATGCAAGATAATCGATTCGATGCAGGATTAATTAAACAGACTCTTCAAGAAATTAACGAATCAATAAGTAAAATTAAGGAGCCTCTGGAATACTCACTTTTGCATTCGGATATACATGGTGGAAATATAATAGCTGATGATACACAGATTAAGGCGATTATAGATTGGTCTGATGCAAACTATGGCGATCCACTGTACGACTTTGCAAGAATAAGGTTATTTCTGGTAAAAGATAATAAGCAAATGCTTAAAATATATAATAATTATCTAGATATGAATCAAGAAGAAAAGGAGCGGGAAAAACTTTATTATTTAGGCCATGCTTTAAGAATATTATTCTTCTCTTATAGGGAGAATATCCCTGAACTTATAACTCCAAATTACGAGAGATTGAAGAAGTTGATGAAAAGATAATGACTAGTTAATTTAAGAATATCTTAGAATTTATATTTAGACTATATGCTTTATGGTAAAGCTTAGTTAGCTGGTTAAATATCGTCATTATTTAATATGAATGTGCCAATGTCTTTTCGAACTTATGCAAGCCTTGATACAAATATCAATGTTTGTTTATATAAAACAAAATATCTATAACAGCAAGTTTCCATCTTTCTACTTGAAGATAGTGCCTTGGATGATTTAGTTCGTTTAAAGCTGAGCCTTCGATGGTTCCGCCAAATGATTTGATCATTTTTAATACCCTAGATCTTTGGTAGGTAGCAATAAGTCCTAGACTGGTTAAAGGTTGACCGCCATATTCCATAAATGTAATTGTTGGATTACTATCTAAAGGCAATTGTAGTACTAAATATTTTCTTAGGTCGGAATATTCACATAAAATAGGTCCTAGTTGATCGGCCGATAAAATTCTGGTGCTTCGGAATATGTGCTCCAGCGGGTAGAAAGGAAGTTGATTTTACTACCTTTAAAGCCTAAAAACAAAGAATTTGAACGGTGAATTTTAGCTCGAACAAATTTACCACACAGGTTTTAATCTTTTATTTTGAAGAGTTTCCATGGCTGCTTGTCTTACACTAACCGATTTTGCCTCGTTTGCTAATAGTTTAAGCTTAGTGATTCCGGCTTCTACTGCCTCACTAAAGTTTTTGATGAAAAAGCTCAAAAGAATAGGTATTTATTATCAAAGTAAAGAAGGTGATTACGAACATTTGGTATTCCTGTCTTATTCAAAATGGAAGGAGATTTTCCCTGGAGCTAAGCTTAGAAGATTCCATCACCGTAAAGTACTTAGCATACCGATAGTTACTAATTTATTTATATACAAAGAACCTATTTAAACTAAGAATTCTTTGCAATGTCTAGGTGTTCTTGAGTATTAATTCCATAACCTACCTTTTCGAAATCCACTTTGAAAGCTCCAACTTTCAAATTCTTTTTATGTGCTATATCTACTATATCTGTAAGATAAATTTCTTTACTTATACTATTAGGTTTGATCCTAGATAGTAAGTCCTTTATAACTCCATAATCCACAATATAAAAACCGGCATTGACTTCTGTAATTTTTCTTTGATCATCAGTAGCATTTTTTTGCTCTATTATTTCTTTAACATTTCCTGAACTATCCCTAACTACTCTTCCCCAGCCTAAAAAGTCTGGATTGTCATGAATAGTGGAGATTAGGGTTATATAGTTCTGATTATCTCTATGGTATTGCACAAATTCTTTAATCGTTGCTGAGTCGTACTTATACATGTGGTCACCGTATCCTATAACGATATGTTTGGTTACTAATCTTCTTTTTTCTATTTCATTTATTGCTTCTAATACTGCATGACCTGTACCAAGTTGTTCTTTTTGCAATGCAAAAAAAATTTTAGAACTATCTTGTATGGCCTGCTTTACACTATCTGAATATGCCCCTACTACAATGCATATGTTATCGCATGTTTCACTTAATAAGTCTACGCCATATTGAACTAAAGATTTTCCGTTCAGTTCTAATGAAGTTTTATTTTTTCCTTCAAGATTCATTCTGGTACTTTTGCCTGCTGCCAAGATAACCCCAATCACATCATTCATAAAATAATTTTAAACATACTAATTTAGCACTTTTGTATAGAATTTAACTAGAGGTTTTTATTGTAAACTAATCTTAAATTAAGCTTCTTCCTTAACAATATAAAACTATGGATTTCTCTCCGTAATTTTTTATTGATTAGAGAATTAATTTCAAAATCTTATAATGGTGTAAAAAGAGATGTATACTTTGCTATGAAAAAATTAAAAAAATCATCACTTTTTGTTTTATTATTTTCACTATTTCTTATTACAATGATTTTTTTGATTGTTGGTAAGGAAGATCAAGGAACAACAAATGCTATTAATAAACAAGAAGCTCAAGTAATATCTTATCCAGTTTCTATTCCTCAATTACCTATTAAACCAAGAACCGATGCCAAACTATTGTTTTTTGGAGACACAGCATTATTAGAACCTTTAGGTAGTAGAGTTGTAAATGATTCGAGCTATAATCCTTTATATAGAGTTATGGCTAAATTTCAAGAATATGATTATGTTGTAGGAAAACTAGAAGCAACAATAGATGGCGCAAGTGTGGGCGAACCTAATCCCGGGAAAGGTTATACTTTTAGCATTCCAAAAGAATCTGTAAGAGTTTTTAAAGAAGCAGGTATAGATGCCTTTAGTTATGCAACAAATCATACAAGAGATTATGGACCTCTAAGTGTTACTCATACAATCCAATTGCTAAAAGAAGCAAGCATAGATTCGTTTGGTGCGGGTGCGAATCAGACAGAAGCTTTTACTCCTTTAGTTAAAGAAATTAATGGTACAAAAATAGCTTTCTTAGCATTTAATAGCGCAGAGTATGCATTTAATATTGCTGATCAATACACTCCAGGAACTGCTTGTTTTTGTGAATGGTTAGTTAGACAAAGCATTCAAGATGCAAAGACACAAGCAGATTTAGTAATAGTATATTCAGAAGCAGGTGATGAACATGTTAGCGAGCCAAACGATTTACAAATTCAGTGGGCAAATATCTAAACTTCCGCAGGTGCGGATCTAGTTATTGGTGGTCACCCTCATGTACGACAGAGAATGGAAGACTTTAATGGAAAAAAAGTAATTCATTCGATTGGCAATTTATGTTTCCTGGGCAAGCGTGGGATCCGGAAGCACAAAAAGGTTGGGCAGTAGAGGTTATTGTAGATAAGAAATAAATTCAGTCTGTTAATCTTATTGATATGCAAATGGATTTGGATGGCGTTCCTGAATGGGTTAGTAATTAGTAGTTATATGAATTTAAAATTTTTTACAAAATACATTCCAGAAATAATTTATGGAGGCAATGATGGAATAGTTACTACATTTGCTATAGTAGCTAGTTTTGTGGGATCTAGTTCAGAAAATGTATTTGTAGGATCGGGATTGGTCGTTCTTGTTTTTGGACTTGCTAACTTGTTTGGTGATGCAACTTCTATGGGCCTAGGTAATTTTCTTTCAGAAAGAGCAGAAATAGATGAAGTAGCAAAAAAATTACGACACATAGAAACAGGAATAAAACACAATACCTTAAAATTCCAAAATAGAACCATTCAAATTCTAAAAAGCCAAAATATGGATGATTCTGAAATTAATAAATTAGTTTCAATATTTAGATCAAATAATCAATTATGGATAAGCTTTATTGCTAGTTTTGAATATAACTTACCTAACATTCAAAGCAATAAACCCGCAAAAAAGGGGATGATTACTTTTCTATCCTTTGTATTCTTTGGCTCAATTCCACTAATGCCATTCATATTTCTCGGTGATTCAATAGAATCAAGAATCGCTTCCTTTAGCTCATCTTTTCTGGCATTATTTTTGCTAGGCATAGTTAGATGGCAAAGTAGTGGCGGAAATTTTTATAGTAAAGTTTTTGAAGTAGTTATAATTGGAGGGATAGCTGCACTTGTTGCTTTTGCTATAGGTTTACTATTTAGATAATAAATAGGCTTATTAAATTTTAATGAATTATACATGAGCGATTACACATGGTTTACATCTAGGATCATCTTAGGTGAACATTCAGAATTAAGAGTTAATCAAATTTATACATGGTATATAACCAAAGATTATAAAATGCCAGTTGTATCTGGAGATGGGAATCATTTTCAGCTACCTGGAGGTAAGCCAAAAAGCGGCGAAAGCCATTTAGATACTATGAAAAGGGAGCTATTCGAGGAAACAGGAATTACTTTGGATTTACGCAAGGTTACTCCTTTTATGTTCGGTTATTACTTAATAGAAGGAGATGAAAATTGGAATAATATACCTTATCTCCAAATCAGATATTTTCTAAAGGTAGAAGAGCTTTCAAACGAGATAAAGCTTTCAATTAACGAAAGAGAGGACGATATTCATACAATGAAGCAGGCGCAATTTATAGCTTATGACGAAGTTCCTAAATACCTTCCTTATTTAGACAACCGACCTGAATATTTAGAAGTGATTAAATTAGTAAATTAATGTCTAAAATTCTTCTTTATACTTTTTTTAGTCCGTGGCGTAAAAGTTACAAACTACTTAAACAACTTAATAATATAGACACATACATTCTTGGTCCCAAGGCAAAACGCTCTACTCTACTCATCAAAAAAATAACTGATGGTAACTACGACTTTGTTTTAGGTATCGCAGATTTTAGAAAAGGAGCTAAAAGGGCAAGAATAGAAACTAAATTTATCAATTATTATGGAAAAAAGAAAATTATAGAAGATGCATCAGACTACTATATTTCTAATTGGATTCTAAAACCCTCAGAACAAGTATACTTATCGGCCACAACAACAAACGGTCCATGTAATAAATCAGGTTATTTAATTTTGAAAGCTATTCAAGATAATTGTCTAAATACTAAATATTCTTTTATCCACATACCAAAAGACTGGCATTTGGAAAAGTCGAGTCATTTTGTTATCTCATTGTTCCAAACAAATAGCAAATGACTTTGCTTGTACGTTACGATCAATATACAAATTTTACATCATCTGTAGTCCCCAGATCTTTGTAAAATCTATCCCAACTTCTAGGCCCAGTTTTTTGTGGTCGAATATTATTTCGAGACCTTGTCCGAACAGAAGCGCTTTCTGTATCAAAGTCATTTATTAGTTCTCTGCTATTCTGTGACCATTCAAGAGGTAAAGATAATTCCATTTCGTGATTATATTTGGGCATAAGCAATTAGTAAAAAATAAATCTTATATTCAATCTAATTTAGCAAAATTAAAGTTGCATAATTACCTTGTAAAAACTGAGTAAAAAATACTTTTCTTAATTTACGATAACTTTGCAAACTTTTTAATTTAGCTTTGGGTTAGTAACGTATATTAGTTTAATAATTCTTTTATAGTCAAAGATTATGAATACAGCAGATATAGAGGAGATAAATATAGTTTTAGAAACTATACTCTATCTAATTTTAATCGCTGGCTTAGTTGTTTTGATTTTTTTGAGTGTTAGATTATTAACAAAATTAAATAGTTTTTTCGATACCATTTCTAATATTAGAAACGAAATTAGAAGGGAAACGGAATACAATAGATTAAAAAGCGATACATTAAGTTTTATTGGTACCGTTGCTTCTTATCAGGTAAACAAATCTTTATTGCATGCTGTAAAAAAATTGTCTGGCGTGTTAAAGAAAATTTAATTTTTAAAATTATATTTATGGCAAAACATCAGGAACATAATACTTTTATGCATTTTGTTACTGGAGCGCTCTTGGGAGGGGCAATGGGATTACTCTTTGCGCCTAAAAAGGGTGAGGAATTGCGTGAAACTATTAAAAATCGCGCATCAGAGATGAGTAATAACGCTACCAGTAAAATATCCAATGCTAAGACTAAGGCAACAGAAGTTGTTGATGAAGTTAAGGAGAACATTGAAGATAAAACTATGGAACTTGAAACTAAAATTAGAGGTGAAAAAACTAGAACTGAGGCTAAAGCCGAGAATGTTAAAGCAGCTATAAAACAAGAAACTAAAAAAAATAAAAGGAACTTGGCAGATTCTGCAGAGAAAATCAAAAGGAGTGCACAATCTTAACAAGAAATAGAATTTAATTATTAATTAATTATAATATGGATGGTGAAATGCTCAATCAACTTGCACAACTGGATGGTTTAGTTAATGCTTTACCAATGAATCAAAATTTAAGTCTAGACAGAATAAAAGATTTGCAAGATAAAAGACGTGATTTGGATTTAAAGATAGCAAATGCGAGAGAGCAACTTTTGAAAAGAGAAGAAGAACTTAAAAAAGAAATTAAAAGAGATATTGCAAGTTTACAATCACAAGTAAATTCTGCAATTAATTCTTAACTCATTAGTTATTTTTCATGTGGACTTTAACGTGCTGCTGACTGCGCAAAATTTTGCGCATACTTCAGGTATTTTCTTATTCAAACATCTTACTACTGCACTTAAATTTGGACTTACATGGTGACTAATTGCTTTGAACTAATGTTATAATTATTTTACCTTGCAGGTTTTGAATTGATGAACATTAGGTCATATTATAGTGCCGATGTGGTGAAACTGGTATACACGCTACCTTGAGGTGGTAGTGCCTTCGGGTGTGCAGGTTCAAGTCCTGTCATCGGCATTAGCTTAAATACCTTCAGAATAAACAATACAGTAGTCTATGCTCTATCTTTTATCCATAAGCGTCCTGAGAGCGTTTATTATAAGGTTATCAATTGGCGGAGATTTCTTTTTTAATTTGTTCTATCAACTCTTTCCGTACGTCCTCAAATTTGCCTTTTTGTACGATTATTGACTCTTGCAACATATATTCTGGCGTATTTTGTAAAGTAGTTATTTCTAGTTGCGCTTGTGTTAGTCTTTGCCTTATTGTGGCTTCATCGTTAAGTTTAAGAGACGCAATAGCGTATATTGAATTTGAATACTGAAAGCTTCTATTATCAGTTCTTTGCGGTGTTGGGGTTTCTTCAACGAGATAAGTAACTATGTCGATATTAATCCCTCCATCGTCTATAACTTTAATATGGTTGCCTATTGTAAAACTTGAGTCAGTAATTTGCTCTGTAGAAAAAACTGGGAAGTCTTTCATTACTCCCATTCCAACCCATCTTGTACATAATTCTAAGATTGATCCACTAACATCATTGTACCGGCCAGCTTCACCATTAATTCTATGAATTTCCTCTGTCCTAAATTGCTCTTCATTTTGTTCAATAGAATATAAAATCTCATCAAGAATATCTACTTCAAGTTGTAATCTTGGTAATGAATCAGTTGGTAATGCACTCTGTTTAAGCCAACTTTCGCATACTTCTATCTTATGATTCAATTGGCGTATTTGTGGATCTGATTGTATTTGGAAATGAACATTAACTATTTCATCAAAGATTATATCAATATTAGACAAATCTGGCTTACTAATATATAACAATTATATTGTAGCATTCTTTGATACTATTATAAACTATTTAGTTACATTTCTCTCAAATAGCTAATTATCTCTGGATTAATTGATCATAAATATATATATGAATCAATAAATTGTCTTAGAGCTTTGAAAAACTGGTATAGCGGAATTGGTTATCTTACAGAAAAACAAGACTATCCTCTTGGTTTGAGGACTGGAAGCGTAGAATGCTGATTATAAAATATATTACAGATATAGTACTTCTAAAGTATACCGGATGTCATTATATGATCATCTAGTACCCATCCAGGCGTTGAAGTTACCTCTACCCATGTTTCCTCCCCTTCAGCCCAATGCACGAAATGGGGCTCTATAGTATACGAATCTCCCTCTTTAAGCTTGATTTCTTTATCATTTATATGTAAAACTAACTCACCTTTTAGAATTGTATATGTTTCTATTAGTTTTCTATGAAAATGCGGAAGACTTCTATCTATAACTGCAATAGCCTTACTGTATTCTGGGTGTTCTGAGGCTGGTTCAACTTCGCATAGGATTTCCGTGATTACATTATCAATTTCATTTTCAACAATAAATTTGCCTGGATACTTGGTTTGTAACTGCTTTTTAATGGATCCTGTATTCATATTTTTTTGCTTCCTTCTGCCAAAGCCCTAACTCTTTCTAAAGCTTTAGGATAGTTTTCTTTAAAATATTCTTCCAGCTCTTTTGGAACATTAAACGTAACGGTTAAAGTTGTGGTCCCGTTTTTTTCCGTAAGAGAATAAGTTTCGGAACCACCTGTCCACTGATTTTCACGCTCCTTCCTACCCACCTCCTTTGTATCTGCATGATGTCTTAAAACCAAAAGTTGCGAAGGAATTATTTTTTCTACTAAGCTTGTAACTCCGTATCCATTTTCGGCTGAGATAAACTGTATTTCATTACCTTCTTTTAAATCACCAATCATGTATGTTCCCGGATCTATAATACCTGCCCAGTCTCGAAAGGTTTTGTCTTGCCAGAGAGTATTCCAGATTATCTTTTTGGATGCTTTAATTTTAGTAAAAAATTGTAATTCTGTCATATGTTAATTATAAATGCATAATAATCTTTTTAACAATCCTTAGAGTTTTCAATAACACGTTTTTTACCCACATCTAGCTATGATATAATATTTATATATGATAGATACCAGTTTACAGCTTTATCCGGATAGGATACCAGCGGTTGATGATGACTTTCTAAGTCAAGTACCAACTTTAGAAACAGACGAAATTGAAGAATATCGTGCCTACGATGCAGCTCTTACCTTTGGTACAAATTATGACCCCAAAAAACCACAAGAAGCCTATGTAAACTATAATGGAAAATTGATTCCAACAATTCAAAATTTATACTTGTCGGAGCACTGTAAAGTTATTTCCTACGAATTTGTGCCTGCTTATCTCGAAACTGAAGAGGGGCAGAAAAAACTAAATGAGTTAATACAAAAACTTGATCAAGATACTAAACAAACTTCTAATACAAGCAGTTTCGAGGATTTACTTATCAAACTAGGTAATGTAAAAGAATTACAAAAAGATTTTGACGATATATGTAAAAGAAGTGAATTATATGTTGATAAATACCTTGCAAACGAATTGTTGCAAGTAGTTAAAATTAATGATCAAGAGGCAATTTTTGTAATTGCAGAAGAAGACATTGAGTCTATAGAACCTGTTTTTACAAACAAATTTAGCAAAGTGAAAGTTATTGCAAATCCAGAAGTTGTGGAAATCAAGCGTGAAAACTTAAGGAAACTAAAATCATTTTATAAACAAGAAATAAGAAAGTTAAAAACTTCAGAATTAAATTTAGATAAAGCAAAGGTAATACTTATTCAAATGCACATAGAAAGAGTTAACCAAATGCTTGCAGATCTCTACGAATTTAAATCAGCTTCTGATAGAAAACTCAATCGTATAGATAAATTCAGGCATGGCGTATCGAACGAAAAAATAGAATCCACAGGGGATTTTTCTCCTTTACTGCAAGAGATAGAAAAAATAATCGAAAAATCGGATTCTCAGAAACAAAGAGCAGGTGAACAAAGCTATAGGTATATAACTCTAACTCAACCGGTTCTAAACTGGCAAGTAAGTTGGTCAAAAGCCAGGCAGATTATCGAAACTACATTACAAAGGTTAAATTCAAACATAATTAGTAAAATACCCCACACCTTTTATAATCCTCTAAGATCTGGCGATGCACGCCTACAAGAGTATAACTCTGAAGAATTAAAATCGATGGAAGTAACCCAAGCAGATCTTGCACAAAGTCCTTTCGGATGGCAAATTGTTTGTGTGCCAACTTCTACAATGGCAGTAGATAGTAAACAACTTGTATTAAAAATGCCAAATACAACAGATCCCAAGAAAAACTTTTTCCTTAGAGATAAAATTGCAGTTTTACTACACGAAATAAAACATCTTTTCCAAAATACAAATACTAAGCAATTGGGACTGTCAATCACGGAGTACGTTGGTCTATCTAGATCGGGAATTAATGCCGAGGCAGGGGCTATAGACACAGAAGCGGAAATAAAAAAACTTATTAAAGGAGAGGAAAGATTTACAAATACTTTTTACTATAGAGCAATGCGTGCTCGATTGAAGGGACAGTCTCTTGTAGGAGTGAGTGTTGCTACAGCCAACGATATGCTCAAATCAAATATTAAGCCAGAAGATATTAAAGAAAACTGGCATACAAACGAAAAATTGAAGTCTCAAATTAGAACTATTTTAGAGCAAGCTGTAAATAGATCCAGACGGTTATTTAGATATGCTGAAAACTACAATGGAGGAGTCTTTACAAACAGTGCTACTCTACATTATATAGAGCAGAACATTTATGTAGATCAGTTACCTGAAGAAGATCGGTCAGTTCTAAATTACTCAAAAATGAATATTAAACATTACAAGATATTACAAAAAATGGGTTTGATTCCGGATGAACAAAAATTGTTAAAAGTAGACGAACATTTATTAAAAATTTTTTTAACTGTAGCTCAAGAGGTTTGGTTAAGTCAACAGGAATAACTAAATGATACGCAAGATCAGCCAATTATTTGTCGACTGGAAAACTAAACCGTTTTCTTGGAGATTTATAATTAGACATATCCATTTTACTGAATAATAGCTTAAACTCCTGATGATCAATTTCGTTACGGTCGTTTACTTTTTCTTGATAAGCTATGAATGCATCTAGCTTATTCTCGACAGATATTAACCGTCTATCTATTTTATCAATATCGTCTTTTGTGGCCATAATATTAAGGAATGGCATAAGATCCCGCCTAAAGAATGTTTGCAGAGCATCAGATATTTTCTGATCAATCTTACTATCCATTTTTAACTCAAAATCTTGGAACTTAGCATCCATTCTAAGTTCAAATTCCTCAAATCTAGCATTCATCTTGGCATCCATTCTTGCTTCAAAGTCTTGGAACTTAGAATCTATTTTGTGTTCGAACTCTTGAAATCTAGTGTCAAGCTTAGCGTCAATTCGCTTCTCGAAGTCTTCAAACCTGGCATCAAGTTTAGCATCCATTCTCCTATCAATATCCTCTATAAGGGCTTTATTGTTAGCAACCAAACTTTGTTGAATCAACACCTGAATGGATAGTAGATCTTCTTTAGTTAACATAAATAAGCTATAAAAAGTTGTTATAATCAATTTTAATTTAGAAAGTAAAAATTAGTAAAGGAACTAATTAAATGATTGTAAGAATTTTGTAAGGATTGAGAACAAAACTTAATCTCAATATACTCTTTTGCTAAACTTAACAAATGAAATTGTATAACATATAATTGTTTAGTAAATTCGATTTGGATTATGAAGAATAATTTTCTTATTATCTTAAGTATCATTGTGTTTGCTCCAATAGGATATTTTCTATATTCAGAATTAAGTAAAGATGGTAGTAAAGATCAGAAACAAGAAAATGAAGCACATGATTATCACTTGCATGCTGGTTTCAAAATTTATAAAGATGGACAACTAATTGATTTTAGCTCGAGTAAGTATATGTTTTTTTCTAATTGTGGAGTAAATGAAGATGATATGTCTACAGTGCAGGAAAGAGTTCATTTGCATAACAATGTTGGTGATGTTGCCCATGTGCATGCCAAGGGAGTCACTTGGAGAAATTTATTCCAGAGCCTTAGATTTAATTTATCAGAAGAGCAAATTCCTGTTATGTATCTAAATGATGTTAATTCTCCAGACTTACTAGATAAAGAAATTAGTAATTTAGATTCAGCGGTGTTTATTATAGGTACTTCGGATGATGTAGATACACTCAGGAATCGGGCTGTAGAGCTTGAATACATAGAAGAAATTGCTAAAAGTTCGGAGAATTGTGGAGTTGGGTGAGTTACTATTCTCTTGTGCTAAGAAGTTTTCTAAGTACAAATGTATCCTGAATTGCTTTCCATATTACTTTGAAATTGGATCCAGTTGAATGTCCATAAATTCTGGGATAGTGTTTAACCCCTATCTGCTTTATTTTATAACCTTTTTTATTTATTTTAAGTATAAATTCTGTACTAATCATGGCGCCCGAAGAATAGATTGGACCTATAGATTCAAAACTCTTTCTTTTCATCAGTTTAAATGCACAATCTATGTCTTTAATATTTAATGGGAAATTTAACCAGAGTTTATTCCAAATCTTTAGCATTTTTGCTATAAGTAATCTATAGAAGCCATCTGCTCTATTAATCCTATATCCAAATATGAAGTCAAAATTATCAGTATGAGATAAAAATTTTAATAACTCATTTAGGTTGAATTGCAGATCTGCGTCAGTAAAAAAAATCCAGTCTTTTGAAGTATTTTTGAATCCTGTTTTTAAAGCGCCCCCGTAGCCCTGGTTTTCCTGAGTAATGACTTTTAACTGTTTGATTTTGTCTGAAAGTTTTAAAGCAATCTTTTCTGTTTTATCTGTACTACCATCATTTATAACCAGTATTTCAAAATCTTTAGCAATTTTTTTTGAAATATTTTCAGCTGCTAACACCATAGTTTTTATGTTTTTTTCTTCGTTGTAACAAGGAAGGATTATACTTAATGAACTGAGTTTTTTTAAATCTTCCTTAATTTTCTCCATAGTTTTATTTCGCTTAGATGCAACAAATATACTAAATAACAGAATACCATTAATAGACCAATTATCTCTAAAATTTGAGGTATATATAAAAAGTATATATTAATTTGATCAGATGAGACTTTAAAAATATTATTCCAATTAGTTCTGTCTGAATTATTGACTCTTAACGCATTAGAGTGCCAGTTTTGTTCGTAACTCTGGTTTAGTATTATTAGTTTTTCTTTATTATCATCTGGGAGCTTTACTTTATAAAAAAAAGTTCCAATTTTATCAACTTCAAAGTTTTCTATAGCTTGGAGTTTAGTTGTTTTATCTACTATATAAGTGCTGGCTAACCAGTTATAGGGTATTGAATAGATGGTTATAGAGTTTAAGGCATTTCGTGTTTCTTCTTGGCCTATCGACTGATTATTTAAAAATATATTAAATCCATTACTATCTGTATTTTGGATATCTGGCATAAAATAATAGTTATTGAATGATTTTGAATTCCCTGGCAATCTATCTACAATAAATGCTTTTTGATAATTAAAATCATTAACATTGAAGATCAAGCCAGATCCGGATCTATTTTCACCTTTCACAGATAACAAATAGCCAGATTTTATTCCCCAATTAATTAGATTGATATTAAGGCAATTAAATTCATCCTTACTAATCATTTCGAAACTTTTTGTAGTGTTATAAAAAGCGTTGTACGCTAATCCGCTTTCTAATCCCTTACATCTGGATGCGTTTAGATTCGTTGTACTTTTTAAGAATTCATAATCTATTTTGAAAGTCTCAGCTTCCTTATTTACTTCTATATCTAATTTAATCTTCTTGTTTTGAGGTTTTACACTTACTGTGTTAGCTACATTATTGCTGATAGTATCTGTAATTGCTTTGGTACTAATTCTAAATGATTGTATTTCTGGATACATTTTGAGTTCTACATTCGAAAATATAGCATCTACTTCGGTTTCTTTGCCGTTATTAATTAAGATAAGATCAAAGGTCACAGGTACATTAAGATTGGAAACAACGGTAAAATCTGAGAATTTATTAATATCTCTTGTATAAGTCTGCATCCTGAGGCCATGCTTAGTTTCACACTCCTGGAAATTCTTTATACAGTAATCAGATATAATTCCAGATTTTGTAGTATATTCATAATTTACTGTAATTAGTGAAGGGCGTTCAAGTCGATCTAAAAGTTTGGCAAATAAACAAATATTCTTAGCTTTACTAACTAGCTTTATAGAATTTACCTGAATGTTAACTTCATCGTATATTCCTATGGGCGAGTTTTCGCAATTATCCACATGGCTAGTTTTAAATTCAGGTTTAAAATCTCTGACTTGAGTTAAATCAAATACTGAGATTAGATTTTGATCGTTTAAATTTATATAAGCTTTTCCTACACTTTCAAACTCAAAATCATTCAGATCTGTAATGTTTATAAGATTCTCTTGGTTAATAAGTAGCGCAATACTATTAGGAATACTTTGCAATTCTAGATCAAAATCAATCTCTATTTCTTTGTTATAAATAGCTTGATTATTTATTTTTAAATTTGGTAAAAAGGGTTTGAACTTTATGGTAACTTTGTTGTCTGCTCTTTTGACTAATACATCGGTATATATATAATTTTCGTAGCTCTCTATTGCAGGAATTTCGATTGTATGTACATTATTGCTAAGTGTTTCTATGTTTTTCGTAATAACTATAGAATCTTTATTTGTGGAGTAATCAACCGCATCAGTTTTCCTTTCAAGATTATCGATTTCTAATAAAGACTTACTTTGTAAAAACTCCTTTTCTTGATCACTATTTTGATAAACACTTATAAAACTTTGTGTATTTGGAGAATCTACTTTATATATAGAAATTTTTCCTATTACTTTTTCCAGTTTTATATTTTCACTTGCTGCAAGTAATTTTTCTGTTTCTAAAAATGCTAAGTTCTTTGGGTATTTGTTCCCAAATTGATCAGTTATTAAGTTAGAAAAATTTATGTTGCCACTGTTAACGCTGTCGATATTCTTGTCGATTATGATCCAGTCTATTGCGTATTTTCCTATTACTTTTTGCATAGCACTGGGATTTTGAGTGTATATCGCATTGCTCATCTCGTCGTAGTAATCTTCGTTGTAGGAATACCATCTATCAAAATCTCTATCTAAGATTGGTTGCTTAATTCCATACCACAAAAATCCTGATCCTTGATAGTCCCAGTCAGTATAAATCCAACCAAATAGACGATCTATAGGCAGATTGGCAATGCGCGTATTAGGATCTTGTTTTTTGAAGTAATCAAATAATTCGAAATATTCTGTTGGTATATCCTTTCGAACTATCTTATGAATAAAGTTACCTCTAAAAGTTGGAGCGGAATATAAAAGTATAAAAAAGAATAAAGCTGGCAATACTAAAATTATAGGTGTTATCTGAAACGCTCTTTGAGTAAACCTACTTAAGTATATAACTCCAAATCCAAAGAATATTGTCTGGGCAAAAATAGTTATGATAGAGAACTTGGTAAATGGAAATCTTAATGCTTCTGCAAGTATATTGGTCTTTTCTAGTAAAGGTTCTAGTATAATACCAAATGGTGGATTAGTACTCATTAAAACTATGGATCCGATAATAAAAATCCCAAAAAGATTTAGTGAATACTTCTGTTTGTTATAAATAGAATACGTTGCACCAAGAATTGAAATTGCAAAGAACGTATAGCCAATAAATTGAATTAGTGGCTCGTCAAGGTGATTCGACCATTCTCTTAGTAAAGGTTCGAATTCTCCAGATGGTGTCCTTATATTCCACTCGAACAAAAATCCCTTGTTTAAGGCTATGTCTTCTATTTGCCCGTATTTTTTGTTGGTTAAGAAAGCTTCTTCTGAAAATATTCTGTTGGTTTTTGCTTCGGGAACATATTCACTATGCTTTACCACATAATACATTGTTGGAAATAGCCAGAATGAGTTAATAGTTAACGTTGTAATTATAATCATTAATGCATTTTTAAATGTAGTTTTGTCTCTTGTTATTACAACTTCGACACATAAAAAAATTAGTAATGCAAAAAAATAGGCAATCCAAAGCATAGACGCATACGCCATAGGGGCAGCAAAAAGAGTTAGAAATGCAAAAATTAATAGATTTTTGTAGGTTGGTTTTTCTAGGTACTTAACTAAAAAAATAACCAGCCAAGGCAATAGTGCAAATTGAGTTTGAAACATTTCGAAAGGAACAATAAAGTGTTGCATTGTTCCCAGATTAAGCATGTAAAATATTGCTGCTGCAAATGCAGCTAATCTTCTAGAACTCTTTTTTTGATGCTTTAATAAAGTAGAAGATATTAAATAGTAAATTCCAAGCGCTCCTATTAGAAGGCTTAAATATATATACGAATATCTAATTAAATTGTTTGGCAGTAAAACAGTTAATATCCAAACAATTACCAACCTTGGCAAATCTGCCGCATGCGAATGAGATCCTGGTGCACCTAGTCCTTGATATTCTGCCCATGGCGCTGATAGTAATCTTTCTAAGTTTAAGCTTAAATCAAACTCGAAATGTTGATTGTCCCAACCCGTAAGCCATGTGTTTGGTGTAAAGTTTGTAATAACTATTAGCACCCAGATAACAAGAATTAATAAGGGAAACATTAATTTTGTGTAGACAGATTCTTTTTTGTTGATATATTTTGGCTGATTCATACTGTATAAACAAATATTATGTCATAATAAGATACTTTATAAAACACTGAATTAGGCGAATTGATAGGGAGCTACAGCCACCTTATGAGGAGCTCCAATAATACCCTGACTGAATATTAGATACCCTGATTTTCCAGTGATTCTATCGTTTTGTTGTGATAGATCTAGTAATGATGGATAACTAAACCAAGTATCTCCATTTTCCAACTGACTATGAGGTTTCGGAAACTTCAAAATCATTCCGTCCTGTATCCAATCAATTAAGTTTATAGATGTTGCTACATGAAATCCTATATTTGTTTCATAAACTGCTAAATATCTATTTAGATGTGTATTAAAGCTGATAGATGGTAAGGCTGCGTAATGTGCTTCTGGAAGATTTGGAACATTGATTGCTGGGCGAGTTTTTATTCCAGGTCTGAATTTTTCAAATCCATAATCGGTTAAAAATTTCCATGCAGATGGGTCTGTTACTTTGTCTTTAGGCGCTTTTGCCATGTGAATTGCATCTGCTTGACCAGAGGTAAAGTCCCAATTTACGTAAAATCCTACTATATCGTTTTTGTATTCGATAAAACATCCATTACCTGCTCCGGTAGCAAATTCCTGGCTAAGGTTTAAGTTTGTACCGGTTATAATTGGTGTATTTAAAGTCTCCCAGCTATAACCTGCGTTTCGGCTTTTCATTATGCCTATTTGTGCTCTGTAGGGGAACCCATTTTCATTCAAATGCTTTTCGGTATGAACAAATGCAGTTAAATGATGGGGATTTTTTGAGTCTAACTGAAACACAGACATAATTCCAGAATAATCGGGTCCAAACGAAAACATTCCTGGATATGTTACTTGTCTTATTTCTGCTATCTTATTAAAGTCGCTTAGCGATATACGCATAGTTGATCTTCCAGCAGTCAAGAACATTACTGTTTCTGCTCCAAGTTTTATAGTTGAAGTGTGTGTGTCTGGAGCCCAGTTCAATTGACTCAAGGACTCGGGACTTTGTACTGAATCGTAATTCAGATTCAGTGTATTTGGAATAAACTTCAAATTTTCTCCTGATCGTAATAGAGAATTAAGTATGTCACGTGCAAATATACGTATGCTAACACCGGCTACAGTTCCTAAAATTATTGCACCACCTAAGAACTTTCGTCTAGGGGTTGTACTTATTTGGTTATACTGATCCTGTGGATCAAATTGATCTCTTTTTTCCAGATTCATTATGGTTGTGTGCTGGTAATATTAAAAAATCTAACTGATCCATTGTAAGGATTTGTAAAATTAAAACCAGTCAGTTGTTGATAACTAGGATTATATTCCCATTTAACCTCTACAGTACTTCCGTCTGCTTTAGTGACCGAAATATATTTGTTGTCACTATTGTAACGGACCAGCTCAGGGAGTTCTCCCGATGCTCTTAACTGTTCAACTTCCTCAAAGGTTAAAGCTGTTCCATCGATATAGGAAAGTGCTGTTCCTTGAGTAATTCGTATGCCCCAAGCAAAGCTATCTTTAAGACTATTGATTGTGTTTATATCGAATAGAATAGTGCTATAATTTGTGTCGCCGGCGAATGGATTTCCTTGCATTATTTGAGCAGATAATGAATTTGCTAGATTAATTTTTACATTTTCTCTTTCCGATTCATCAGCTATCTGCATTACATAGTCAAGGTTTATAAGACCGTATCTGGTAGAAAAGGCAGCAAAACTTTCTTCGGTATTTCCCATCTCTGCTAGAAGTAGACTGGATATATTTAGTGCATTGGCTCTTTCAAAATTAAAGGATCCGTACTGAGTTATCCATTCTGTAGGATCAGATATTGTTACTTCTACTCCATTGGCTACAATAGGTTTGTCGCTTAGTTGGTACTGTAGATAATCAGTTATACCGTCTTCATTTGAATCAACAGGAATTGATTGGATTAATAACTCAGTTGTTTGTTCTGACGAGGAGTCTATTGGCGTTACAGTTACCCCTTCGATTTGACCTAACATACTAAATAGACTTGACTGTATTACCCATTGATTAGTATTTTCATCGTATTCAGGTATATTGTAAACTCCTCCTGGTCCAAATGTAAGTGGCGGTTGCACTGAAAAACCTGGATAAGTCCATTCTCCGTTTTCATTTAAAACTGGTTTAGTCGTGACCCCTGTATCTGGATTTTCTAATGCTGGGGGTTCAGGTGGTGTATTTACACCTTCAATTGTAGGTAGTTCACCTTCTTCCGAATAATCGATAGATATTAAGGCTTGCTTTAGGTTGAAATCTAATGCATTCCAATTAGTTTCGATAATTTTATTATTTTGAACGTATAAAACTAACTGGTCATAATTGCCAGGTCCTATTTTAATGACTATGCTTTCTGTAATACCGCCATTTGAATTGTACCTAATGTAGTTATCAATTTGCCCACCTACGGTCCAGTAATCAGCCGCAACATTTTCTGTTGAAGCAACCTCGGAATCAGCTGTTACAGTGGGTTGAACTTCAGTCGCATCTACTTCGGGTTGTGGTTCGGGTATAACATCTGGCGACATTATATCGTTTGCTAAGTCGTTTATTCGGTACGTATCATCAATAAACTCTTCTACACCCAAATTATTATAATGATAGGCTACCTGTCCGCCTTTAGATGTATTAATTATATATAACTTGCTATTGCTATCATATATATAGTAACCTAAGGTTTGAGTTAAATCTTCTGGATTTTTCAACTCAAAAGTACTATCTCCTTCATCATTAGTAACTGCGTAATCTATTCCACCTATATTTATTATATCTAGATCTGCTATAGACGTTTCCGGCTCTACTTCTTCGTCCGATAGAAATAGACCTGTGCTAGGTCTATTGTGTTCTCCAAATACTTCTTTTCTAACTTCTGCAGGGCTTTTAACTCCAAGTTTCTCTAGAATTTCTGATTCTTGATCTAAACCTACAAACTGTCCCCATAATGCTATACTTCTAATGCTTGCCGCATTTCCAAGAATGCTAGAAGTTAAATTTACTGCTGTCCTCTCGCTTATCAAATTCCTTCTACATGCCGCCACTATTAAAGGGTTTGCTATTCTTGCTGCAATTAAAGGCATAGCAGTAACCGTACCTCTTCTGCCAGCCCAGATAGCTGTTTGTACTAATAATTCGGATTGTTTTTGATTTAGGTTACCTAGATTGCCGTTGCTTAAGGAAGTCATAGTGGCTTTACCTAAAACTGCGCTAGCTTCCGAAGATGCACCCATAGTTATAATAGAAACACCAGTTCCTATTCCCAGTCCCAAGAAAAACCCTGCAATACTTTGCTCTCTTGCAATAAAGGTTTTGTATAATTCTTCAGTAACTCTGACTGCAGGAAAACGTAACCAATTAACACCTCTAACAACATTCGCAGTCGATAGTACTTCTAGACTTGCAGTTGTGCCTTTTGCTAAATTGATTAATAGTTCTTTTGTACCGTAGTATGCAGCACCAAAAGTTAACAGTATTTCGGTAATGTCTCCTATAGACCTTACATATCTACCTATTCTAAGGGGATTGATTGCATCCTTAAACGAAGTTGTTAATCTGGTATGATTCTGAATATAATTCACGACTTCTTCGTCTTTAATATTTCGTACCACTTGCTCCCCATGTTGAGTTTTGATTTCATATTTAAGTACTTTATCTGATTGTGTGCGGAGAAACCTCGAAACAACAAGGCCATCGGCTTCATAGTCATACTTCCAATAGAGATTAAAAAAATCTCTAAGTCCTAAAATATCGTTAATTTGCTCGTAGTGACCAATTACTTCTGCTTTTTTTCTTTCTCTGCTCATATGCCTGAGTACTGGAACCAAATCTCTTGCGAATCTTGGGATATGTTGAATAATTTTAGCTGTTTGATAGCTTCTGTACTTGAGCTTCTGACTAACTGTAAGCTTACTAACTTTCTCTGCTAATTTACTGGCCCATGTATAAGAATCAAAATACTCGTTATAAATTATTTTCTCCATTGGTTGGAGACCTTCCATTCTATTAGCTAGTTTATCAAACCTAGGACGAGCAACATAAATAATCTTTTTCCCTTTTTGTTTGGCTTTATATACCTTAAACCCAGATTGTTGAGCTGCTTTTACGAATGCTAAAGCATCTCTTCCATTGCCTAAATCTTGCCAGTTGATAATTACGGCATCAGTCTTTTTTCTTCTAAAAATTGATCTTCGTGGTACCGCTTTACTTATTTTTGCAAGATGCTGCATTGCTTTCTGCTCGGGACTTAATATAAAAGCTTCTGGGTTCTCAAAATTAAGTTCAGCTTCTGTAATGCCACGAGTTATATGGGGCGTGCCAGGGATGGTATGTGGTTGATTTAATGGATTATCATGAGCAATAGGGGTTACTGGTCTCATGAATTGACTGAGATATGTAGGATCTTGTTCTTTTGTCATTGTTTTATTGAATTACCAATAATATCTTTTGCTTTGTTTAAGTTTGCCTCTTCCAAAATTTTCATGTATTCTTCGAATTCCTCTACAAATTTTTGTGGATCTAGATTTTTATTTTTCTCGATAATTGCCTTTACTTTTGCATTATTTATTTCTATTTCTTTAACTATGTTTTCGAAATATTCGTTTATTTTTGCTTCTATTGTTTTGCCAGTTTTTTCTTCAAAAGCAGTTTGCATTAATAAATCTTGCTGCGCATCGTCAAAATCTTCTTGTATGCTTACCAGTTCCAACGAATTTAGCTCTTCTGGTGTAAAAGCCTCGGTGTAGTAATTTTGTATTAATGCTTTTATAACTGGAAACAAGAGCAATTGTATGGCTTGCATTTGCTCGTCACTAGCTCCTTGAGCTTTTATGTAATTTAAAAATTTTTCCATTTACTGCATATAATTATTGTGGCCCAAGTATTTCTGTAGAAACATTAGGGCCACTTTATATATATCACAAAGTACTATAATTTATTGTTCATAAGTACCAGATGTGCTATTGAATGTAAATTTATTCTCATTTATTCCACTTGCCGTCTTAAAAAATAGAACTTCACATCGGCTTGAAGGATCTACATAACCAATTTTTTGGGCTTCTGGATTGTCAGTAGTCGTTCCTCCTGGTTCTCCAATTATATTGCACGAATCATTAGCTGTATTTTGAAATATAATATTCATTGCTTCTAATGGTGTATAAGTCTTTAAATCACCCAGATTGGTTGCACCTTTATCTGCTAAAACATATACTTCAGAAGCTGTATTGTTTAAAAAGGCAAGCCCTGTTTCTTGCTCATCATCATGAAGAACCCTCAATATGCTTTTTATCTCATTATTAGTTTTATCAAAGTCTATAATAGATATGTCTCCTGTTACGTATTGACCAGGTAATACCTTAATTACAGGAGCAATTAATCCTGTATCGGGATTAATTGCAAAGAAAAGCTGTTGATCTGGATCTGGCATTATATCTTCAGCTTTATAAAAGTAGTAGTTGTCACCAGTATTTCCACCAGTAAATTCTACGAATCCTTCTTGAGCACTCGTAACATATTGTCTATATTTTTCTATTTCCTCCGCATTATAGCCATTTTCTCCTCCATTAATCCATCTTAGTGGAACACTTTTTGGATCTACCACTTCTTGCTGCTCAACAGTTGGAGTTGGTGTTTGTGCATAAGTCTCTTCCTCACCAGTTCCCACAAGTGCTACCACCACTCCCGCCGTAAAGCCCGAAGCTGCGAGACGCAAAAAACGTCGGCGACTCACACCCCCTTCAAGCATTGAACTTTCTTCTGTATCCATATTTAATTTTTAATATTTATATAGATTTATTATACATAAAAAAAGGCTGTTAGGCAAGGTACTTAAATATATTTAGTTGATTTGTAATTAATTTTGTCTTTGTTGAAGTCTAAGTGCTTTAGGTCTAGCAGATGTCAACTATTTTTGGATAGCTATTTCTCGGTTATTAACAACTGCACATGTTTTTTAATTTTAAGCCGGAAAAGTGTCAGTTTGAGTGGGAAGTCTCTAGGAACACCCCTTGATCCCCTCTTAAAAGAGGGGAGGAGAACACCCCTTGATTCCCCTCTTAAAAGAGGGGAGGAGAACACCCCTCGGTCCCCTCTTGAAAGAGGGGAAGAGGATGCTGGTTGGTAAAGTAGCTTCACTCCCTCTTGCCAAGAGGGAGAAGGAGGGTGTTTATACACTCACTAACAGTCTCCAGTACTTCGAACGTTCTATGTACCACATCATACTCAGAAAAACGGAGGAAGGTAATTCCTTGGCTTTCAAGCTCTCTTTGCCTTCTTACATCATAATCAAATTTGTTCTCGTCGTGGCTTGCACCATCTATTTCAATTGCAAGTTTAAGACTAATGCAATAAAAATCTACAATATAACCTAGTAAAGGTTTTTGACGATTAAAATCTACAACTAGCTGCTTTTTTCTTAGAAATTTCCATAACTTAAGCTCACCTTTAGTGGGATTGTTTCTTAGCTTCCGAACAAAAGATTTTAATTTAGGCCGATAGTATATCCTATTCAATAATGCCATAGTATTACTCAACAAACTTGACTATATGTTTATTCTACTCCCTCAACTCTTTCAAAATCTTTACAGACTATGTATTTTTTAAGATTCAAGTCCTTGTATGTTTGTTGATGGTTTAGCCAAACCTTTTAGCGAATAGATATAGGCTGCGTTATTGAGAATGCCTCTAGTCCATGCATCGTGTGGTGGAGTAAAGAGAATTCGTCTCAATCCAAAATTGATAGCTTGATTTGAAAAATTTCTAAACTGGGCAAGTTTTTCTGGGATCCAGAATGAAGCATTAATATCAGATAACTTAGCTCCTTTAAGATAGTAAGTAGACATTTGATCCAGTATTAAATTAATGTAATGTGTACTAAATGTTTCATAATCTCTCTCTGGATTTTCCGCTTCGATGGTTTGACTATATATTTGTTTAATAAATCTATCCATAGTGTTCAAGATCTCGTATTTATCTATGAATGGTAAAGTAGCTTTCAACAACGGTCTTTTTCCTACCAACTGGTAAGAAGGACCGGTCTCTCTTAGTGCATTTGCCAGTAAAGATGCTAAAGCCAATACATCTGGCGAATTAAATTTTATATTTCTAAATATTTGGGGATCAGTAATGTTTTTATACCTAAGAACTTCAGCATAAACCCACTTTGTATATGCAACCCCCACTATTATGTTGAACTTTGGATCATATTCTAGTCCATCCTTTACTAACGAAAGAGCTACTTCTCTATCTTTAGTTATAACCTTTTCAGATAACTCGTCAAGTTCATCTGACATTTTGAGCAATTGTGATGCAATACTATCTCCCTTATTCTTTCTACTTTTAAGAAGATCTATCATTTTAGGATTTCTGATTTGGTCAAAGAAAAACCCTACTTTGCTATTATCGTCTTCTAAATAGTATTCTATAGCTAAATTAAGTGCAGCTTGCTCTATTGGACCAGTTTCCCAGTTTGTCATACCACTTGCTCTTGTGACAGCATCTTTCTCTGACAAGGTTGCCCAAAATGCTGTAGTTCGTGAGAATTGATAGGAATCTACTATAACTTCACCCTTGTCATCTACTTCTGACATAAGGTCTTTAATCCTATCCTCTGTAGCAAATTTAATTAAATAATTTCTTATTTGATCACTACTAATTATAGCTTGTTTTACATCAGTAGATTTCTTTTCGAAGGCATCGTATGCCGCAACGTATTCAGGAATCAGCTCGCAATAGTCTGGGGCCAATTCTCTTAGTTCCTTCATTATTTCATTATATGTATCTAGATCAGTTGTATTTTTTAAATCTGCAATAGCTCTAGTCTGGAAAATGTTCTCCAAGTCGTGGGGACCACCTAAGGAAGTAGCACCCTCTAGCCTTGGTAGTGCGTAATATGCATCATCAGCTATACCCATTTTCCTTAGCACAGTAATAATATGCGATCCTGTTTTGTCTCCAAGCCATGTTTCCGCGACAGTAGTAAATGTTCTTGCAAATTCGTCTCTTTCGTCTTGTAATCTATTTATAATATGAGCCGTATTCTCACCAGAAACCTGCCACATTAATAAGTTTGCAATGTAGTCAATACCTATAGCGTCACTTATATCTTTCATGTATCCAAAAAAATCTTCGTAGTACTCGTTGAGACTTCTTAATTTTTGCTCATAAGTATAGCTTTCATTAGGTTTAAAATATTGCAGGGCAATTCTTGCTGGCTTTTGTAATATGCTATGGAAAGAAGCTTTGTTTATAGTATTAGGATATTCTTCTGCCAGATTAGAGTCATCAAAAATTTTGTCCGAAATAGTTCTATCAATTGGTCCTTCATCTATGTTCAAAGGATAAAATGCGTCATTTTTGCTAGGAGAATTAATCCTTCTTATAATATTAAACTCTACAAAATTACCAATATTTTTTAGATTATCCCCTTTTAATATAGCTGAAAATGGTCCTCCTATAAGTGCATCAGCTAACAGTAGTCCACTTCCTATCAAGAAATTTCTTCTGCGAGGCCCACGTTTCTCATTCTTTATGTTTGTTCCCTCTGGTATCTCTACTGTTTCGCGTCTCAAGAATCTACTAAACAAACCTACTCGGTTTCCGCCTGTTCCTTTTAGGCTATCGCGTTTCTGTGAATTAGGATCGGTTTCCATATTTATTAAATGTATAGAATATTATATCATATTACTATATAAAAATCACCGCAATGTGGCGACAATAATTATTCTCGTATATTTAATATGCAAAATAAGATTTGAAAGTTTATAGATGATCTGATTAGAAAGCTATAATTTAAGAGTTAATGTGGTAAAGTTAAATAGAAATATGAATTAGCGATTAATAATTTGTTTTATAGTAAACTAACCTTTAAAGCATTGGCTTAGGCCAATGGATGGAGATTAGCCATTAAATTAAGTTTTTTACTAAACAACATAAAACTTTGCATGTTGGTAAGTTGTTTCTTATTTAACTCTCTTCTTTAGGTGTAGCCCATTCATTACAAATACTATTCCAAGAAACAGTGCAGAGCTTGCAAGTACTAACGCTTCTGTATTTAGATTTCCTTCAGAATCAAAAATGCTCGTGTCTGGAATACAAATTCCGTAAGGGCCTGGTATTGGACAATCTACAACTATATACTCGCAAGGGACTCCTTTAATTCCTGTGCCAGGCCGGCACTGTTGAACAGCTTGAGCGCTGGCTGATGGAGAATAGAAAAAAAATCCTCCAATCACTAAGATCAGAATTATTGTAAATTTTGCTACTATGTTCGACTTATTCATGATGTTTTTGTATGATATATTATAGCAAATTCTATATAATAAATCAATATAGAGTGACATAAAAATGTAATACAGCATTGGCTAAACACACAAACCTTATCTATTTGTCAATTTGATCTGACACGCAATATGCTTACTAGAAGATAAGATTGAAAATTGGTAAGTACAGTTTTCTAGATTTTTTCGGCATAAACTATAACTCTTATATCAGAATCATAGTATTTGCAAGTCAGAAGAATTAGATCATCAGATTTAGATACATAAACATTTTCTTCAACACTTGTTACTCTGTATTTGTATTCTTCACCTTCCCATATCATCTTAATCTGATCACCAGTTGTAAGATCTGGAATATTTAAAAAAAGGTTTTTGCTTCTAAAATCCCAACTTGCATCATCGGCTCCCCATCTATGTGCCGCTAAAATCGTGGGTTGTTTTGTATATGTTGGCATTCCAAAATCGGGCATTCTCCAAACACCTTTATTAAGTGCTTCGCTACTAGTTAAGCTTTCTAAAATCTCTGTATCTAGCCCTATTTTTTCGATGATGATCTTGTTGCCATAAGAAGCTACAGTGTCTTTTGGTACTTCAACGAATGGTTTTGCTTCTTGTACTTCAACTTCGTTCTCAGATAAATCTTTAAATGGATTTTGGGCTACTATTTGTGTCTGTTTTTCTAGGCTGTTTGCATAAGCACTAGAAAGCAAATTATTATCAAGAATTGTAGTCATTACCATGTAAGTTATTGGCCCAAGAATAAGTACGATACCTATAAGTATATTTGTATTTGCAAATGTTTTTAAAATAAGTTTCATATATTTGGTATATGTTTCTATATTTATCAACTATATAGTAATCTAACTCAACTAAATTGTCAACCAATGCTACTTATTACTATATCTATCTAACGGTGTTACAATTTTGCTGAAGAAATATTCATTAAGTTTATTAACAAAATACTAATTAATATTTTTTGATGAATATCTGGATAGAATTACTTGTTTACATTCCTAAATACATATTGCATTATGCACACTCACTTAAGCTTTTTTATATTAATACTGATAGTTAATTGTACAGAAAATTTGCCTTCGCGTTACACAGCATTCATTTTGTATTTTCTATATTGTATAATCAAGTTTGTTGCCTATGGAACCGCAAGCTAATAAAGATGCTACAATAAAGTTTTTTCAATTTTTAGGGAGATACAAAATCTTTCTTGCAGTGGTCGTGTTTATCTCACTTGTGCTGAATATACTAACATTGGTTTTGCCTAGGCAGATTTCGCCTGTTTTAAATTCTTTTTTTAATAGAACTTATAACGAAAATGACACTATTACTTTACTTGGTTTATTGGTTGCAACTATATTTGTGCTGGGAATATTACAAGTAATACTCGGTAATTTCCTTTCGGAAAAACTGGCAAGGGATTTAAGAAACGATATTGCTGTAAAGATTTCTAAGCAGAGCTTTTCTTATGTAAGTAATATATCCGTTTCTAGATTATTAACTAATTTGACTTCGGATGTAGATAATGTAAAAACTTTTATTTCCCAAGGTGTGTTGGTATTATTTTCGGCAGTAGTTTTGCTTTTTGGAAGCGCGATAATGCTTATTAGTATAGATTACAAACTTGCAATTCCAGTCATTTTGGTAATTCCAGCCCTTTTTCTAAGCTTTATGTTTATATTTAAAACAATAAGTCAGTATTTTGTAAAAGCTCAGGAAGTTGTAGACAAACTCAATCTAGTAATTAATGAAAGTGTTGTTGGATCAAGGTTGGTAAGGGTACTTAACTCTCAGAAAGCAGAGGTTGGGAAGTACGATGTTATTAATGAAGAAGCAAGGGGAATTGGCATGGTAATTGTTAATAAGTTTGCAAGCCTAATTCCAATCATAAATCTTGGTGCCAATGGTATTTTTATGATTGTACTTGGATATGGAGGAACAAGGGTGATTAATGGCTCAATGAACTTTGGTGATTTGACAGCTTTTTTTAGCTACACAGGAACTTTTATATATCCAGTAATTTTATTAGGATTCTTGGGAAATGTAGTTGTTAGGTCGTTTGCATCTTACGGTAGAATCAGCGAAGTTTTGGAAGCGCCAATTGAATCGATAGAAGGTAGAATTACAAAAGAGATTAAAGGTGATATAGAACTTTGCGGTGTGAATTTAAATCTTTCTAACAGAAGTATACTTAAGGATATTTGCTTTAATATTAAAGCAGGTACAAAAACAGCAATTTTAGGTCCAACTGCAGCGGGCAAGACTCAAATATTCTATATATTAACTGGATTAATAAAACCACAAAGTGGTGATATTAAGATTGATGGAACTGACGTAGATCAATATGATCAGGATAGCTTGTATGGCCAGATGGGGCTAGTTTTTCAGGATAGTATAATTTTTAATAATTCCATTCTAGAAAACATTACGCTTGGACAGAAAATTCCCAATGCTGATCTTGATAAAGCAATAGAAACATCAGAACTGGAAGATTTTATCAAATCATTGCCTAAAGGGCTTAATACTAGAATTACAGAAAGAGGAGCAAACCTTTCTGGTGGTCAAAAACAGAGGCTTACTCTTGCACGAGCTCTTGCTAGAAAACCTAAAATACTGCTTCTAGATGATTTTACTGCAAGAGTCGATATAAATACAGAGAGAAGAATTTTTGCAAATCTAGACAAGAATTACCCGAATACAACTATTTTGGCAATTTCGCAAAAAATAGAATCTGTCAAAGATTTTGATCAAATTATATTGATAATGGAAGGCGAATTATTGGCTGCAGGTAAACATGCCGACTTGTTAAATAGTTCCTTTGAATATAAACAAATATACCTATCTCAACAAAGTGTTGAATAGCCTTTAATAAGTAATTATGAATTATGATTTAAGTAAAAAAGAAGATCTGGAAAAGTCCTCAAAATGGAGCTCAATCTCTCGGTTGCAAGAGTATCTAAAAGGTGATTGGACAAAATTATCTATGGCTTTGCTTGCAGTTCTAATCAACTCAATAGTTGCTGTTGCTCTACCCTACATTTTGGGAGAAGCTGTAGATAAATTTATTGTGACAGGAGATAAGGAAAACTTGTACAAATACGTAGGATTAATTGCGGGAATCACTTTAATAAACTTCATAACAACGTATTTGCAGATTTTGTGGATGGGCAAAGTTGGTCAGAATGTACTTTATCGACTAAGACATGCAATTTTCGAAAAAGTTCAATCTCTGCCCGTAGAATTTTTTAACGTTAATAAATCTGGAGATGTAATTTCGAGAATAAACAGCGATACAGATAAACTTAATCAAGCATTTTCAGAAACTCTTTTACGTTTTATCGGCAATATTTTCATTATTGTAGGAATTGGTGTAATAATGTTGGTCCTTAATTTTAAACTTGGTGCGCTTACACTTGTTTCTACAATTGGATTATTTTTGGTGACTCAGCTTACCGCTCCATGGGTTAGATCTAAGAACAAGAACAGTCTTGACTCACTGGGTAATTTATCTGGCGAGATTCAGGAAAGCCTTAGTAACTTTAAAGTATTTGTTGCATTTAATAAAAGAAGATATTTCTTAAGTCAGTTTGAATACTATAATGAAGAGAATAGAAAAAATGCTACTTGGGCGACTATTGCGAACAATATTTTGACTCCAATCTACGATCTAGCAGGAAACTTAGCTACTGTAATAATTCTAGTATTTGGAATAAGAATGATTATTGAAGGCGATTTAACAATTGGCTCTTTAATTACATTCTTGACATACAGCGAAAGGTTCTATAGCCCTTTAAGAATAATGGCATCTTTGTTTACTTCCATCCAATCATCTTTGGCTGCATGGGCAAGAATTACAGAGGTTTTGAACTTAAGGTCTAATTTATCTGTCATAAAATCTTCTGCCGCACAAGTTAAATCTAATGAGAATATATTTATGGAGTTTGATAATGTAAGTTTTGGTTATAGTAAAGAATCTATGGTACTGAAACATTTAACATTTAAAATAATGGAAGGAAAAACCTATGCACTTATTGGACCAACTGGTGGAGGAAAAAGTACTACTGCAAGCTTAATGGCAAGGCTGTTCGATCCTACGGAAGGTGTAGTTTACTTGCATGGTAAGGATATAAGATCCTTTGAGCCTGAGAAGTTGTCGAAAGAAATAGGCTTTATTTTGCAGGAACCATTTTTATTCACAGCTACACTTGCGGATAATCTTAGGTATAGCAATGTAGAGCTTAGGAATACAACTGATAACGAGCTAATAAAACTGCTAAAAGACATGGGACTAGAAAGTGTAGTATCTAAGTTCAAAGATGGTCTAAAAACTCAGGTTAATAATAATTCTGAATCAATCAGCCTAGGGCAAAAGCAATTGATTGCATTCATCCGAGCTATATTAAGAAAACCAAGAATTTTGATTTTGGATGAGGCAACTGCGAATATTGATACAGTGACCGAGGCTCTGCTGCAACAAATAATAGATCACTTACCTAACAAAACAACAAAAATTATTATTGCTCACAGACTGAATACAATCAAAAATGCTGACGAGATTTACTTTATTGCAAATGGTCAGATGCAAAGCACAATGAGTTTTGAAGACGCATTAAAGTTGGTAAATAAAACAGAAGGAAAGAGCTAGATATGATGCATAGACAGCTTTCTATCTGCAAAACCAGAGTCGGCAGGTAGTCCAAGCTCAAATCTCATTATCTATTGTTAAATCTTGATCTTGAATAATTAGGATGCTCTAACTTTTCAATTCTTAATCTTAATTCTTTTAGCTCCAAAATGTATAGCTCATGTTGTTTCTCCAGATAAACTAATTTATTTTCTACCGCAGTTAACCGTCTATCTATTTTATCAATATCGTCTTTGGTGGCCATAATGTTAAGGAATGGCATAAGATCCCGCCTAAAGAAGGTTTGCAGAGCATCAGATATTTTCTGATCAATCTTACTATCCATTTTTAACTCAAAATCTTGGAACTTAG
>CAYMSO010000012.1:0-41579 GCA_964393185.1 uncultured Candidatus Saccharibacteria bacterium | reverse complement strand
CTTTAGTTAAGGGAATGATTTTTATTACTTAACTAGAACATTAACAATTTAATAGCGATTAACAAGAATACTAAACAACTTCCTAACCAAGAAGGGCGGGAGATGTAGGAAGGTTAATTGATAGGTGGTGAGTGTTGAGCCTTAATCAATGCTTAATTTATTTATTACTTTTTATTATATATATGAGAAATACAGCAACAATCGAGGTCTTAGGTTATTTAACATCTAAACCAGAAATTAAAACATCAACTGATGGAAAAACAGAATTTTTAAAAGTTAATTTAGCAGTGAACCTTGGAGAAGAAAAAACAAATTTCTACACATTAGTAGTTTTTAATGGGCTATCTAAATTAATAGCTAACAACTTTGATAAAGGTCAATTACTTTTAGTTAGTGGAGACTTTGAAATAGAAGAGTACACAACTAAAGAAGATGAAAAAAGACAATCTTACAAAATTATTGTAAAACGAGCTTTAGCAATTCAAAAGATTGAGAAAGACGAAAACCCAATTGATCCGAATGAAGTTTCAATAGATTAACTTTAATTACTGGAAGCGATAACCAGCATAAAAACACTTCTTAATTATTAAAACTAAACAAATGAAAACAAAAACTTTAACAATAGCAACAATCTTAAAACTTTATAAATTAGGTTTGCATTTTGAAATAGATGGAGACCGTAAACTAATAAAAATAGGATAGCTCCCTTGAAAGAAAACTACCCTATATCAAGCAATTACTTACTTAACAATTAATTTTAACATTATGAGAACACAAGAAGAAAAAGAAAAATTAACAAAAGACTTATCAAGTGCATTAATGCCATTCGGTTATTTAGACCTACAGGCAGCAGCCGAAGTCTTAGCAGATGCAGAAATTTCAGAAAATGATTTTTCAGTTTATGTTGAAGAGTTTTTCGAAGAAACTCAAATACCTTTTAGTAAGTTGGATATCTGTTATTTGGCTTATGAATATGTACTACAAGAAGCTAGAAATCAAATAGATGACATCTTAGGAGTAGACATAATCAATGACACAGATAATTTTTACACTTACGGAAATTATATGTGTTCTGGTTATGACTGTAACGAAGAGTCAATAAAGAAAATCTCTGGATGGATAAAAGAGATTGAAGAGACAAGAGCCAAAGAAATGACACCACAAATCAAGTTTATAGAATCTCAACTTTATTAGTTCAATATCTGGAAGCGATAACCAGTATAAAAAACACTTTTAACTTTTAGATTAACTAATTATGAATACTAAAGTATTTAATTTTGTTTTGAAATCAGGATTTGAAGTTGAAATTAAATTCACTTATGGAGCTTTTGGGAAAGATACAGATGATGTTCAAGTTCATCATTTTGAGTTTAGGGGGAAGACAATATCTGAAACTGGATATCGCTCACATTTTATTTTCAAAAATGAACTTGAGGAAGATATTCAAAATCAGGTCTTAAATTTAGCCCAAACACTTGAAAATGAATTAATTTCGAAAAATCCTATGATTTTAAATCAGCTCACTCAATTTACTTTATTTTAAATCTAATTATATGGAATTACTAACACAAGAACTTATAAACAAGTTACCAAAACTTTACGCACAAGATGGAAAGAACGGGGATGCAATTATTTATATTAAATATTTTACTCCCGATTCCTCTTTTACATGGTATGTATTGGAAGGACAGCCAGCTCCAGATATTACAAGAGATTACAAAGAATTTGAATTTTTTGGTATTGTCGACAGCGGTGATTTTAAAGAATATGGATATTTCACGCTTTCAGAACTAGAAAATACTAGAGGTCTTTTAGGTTTACCGATAGAACGAGATTTATATTTTAAGCCTTGTAAGGTTGTGGAGGTTAGAGAATTAAAAGAACTTTGGGGATAGGGTGAGAAGTTTTCTTCTCAGGGGTGAAGCAAATCACCCCTTTTTATATCTAAAACTTAAAAATATGAAAACACTTGATGACTTTTATAGAATAGACAAAGTTTATCACCGTAAATATGCACTAATAAAAAATGCGAAAGTAGTTCTTCAAGGAGCAGAACAATGCGATATTATTGATACCATCGGAGAAGAATCAATTGAAATTGAAGGTAAATGCTATTTACTTAATCAATTTGATGAAGATACTAAATATGCTTTGTTACTGCTAAAAGATAATATTTACAGATGCGAAAAAGAAATTTCAGCATTTTACCTTGAGTAAGTAAGTCCCCTGTAGCAATACAGGGGCGACTTTTATACTCATTCGGCATACAAAAGTTGACAAAAATAGCCTTATTGTCAGATTTGTTCTCATCTCGAAAGTTTTACATTTTTCACTTTATTTCAAATTAAACAACTCAGCTAAGGACAAATCTGTTGCTCTATATAGGTTTTTCAAGTTTCCCAATTGATGTTGCAATTGTTATCAATTTGTTCTAATCTTATACAGATATTGTTATTACCTTGGATATGAAAAAATTTATAGGAACCAGAATCGATGAAAAAGAAAAAAAGAAATTTAAGGTAATCTCGGATAAATACAAGATGTCAGAATCTGTTCTATTAAGGCTGTTAGCATTAGCCTTAATCAAAGATGATACCAAACTGATGCCTATTATCATGGAGGTGTTGAAGGATAACCATGAGGCAGAAAATATAATTAGTTCTTAAATTTACAAATTATGAATGACTCGCATTTGTCAGATGTAAACTCTATTGCTTATAACGGGAATTTAAGAGAACAACTAAAAACACTCCATGAGATGTTAGGTCTTGAAGTTACTGATGTAGCATCAGGCGCAATGGAATTTGGATATAAATTTAGAGGAGATGCAGAAAAGGTTATGAAATATTTAAGTAGGATGACTTCTCAATTATCCATTGCTTTACAGGAAGCAAGAAGAGGCGAAAAAGCATTAACATCTCAAGAACAAGAGGATTACGAGAAAATAAAAGCATTGACAGCAGTACTAGGTAATCTGCAAGATAAATTAAACAGAGTTATTAAGAGCACTGATGAGATTAACCTGCAAAATGAGAAGTTACGAGAACAAGGAGTAGACCTAGCGGAACATATTATGCAGGCTCAGGATAGCTTTAGATCCGTTAGAGCAGGTATAAATGCCTATGGATTTATGTCACAAGATCCTTTACTAGCTAAGTTGTTTGAAGAGGAAAGTAAAGTATCAGAAGACACTCAACAAACTATTTAATTTTTTACTATGTCAAATATGAACAAGAGAATCTTAATAGTTGAGGATGAAACAGATATAGCGACATGGTTCAAGAAACAATTGGATATGAAAGGTGGCTATGATGTAGATCTAGCTGAGGGTGGAAAGAAAGCACTAGAGATGATGTCTCAAACTCAGTACGACTTAGTTTTTTTGGACTTGGTTATGCCTGGATTTGATGGTATTGAAGTGCTGAAGGAGTTAAAGGCTAATCATGATACTTACAAATCTGCACCAATTATGGCTTTGACAAATGTAACAGGCGAGGATACAAAGAAAGAGGTGGAAGGTTTAGGTATAGTTAAATTCATCATTAAAACGGATGCAGATATAGATGTCATTGTAGATGAATTCTTTAAAATTAATAGCAGTAATATATAAATGAATCCAGCAGATGAATTGCTTAAGTATAAATTACTTATTGAACGCAAATTAGCTTCGTACTTTGTCGACAAAAAAATACAGTACAACAATGTGTCCCCATTCATCACTAACTTTTTAGAACACATAGAAGAATTTACTCTTCGTGGAGGAAAAAGGCTTCGTCCTGCTCTTATATATTACACATACAAGGCTTTTGATGGTAAAGAGGATGAAAAGGTAAGTGATCTTTCTATTTTCATTGAGTTAATTCAGAGTTTCCTACTTATCCACGATGATATAATGGATCATGCAGATTTGAGACGAGGTGGAAGTACTGTTCATAAAATCTACGAGAAATATGCGAAGTTAAATAATTATGTTGAACCAGAGCATTTTGGCGTTACAATGGCGATATTAGCAGGAGATTTAGCTAACCAGCTAGCTTTTGAATTGGTTGCTGACTCTGAATTAGAAAATAAAGATAATCTTCTTCAGCTACTAAAGCTATTTACTTCTCAATTAACAGGTGTCGTATTTGGGCAAGTTCATGATATCTTGCTTACATATGATGGCGAATACAAGCAAGAAGATATTTTTAAAGTTCATCATTATAAAACAGCAAAATATACCTATGAAATACCAGTAATATCTGGAGCTATTCTTGCTGGCGCAAGTAAAGAAGAGATATCA
Organism: uncultured Candidatus Saccharibacteria bacterium; assembly: GCA_964393185.1. GTDB lineage: Bacteria > Patescibacteriota > Dojkabacteria > J137 > J137 > CAYMSO01. The sequence goes on along the minus strand of CAYMSO010000012.1, from coordinate 37,297 downwards.
CTTCTAACACAATTCTCTACTAACGCTGGAATAGCTTTTCAAATATTCGATGACATACTTGGTGTATTTGGCGATGATGAAAATACAGGGAAGCCTACGTTGTCTGATATAAAGGAAGGAAAGAAAACATTACTAACACTAAAAGCTCACGAGAAAGGAACTAAAGCTCAGAAAGAAATACTCAATAAATATTTGGGCAAAAAAGATCTAACTCAAGATGAAGCTAATGAGGTAAAGCAAGTGATGAAAGACACCGGTGCATTTGAATTTTCAAATGCAAAATGTAGGGAATTTGTAGCTACTGCACAGTCATATCTAGATAGGTTGAACAGATCAAAAACCAATGAGCTAGAGTTTTTATATAAGATAGCAGAATATTCTATTTCGAGAAATAAATAAATTATGAAATTGTTGATCGAAAAAGTAGTAACAGAGTTTGTTTATGGAGGACATTTGCTTTCTTTTGGTGCTACTGGCATTGTGTTAACAGTTATACTATTGCTAGATCTTCCCATTCATTTAATTGTACTATTAATCCCATATCTAAGTTCACAAGTAGTATATTCGTACAACCACTTCCGCGAAATTGATTTTGATATTAATTCAAATCCAGAAAGAGCTAGACACCTCCAAACACAAAAAAAGTGGATGGGACTTTTCTTAGCGATTTACATCACTCTTTTACTATTTTCTTTGATAACAACCAATGCTACAACACTAATATTTGTCATCTTTATTGTTGCAGGAGGTATTCTTTATACTGAATACTTTAAAAGGTTGACAGTTAATCTTATCGCAGGTTTCAAAAACTTTTATACTTCCTTTTTCTGGGCGTTAACAATTCTTCTTGTACCTTTTTATTACCAAATTGAAGTCACCATGTCGTATGTTTTTTTATTTTGCTTTGTTTTTTTAAGATGGATGGTCAATTCTGCTTTCTTTGATATAAAGGACATTGAAAGTGATAGACAGTTAAAATTAAAAACATTTGCAGTTTTATTAGGAAAAAAGGAGACGATCTACTTATTATATGTGATTAATCTAATCTCTATTTTACCTTTACTAGTAGGCTACTACACTGGATTTTTAAAAGGCGATGCTCTTTTTCTTCTGATAACATTTGTATATGGTTTATACTATCTTAGAAAAGCTATATCATTGGAAGGAAAGAAACTGAGAGTACTGTCTTATATAATTGTTGATGCAGAATATATTTTTTGGCCTATAGTTATTGTATTAGCAAAAATATTTTAGAGGATTTCATATGGACATTCAATTAACAGAAACAATAATATTAACTTTTATAAACGCCTTCAGTGTTTTCTTAATCATTGTTGTCTTGGCAAACTCGGCTAAGGAAAAGATATATCAATGGTTTACCATAATGACAGTCTGCTTAATTGGATGGGTTGACTTTGCATACTTAGGTTACTTCCGAAGTGATTTAAATGTTGCTTTATTGGCTTATAGAATAAATTGGGCTTTTGTCTCTTTTTTCTTCTTTTCTGCATACATGTTTTATATTCATTCATTCCTAAAAATTGATCATAAAAAATTTAAATGGTTGCTTTTGCTTACTAGTTCAATCTTTGCTATTCTGGCATTATTCACTAATACAATTATAGAAAGTGTTGTTCAAAGGGACTGGGGCAACGAAATAAATTTCGGATATGTAGATCCTTTTTTTAATGGATTTGCTGTAATAATTACATTAATTTTCATTTACTACCTTATCTCAAAATATTTTGCACTAGCTCAACGAGAGCGAATTAAAGTAATTTATTTTCTTGTAGGCACTTTCTGCTTAATTTTCTTTAATGTAGTGTTTAATGTTATTTCTCCACAATTATTCAATACGGCAAGGTATCAACACTTTGGAGATTATTCAGCGGTTATATTCCTCGCTTTTACTTCTTTTGCAATGTTAAGACACAAGTTTCTAGGAGTTAAAGTCGCATTGACGGCATTTCTCATATCTACAATAGGAGTCTTAATAATTGTTGACATATTGGCTCTGAGTCATAGTCTAGTAGAGCAAGGAATTAAAACCATAATATTAATCTTTTTCGTTGTGATATCAATATTGTTAATGAGAAGCGTTTTGAATGAAATTAGACAAAGAGAAGAATTAGCAAAAATAAATAAGGCTTTAGACAAGAGTCGACAAAAGTACTTTGATCTTGCCTCAGAACAAAAAGACATTATTGATGTTATGGGGCATGAAATTAGAACTCCTTTGACAGCTATTATTCAAGCGGTGAAAGTAATCAAGAAGTATGTTTTGCCAATAGAGGAAAAGTTGATGAAAGCAGCTCAAGAATCTTCCGAACCAGAATTGCCAAAAGCATTATTACTATTGCTGGATGAGACTAAAACTTCAGATAGGGCTACTACTCAGGCTAATATGCTAGTGACAGACATGTTAGAGACTGCAAGGCTTGATAAACAAAGATTTGAACTAAATTATGAACAGTTTGATGTAATAGCAGTTGTAAGATCTAGTGTAGAGTTAATGGGTAAGACTGTAGAAAGCGAATCACAATCATTAAAATATGAAATTAAGTTTGAGCAACCCACCATAGACACCATTATAGTTGAAGCTGATAAAACAAGAATAACTCAGGCATTAGATGCTCTACTAAGTAACTCAATTAAATATCATGATCCGGCAAAGGATTTGGTTAAAATTGACGTATTTGTAGAGAAAAAGGGAGATGAGGCTTTAATAAAAGTTATTGATAATGGTATTGGAATTGATCCAGAAGATATAGATAAGCTCGGCAAAAAATTTGTAAGACTAAATCCCAAGACTAATGGAGACTTGAAGAGACCTGGTGGAACTGGTTTGGGGCTTTTTGTGGTCAATGGTATAATGAAATATCATAAAGGCAAGCTTATAATTGAAAGTGAAGGGATAGGAAAAGGTTCAACCTTTATCTTGCAATTCCCAGTAAATAAACAATAAATTAAACATAAAATATGAACTCCTTAATAGATAAAGAAAAGTTTATAGAACTCCTAAAAGAGATGATTGAAGGTCAAGACTATATTGACTGTGTATTTTTTGTTTACAGTGACGGAATTAGATGGGGGGTTGAGATATATAAAGGAGAAAAAGCAGAGTTAGATGAGTCAAAAACAGCGTCTATGTGGTGGAATATCGCTATGAAACATGCATATAAATTGCAACCTGAGCCGAGTTCAGATCTTACATTTAGCTTTACATTCTTTAACTCTAGAAAAGATAAAGAACTTACAGCTATAGATGAAGTTGAAGGGATGGATAAACTTTTTAAGGCAGAACTAGAAAAAACTTCTCTATATGCTTCACTTCAGAGTGGTTGATGAAATTACTGAAGCCTTTACAGATAAGCCAATGAGACAATAATTCGGAAGATCTATTCATAGGTCTGTTGCTTCCTTCGTTTAAATGATATACTCAATCGTGTGTAAACCTTTACAGCTAATTTTCAGGAAAAATTTACTATGTCTATAGAAGATATCTTTGAGCCAAATATAATTATTAAGGAAGTAATTGAGATTTTAAGAGACCGAATTATAGAACTAGAAGTTAGACATGGAATACCCTCCGGTTATTTAAAGACTTCTTTAGCACTGCATATACCTAAATTTTCTCTTGAAGAAATTTATACAGAGGGCAATGTCGAATTTCAAAGTGTATTCTTAGAAGCTAAGAGATTAGCAGAATTACTTGAAGAAAAGATACAGAGTTTACCGAGTGAACTAAAAGGAATTCTGAATAACTCGACAGACAAGCTTTCAAAAGTGAAGCACGAAAAAGGTAAAATTAGAGAGGTTGATATATATGGTAAACAAATTGAGATTGAATTCAAAGAAGTAGATCCTGACACGGGATTTATCATACAGGAAAAATTACACTATATAGGGCAAACAAGAGAAGATACTTTATTTCACTTTGGTTTATTTAGGAAAGGCGAAAAATATCCATTTGCTTATTCAGCATATTCAATATTAGATAGAAATTATCTATTAAGCGCACTCCCTTTTGAAAGCAAAATGGATAAAATGTTAGTTCTTACAAGAGCTTTTAATATTAATGGATCGCCTGTAAATGCAATGTCCTTACTGTTTAGCACTGGTGCACAATTTATTGAACATAACTTTAGTAAAAAATATTCTGGCATTATTTCAGCTATTAATCCAAATATATTATTTAATGGGTCGATTTTTAAAGGATCTTCATTCTATACTTTTGCAACTGTACCTTTCTTACCAATTTACTATAGAGGAAATTATATGACTAGAAAATCAGTTAAGGATATGGATAACTATAGTCCTAATGAGCTGAAAGGATCTCAAATAGTATGTAAACCAACAATATGGATGGGAAGCGGATTTTCAAAAAACATTGCAAATAAATTTATGGAGAGTAAAATTATACACGTATCGAAAGAATCATACTTAAAAGGATAATCTTATGTTAGAAATCGAAAAAAGAGGAAAATTAACAAAGAAAAGAGCAGAAATACTAAGAAGTTATCTTCTATCAAATGGGAAACTTGTAAGAAAGGCTAATCAGTTGAATATATTTATCGAGTTCAATAATCCATTTTTAGGAAGTATTGAGAATACGAAAGCATCTATAAATATTTCCATCACAAAGAACCTAAGTGATAACTCAATAAGTTGCAAACTCAAGAGTAAAACAGGTAATATGCAGGCAGGTACAAGATCTGAAAGTAATATTTCTTTCGACCTATCTGAGATAAATCAAGTTTTTGATTTTTTGAAGATATTCCAAATAACTGAAGGCTGCCCTAGATTTTACTATAGAGAAGACTATAAACTTGGATTAATGAATATTACTTTAAAAGAAAAAGGACTTGCTCCAGATCATTTTGAAATAGATATGGAGATAGAAGACCTAAAAGCACTTCCTCAAGCAGAGGCTGTTATAGTTGAATTTGCAAGAAATAACGATCTAAAGTTTTTTACTGAAGATGAGTATAAGGAAATTATGTTAAGGGTCTTCAAAGAGAATCCACCAATTCCCTTAAATAATATTGATTTAGGGTTGATTAATTAGATGTTTTTGATATTCCTCATCCTTTTCAGCAGTTGTATCGATTGATCTTTTAATTATTTCACTCTTGTTTTTCTTATATTTGAACGATGCCCACTCAATGTAGTTATGTTGGGGTTTATCAAGGACTATTTGGAATCTTATTTTAGATTTTGAGGAATTTTTTAGTAGGAAATCTTTTACAAGCATTGGAATCTCCGCCACACTGTTGTAACTCTTCATTGTTAGAAAACTCGATTTTGATCCGCTAATAAATAAATCCCTCATACTTTCTTCGGTTGTATTTGCTAAAAGTAAGGTCGGTTTTCCTTTATCTATTGCAAAAGTTAATTGATGTCCTATACTCATACTTTGTACACTACTATCAAGAATTACTAAATCAGCTTCGATTATTGCAGACATGACAAGGGAATAGTGATTGCCTCTTTTTACATCTGGTTCATGCTGTGCAGCAAGATCTACTGATTTTTTTAACCAGTCTCTTGTAATTTCGTGCCCTTCACTTTTGATTGTATCTACTATTGTTTCGTACGCTTCTCTACGAGCTAGAATGTTACTTGTTGAACAGCTAAAGAAAACTTTCATCCAATAATAATTAACATATTAAATAAAGATCTTCCAATTCTTCTTGACATATAGTTGACATGATAGTATTATCTATACACATACTATTACACACGACTATAATATTATACACACGTGTGTAATAAATGTCAAGCAAAATAAAAAAGCTAATTGGCTTTGTTTTTCGAGGACTCAACCAATTAGCTTGAAACTAAGAATGGATTCGCCTTTTTATGACGCTCTCCTTTCTTATGCTCTATATTATATATAATTGCTTTGCAGATGTCAACTAAATCTGGAAACACAACTAAAGATGGTGACAAAATAAACGGACAAGAATTAATGGATGCTATCAATAAAATTGCTCAGTATGTAGGTATCTCAGAAGCAATTGATAAATTATTAAGGTCGCAATTGATAACTATGCTCAAAACTGGGGATTCTGTCAATATCATTGTTAACTCAACTAAAGAAACATATATCTTAAAGAAAATTAAATGAAAATAGCCTTTGATATAACAGGAACGCTAATGCGTTCTTCTAAGGAGGAAACTGAAACCATGATTAATTTTTTAAAAATTCTTAAAAAAGCTGGTCACAAAATAATTGTTTGGTCAGGAGATGAGCAAAATGAAATAGAAAAATTTGTTAGAAAATACTCTCTAACTGATTTTGTAGATCTAATGGTAGATAAGTTGCATATCAAACCGGAGGATTTACCAGATATTTCTATTGATGACAATGAATATGTCTTTGCCAAAAAAGTCGTTATTAAAGTTTAGATTTAATTTATGGATATACAAAATAACAATATATTTGTGAGTGAAGAGGACTATCAGGAATATACTTACTCATCTAATAGGCAGAATAGAATCTTAAGATTCTGGGTAAGTATTTTCCGTGACATGCCTGTCAATTTACAATCTGAGGCGAAATCTAAACCAACAAATCTTATAAAGCAATTCACGGAAGAATCTGAATTAAGGGGTGCAATCCTATATAGATTTAAGACCGAAGGTGCAAGCGATAAATTACAGAAATACTTAGATAATTATGGGGTATTCGTTGAGGTGGAAACTGAAGAAACAATTGAGTGGAAAGAACAGATAAAGGATCTCAAGATCAAGTTTATTTAGATAGTTTTTATTCGTTATTTATGTATAAGAAAAAAATAGCTGTAAATTTTGGACAAGTTCTGAAGTTTTATAGAGAAAGAGCTGAACTATCACAGTTAGATTTAGCAATATTAAGTAAAGTGGCAGCTAGTACTATTCAAAAAGCAGAAGTAAATTTAATTACTCCATCTGATAAGAGTAAACATAAATTAGCCGAAGCTTTGAAATTGAATCCAAGAGAGCATGCTTTATTGTGTGGAGTTAATTTATACATTGATGGGTTAGATTTGAATAACTTTAATTTGAGCGAGAAAGGTGAAAGCTAGACTTATCGAAGGAATAATTTCTTTAAATCACAAAGGAATTAACTCTTTCATGGTTCGCTGTTGTGGAGTAGAAAGCATAAGTAAATAATTTAAGGCTAACAATTAAAAACAAATAATTGTATGAGATCCGAAATAGTAGAAATATCTAAAAAACAGTATTTAAAGTATAAGCAAGGTGAAAAAGTACCTGAAATTAATGATTGTTTCAGCTCTATACTTGATTCCCTTTCACCAGAACTTAAGCAGGAGGCTAAGAATAAGGGATTTAATTTAGAGGAAGATAGTGTGTCTATGGAAATATTAACGTTACGAATTGTTGTGCCAAAAGCTAGTGACGGGCTTGCCCATGCATTAGCAAATGAGTTTATATTTTGCTATCTGGACTAGTTATTAAATGAGTGGAAATAAAAATAGTTACTTAACTTTTAAAAAATAATTTTATGTCAGATCCGGACAAGAAAGTTGTAGAGGTTGGATCAAAAGTAGCTATAAAAATTGGGGGAAAAACTAAAATTTTGATAATAGTGACACCTCAAAAGGTTAATACTGAAATTGGTGCTATATCATTTGAATCACCATTAGGCGGATCTATAATTGGAGGAAAAGTAGGAGATATTATTACTTACAAGAATCCAGTAGGTCAGATCATTTTAGTTGAAATTATAGAAATTGAATAAAAAGATGCGTACTTTGCGCTGCAATACATTGCATGCAAAAAATATGAGATATAAAATTGTTACTATTTATAAATAACTTATGACCGATAATAAAGTGGAATCTAAAAAAATAGCACTCATAGGGCTTGGACAGCAGATGCAATGTGAACTTGTGCCAGCTTTGCTAAGTCTGTCGGATATGTATAAGGTTGTAGCAATATGTGACACTGATTCAGATAATATCAATATAGTGAAAGATAAGTTCCCTAATGTCAGAATATATGCAGATTATGAGGAATTGTTAGACAAAGAAATGCAAATAAAAGATATTGTGGTCTCACTACCACATTACTTATATTCTAAAGTGGTTAAAAAATGCTTGGATAAAGGGTTAAATATATTTAAAGAAAAACCTTTAGCCAAGGATTTTAATGAATCTATAGAGATTCTCCAAAATGCAAAGATTAAACAAAAGACAGTATATACAGTTACAAAACGTGACTTTTATCCAGTATATATAAGAGGAAAAGAGCTACTTGAGGAACTCGGCACAATCTATCAGTATACAGCTAAACACTATGTAACAGGAGGGAATATACATGAGGGTTGGAAATCTAATAAGTTCCAATCAGGCGGTGGAGCTGTAATAAATCTGGGATATCATCTTCTTAAAGTTTTGATCGATTACTTTGGAGAGATTGAAAATGCGGCTATGTATTCTAGCAATAAAGGAAAAGAGGGGTATAAATACGAAGTTGAAGATGCTGTAACTGCTTTAATCTCTCATAAAAGTGGTACTTATGGTTCTTTTCAATTGAATTGTTATACTGGCGTGAAGCAAGAATCAATTGAAATTCATGGAACAAAAGGAACTATGGTTATTGCTAAAACAGAAATAACTATCTATTCACTTGATGGAACAATTAGATTAAAAGAAAGCTTTCAGAACGACGGAGTAGAAGCTGTAGAAAACGCGCTTCACGAATTCATGAGTATAGAAGAAGGAAATACCAAAAATGTGCAAGAGAATCTAAAAGTTATGGAATCAATAGACAAGCTATATAAACATAATAATATCTTTTACCAATAAAACTATGTCAAAACATACTCAATTAGCTATCAGAGGGGGGAACCCAGTAGTTGATGATAAATTCAAGAAATTTACCCATCCAATTCTTTCTGATGAATTAGTTAAATGGTTAGGGGATAGGGTGAATCTTGAAGGTGTTACAACCTTTGATGCAGACATTATAACCCAGCTACAAGAAAAGATTAAAGAGGTCTTTAATCTAAAATATGCTCTTGTAACTAATAGTGGTACAAGTGCAATTTTCGAGATGTTCTATACACTCGATCTAAAACCAGGTGATGAGGTAATAGTACCAGTGTATACATTTTTTGCTACTGCTACTCCGCTTTTCGTTTTAGGTTGCAAACCAATTCTTACTGATTGTTTAGACAATGGGAATATTAGTCCAGAAGATATTAGAAAGAAAATAACTTCAAAGACTAAAGCAATTATCATTACCCATATGTGGGGAATCCCTTGTGATATGGATGAAATAATGAAAATTTCCAAAGAATTTAATATTCCAATTCTTGAAGATTCATCACACGCACATGGTGCATTGTACAAGGGTAAGACAATCGGAACATTTGGTAAATCCTCAGCTTGGAGTTTGGGTACAAAAAAGATTGTTACAGGTGGGCAAGGAGGAGTTTTTGGAACAAATGATAAAGAAATTTATGAAAAAGCTGTACTTGCAGGTCATGCGAATAATAAAAGATTAAATGATGTGAATTCAAAAGAACTCTTACCATTCTCAATTACTGGCACAGGCTTGAATCTAAGAATGCACCCATATTCAGCAAGGGTTATATTTGAACAATTTGAAAACCTAGATCAACAGTTAAAAGACAGACGAGCAATTGCAAATTATATGATTTCAGAAATTAATAAGATTCCTGGATTAAGTACGCCTAGAATTCCTGAAAATTCTGAAGCATCTTGGTATGCTTTCCCAGTAATTTTTAATGAAGATACCTTAGGTGTAACAAAAGAAAAATTTGTTGAAGCAGTTGTTGCCGAAGGCGCAACTGGTGCAGATATACCTGGCTCTACTTGCCCTTTAACAGAATTTCCAGCCTTTAGAAAAGGAGCTATTGATATTGAGAATAATGACTCAATCTCAGATATTTATACATTAGATATGTTCCCGGGGGCTAAATCATTTCAAGAGAAGATGTTTAAGCTTCCAATGTGGTATGGAGATGAAGCAATGGATTATGCAAATGCATATATTTTGGCTTTGAAGAAAGTAGTTTATGATATCGAACAATTAAAACTATGAGTTTAATTAATAGACGTAAAATTCAGGTTAAAGGAATTGTCCAAGGTGTTGGATTTAGACCTTTCATATATAAAATTGCACTAGAGAATAAATTATTTGGTTGGGTATTCAATGATTCTGACGGAGTTACTATTGAAGTTGAAGGAAATCAAGAACAGCTTGATAAATTTATAAGTGAAATTAGCTCTAAAAAACCACCTTTAGCAGTAGTAAATGAAGTGATTATTTTGAGTGAAGATGAAAATATAGCAAATAAATACTCTAAATTTGAAATAACAGAAAGTCACTCAAAAGAAAATAGACAGACTTTAATTGCTCCTGATAATAATGTTTGTGAAGATTGTTTGAATGAACTTTTTAATAAAGATGATAGACGATTTGGATATCCTTTTATTAATTGTACGAATTGTGGACCGAGATATTCGATCATTGAGAATATTCCTTATGACAGGAAATATACGACAATGAAAGATTTTAAAATGTGTGAACAGTGTAATTCCGAATATACTGATCCTTTAAATAGACGTTTCCATGCTCAACCAAATGCTTGTTGGAAATGTGGACCAATGTTGAATTTGCAAGATAACTCAGGTAAAGAAATTAAAGTAGAAAATATTATTACTGAAAGTGTAAAACTTTTGAAAGAAGGAAAGATTTTAGCAATAAAAGGTATCGGTGGTTTTCATTTGGTTGCTGATCCTTTGAATAATGAAGCAGTTAAAAATTTAAGAATTAGAAAAAAGAGAAAATATAAACCTTTTGCCTTGATGTCCGGAAGTATCGAAGACATTAAAACTTATTCAGATTTAAGCGTTGAAGATGAGGAAATTTTATCTTCAAAGGAAAGACCAATAGTATTAGTTAAAAAAAATATTAATAATGATCTACCCGATGACATATCACCTAGAAATAGATACTTTGGAGTTATGCTTGCTTATACTCCACTTCATTATTTGCTACTTAAAGATAATTTTAAATCATTAATATTTACAAGTGGAAATGTAAGTGATGAACCTATTGTATTTAAAAATGAAGATGCTATTAAATATTTAGGTACAATTGCAGACTATATTCTTACAAACAATCGAGATATTTATATTCGTAACGACGATTCTATTGTTTCAAATATTAATAAAGGTGATGAAGTAATAACACAAATTTCAAGAAGAGCTAGAGGCTTTGTTCCAAAACCAATTTCCACAAATAAGAAATATCCAAGTGGATTAGCTTTAGGAGCTGAATTAAAAAATACAGTAACTCTTAATCGAGGTAGTGATTTTTTCATAAGCCAACATATTGGGGATTTAAAGAATCAAAAAATTTACGATTCTCATAAATTAATAATTGAACATTTAAAAAGTATCCTTGAGGTTGAGCCTGAATTTATTGTGAGCGATATGCATCCAGGTTTTCTTAATACCAGATACGCAATTGAACAAAAAGAATTACCAGTAATTCAAGTACAACATCATCACGCCCATATGGCTTCTTGCATGTTTGAGAATGGGTTAGATGAAAAAGTAATTGGTGTAATTTATGACGGAGTTGGGTATGGCTTAGATGGTAATTCTTGGGGTGGAGAATTTCTAGTTGGGGGTTATGAAAGATTTGAACGAGCTGGGCACTTTAATTACTTCAAACTACTAGGTGGGGATAAAGCTGTAAAGGAGCCGTATAGAATAGCCTTATCTCTATTATTTGATATTTATGGTGCAGAATTTAGAAATTTGGATTTCCCGATATTGAAAAATAAGGATTCAGAGTCAATAGAAATACTTTATAAAATGTATCAAAACGATATTAATACTCATTTAACAAGTAGCATTGGAAGAATATTTGATGCAGTTTCAGCACTTATCGGAGTAAGAGAATTTATAGAGTATGAGGGACAGGCAGCTATTGAACTTGAGCAAGAAATAAATCCTAATAAATTAGTTAGTGATACTTTTTCAACAAAATTCATTGAAGATAAAGAAGATTTGATAGTTGATACACAATTCTTATTTAAAGAAATGTGTCAGTATTTACTTAAAGGAAATGATCGTCATTTATTAAGTAGTCTATTTCATAATACTGTAGCTAACATTTCTGTAGATGTATGTAATAAAATCAGAGAGAAAACGGGAGTGAATAAAGTTGTTTTAAGTGGAGGAGTTTTTCAGAATAAATATCTAATAGAGCGAAGCATTAATAATTTGACAAGAAATAGCTTTGAAGTGTTTGTACACAAAGATGTTCCAACTAATGACGGCGGAATATCTTTGGGACAGTTAATAATAGGACATAATCAAAGATAATTTAAATTTTATATAACTTTATATGGCTAAGTACGCAATAATAACAAGTGATTTACAATTTGCAGCAGCAAATAAACACGAAGAAAGAAAAAAACAAGTAAGTACTTTCTTACCACATCAAATAGATATTTTGAAAAAGCTAAGAGAGTTAAATATTCCTGTCATTCATATGCAATTAGTTAATGCAGATGATGATCCTAGAGCGAAAGATCAGCCTGATGAATTAAGATTTACAAGAGGATCAAAAGGAGTACAGATCTTAAAAGAAGTTTTAGAGCCTACAGACATTGTTTTGGAAAAACCAAAAGATAGTGGCTTTTTTGAAACTAGACTTGATGACACATTAAAAACTCTTGGTATTGATACTGTTATTCTTACAGGGATGCAGACTCAGGTTTGCATAAATACTACAGCAGCAGATGCCCATTTCCGGGATTATAAAGTTCTGATTCCATCAGACTGTGTGGTGTCTACTAGACCAGAAGACACTATTAACGCGTTAAAATGGTTAGCTGATTACTGTGCAACTGTGGCTCCAAGTGAAGAGGTTATAAATATTGTTAAAAATAATACAAATGAAACTAAGTAATGATTTAGAAACAATTGTATTAGATCACGGTACTGGAGGACTTTTAAGTCGAGATCTAGTTGAGAATGTCATTTCACCTATTCTGAAAGATGTTTATTTGGGAGAAATGGAAGATAGTGCAATTCTAAATATTCATTCATCTGTCATAGCTATGACTACTGACTCCTTTGTTGTTAATCCAATAATTTTTAAGAATGGGGATATAGGCAAAATTTCTGTATGTGGAACTGTTAATGATTTGGCAGTTGCAGGTAGTGTACCGAAATATTTAACATTAAGCTTTGTATTAGAGGTTGGATTCCCTTTGCAAGATTTACGCAAAATTTTAACTTCAATTCGAGATACAGCTATCGAGGCAGGTATAAAAATTGTTGCTGGAGATACAAAAGTTGTTAATAAAGGTGAAGTTGATAAAATTTTCATTAATACAACCGGTGTTGGTACTTTTGAGAAGAAACAAAAAGCGATAACTCAAAAGAACATAAAAACTGGTGATGACATAATAATTACTGGTAACATTGGTAATCACAGTATTCAAATATTATCTATGAGAGAAGGGCTAGGATACGAAAGCCGAATTCTAAGTGACTGCGCTCCTTTGAATAAAATGATTGCAGAAATTCTGAATAATTTCGCAGATTCTATACACTGTATGAGAGACTTAACTCGTGGAGGTTTAGGATCAGCTCTAAATGAAATTTCGGAAGCAATTAATATGGGATTTGATATACAATTTGATGAAATACCAATTCAGCATGAAGTAAAAATGGCATCAGATATGCTTGGTGTAAACCCAATATATTTGGCCAATGAGGGGAATATTTGTATTTTTGTCGATCACAAAGATTCGCGAAAAGTATTAGAAATACTTAGAAAAAATAATTATGGACAAAATGCAAAAATAATAGGAAAAGTATCCGATGAGAGAGAAAATGAAGTGATTGCAACGAAGAAAGATGGTGAAAGTTTTATAATTGAGCATCTTTATGGCATGGAATTGCCAAGATTATGTTAATTTATTTTTTATTATTTAATTTATGGCAGGTACAAAACGAGAAAGATACAAATTGCCAACAGCAGTTTTTATAATGTTAGTGAGAGAAAACCAAATTCTTTTGCTTAAGAGAGCTACCACGGGGTGGATGGATGGGTTCTTTAGTATTCCCGCTGGCTCATTAGATGAAGGAGAAGAGATCCTTAAAGCAGCTATTCGAGAAGCTAAAGAGGAAGTTGGAGTCGATGTAGAAGAAGGGGATGTAACTTTAGCCAATGTTCAGCATTGCAAAATGGATGAAGACAGATGGATTAACTTCTTTTTTATGACTAATAAATGGGAAGGTGAACCAAAAGTTTGTGAACCTCATAAACATAGCGAGGTGAAATGGGTAGAAATATCTGATTTGCCTAAAGATATGATCCCATATGTACAAAGAGGAATTGCAGACTTTATGGGTAAGAAAGTTTACGGACAATTTGGTTGGAATGATTAATAAATTATGCATTTTTTAGGTTTTAAGTGGAAAAATGATAGTTACTTACCCTATATTCAATACAGAGATGTAGCGAATAATGGTGAAGTAAAATTTCAAGAACTCAAGGAGAAATCTTACATTAATATAAAGATTTCAAGAGATAGGTTTTGTACGGGTTATTTCAGTAACCCTGAATACAATAAAGTTTCTTGTAAATACAATATGAATTTAGAAGGCACGACCGGATTTCAATGTCCTGAATGCCAGCATAGTGATTCTGCTTTGTTCTTACCTTTAAACTCTTTAAATGATTTTCAAAAGAGTGTTGTCAAAAGCCAAAATCATTTGAATTATATTAATTTGTTTGGCGAAGATTTAATTAAAGTTGGTGTAGCTGCTCAAGTAAGGAAATATACAAGAATACATGAGCAAGGAGCGCATGCAACATTATTCATCACAGAATGTGATGGGATTATAGCAAGGGAAATTGAAGAATTAATATCGAATAGATTAGGGTTAAAACAAAGCATTAATGTAACAACAAAAGTAAATGTTATATACAATTATTTATCAAAAGGTGAAGCACGAAAAAAACTCACAGATATGTATTTTAGAGTTATGGATTTGTTAAAGGGAAATTATAGTAAATACTTACTTACTGAGCCAGAATATATTTATAATATTGATTTTTATAACCTGAAAAATAAAGAAAATGCAATTTATTACTTGAATAATCTTGAAGGAATAAAAGAAATGTCGGGGACAATAAAATCAGTGATAGGGGAACTACTAATTCTTAGTGATAATCAAAGCAGATTGATAGCTTTTAATTCAAAGTTAATATTAGGAAGACTCATTGAAGTTAATCAAGAAAAAAGTAACTTTAATGTTCCACAAAATAATCTGAAAAAAATAACTTATGAAAAAACGTTAGAAAATCTTACTTTATTCTGAATTCTTATGTCTACATTAATATCTATAGAAGGGCCAGCATTTACAGGAAAAACATCATTAATAATTCCGACAATAAAAAACGTGTTAGAAATGTCTGGAATTCAAACTGCATATGGCCACGAGCCAGGTGATAGTGCAGAGGCACTTGCATTAAGAGATCATATTTATCAAAGAGCGAGAGAAGGGGCTACTCAAGAAGAACTAGCACAATTATTTAGCCAATCCAGGAAGCTTCATTTAGAACAAAAAGTAATACCTTTCATTGGGGAACAAAAGCAAAATAACGGAGTATTTGTTATGGATCGATTTGCTGCTTCTACGCTAGTTTTTCAAGGAATAGAAGGTGGAGTGCCTATTGATGACTTATTAAAACTTGAAGTTGCAACTATTGGACAATATGTTCCAGATTTATATATGATAATTTATTTCCCTCAAGATCAATTCTATGAAGTATTAAACGCTAGGCGTGAAGTTGCAAAAGGAGACGATGGAAGAAGAGATATGGGGAGAGGCCAGACAGTCTGGCATGAAGCAGAAGATGAGAAGCAGAAAAAAAGGCACGAAGCATATTTAAAACTTCCTGAAATTTATGCAGAACATGGTCTTCCTCGTAATTTTGTTTTTATTGACGCCAGTAAACATCCTGTGGAAGTAGCAAAAGAATGCATCCTTAAGATCATTCCATTCCTATCCGAAACTGAAAGGCTTGGTAGAACTCATGATGAAATTTATCAAGACTTAATGGGAAGATTCATACAATATTACAATGAGGGAAACATCCAAGAGATTGAACAAAACTGGGAGAGACAACAAGAAATCAGACAAGAGTATCAAGTGAAATAATAATTTTTTAAAACTATTTATTTATGGATGCAAAACAACCGGATCGAGACAAAAATTTAATAGATGATATAGATGCCGGCGAGCTTTTGAGAATTGTCGGGTTTGATTTTGAAACAATTGTTGCGAAAGGTAAACCACCAGAACCAATTGAACTTGGTGCATTAATGTTAGGATCGAATCTAACTAGAATTTTAGAATTTGAATTTGAAAGCTTTATTAAACCGCCAGTTGAAGCGATCTTTACAAAATACAATA
The DNA here is from genome assembly GCA_964393185.1 of uncultured Candidatus Saccharibacteria bacterium. Lineage (GTDB taxonomy): Bacteria > Patescibacteriota > Dojkabacteria > J137 > J137 > CAYMSO01. Next base: position 20,810 of record CAYMSO010000012.1, on the reverse strand, counting down.
TTGAAGTTGCAGGGATTAGACCTGAAATGGTTGCTGATGCGCCAATGGCAGCAGAAGTATTAAAACAGTTTGATTCCAAAGTTAGCCCATTTGTCTGCATTTTTGTTGCTCAAAATGCAAGTTATGATTATTCAATACTAACTCGCTTCCCTGAGTCAACAGAGTATGCTTTATCACGGCCATTTATTGATACTATAAAGATTGCTAAATATTTATTCCCATATTTACCGAACTACCAGTTAGATACATTGGCGCAACTTGTTGAAGTACCAGTTCCAAAAGGAAGGCATAGAGCTGTAGTAGATGTCCAGGTAACATTAGATGTGTTTGTAAAGTTTGTTGACATTGCTATCTCTAAGGGAATTCTCAAAGTAAGTGACTTAATTGAAATTGGAAGAATTACAGATTGGGGAAAGCCAAAACAGATGAGTATGTTTTAATAGAAATATATGCAACAAACACAAGACAATGTAGGGAAAAATAATGCAATAACAGGAGTTTTCGCACATGATTTGCTCGCTGAGCAACATTTAGAACAAGAACAAGTAACAAGAGAAATATCTGAAAGAATTTCTTCATTAATAAATCAAAATCAATCGGGAATGTTCCTCGTAAGTGGACCAATGGGAGCAGGTAAAACAGGAGTGAGCAAAAATGTTGCCACATATGTTGCAGAAAGACATCCTGATAGAAATATAGCCTTTTATGGGCTTAATGACGGTAGAGCTTTACCTGAAGAGGTATTTGATAGAGGCAATACTGCTCTGAGTAAAAAGATTAATGTTAAGCTTGTAGAATTTGGTGGAATTCAAGCTATATTTGATGATATTTCAAATAATATATTAACTGTTGGTAGTATTGTATTTTTATCAGAGGGGCAGTTCTTTGGGAATCAGCAACAGCTTGCAACTTTAGCTGAAATTGCAAGAGAGCATAACATAATTTTGTGTTTTGATTGCTTAAGTTCTTGGTATTCTGGAGTACCTATCAATGAGACGCAATATATAGCTACAAATCTTGCCAAGAACAATGTTTGGACTCTAAGAGCATGTGATTCTTTTGCATCAGATTCAAGAGCAGATATTTCGATGAGGTGTGTTATTCTTAAAGAAGATGGAACTTATTGGGAAGATGCAAAAGAACAAGAATCCGCTACTTACATGAACAAGAAAACTCCTGAGGAAAAATTAAGAATAATTTCTATTATAAATTCTAGTAGCGATCCGAGGGTAATGCGTTTAAAATGGTGGGATAGCAGCATAAATGGGTATATCTATCTAATTCCTTCGCATCCTACACAAGATGCTTCTTATGTATTAGGAGGTGATGAAAGGTATAGACCCACGAGTTTTGAAACTGTAATTAATATTTGCAACGCTATAGGTTTAACTGATTTAGAAGAAGCCTATGTAGATATTTATCAAAGGTATTATTATCGTCAATCTGATAGAACAGAATCGTAATTTAATTTACTAAAATATGAAACCTAAAATAGTTTTAGCAACAACTAATGGTTCAAAAATTAAGCCATTCATGTATTCATGGAATAAGAATGGACTTTCAGAAAAGTATGAAATTTTAACTTTTAAAGACATTGAGAAACCTGATTTTGAAGTCGAGGAAGATACCAATTCATTTGAAAAAGATGCACTCAAAAAAGCATTGGAATACTCTAAATATCTTAATTTACCTACTATATCATTAGATAGAGGCATTGAAATTCCAAGCCTTAATAATTGGCCAGGAACAAAATCAAAAGATATATTCTTAGGTTATTCTAAAGAGACTAAACATTTTCTTAATCCAAGTAGAAGTGATAAAGAAAACCAGATAGAAATAGCTAAGTATGTTGCAGATAAAATTAAAGATCTTAAAAGAATAGTTAATTCAGTTTATGGGATTGCTATAGCATTGCCGGATGGGAAAAGTGAAAGTGATTTAGTAACCTTTAGCGGTAAAGCCAGCAATGAACTAATTATTACTGATGTTGGCTGGAATTATGACTGGTTTTACATACCAAATAACCACACTTCAACTTTATCATCCTTTTCTCAAGAAGAATATATTGAATTTACTGGTACATATCTCTGGCCAATAACTGATAAAATTGTTGAATTTGTAAACAGTTATGTAATTTAAAGAGGTAATGCAGTAAACCTAACCTACTAAAATTGACTTTACTTGCTTAGGTAAACTCATGATATAAATTCTTAGTAAGTTTTAGTACATGCGGACAAAAGATAAAACAACACTAATAATAGATGGACACAACTTTTTATATAGAGGTTATTATGGTGTGCCTATTGCTGCAAAACTACCATCAGGAAGAGAGATAAACGCAGTGTATGGTTTCTTCTCATTGCTGAGGAATACCGTAAAACATCTTAATCCAGATGAATTGGTGATTGTTTTCGATACAGAAACAGGAATACAATCAAAACTAAAGGAATTCCCAGAGTACAAGGCACAGAGACAGTACGAAGAAACTAGTATTTTTGACCAGCTAGACTTAATAAAGAATATATTAAGGATTAGAGATATTCAATTTGTCGAGAGTCCTAACCATGAAGCAGATGATCTGATAGGATCATTAATTAGTAATTATAATTCAAAAGATAATTCTATATTCATTGGTTCAACAGACGGTGATTTTACGCAACTAATCTCCCCTAGAGTGAAGATAGTTAAAAGTAAACATAATAATATAGAGTTAATTGATGAAAGCACTATATATAATAAATACTCCATTCTTCCAAAAAATTACCTTGATTTTCGCACATTAAAAGGTGATTCAAGTGACAATCTTGGTGGAGTAAAAGGTATAGGGAACAAAATAGCAAGCCAACTAATAACAGATTATAAGTCATTGGAAAATATTTATTTAAACTTTGGGATATTACCTCACAGAATACAGGCATTACTCGATGGGAAAGAAGATTACCTATACAAGGTAAGAAAGTTCATCACAATTAAAACTGATATAGGCATGCAAAATTTTAATCTAAACAGCATCCAGTTTAGTTCAGATAAAATTCCAGATCATACAAGAAAATTAATAGATCTTGTACTTAAAGATGAATAATTGCTGAAAAAAGAAGATAATTTGTATTCTACAACAATGTCAATATTTAATATAAGTGATATATTCAATGTATGTCTAATTTACAAATAGTTTCAGTAATTGCAGTTATAAGAAATACAGAAGGTAAATATCTTTTAGTTCAAAGATCAGCAAATGATGATATCTTACCTTTAAAATGGCAGAATCTTGGAGGCAAGGTTGAACTTGGCGAAAGAATTGAATTTGCACTACTTAGAGAAATTGAAGAAGAAGTTGGAATTAAGCTGCCTGAAACAATAAAACCTATCTTTCTACAAAGTTACTCTTGGAAAAAGGACGAAGAAAGTCCGTATAGATTAGGCTTAATATTTCTGTTTGAAGTTGACGCAGTGGATAAAGTAAAACTCTCTAATGAGTTAAATGATTTTGGATGGTTTACCATGAATGAAATTGAAAAATTAGATACTATTGGAAAAGATTCCTCAACTGGAACAATTGCACAAATAAAAGAGGCTTTAAAACTTAGTTCTAAATAAATGAAAAATAGATTATAGTTTATTAATATTTTACATAATTATTAGGTAAATATATGAAACAAGACTGCACATTTTGCAAAATTCTTAATGGTGATTTACCTGGAACTATTAATAGAATAACCAATAACTGGGCAACTTTGATTCCACTAGATAGAATAAGTGAAGGACATATTCTTGTAATTCCAACTTCCCATTCCGAGACAATTTTAAACCTTGAAGATAAAGAAGCATTGAAAGAGCTTGGGGAAGTTTTAAAATTTGTATCTAATAAGCAACTTAAAGAAAACCATGCTGATGGCATAAATATCTTGAATGCAAATAATAAGGCAGCTCAACAGTCAGCTTTTCATCTGCATTTCCATATTGTTCCAAGATATGAGAATGATGGTTTAGATTTATGGTTTAGGGAAAAACTTTAAATTATAATCTTTATATACAGAAAAACGTAGATAATTTATGTCAGACAAAGCATTCGTAGAATTAAAATTTAGTAGGGAGATAATTGAGATGTTTGATAACTTTTTAAAGAAGATTATTCCAGAAGATATGCTCTATTATTCTCCTGTAGTTGAACACATCAGAGGAAATATGTCGAAAACATTACACTGCACTATTTTCTTTGGTTTAAATGAAGATGCTGTTAAAAATACTGAACTAAAAGATATATTAAATAATAATAAGATTGATAAAATTCAGCTTGGAGAACTTTCATATATAAATGGATATGAGAATTTGTACAAAGTTCTTGTAGCAAATGTTTTGGATCAAGATAAGGAATTGATTACTTTGCATAATAAAATTGAAGATTTTGCTTTAAAAGAAAGTTCTGACTTTAAAACAAGAGAATTTAAACCTCACCTAACATTAGCGTATGTTAAGAATGAGTATGAATTACCTAAAGATGTTTCTCTACCACTTTATGTAATCGAAGTTATGGAAACAAAAATATCTTTGGTTTCAGAATTTAATAAAAGTGTTAATTCATAAAATATGAAGAATCCTACATCTGTCGCTCAATTCAAATTCGGTGATAAGAATATTCTTTTCAAAGAATATTTTGATGATGACTTTACAGCTATTGAAACCAAGCCTACTCAAAGTCTAGGAATAATTCTTAACGATAAAAATGAAATCCTTTTAGTTAGTGCAGATGGATCTTGGTGGGGATTGCCAGGAGGTACACTTGAAGAAGGAGAAACACCTGAACAAACTTTAGTCAGAGAAGTTTATGAAGAAACAGCAGTAGTTATTGATGAAAGTGATATTACTCCATTCTTTTACGTTATTGCATTTGAGATAAAAGATGAAAAAGAAATTTATGAATCAACGCAATTAAGATATATTTCCAGAGTAAAGAAAATTGATGAATTTGTTAAAGATCCAGGTGGATTGCAACAATTTAGAAAGTTTGTACCAATAGAAGAAATAGACAAAGAATTAAGCTGGACAGGTACTAGAGATATAATCAAGAACGAACTTAAAAAGAAACTTAATATTTAACTTTAATACTATGCACTTAGATCAAGATATTCGTATAGATAATCAGCGACACGCTGGTATTGTTGTAAAGGACAATAAGATCCTATTAATGCTAAGAAAATATAAAGGTGTGGAATATTGGGTTATTCCAGGAGGACATATAAGGAAAGGTGAGAATCCTGAGGAAGTAGTTCTAAGAGAAATAGAAGAAGAGACATCAATAATTGCTAATAATCCAGAACTTGTTTTTGAGTTTAGAGATTATAAAAAAGATAATTATGACTTCTACTATATTTGCAATTATGTATCAGGAGAGCCTACACTTGGAGGTGAAGAGTTAGTAAAAAATTCTGAAGAAAATTTCTACAACCCTCAGTGGGTCGAAATAAGCAAAATTGATGAACTTAATATCCTTCCAAAGTTTGCTAAGGAATGGATTGAGGAAAATCTAAATAAATGAATAACTTAACAGAAGAAATACAAAAAAGATTAAGTATCAAAGTTATTGATACTTCAATTCCACCTCAAGGAATGGGTAGCTCTGTCATATTTCTAAAAGATGATAAAGGAAATGAATATGCAATAAAACAAAGCGATGAAGATAATAATGATGCAAATGTGCTAAAAATTCTTCAACAAGCTAAGGTAGCTATAGCAGTTCCTAAACTTATTGATAGCTTTAGCTTTGAGGAAAAATCTATTGTTATTTTAGAAAAGATTTCAGCTCCATTATTAGAGAGTGTTGAAGTTACTCAAATGAGTGAATACATTCCTTCAATGATTGAGAATCTCAAAAAACTTCATGAAATAAAATCAGAAAAAGCTGGATATTTAAACTCTGATAAGAAGTATGCTTTATGGCAAGATTTTTTACTTTCAACATTTAATGGAGATAATCCTAATCTGGATTGGTCTGAAATATCTCAAAGAGAAGGATTAGATAAGTCATTAGTTTTAGAATCAATTGAGAAAATTGTAAGTGTAATCTCAAAAACTAAATTTATAAACTCGGATTACTCATTACTACATTCAGATTTCAACCAAAGAAATCTTTTTGTTAATCCTCAGACCAATGAACTAGCTGCAATAATTGATTGGGGGGAAGCAATGTATGGAGATCCAATCTATGACTTCGCAAGAATTAGAATGTATATTTGGCATTTTAATCTTGAAGATAATGTTATTGATGAATATTACAGATTGATGAATTATACAGAGGATGAAAAGAAGTTAGATACACTGTATTGGTTATCAAGAGTAATAGAATATCTTGCATACTATTCAGAAGAATTGAATGAATTTAATACTGGAAGAATAAAATTGCATCAAGAATTTTTACGAAACTTTGATTGGGATATTTTAATTTAATCTTTATAGAACAATATGGAACGCCGTAAAGGAGTAATTGCGCTAGTTACAAAAGATGGAAAGATCTTAATGGGAAAAAAGAAACATAAACCGGGACACTTTTTATCAGATAAATGGCATTTTCCTGGTGGTAAGGGAGAAGAAGGCGAGACCTCGGAACAAGCGCTTTTACGAGAAATGAAAGAGGAACTATCGGTTGATTTAAATATAATGAGTAAAATTGCTGAATATGAAAGTAAATTTGGAGAATTAGCTTTTGATGCTACGGTTTTTCATTGCACTACTGATGAAGAACCTAAAGCAGGTGATGACTTAGTTGAAGTAGGATTTTTTGATTATGACCAAATACTTGAACTGCATGATAAAGAAAGTTATTCAAGGTTGCCAAATCAAGTTAAGAGATTCATCTATAAATATTTTCATCCCGAAGAAGAGGTTATCAAATATACAGAAAGTGATTTTTACTGTGATATGGTGTTAAATGGGAAAATTGAAGTAAATGTAGAACTTGAAACACCCCATGTGTTGGCATTTCATCATACAAAACCATACTGGCCAACACATATAGTGGTAATACCAAAAAGTCATGTCGATTCTCTCATTACTTTGACAGATAAGCAAAACGATTTGTTAATCGAGCTTATGTCTATTGTTAAAAAGGTTGCTGATAAACTTCTTAAGGAAAAAGGAGAAGCTAGAGTTTTGACAAATTTAGGTAACTATCAAGATTCAAAACATTTACATTTTCATGTTAGTAGCGGAAAGGCTTTTAGATAATATGAATAGATTTCAAAAGATAATCAACAAGTTAAAAACACTAAAACAATATGATAAATACGAAGCTGCTTTAATATTCGGCTCTCATGCTAGAGGCGGAGCTAATAATGATAGTGATGTGGATGCGATCGTAATTTCAATAGAAGATAGAAAGGAAATAATATTACACCCATATATTGATGGGATTAAGCTAGATCTTTCATATTATTCATTTAAGCAATTTGAGGAATTAACTGATAAAGGGCTAAAGAAATCACCTGACCGGGAACCACTAGTTGCGGGTTGTATTATTCTTTTTGATAAAACTGGAAGATTAACTAAACTTGTTAAGAAGCTAGATAAGGTAAGACCTCAAAAGTGGACAAGGGAGATGGAGTCTGAACAAAGATTCCTAATGTATCATGCCAATGATAAAGTAGTCAGAAATTTAGAGAAAGACCCAGTAAGTTCATTGTTTTCAATGAACATTGGAGTTAATGATTTGCTAAAAACACACTATTTAATCAATGAGAAATGGTGGTTAAGCAATAAAAAACTTTTAGATGATTTAAGAAGTTGGGATCATAAAATGTATGAACTTCTAGAACATTTTTTGAAAGCTTCCAGTATTCAGAGGAGATATTCCTACTGGAAAAAGATCTATGAATATATATTGTCGCAAATAGGAGGGCTAAAGCCCCTTGATGAAAACATTCCTGATGAATTTCAAAAAGACATTCAGCTAATTATTGACTAGATATGAATATAACTACAGAAATACTAACTGGTAAAGATTTGAAACAAGAAGACTTGGATCTTATAAATGAGTATCGAAAGATCAGACTTGATAGATCAAGTACATGGGATCATCAGAATAATAATTATTTCCATGATAGAATATTCTTTCTTGTAAGGGATAATAATAAATTGGTATCTTTTGGAACTTTAAGAGCAATTAAAGTATATATTGATAATCAAGAGATAGATATTATGGGGATTCAAGCAGTAATTTCCATAATTCAAGGAAAAGGTTATGGGAAAGTCTTAATGCAAGAAATAATTAAGTATGCAGATCAAAATCAACTAATATTAGTTGGATTTTGTGAACATAAAAATGCAGAATTCTATATTAAATCTGGTTTGGAAGTGTTTGAAAGCAAGAATTTAAACTTCATTTTTGTAAAAGAAAATGGTGAAGAATATACAGAAGAAGGAGACGTAATATACTATTCAGTAAATGATTCTACTATTAAAGATGCTTTGATAAGTAATAAAAAAGTAAAGCACCTCATACCACACTGGTGATCTGTCACCAGCAATCGACACCAAGGGCTTTCAATACCCTTACTGTACAAGCTTTCCGCAAAGGTGATATAATCCATGTCAGTTTATTTTGTACTTTTTGAAAGAGTTTCGAAAGGCATTTAATGCTAATATTTTTGATGATTTTATTATATTGCGACTATATGAAGGCTAAAATTACAAACTATTTGGAGACGACTGAAAGTATTACCTTGCTCATTTAATGCATTATAGCAATCTGTATTTTATTTAGGGTCTCCGTAAAAAGAGACCCTTTTCTTTATCTACATGACAAAATTAGAAGATAAACAATATAAAACCGAGCTGGATAAAATAAGAACTAATGTAGTTAAATCACTTTATGAAGCAACGTTCTTGATAGCTTTTGTTGCTACGGGTATTTATTTGAGAAGTATATCTATTCAGGAATTTGATTTTGATAAAGACACATTACTTGCAAGTTTCATCTTCACCGTTGCTGTAACCATTGCCTTAGGCTTCTGTAGACTTTTGGTAAATGTGCAAAGACATAGATTCTTTCTTTACTTTCTTATAATAATCTACACTATAGCAATATTATTTGCCTCAACACAATATGGAATTGAAATGCCTGTTCTAAGTTTGATTTTTGCAATAACATTACTATCAATAGTCATTGTATTAGGTTTCAAAGTAGCATTTATTTATCTCTTAGCGATACTTGCATTAATGACAACAGTAACCTACTTACAATTAAATGGTTATGTACCTTTCAGACCTGATCTTGAACCACCAGACTTCAGCTCAGTACTGATTTTGTTTACATGCCTATTTACTATATTGCGAATAGGAAAAGTTGGATTTAATGAGATTGGTAATTACTATAGAAAAGCATTGGAGTATTCAAAAGAGCTTGAACATCTGAACCATAATTTGGATCAATTGATTCATGATAGAGCTAAGGCTTTACAAATGAACTTTAATAAACAGATAGAATCTATTTACGATACAGCGGTAATTGGAAGTATTGCAAAACCATTACTTCATGATCTCACAACACCCTTTAGTGGATTAGAAGGCACACTTGAGATCATTAAGGAGAATAAAGTTTATGATGAAGAATTGATAAGCTTAGCAACTCAGTCAGTAAAAGAGATAAATAACATAATTTTTGAAAGCAGAGAAATGATGAGAGGAAAGAACCTAGTCCAAGTGTTTAGTTTAAATGATCACATTGAAAGAGTGATTAAAATCTTGAAAAATGAGTTTATTTCAAACTCAATAAGACTAAAATATTCACTTCCTGGCAACTATAAAGTAAAAGGTATTGTGAGCTTGTTTGAACGTATCTTGATTAACCTACTAGTAAATGGAATTGAAGAATTAAAGCATGTAAATGGTGAAAGAGTCATCACAATACGCATTTATCAAAACCAAAGCAATATGATTGTTGAAATCATGGATAATGGAAGGGGAATACCTCAAATTTACTGGAATAAAATTTTTGAAGAAGATTACTCTACAAAACATTCTTATTACAACCTTGGTTTAGGTTTACCCTTTGTGAGAACAACTATGCGAGAAAAATTCCAGGGTGAAGTACTAGTAGAAAGTGTTCCTAATACATATACAAGATTTATTTTGAAATTCAAAGAATATACAGATCCTACTCCAAATATTTGAGATTTAGTCTAAAACCTCTTCCGTGTACTGTTTCAATAATATCTTCACCCTTGTACTTACCTAGCTTTTTTCTAAGTCTACTAACTGTTATATCTACACTTGATTCTTCACTTTCTGTACGAGTAACATGTTTACTTAAAATTTCCTTCCTTGAGAAAACTTCGCCTGGTGATCCAACTAAAGTTAACATCAGACTAAATTCTTTTCTTGTTAAATCATGAACTATGCCATCCTTCTTAAAAATGCTTTTTTCAGGATCAATCGATATGTCTCCAATATGTATTTCTGGATCAAACTTATAATCTTCAATAAGTTTTCTAACCTGAATACATAAAAGATCAAAATTAATTGGCTTCTTATGGAAAATATTAGCGCCATGCAGATAGGTTAGCATTTCATTCTCACTGATATTATTATTGGTAATAATGATTATGGGTGTCTTTAATCCTGTATTTCTTATTTTATCAACAATGCTGAATCCATTAATAACTTCTGAATTTTTCTTAGTGGGTAATGCAATATCGCAAATTATCAAAGAATAATCTCGTGTTGGTGCTTTTTCAAACGCAGTATCTCCGTCATATACTGCGTAAACATCATAGCCAAGTTTAGAAACTTTTCTTTGTATAACTGTAGATAACAGCTTATCATCCTCAACTACTAAAATTTTCTTTTGCATAGCTCGTGGCATAGTTCAAGTAAAGTAACATTTAACTCTAGGTATGATAATCTATTAAGTTTAACAAAACTCTTTCAAAAAGGAGAAATTTTCAAGCATTATTGAAAAGCAATTACAGGTGAGATATTAAAGTGTATAATCAAATTATAGAACTCAAGGATAAGATTAATGGTGTTCGAGAGGATTCGCCTTGGGGTCACCATCATGGAATTTTCAGCAGATAAACTCTCATTTATCTGTACAGTTAAAGGTTTGATGTCAGTTCGAAATTCTTCTCCATCATATAGTAAACCATCTGGGAAAATGAATTTTTGCAACTTATTTTTTTGATAAATATCCATTTTATCCCAAACCTCTGTCATATTAGACAGTAAATTTACGCTGTAGCTTACTAACTCAGTAGTATCAGAAGAAGGATTTGTATAATTGCTTTTTTCAAACCTAATTTCCGATAATTCTATTTCCGTTTTATCAAGTAATCTTTTAGTTATATTATCTGATAAGGTTCCCTCAAGATTCTTAGCAAAAATTTTTTCTTGTTCCTCTAATTTTATCGTTTCTTGCTTTTCAAGTTCTGATATTTTACTTTGTAATTCACGACTTCTTGATTTCCAATTTAATTTTATAGCTTCAACTATTACATCTGAAATTCTATTATCTAATTTAATTTCCTCCAGATAGTGCTGGAAGTTTTTTTCTGCCTTGAATTTATCAAGATTAGTTTTTTGGCATTTTGTACATCTATAGTGTCCAAACCTTCCTTTCTCCTTTGCCCAATTAGCAGTCATATAATTGCCACAGGTATGCTTTATTGTCCCTCTTAATGGAAAATCTGAATTTATTTTCTTATATATTGGCAACTTCTTTTTCTTTCCTTCGAGTATGAGTTGTACTGTATCAAATAGTTCAGGTTCAACAATGTATTCAAAAGTACCTTTTTGATTAATACCCATTCTAGGAACATCAAGGTAGCCTTTATAAACAGGATTTCTCAATAATTTATAAAAATGTGATTTAGCTAACATCTTCCCATTACTTCTTGTAAGCCCGATCTTATATGCTAACTGCCGAATTTCTTCTCTACTTTTAAGTCCTTTGCTTAGCTCTAAATAAATTTGCCTGATTTTGTCTTTCATTTCAGGAATAGGTTCGATACTTGCACTTTTCCTAGTACCGATTCGTTTATATCCGTATGGAGGATTAAAAATGTATCTTCCTTGCAGCAGTGCTTCTATCATACCCGATGTAGTTCTCTCGCCATTCTGATCACTCTCTAATTGTGCTTTGGCAGCCATGACATTCTCAATAAATTTACCTGTAGCTGTATCTTCGAAATTCTCAGTTATAGATACCAAATTAATTCCTAAAGCCTTAAGTAATAGCTTTGTCTCACCATAATTATGCAAGTCTCTTGAAAGTCGATCTATCTTATATACTACAAGATAGTCAATTTGTTTTGAAAATAAAGAAGCATATTTCAGCATCTTTTGAAATTGAGTTCGATTGTCTGTTCTACCACTTTCGCCTTCTTCTATAAAAATCTCTTTAACATTCCACCCTTCTTTCTCACAATGATTTCTACAAAGTCTTTCTTGAGCATCAAGACTTACCCCTTCCTTCGCTTGTTCTGGAGTTGAGACTCTGCAATATATTATCGCCTGTTTGGACATTTTCTTTGTTATCTAAATAAATATCAATTAATATATTTGCTAACTCATCTATCTGTTCAATTAGCATATCAACCTTATCTTTATTTATACCCAACTCTAGTACTTTCCTATAAAGCAAAGTATATTTTTCTTCTTGAAACTTCATAACTAAAGCAATTACTTGCTTTAGCCAGAGTTCATCTCCATACTAAATACTAAAAATAATATAATACTTACTGCCAGAGGGTTTCTCCATACAGATAAGTAATTGTTGTTACTTAATCTTCTGTTTTCTTCTAATTATATAGTCCTGAGTTTTACCTTCTTCAAATCCTATTTCAATTTTTCCATATCCACCTACACCTAGAAGACCTTTTATATCTTCCATTGTAAGATTAGGATTATTTCCTGATTGTTCTCCTACAACTTCTAAACTGCCATCAGGTTTCTTAGTAATTGTCACTCTATAAATCTCTTTATCTTTTAATAAATTTAATAATTTAGCATCTTTTGGTTGAAATGCTTTAAGTGGATAGGCATCTTCGAACTCTGTTAAATCGTATTTTTTCTTAAACTCTTCATTGTTTTTGAACTTCTGTATTTGGTCATTAAATGTATTGTAGACATCTATGTACATTGCTGTCTTACTTAATGCTTCATAAATATCGAAGGCTTGAATGTCTGAAATTATTGCTATACCAGCAGAATACAACTTTATATTAATTGGTACTGATTCTGTTAACATTACAATTAATGCTTGCTCTGTTGGTGTTACTTCGCCAAATTCTTTATAGTTTGTGGTTTCTGCATAAAATAGATTTTGAATACTTCTTAAAAGTTTGCTATCAATATTAAACTTCTTGCATTGTTCAATAATGTATATGTAAAGCAAATCATTAAGATTAAACTTTCTCCATTGTGTTTCTGAATCCCTTGTTTTAGGTAATAGATTAAGTTCATCGAGAGTATTGATATTTCTTGATGTAAAGCCAGTATCACCAACTGTGAAGCGCCTTTCTCTTATTTCATTTAAAAGAGAGGGATATTTAATGCAGATTGCTTGAAAAAGGTATTGTACTTGATGTGATAAATAATTCATAAAATATTACAATAATGTATACTTTATGATAATACTTGGAAACCTTACAGTCAAGTAAGGTTTGCTAAAATACTGACAAGTTCACTGTGATTTTAATTGGTAGGTATCTAACCAGAAGAGTAATAATGTTGTTGTCATTCCTAAAACTAGATTTGCGTGCCTTTCATTCAAGCCAGAATAGGATGCCTTTTTACCGTGTCCTGTTCCATATAAACCTCTAAGCTCATTGATGTTGTATGCAATTGTGGTTGCAGAACCTAAAATCTTTTTAATTATTTCTGAACCTCTCTTTTCCTCACTCACATTGGAAGGCATCAAGCCTAAGATATTATTAACTTCTTTGATTAACGAAGGGAAATCAAAATTATCAACTTCCTGCACCCCCTTCTTTTCTAATATTGATTTGCAAAAAGACTCTATGAGTTCCTTACATTGACCTATTACATATTCAGAATTAGTATCTTTCTGTATTCTTAAAGAATCTAGTTGTTTATGAATATACTGACTATCTAAAATATCAATCTTCTGTGATACTTCAACCATAATAGTATCAGTATGTTTACCACTTTTTATTTCGATACCACCATAAATTCCCCTGCCAGATATTGTTTTTATAATTTGCAATCTATAACCATCTTCTTTCAAACTTTTATTGTACAGTTCTAGAAGTGTATTTACCTCCTCTTTGTTTGTTCTTACTAAAGGGTGAATAGTTTCTGCAAGAAAGCGTAAAAAGTCTTCATCTGAACAAGTCATCATATTAATTCTTGAATCACTTAGAAACCAATAATCATCCCAATCAAAGTTATTTACTCTGTGTTGCCATAAATCTCCAGACATATTAGGGTATCTGCTATCCATAGAAGGCATATCACTTAAAGGATATAACCTTTCCCAAAATGCAGGCTCTTCAATATCCTTTCCAAGATAGAAAACATCAGAAAGTCTCATCTCATCAAAGATAACTTTTCTTGTTATTTGGGTAATTTTATTCATTTATATAAATCTTTAGCATCGATAATTATTTTTATTTAGTGATTGTTATTCAAATTCAATTGAATACATTTCTTTATAAAAACTATCAGGTGCATTCGTTATCATAACTAGTAGTTTTTCATAAAGTAAATTAAGCAGATTCTTTAGATTACTTATATCCTTCTGCATTTGAGTCTTAGTTTCAATAAAATCTTCAATAAATTTCTTTTGGTCTGATTGAACTTTAAAAACCTTTCTATAATCATCCCTATAGTCTAGGATTTTAGAGTGTTTTGGTTGGAAACTAACATTTAGCTGTGGTATCACTATGTTTCCTATTCTAACTCCGTGAGCGTATAAATTTCTTGTCTGTCTGACCTCTTGATTAAATTTACTATATTCTTTTAACTCCTTTGCTCCAAAGACTTGTTGTAACAATGTGTACTGGTTTATATTTTGTAACTCTATGGAAAATTTACCCCTACTTTTATAATTGTTATATAAATCCTTGTAAGAACTCCTATACCAGACTTTCATTTTTTTTATGAAATCGTTTTCGGATAGTTCCGATAGAAAGGTAGGCTTGAATGTAGTGTCATACTCTGCCAACGCTAATGTAAACTTTTCGACTAGTTGCTCAAAGTTATCAAGCGAGGCAACTAAATGTGTATAAAAATCATCAACTGCAAAGTAATCTTGACTTTCAATAAGTGAGTAGCATTTGATTATATGTTGAAATATCACATAGTTATGATTACCTATTATTGAGATTTTGCTATTTATTACATCAGGTTGTCGTATAAACTCTGTATTCTTATGCACTCTCCCAGTGGAAGGCACAACAAATTTCTGCCAAAATTCTTCAAGATTTGGAAATGTATCAGTTACAATATGCCCATATTTCTGCTCAAATGAATCACCTTGTAAAGCCCATCGTACATTCTTTAGGTCATTTTGAAATTGAACCTTATTTATTTTCATAATAATTTTCAACAATGTTTATTTCGTCTTCTGTTAAGCTATACAATCTATAGATTTCTTTATCAATCTGATTATTTATATTTGTAATTTCGCTTGTTAATTCTTGATACTTTCTATTCTTTAACTTATACCAATTTTGTAATTCATCCTGCTCCAGTGTATTTAATCTAACTTTTAGTTTTTCTATTTCTGTCAGTAGTCCATTAAAACCTATAGAAAATATATCTTTAAAAATGATAGGCATTTTACTTATCTTATATTTGGCTTGCAATAACTCTCTAGTTTCATCTGTTAATACTCCTAATTGCTCAAACAGAATAATTATTCTTTCGACAAGATTCGAGATTACAGTTCTCTGCTCATTGGTACACTTAGGTAATGGAAATGATTTTAAATTACCTAAAATTACTTTAGGAAACATACTTCTATTAGCTTTAGGATTAGTCTTTGTAAAAATATATGAAGCTAATTTGCTGTTTAAATAACCAGTTAGATATTGTAAGTCTAGACTACTATCATTCACTGATAGGATATTTATAAGACTAAGATTATTTAGGTAAGTATCTGTAACAAACATTGCTGAAAATGAGTATGGGTGCTTTGATGTAATTTCTCTAATTAAAACTCTTGGAAGACTAAATACTTCAAATTTACGAGGTTCTGCAAGATGATTACCATATTTTAACCAGTAACTAAAACTATGGATTCTGTATCTTGATATAGATTTACCATCTAGGTATTTGTAATAATCCTCTCCTAATTTTTCATTAGAATCGAAAGGTCTATTTTTAACAGTATCTTTAGTTTGTTTAGGATTACCTTTGCCTTCTTGATATGCTTTTAACCCAGTACTGACCTTATAGAATTTGTCTAATGAGTTACTGTTTGACTGAATCTTAGTAAGTAACTTCTTATCTTCATCATTTGTAAATATGTCAAAATCTGAATTATCAGTATTAATCCAGTCCGAACCATCAATTATTTTTACATCCCGCTTAACTATATCGATCTGTGAACCAATATTTAGATATTCTATATTTTCTGTCTTACCTCCCTTTCTTAAAACAACTATAACTGTTTCCACATTTACATTCTCAAATGAATATCCTTCCAATGTAACAATATTAAGTATTTTTGACTCTTTTAAGATGTATTTTCTTAATTTAGATATTGTGCTTAGTTTTAAAATAGAGTTTGGTATTACAAAACCTAGATAACCACCTTTCTTTAAAAGTTTCAGAGCTTTCTCAATGAAAATAACAAAAGTATTTATTTGATATTCTGATGTTTCAAATGTTTTATTGTAATAAGACTTTTCAGAATCTGTAAAGTTTTCTCTACCAAACACATAAGGGGGATTACCTATAATCACATCAAATCCACCATCATTCATAATCTCACTAAACTCAGTTTTCCAATTAAATGCTTTATTACCTGCAATTTCAGAATCATCAATTAATGAATTACCATTCTTAATATTCTTATCAAGATTTTGTAGTGGTTCAGTGCTTCTTGCTGTTTTTAACCATAAAGCTAGTTTGGTAATTTCTACGCTTTCTTGGTTTAAATCTACTCCATATAGATTATTTAATAGTATTGATTTATTGTTTTCAGCAGGATTAAAGTCAAAAAGTGTATGTGCTTCGCCTTTCTCTTGTTTCTCTGTAATTACAGCATCGTATCTTGATTTATACTCTTGTGTTAAAAAAGAATGAGCTTGGTTTAAGAATGCTCCACTGCCACAAGCTGGATCTAAAATCTTTATTGATTCTAGTTTATTGGGATGCTCTTCTAGATATTTTCCAACTGTATTTTCAACAATGTATCTAGTTATATATTCAGGAGTATAAAAGATACCTTCTTTTTTTCTTCTACCTTTCTTCTCTACAAATAAGTCTTGAGGAGTAGTGATAATATCGCCATTATTAGTATTCTCATATACATTAAGCAACTTCATTTTAATCTCTTCAAGGTCGCTTATGCTTTGTTCAAATATATGACCTAAGATATTTACATTTAAATCAGTTTCAAAATCATAATCTGCAAGACTCATTAAACTACTCCAAAAAGTATCTTTTATTGAAAGGTTGTCTAATGTTTCATCAAAAGCAAATAGACCACCATTATAAGCGTTTATAGGCGGTTTAACCCTATCGTTACCTTTATCAATTGCTAGAAATAAACCTTTAAATTCATTCCAGACCCTTTCATCACTAGGCGAGAGTGAGTTCATTGCACGCTCATAAGTATTTTTTACAAGATTTAGAGGTAATAATGTACTTGTGTCTTCACAGAAAAGAGTAAATATAAACCTATCTAAGAGTTTCTGTGTCTTTTCAATTAAAATTTCTTTACTTACATTTGGATTATTAGCTGTTAGATGTCCTAATAAATCAAGCCTTATGTGTTTGTATTGAGCATAAAACTTTTTGGTAATATCTAATTCTGCCTCTGTGGTATCTTTTGCCAATGTGTCAATTAAGCTATCTTGATTTTTGGCAATTAGATTTATTTTACAGAGTAGATAATAAAATCTTTTTAATTCGAAGTCTTGGTTTAAATCTAATACATCAAATTTCTCATAGTATTCTTGTGTCTTATGCTTATTATATAGCCTGATTTCCTTAAAATTAGAAACTATAATCCAATTACAACCATCGTACTTTGTAGCATAAAGATAAGCCTGCTCAATCGGAGTTAGTTTTTCACTTCCTCGATTTTGCTTTTTATCAAGTTGTGTTTTCGCATCTTTTAATTCAATTACTGCTCGAGTGATTTTCTTGTCTTTAGTAAACCAACCCAAACTTCCATCAGGTTCTTTACTGTCATTTTCAATTCTAGGATGCTGTATAAGAGTCCATTCCTCATTTCCCGAAGTAACATCACTATAATCTAGAATAGCCTCAAAGAAAGTGCTTAGAAACTTACCTTGAACACTCTTTTCTTTAGTCTTTTCTAAATCGCTATCTTTAAGTGCTTTTTGCCAATTGGTTATTAGCTTTTTAATCTCTTCCCATTTATCACCTGTCGGAAATTCAAAAGATTGTACTTTTTGATTTAATAATTTCTTATTTATTAAGTTCATCTGATTAATTTGCTTTTGTTAGATAATTATCAAGATATGTTTTGCTTATTCGATATTGTTTACCTGCCTTTACAGCTTCAAGTTTGCCAGATTTAACCCATCGATAAACAGTCATATAGGCTACTTTAAGCATTTCCGATACTTCTTGAATTGTATAATAAGTTTCTTTTTCCATTTTATTTATATTGCTCAAAAAAGTCCGAGTTAATGCTAACCTCCTCCTGTATGCGAACATCAACACCAAGTCGTAATTCTTTTAATTTATTTGCAAGTAAATTCCCATCTATTAAATCTATTGGCGGTGCGCCATCTCTAGTTGCTTCTTGTTTTGCATCTCTTGTGAAAGTACCAGTAGTTATAAATAGTCCTTTATCAGCTCTTCCTTGCATTGCCCCCCTAAAATCTCTTATCTCTTTTGATGTAACTGCTCCTGTATATCTTTTGCATTGGAAAATAATATGGAAGCTCAGCAATCCATTTAATCTAAGTATGCCTTTACCATCAATACCTCCATCTCCACTTTTGCCTGTTACTTCAACTTGAATAAATCCAGACTCTCTAAGTATTCTCTGGCATAATTTTTCAAAAGAAGCTGGAGATATGGATATTAACTTTTGAATCAATACTTCTTCCCAAGTCATATATGATTCGTTCGGTTCTATCCCATTTTCAGTTGCATCAGAAACATTAACTTGCTTTCTAGACATTTCTCTGACAGACTTTCTCACATCATTTTTATCTATGGATTTAGTTTGTTGACCTTTGATTGTTAATCTCCATACACCCCTTTCAGAGTTTTCAATTATTCCATAATTTTTTAAATAATTTCTAGACCAAGCCAATCTATAAGCAAGTTTTGTTGCAGTTCCTCTATGTATTTCGTTTACATCTTCTTCGGATAGGTTAATTAGTTCTGCAACCTTTTCATTAATTTCTTCTACAGACCCAGAACCACCCAATTGGTGAAGTGCATCTAATAAGGGTTGAAATAAATCATCATATTTAGGTACTGCCATAGAGATTTATGAATTGATATTTAACATTGATTTACTTATCTTACCTCGAAGTTTAACAAATCTCAAACCTAATCAATAACATCTTTATCAAAAGGTATATCAATAAGATTTCCATTATCATCATAGGTCTTATGAGTATTTATAATTTCTACAATCACTTTATCGTACTTGTTAGAATTTTCTTGTTCTGACTTAGTATCAAATTGTGGTGCTTTACCAATATGTCTATCTAACCAATCAAGCATTAATTTATCGGATTTAATCATATTGGATACATAGTTTTTAGCCATCAAATCACGGATAGTAAACTTTTGTTTACTTCTAGTCATAGCCTTTTCCATTTTCTGAAAATCTTCAATAGTCATTTCTTGCATCTCAAATACTTTATCCATAAATTCTCTTGCAAGCCGTCTTCTTTCCCAACCTTTAGATTTTGATTCACCTGATGGTTGATATTCACTTGAAAAATGCTTACCCTCGTTTTTTCTGTCGTTTTCACTTATACCCATATTAGTTAGTTGTATTCTATAGACGCATTAATATTTGGAATAATTGCGAGCATATCTAAATCTTTAATCAACTTACCCAAGTTAATAAGCCTTTCTTGAAAATAGTTCGAAAATGATTCACGCAGGGTCACCAACGTAGTTGAGATACCGTCCCAAAAATGTCAGTTGAGATACTCTCTTAAAAGTTTACTTAACCTTTTTCAATAGACTAACATTTTGTGCATCATACATAGCTGTGTGAGCTATTGGTGCAGTTTTGTTTAAGTGTTTAAATTTGCCTCTACAATCAGTAAATTTAGATAATCTTCTATTCATTACATACGCATTAAGCCAAAGCTCAGCTGAGTTAAATGATTCAAATCCCTTAAGAGATCTTACTCTTGCTTCTAAATGCGAATTAAAGCTTACAATTAAGTTGTTAGTAGCCGGAGCTCTTTTATCTATCAAGTGTCTAATATTGAAAAGTATTTTTTGCATGCTTTACACAGAAAGATTATTGAAGAGCCTCTTTTACGTTGTTTGGTAACTAGACTTGAGGAACAGAACTTACAGTTAGGTCTTTTTTAAAAAGATTCATAGGGGTTTAATTATGAATTATTCAACCCCGTATTATATCCTATCACTTTCTTACTGACAAAATTGGGACGGTCTCC
>CAYMSO010000011.1:0-53275 GCA_964393185.1 uncultured Candidatus Saccharibacteria bacterium | reverse complement strand
TCTTGATAGTTAGTTTTTTGTTCTACCTCTATAAGGTCAGGCTTTACTTCAAAGTACTGCGTAGAATCTTTTGTTCTATATAAGGTTTCGCCATTTTCTGCAACACCCAAAATATCTCTCGCAAGTAGTTTTTGTGCATCTTCAGAGCTTACAAATTCCAGTTCATAGGACAATTCAACATTAGTATCACGCAAATCTTCCAGCTGGTTTCTTTCGTATAAGTAAACTTTGTAATTCTCACGTCCTTTATTAATGACTCGGATAATATTGATTGCAAGCAAAACAACAACCAACATTAAGATAATAGTTATGCCCAATCCATCAAGTTTAATCCCTTTAATATTATTTTGAAAATTAATACTTATTTGATATTTAAGATATTTTAATTTTTTCATACTCCTTACAGTCTAATACTTAAACGACATTTTTTGAATACAAAACTTGAAATCATATAGTGCAACAATAATATTTAGAATTAATTACTTAGATATTTAGTTCATAGCTTTCTTAAGCCCTTCACTCAAAACTTTAATTTAACTACAACAAAATACCAGACTTCTAGTTAGAGGTATTTTATTTTATAATCACCGTATGGAAAATTTTGAGCATGCGATTAAGAATTTTAGAAAATATTTAGTTAGTCAGAAAAAAAGAAAATCGGATAACACAGTGACTGCTTATATAGCCGACGTAAAAGACTTTCTTAGCAATATTAATATAGAAATCTCTAAGATAAATGTAGATGATATTAATAAGTATTTAAATAAACTGTCCGAAGTTGATCTTCTCTCTTCTAAAACAATCTCTAGGAGGATAAATAGTTTAAGAAGTTTTTTTAATTATTTATTAAAAGATAATTTAATCAATAATAATCCCGGAAATAATGTAGAACATCCTAGTTTTAGCAAGAGAAAGCAAAGATTTTTGAGCCACGAGGATTGCACAAAAATACGACAACTGTGTCAAGACAAGATGCAATTATATACAATGATTGAGCTATTACTGCAAACGGGAATCAAGATTAGCGAGTTGTCAGAATTAATGCTTAACGATGTTCATATCCAGAATGGAGATAATTTTATAGAAATCTATTCAAAACAAGCAGGATATTCTCGTACAATTCCCTTAAATAATAGAATAAAGTTTGCATTGATGGCTTACATTCAAGAGTTTCATAAAAAACACAACAAACCACTTTTCTACACTTCTACAGGCAGAAGAATTAATGTAAGAAATATTCGTGCCATGATTGACGAAGCTCTTATGGAATCAGATTTAACTGGAATAACTGTAAATGATTTTAGAAATACTTTTATAATCAGACAATTACAATCCGGAATGGCTTTAGAAAAACTAGCAGCAATTGTTGGGCATACTAGTTTAGCCGCTACTAAAAAATATCTAGCTATTATTAATGGTGAATATACACCAAACGAAAAAATTACTAACACCTCGGAGGTTTAATCTAGATTCACTTCCAGTAATTCATTCCAATCTGTAGTAAATCTTTTAGAAAACATTTCTCTTTTTACTTTCCACGTAGGTCTAAAGCCTTGAACTGCATACCTCACTTTGTAATCACCGTATTTTTGATTGATTCTATCTATTGATTCCATTAGGTTCGAATCCTTAGGTTTTGTAGAACTACTGTCGAAAGTCATTTGATAATCTCCCTTGCGTCTAATTCCAGTTACATAAACACCAACTTTTTTGTAATGATAGCCTGTTTTAAAAATCTGGTTCAAACCTTTTAAAGCATACTTAATGATTACTGAAGTATCGTCTGTTGCTTCCGGAATTAACACATTAACAGCGTTTGAGTACTGCTCAATATATTCTTTGTGTTTATTTGTTTTAATGTGAACAGTAACGTAGCTACATATGGAGTTCTGTTCTCGAAGTTTCCGGGCAACATTCGAAGCATGAGTTGATACAGATTCTCTAAGCTCTTTAATAGAAGTAACATCTCTTCCAAAAGATCTTGTACTAGCAATACCTTTTTTAGGTTTAGGACTTGATTCAAAATCAAAGCATGCAATTCCATGTAGTTCCAACTGTGTTCTTTCGCCTTGAATACTTAGATGTTTTTTGACCCATAACCTATCTGCGTGTTTAAAATCTTTTACATTATAAATACCATGAGCATTTAATAGTATTGTTCTGTTCCACCCTATTCCCCAAACCTCTCCTATTGGTATTTTTTGGAGTTCACTATCTAGTTCTTCTGTAGAGAGTTGTGTAAGATCAAATGTTGTATTAAATTTTCTGTATAACTTAGCTAATTCATTGGCTAACTTAGCTAATGTTTTGGTCGGTGCGATTCCTACAGATACGGGTACTCCTAGGTTTTTGCGAATTGTTTTAATAATATTATTACCTAGATCTTTATAGCTAGCGTCTTGAGATAATTTTAAGTGACTTAAATTAAGAAACGCTTCGTCTATGGAGTAAACTTCTACGCTGGGGCTATAATCATACAGGGTATTCATTATTCTATCCGAAATATCGCCATAAAGTTGAAAATTGCATGAATAAACTTTTATGTTATGGATTTTTACAATATCTTTCACTTTAAAGAGGGGTACACCCATTGGTATTCCTAGATCTTTTACTTCTTGAGATCGCGCAACTACACAACCATCATTGTTCGACAAAACCATTGCAGGTTTATTCCACGATTTTGGGTCGAACAGTCTTTCGCAGGAAACGAAAAAGTTGTTACAATCGACCAGTGCGTATATTTTGTCAGTCATCTTCGCAATTCGTGTATAACATTTGTAACCACACCCCATACCAAAAAATCATCTTCTTGTTTTATTTCTATAGGATTATATTGTGGGTTTTCTGGTAATAAAAATAATCTGCCCTCTTTCTTTTGAACTCTTTTTACAGTAAATTCCGAATCTATCACTGCTAACACAATGTCCCCGTCGCAGGTTTCTAAAGATCGATCTACTACTAATATATCGCCGTCATAAATTCCGGCATTAATCATAGAGGTGCCCTTAACCCGTACAAAAAAGGTGGCAGCGGGATGTCTAATAAGGTAATCATTTAAGTCTAACTTTTTTTCTATGAAGTCATGTGCAGGACTAGGAAAACCAGCGGGAACAGATGTTGCAAACAAAAATAACTTTGTTTTCTTAAGCTTTTTAGCTTTAATCGGCGTCATAGATTAATTATACAACAAGACGTTGTGGCAGTTATCAAAGTAGATACTCTAAATTACATGTTGATAATACATGTGTAAGTTTTCGAGCTTCTACAAGATTCTTGAATGGAGTACAATTTCGGGAATAGGCCCAGGTGGGCTCGAACCACCGACCTCGGCTTTATAAGAACCGCGCTCTAACCACCTGAGCTATGGGCCTATTCCCGAAACTAATTAGACTTTAAAGTGCACAGAAAGTATAACATTAAGAAATAATTTTCTGAATACCAAATCCTGTAAATTCCAGATTGTAAAATTTTTAGAAAGTAGGATTAAAATTAAAACCACCAAAATCATTTGTCTTTTCTTTTTCTTTTATAAACTTACCTCTTAGTTTTATTTCGTTCTCTACTATATTTTTATCCTTACCATATTTAAGCCTAGATACCTGTCTGACTATGTCTGCAAGCTGAGAGTTTGGAGTTGAGTACATATCGTAAGGAGATTCCCCATAGATTGCACTCACAGTAAACGGTGTGGCTGGTTTTCCATCAACTAAAATTTTAGCAAAAAAACTCAAGTTTGGTGCCTGCATCAAGTCATTCATGTCAAAATAACCATCAAACTGCTTTTGAAGAAATTCGGCATCATCTGGACCAACTCGACCTATAAATTTATTTCCTACGTTACCAAAAATAGAATCGCGAATCTTTGTATCGTGGCCTTCTCGGGTAAGCTGTCCAATAAACTGGTGCGCAAGTGTTAACGACAATCTATATTTACGAGCCTCGGCCAGGATTTGATTAACTCCATCTGTAAGGAAGTTCTGGAATTCATCTATGTATAGGTAGAACGGTCGTCTCTGATTTTCAGGTATATCTTCTCTTTCTAATGCGGAGATTAAGATCTTAGAAACTATAATCATACCCAACAAGCTCATGTTGAACTCACCAATTCTACCTTTGGATAGTTTGACTAGTAATATTTTGCCTTCGTCCATAATCTTTCTAAAATTTATAGAAGATTCTTGTTGTGCTACAATCGGTCTGACATAATCGTTTGTTAAAAAGCTTGCCAGCTTAGAAACTACGTATGGTGTAACATTTTTTAGCGATGCTTCGCCTCCGGCTTTTTCTGCTTGTTTTCTCCAGAAATCTATTACTTCTTGATTGTTACACTTATTCAGTTTGTATTCTCTATAACCATCATCGGCAAAGATTTTTGGCACTTCCAATAGCGTAGAGCCCGATTCAGGATCCGAAACTAGAAGCATAATTCCGTATCTAAAGTACTGTTCAAACATAGGACCACCTGTTTTTTTAAGATCATACAAGGTGTTGAATATATTTAGCATTTCGTTCACTGCCAGGGTTTTTTGTGCATCGCTTAGAAATTCCAACATATTAAGTCCCATAGGTCTTTCTATATCTGATGGATCAAACAAAATAACATCCTCTACTCTCTCAGGCGGAATTTGTTGAAGTATTTTTTCTACATCACTTCCATGTGGATCGATAAAAGCACAGCCATTTCCCATTTTTATATCTCTTATCATCATTCCTGCTATAAATCCGGATTTACCTGAACCCGTCTGTCCGATCACATACTTATGCCTCATTCTATCTTCTAGCCCCATGAATATTTCCTTTTCTTTTCCTCGGAATTTATTCTTCCCAATATACATATATCCTTCTTTAAACTCTGAAGGTATGTAGTCGGGAGCAGGTTGTTTCTTCGACAAAAGCCATTGGATAAATGGAGCTTGAACATTTTTGCTTGGGAAGTGGAAAAGGGTTGCTAATTCCTCAATGTTCAAAATCATTGATTCTCTAGGGATTCTATAGATAATATCTGTTACTATTCTATCTAACCCCTTGGAAGAAACTTTTGTAAATCTGTTACCACCTTCTTTTGTATATTGATCAAAGGTACTCACAATATTGGTTAGGTGAGAATCTGCCTCCTCCTTGGTTTCTGCAGAAACAACCAACCTAACATCTGTATAAAATCCGGATTTAGCAGCTTTTCTGTCTATCATCTCCAAAGTATCGTCATTTTCCTTTTTGTTCTTTCTCTTGCCATTTTCATCTGTTTCTACTTCTCTTGCAGACGAAACATACTTCTTTGCAGAGTTACGCCAATCTGATCCTGCTGGAGTTATGACCATTTGAAACATGGCGGATTCGTTATATCGCAGCTTGCTGAATACATCTGTTAAGGTTGATACAGAATCTACCGGAAGTTGTTCGTATGTTTGTATTGGCAACCTGTTTTCCTTGCTTAATTTGAGCGCTGTATACGCAACCTTGGCGCTCTCAGGAAACATATTGTACTCCTTAACTTGGCTAATCTCTGCTGTTGGATAAGTACCATTAATCTGCCTGTCTACAACACTGGCAATTTTTTTAGGACAAACTACAAAGAATCTAATTGTTTCTTTAAAAGCTACAATTTCTAGACTTACAAATATTTTTGCGCTTTTAAATTCTTCTAGCCTTCCAAGTTTTTTTGCAATTCCCAAAAAACCTGTATACATTTGCTCGGCCGCTTTGATTTCTATTTCGTTATGCTGAGGCAGCTTTACTTCAAAAAAAGTAAGATGTATAGATTTGCTTAGCAGGATTCGCTCTCTGATTTCTCTTAAAATTTTCTTAACAATCCAATACCCTCCTATAAATAATCCTATTAGGAGTAGAATGCCAAAAACTATCGTTACTATTATATTTAAAAAGCTATTCATCAAAATCATTTTATCATGTTTGCAGGAAGTTCCAAGTTTGGAAGGATGTTTTATTATTAGCTTGGGTGAGTTGCAATAGGATTAAGAGCATGCAAATTCGGAGTTTAGGGTGTTGTTATTTAAATCTAAAATCTAGGATACGAGTAACATTTATGATTTTCTTTTCTAAAGCTGTTTGACTCCTGCTTCTTTAAGGAATTTTTTAAATTGTTCTGCCAGCCATTTCTGTGAAGACGAATTTGGCTTTTGAGCATTTTTATGGATAAACTTGATTGTTTGATTTATATCTGTGGAGTCAAAAGATTTAGGTTCAAAACCATCGCCATATGGTTTGATTTTTGGTTTGCTCAACTGAATTTGCGGAGCTTTTTGTGGTACTTGTACATTCTGTGGCACTTGAATAGTCTGCTGTTGTCTTTCCTGATTCTTTTCTAATGAATCATTTTGAATCTCAATTGAAGTTTCTATCGACCTTTCGGCAGCACTACTTTCTGGTGCAGGCATCGAAGGCATATCCTCTAACGACCCTCTAGGCTGCTGAGATCTATACATTTCTATCTGCTTATTTACAAACTCTATGGCATAGTTGATAGGAACTATCTGGTTGTTGGGTCCCTTGACCAACGGAGTTTTATCCTCATCTAGAGAATAAAACTCAAAACCGAATTTTATCAGCTGCTCCAAAATCTTTTTAAGTTTTGGGTCATTTTGTACAATTGGACTATCCATATAATTTCAAGTTTCTAATAAATTTATTCGAACTCACAATTATCTACAAGAGCTCTAAATTATAAACTAGGTTTTTATCTAAACTTCTTTAGTTCTTGATCTATTCGTCTTTGCTGATCAAGCTTTTTTAGTTTTTCACGTTTATCAAATTTCTTCCTACCTTTTGCCAATGCTACCGTTAATTTTATCAAACCTTTATCGTTAATATAAAATTCTAAGGGTATAATTGTGTAGCCTTGTTCTTTCGTCTTTTTACTAAGCGTTAAAATTTGTCTTTTATTTAGTAGTAGTTTTCTATCTCTTTCTTGTTTTTCAGCAATACGATCTGCGGACCCTTTCCACGATGGGATAGAAGAGCCTGTCAAGATTAGTTCTCCGTTAATGTGTTTAATAAATGCACCTATTAAACTACCGTGACTATGTTTTAAAGATTTGACTTCCCATCCTTCAAGAGCTATTCCTGCTTCCAACTTTTCTTCAATTATGTAATCAGATAATGCTCTTTTATTGTTAACTAAGATTTTCATGCTTCTATCTTATCATTTTAGAAGTCTAATCGTAGCACTTTTGCATTGTCTAGGACAAATATTTTTCTGTTAGTTTCGTTTATTTTTAGTTCTTGCAGGCCACTAAAGGTGTTATCTGAGCCTCTAAATTCAAATTGTTTTTCTAACTTCAATGGTTTTGAAGGATTAGTATTATCTATGCTAAACAACATAACTCTTTTTGCAGTTGGAATTCCTACAGCCACATAATTAGTAGTTACATCTAAAGACGTTCCATTGCTAATCAAATCATAATCACTTTGAAGAATGTTATTGAATAAGTCGAATGTTAGTGTGTTATCACCGCCAGACAAATACCTTTGTAGTCCCACACCTTGAATTAACGCATACAGCTCGAAAGGTACACTAATATCGACTGCCCTAGATAGTTCTGGTATGTTTTTCCAATTAGGAGGATTCTCGGCATTAAAAGCTGCACCTCCACTCTTATAACCATCACCTTGTCTTTCTCTCTTATAGATTTGCGAATTAGCTTGGCGTATTTCGTACAAAGCATCGTTGTTTTCATATAAACCAACCTCGTTGGCACCACCTACTTCAGATAATGGAAGAGATCCAAATCGGACAACTGATTCTGTTTGATTAGGATTAAATTTACCAATAGATCTATCTGTATCTGAATCATAGAATATGATTTCTCCAAGTGCGTTTTTGACTAGTAGAGTAGGTTTATTAAGACTGGAAATATGAACTTGAAGCTGACTGTTCAACTCGGTTGCGAATTTATAAATCACGTTGCGTCCTGTATCAGACACAAATAATGATCCTTCTGAATACTCCAAGTCGGTAAGCTGGGTATCGGCAAATTGGGCCCCAACATCTGCAACAACCTGTGCTTGACTAAAGCCTTCGATAGACAACAAATCATCTTTTGCAACTTGAATGTTGCTTAATAAATCCTCGAGTTCTGCATCATTTAGAGAGGTGGTTGCATCGTAAGCTTTGATATCTTGTTCCAAAGCATTTAATCCATCTAATGTGGTTTGTTTTTGACTTGGGGTTTGAGTATTACTATTTAGAACGCTGGAATTAAGCGTTTGATATCTTTGATTAAAATCAGCTAGTTTTTCCTGGGAAAGTTGTAGTTCTTCTTGCTTTTTCTTATTCTCTCTAGCATTTTGCACGTTAGTATAAATAAACACTATTAGTACTAGTGTTATTATCACAAAGAGTATTCTGTTTCTTTTAACTTTCTTTTTTCTATCAAGCATATACCTTCTACCTCCCAAATCACGACCAATAATTTCACGTTCAAATATTTCTTTAATTTTGATCAAAAAATTCTTAATTCTTGTTGCTGTAGTAGAAATAATGGCCGCATAAGTAGTTTGATTATCTTTAAAGTGTGTTTTGACCTTGTTTGTTATCTTTTGAACACTTGAAGCGGCAACCATAGAGGCATTTTTAACATTTCTTCTAATTGGGCTATCGTCTGTTAGCTCAACTTCGCCAAAATCCTCCTCGTCTATGTCTTCCAGAGAAGTGTTGATAAAAGCTCTTTCCGCTTTTGCCTTAGAATCTGCATTTCTTTTTGACTTGATGCTAGTTATAAGCTCTTCTCCCTTAAGTTTTGCAGTATTTAAGCCCAACTTCAATCTATCCATTAGCCCAAGCTTGGAAGCTGTATCCTCTTCAAGTTGTAATGGATCTTCAAATTCATCATCAGAAAGCTCATCCTGCAGATTTTGTGCTTGAGATACAACAGCTTCTTCATCTGCATCGATCTGCTCTTCCACTTCTTCCATTATTTCTGTATGTTCTACAAGCTCCTCCTCTGGTATTTCTTTCCAATTAAGCGAATCTTCCGCAAGTATCATGCAACTTGCTCCCGGAACTTGATTCAACACATCTAATTTTTTACAATCTAATTCAGATAATACTTCTTGAACAATTTCTTCTCCTAGCTTTTCTTTTGCTACTGATGTAAGCAGAGCTATTCTATCGTCTGTTTGGAGCTCTAGACTTCCTGTCCTTACAAAGTCCGACATTCTATTGTCTACCAAGGCTTCCGATATATCTACAAAATTACCATCTCTAAATATGAATATTTTACTTTCGCCTATAACTGCAGCATATACAACATTATCTATATAAACAGCTATCGCCATTTCTAAATCAAGTCCTTTTTCTATGATTCTCTGCTCACGGCTTAATACAACTTCTAATTTAGCTTTCATTTTCCAGATTGCATCTTCTAGATTCTCCAGTGCGGAATCTGATCCTTCGCTTTCTCTTTCAAAATATGCTTGCTGAAGTTCTGAAAGTATTATTTTGGCAAGATTCTTAATTGGAAATTCCTGCGCTTCTGTCCCTATCCTAATGACCAGGTACATTTCCCCATACTTAAAAAAGTCCTTGTGACTATCTGGTCTAAATCCAAATACATCTGACCATTGATTATCATTTGGCTTTCCAAATACAAATTCAGCTCGAATATTCATAAATTAAATATAAAAAACTAGTGACTAAAAAAGTATATCAGAAGTTATAAAAGAAATGTAATGAGTTGTAAGTCTTGTGGGGCTAGTATTATTGTGGAAGGGTACTGCTTATAATACAATGTAGAGTATTAGAAGCGTAAACATAATAAAAATGTATAAATTACTGATAAACAAAAAATTTCCTCTGTTTCGTGTTTTATAAATATTATTCATTCTTCGAACTTCTCTATAAAGTATAAAACCAAGAAGAAAATGAAAAAGACCAAATATTATCAAAACAATTTTGATAAATAGTTCGATATTTTCCTTTGTTATTAAATCACCAAGGTTTCCGTTCATACTAGCTATATCTTTTTGCAATTAGTTTTAAATCCGATATTATATCTCTTATTTGTGTTGCATTTGGAACTTTTTTAAATTCAAAAATGGCCCTCTCCGATGATGTAGTAATGATCAAATCCCCGTAACCAAAAATATTGGCCATCAAACCTGTTGACTGCTCTTTTACATACTCAATATTCGATAAATCTGTTTCTTTAATTTTGTAGGAAGAAAATGGGTTAAACTCGTAATGAAGGATTCTCTGGTCAGTAACAATATATGGATCAAAAAACCAGTCAAAAAAATCTTTGAAAATATTAGTTAGAATTATTGAGTAAAAAAATAGTAGTATTAGAACCAAACTTTTTATTGTTAAAAAGTCTATTTTAATATTGGCTACTGCCAATGCAGCTCCTGTAATAATTGGCAATAATGAGTAGAACAAATTTTTAATCATCCAATTAAGATTTACGCTCCAATGTGGTCTAACAACTATGTAAACAGTTTCGTCGGGATTTTGATTGGCAAATACAATATTTCTTGGTCTAAATTCAAGTCCCGTCCACAAGCTACCAGAGCTTTTGGGGATAATTTTGTTTATCTCCATTTTCTTCAGAATTTTGGGATGTGGCTGATTTGGTTGATTTACTTGGGTATATGGAATATTGGTTTGATAATAGCCTCCAGGCTGCATGTAAGGATTAGTATATTGCATTTGTTTAACACCGGGTTGAGCCTGAGCAACAGATTGTGCAGGATGACCAGTAGACTGGTAAGCATCCTGAACGAGCTTAGGGTGGTCGCTGTTTTGTCCTAATTTATTAGGGTTATTAAACACAAGCATATATAATTTTAATATATGAAGATTATACTATAGGACTTATGGAATTACTAATTGCTGCTACTTAGAAGTATCAAAAAATTTAATAATTTGCACTTTATTGCTAAATTTAATCATCATTTCTTCTAGCCAATCTGATGCATTTGTATTGTTCGATAAAACGAAAAATGGCAGGTTAACTTTTGATACATAATCTTCGAATCCTTCGCTCTGCTCATCTTCAGTTATTTCGAGCTCAACCTTTAATGTATCTAGTTCTCTTCTCTTTTTTAAATACTCCTCTGCAGATATTTTGAATTTATCAATTTCTTCTAAATTACTTTTTAACTCTGCAATCTCTCTTTTAATCTTGCTGATCTTGAGCACAACATCATTATACCTCTGCCCTTCCAACCTATTCTGTAGTACTTGCTCCACAGTTTGCTTTTCTTTTCTTAATGCAGTAATCCAAGCTGCGTTTACAAAGAAGGCATTTTCTTGTCTATCAAATTTTTGCATTAATCTATCAAATGTCAGATTTTTATCTTTGTAAGGATTTGTTTGCTCTTGGCTCAGAGCTTTACCTATGCTTAGTTTTGCATATATTATTCCCAAAAATATTATTAGCAAAGCTATAAAACCAACAAATATAATTCTTACGTCGGAAGTTGCAATATATATGATTGTAGTCAGAAGGGTTTGCACAATTATCATTGCAACAAACATACTTATATTTACTTGATCTTCTTTACTATATGTTTGATCATGACTAACAAAAATATTGCCAAAATTCTTAACTGTTTTTAATATTTCTATAACTTTTTTAATTCTTGTTTGTTTAAGCTGTTCAACTTTTTGGGTAATAATTTCGTCTGGTGGCTGCTGATTACCAAATTTAGCAAGCTCTCTATTGATCCTATTCATAATTTGAATTAGATATTCTGAATCTTCTAATTTTGTCGAAATATCTTTCAACTCCTCTTCGTGCTTGGCTATTTTGTTTTGGGCCTCTTCTTTCATTTTTTTAGAATCCTTATAGATAGCAATTTCTTTCTCGAGAACATCGATTTGGCTTTTTAGTTGAATCATCTTCTCTTCTCTTTCCAGATCGATGTCTGCATTTGTATCTTTTAATATCTGTTTATTGCTATTTACCATTTGTTCTTTGATATATCTAAGATCTGCATTTGAAGGAACACTTATAAATCTAGTTTCCCAATTCTTTTGATTGATTTCTATACCGCTTTTTTCCGAAATTGCCTGAAAAAGTAATTCTGGCTCTAAAGAGGTACCATCAACACTAACATTAACTTGCTGCGAATTTAATTCTTTAAAAACTGATATAAAGTATGGTGGATTAGCGCTAGAGTCTTCCAGCAAGAAAAAGAATTCGTCGAAATCTTTTGTTTCTAAAGGGTGTTTTAAGCTTAGAAAAATCTGGCTGGCAAACATGTATTCAACAGAAAAATTTTCCAAAGAAAATTCCTGCGTTTGATCATTTTTTTTGAGATTAATACTAGAGATTATCATCTTACCTAAGTTCCCAGACTGCATTTGAATTACAAATGTAAGTGTATATCTCGGCACCGTCCCTACATGTTACTCTCTGACCTACTATAGAACAAGCTGTTCCAGGAGCAACACTACATTTTTCCGCTACTTCATCAGCTGAGGCTGTGCAAAGATCAGTAAAAAAGAACTGAAACCCTGGCATACTTACATCATAACAATCAACGTCTTTGTTTATTCCCATAACTCTAAATACGGTCGACAGAATAGGCACCGCCAAAAATACTAGCGCAAAACCGATTATGTAATAGATTATCTTCTGTCGAATTTCTGTTATTTTGGTTACATCTCCTCTAGTAATCATATATCTATACCCCAAAAGAACCAGGTAAAGAAATGACAATGATCCTATTAATGCCCACAAAGCATAAACCACTCGTACAAACCATATTTCTAACTGCTGTAACTTAGGCGGTTTAAATACAGCTCTCGATCCGTCCTGACAATAATAGTATCCATCGCTACCTTTCCTAACAGGTGCAGTTGGTGTATCGCTATCATTCTCAAAACACTGGTAATTATCGGCTTCCTGCGCAGAAAACGCATCTCCTTGCAGTTGGGCACTCACATCTATTTTTAATGCAAGTATCGAAAGGGCTAGGAATATAAATATGCTTACAATTTGAAATGTATAAATAATTCTTTTGTTAATTCTAATTTTCATGGGAATTATTAACCTAGATATAGATTAGAGCAAAGACAAAACTAAAGCAAGAATTAAGACAATGAAGGTAAGAACTAGCTTCAGGTGAATAGGCGGTTCTGTTTTAAATTCCGGTTAGTTCTTTGAATGTTTTTCCAATGCTCGAATTATTTTCTATATCCTGATCTAGTGCATCTTGGGCTCCTATAAACGAAATGACGATTAGCAAACCAACTAATCCCCCTATAAGCGTGAGTATTCCAATAAATACTGCTTTGAGAGCTTTTTTGGCTTCTTCCACTTTCCCTTCATCTCCTTCCGATCTAATATATTTAATTGCTGACTTGATTATAAAGAAGATGGCTATAGCTATAATGCCCACAAAAATCATAGAAAGAAGGAATTGTACTAATCCTGCCACCGCAGAAAGGTCGCTTTCTGTACCACAAAGTCCTTTTGTAAAATCAATTTGATAAATAAATGGAAATATTCTGCAAAGTAAATTTGGGCTTCTTCCGCTGTTGTTGCCTCCAGTTCCCGAATTATTTCCATTACCCGAGTTATTATTGGAATTATTTTGCTCTTCTTCATCATCGGTAGTTGCAGGAGCGCCAATAGTAATATCATCTCCAGTTTGCGGAGGTACATCTTGAGCTAATGTTATTTGCATGAACGACAGGCCCACAATCATAAATGCAAGCAACAAAGTTATTATTTTTATATACACTTCTTTTTTCATTTGATTAGTATTCAATATAAGATCACTATACATTATTTATAAACTCAAATAAATACTTTCTTAATCAGTAAAAATTTTACTTGATTTGACCTAGTCTATTTAATATATCTTTTTACGTTACAAAAAACCCCGGATGTGCCGGGGTTTTTTTAACTTTTGACGATCTATTCTTTAAAGACCTGTTAAATCATTCAATGTCTGATTAATGCTAGAATCTTCGGGAATATCCTGCTGTAGGGCTTCATCAGCTCCAACGAATGCCAAAATAATTATCAATCCTACCAATCCTACTATTAAAGCGCCTATCCCCAGGAATACTGCTTTAATTGCTTTTTGAGATTCTTGTACTTTTCCTTCATCTCCCTCCGATTGAATGTATTTAATTGCTGACTTGATAATGTAGAAAACAGCGATACCTATAATTGCAATGAAAATTAATGATAATACAAATCTTACTAACTCCCCAATTGCACTTAAGTTACTTTCGCCACCGCACAAACCTTGGGTAAACTCAATCTGATTGATAAAAGGAAATATTCTACAGATTAGGTTTACATCGGTGTCTTGAGCTGATGCAATTGTAGGAGAAATAAACGATGCAGTTGTGAACATTACAACAGCTGTCATCATTACCATGAAAAAGCTTTGAATTCTTTTCATCTTATAACCAAATTAAATATTAACTATTTTATATTATTCAATATAGGATATAGCCTATAGAATATCAAGTCAATAGAACTACAAAATTTTATTTACATTATCTTTTACGTTAAATCCCTCTGGATCCTCTATTTGGGTTCCAAAGATTCCACCAGCTCTGAAAAGTGCAGCAATTGCAACTAGCCCTATTATACCAACAATTATAAGTCCCACAGCAAAAAATACAGACTTTATAGAGGTAAATCCTTTTTCTATTTGAGCCTCGTCCCCTTCACTCTTTGTTATTGCAAGAGCGGCTTTAACAAAAATCCCTACTCCTACCAAAATAAATACTATAAATATTAAAGATGTGACTGTTTTGACAAGATTTTTAAGAGAAAAATCCGGATTTAGTATATTGGCTTCGTTTTCTCCGACCTGTCCAGTATTAACACTGCATGGCAAAAAATCACATGCATTAAGTTCTGCTTTTACTGGTTGGATGAAACCTATAAACCCCATAATCAAGAAAATTATGCCTAATGTTAATTGAACTATTTTAATTTTATTCATAAAGATTTTTTAATAAGGCAAGTCATCGCTAAGTTTACAAATCGTATAAGCAAAACGAATTGGATCTTGTGAACCTTCTGGTGCCCCAAGTACTGCTTGATAAAAGTAAGTATATTCTTCACCATTATTTGGATTTGTACCATTACACTCCTGAAATGCGACTGGCCAGCTCCAAAAACTTCCAATGCCCAGTATTGTACCTATTATAGTCATTACAATCGGAAACGCGAATGCAAGAGCTACTCCTATAAACAGAGATTTCATTTTTGTAATAGCTTCTGCCATTCCCTCCGGATCGTCAGATTTTTTATAAACCCCAAATGCCGCTCTCAAAATTAGAAGTACCCAGAATAGAATTATTCCTATTGTTAAAATAATCCCAGCAAAACTTAACCAAGAAATAATGGTATAAGATGCGGCTCCATCTATGCTTGGTAGTTTAAAAACTTGAATTTTAATTTCCTTAACACCAATTGTCGAATCTACAGGTAGTTCGTTGGATTGAGCATAAATACTAGTCCCAAAAGCCAAGCTAATTGTTATAAAACTCAGAGCTATTAACACAATTAGTCTTCGTACCGTTTTTTTCATAAATTATTATTGTTGGTTGGTGAAATTATTATTGAATCCTGATTTTCGTCATTAGATATAGTTATATCGGTTAGTCCACCTATGCCCAAAATACTAAATACAAATTGCATTACTACAATTATAGACCATGCCAAAACAAATCCCAATATCAACCTAAGTAGAGTTTTGTTGGCTGTTTCAATTTCGCCTGCCTCTGTAGATTTGGATCTTTGTACAGCTGCTACAAACACTCCATAAATAAATGCAATTACTGTCATAACTGTCATAACCCCGATTAACAACATATTTACCAAGGCAGCAACTTTATTAGAAGAATAAACATATAAATTTTGTCCAAATATAGTAATTAACTTTGCAACTTCTTCTGGTGGTTCTTCCCCTTGTTCATTTGGGCAAATATTCACCTGGCAAACATAAGAAGGATTCAATAATCTTCGCTGTACGCAATTTGCATCTACGACATAAGTATTTTCGCATCCTGGAGGTCGATAATTATAGTCTGTAGGATCCTGTGCATATACGGTGTTGCCAAATGCGGTCAGGGCAATTAATGTTATTAAAAATATCAGTAATTTTTTCATATTATGTTCCTATTGTACCGAATCCTTCAACACCTACAAGAGTTAAAGCTGCATCGGCTAAAGATGGCGCAAACACTGCTATAAAAAAACCAACTATTGCAGCTCCAATAGTTTTCCAGCCATTTGCCATTTGTTCGTCGTTACCTCTTGCTGTTTGTATCATAAATGCACCGTAAAGAAACATTGCAGCAAATGTAATAATAAATACCGGTCTAATTAAAGAAGATGCAGCCGAAACTAAATCTTCCAAAGAATCATACTTTGATGGATTAGGTATCCTAACACCAACTTGGGCATCCTGGGCCACAACATTTGAATTCAATAGAAACAATATTATGATCGTTATACTTGTATAAACAAAAATTTTTATTAATTTATTTTTCACAGGCTTAATAATAATTACTATTTAATTTCTACTACATTTAAACCGCTAAATACAACTTCTTTTCCGCTAACAAGTTTTTTAGTTATTATCAAATTTGCCAGTTGATCTTCAATCACATCCTGAACAAGTCTTCTAAGTTCTCGCGCTCCGTACACTGGATTGTAGCCCTGAAGAGCCAGCATCTCCAATGTTTTTTGATCCCATGCTATTGACATTCCTCTTTCTTCTAGACTCTTATCTAACTTCTTTAACAGTATATCAGCAATTTGTTGGATTTCAATTTGATTCAAAGGCTTAAACATAATGATTTTATCAAATCTGTTCATAAACTCGATCCTAAATATACTGTTGAGTTGAGGTTTTACCAATTTTTGAACATCATTGTATTTATAGCCTTGTGCAATGTAGTTCGCGATTTCTTTTGATGCTGCATTCGAAGTAGCAATTATAATAGTATTAGTAAAATCAACTATTCGCCCCATGCCATCTGTCAGTCTGCCATCATCCAGAATTTGCAGAAAAATATCTAGAACTTTTGGGTTTGCCTTCTCGATTTCGTCGAGCAATATTAAGGAGTAGGGTCTGGTTCGAATACCTTCTGTTAAATACCCTCCTACAAAATTTCCGTTTTCGTCAGTGTAGCCCAATAGTCGATCAAGATTTTTTTCTTCCTGATATTCCGACATATCTAATCTTAGCATTAGACTTTCGCTTCCATAGTATAGATCTGCCAATGTTTTAGCTACCTCAGTTTTTCCTACACCAGTAGGACCATAAAATAGAAAAGATGCAACAGGTCGCTTACCGCTTATCATTCCAGCTCTTGATCTCCTTAACGCCGATGCAATGCTGTTGACTGCATAATCCTGACCCACCACCCTTTTATGCATTTCTAGCTCCAGCTCCTCAAGTTTCTTCGCTTCTCGATCTGAAATGTCACCAACATCAACACCTATTTTTTCTTTTAACATTTCGTCTATAAGTTGTTCATCCAAAAATTTGAGTCTGCGAGATCTGGCTTTAAGCAAGGCTTCTTCTAGAAAATCTATACCTTTATCTGGCATTGCCCTTTCGTAAAGGATTTTTGGAGCGAATTTAACTATTCGTTTTATAGCTTCAACTCTAATTTGCACACCATACTCACGTTCCAGCTCTGGCAAAAAATCCATCAATATTTGAAAAGATAAGTTAGGATCAGGCTCTGGGATTTCTACTACATCGAATAGTGCTGCAAAACCTCTAACAGGCTTTATTTTGGTAGCATAATCTTCTATGTTTGCAGTTCCAATAATTTTTAATCTATATTTGTCTATAAGATTAGCTATCAAATTAATCACCTCGAGCCTGCCATCTTCTCGAAGACTGAAAATTTGACCGATTTCTTCAAACGAAAGAATCACATTTTTAGCTACAACTACTTCTTCTATTAGTTTTTGTAAATTTAGCTTGAAAGAATCAACAGATGCAGACTTAGTCATTACTGAATTTAGATCAATTACCACCAATCTTAAATCCTGAAGTTCTTTTGGCATATCTTCTACTACCATTCGTGTAGCTAGATATTTCAAAAATCTTGTTTTGCCGACTCCAGGTTCACCTAAAATAAGTACTGCTGAACCACTTTCTTTCTGTAATATTCGTATCACATCGGAGGTGAGTTTGCCTTTGCCTATAACGGTTACAAAGTTTTCTCTGGCTGCAAGCGCTGTAAAATCGGTACCATATTGGTCTAAAAGAGGTGTTACCCGAGATGTAAAAGATCTATTTATTGCACCTGTAGGCTTTAGATTGGATAGTACTTTCCAGGCTTTTTGATAGTATAATTTGATTAATTCATTCTTATACCATTCCTTTATTCCCTCTATTTCTAGATCTGTTACATCAAAATCGCACAAAACCTGATTCCAGTAATATTTATTCATAATTAGCATAAGTACTTGAGAATCTATTTTTTCTACTTCCATAGCAAAAGCTTCTTTAAAACAATTGAGAAAAAAGGTTTGAAAATGATGCTCAAATGATGTATCGATTGTAAGCAAAAAGCGATTTACTGCTTGTGTAAATTTTTGAACGTTAATTCCAAGTCTAGTTTTGATTAATTTCTGATTTCTACTATCGGACAACAATTGCTCCGAAACAAGGTTTATAAATTTAGTTCTGTCTTCGAAATAAGATTTATCTATAATTTCTAAAACTCTTTCATCAAAAAAATTGTCTATTTCTAGTTTTTTAATTTGGTGTAGTTTTAGATAAGGAATTACTTTTCTTAAATTATTTTGTTCTAAATTAAAATTAAAACTATCTTTTGAACGTGTAAGATAAAAAGCGTAGAGAAAGCCGTAAATAGAAAAAAACGGTAAAAGATAAATTAATGAGTCAGCTTTTATTAATTTATTTAGAGCAAAACTACCTTCTAGCATTAAGAATGCTACGGGACCCACCAAAAGTCCAAAAGAAACTAAAAACATTATTCTGCCTAGCTGCTTTTCTATCAAATTTTTTATTTGTCTTTCTCCTCTGTATTTAAATAGATCACTAAAATCTATCGAAAGCTCTATATCGGACAATTTACCAATTGTTTGTCGGCCGGATGTGTTCATCTACTTATAAATTGGGCTAATTGAATTATTGGAATAAACGGCAAGGCTATAAGAATTAACCAAGTAGCAAGAAACGGACTAATATATACAAACGATACAATTCCACCAAAGATTACCCACCAGAATCTTATAAAAACTCCAATGACTCGTCCCATTCGAGATGAATCTCCGTACAGCGGTCTATAAATATTAGTTAACATTGGTAATGTTCGTGTCAA
This sequence comes from uncultured Candidatus Saccharibacteria bacterium, assembly GCA_964393185.1. Lineage (GTDB taxonomy): Bacteria > Patescibacteriota > Dojkabacteria > J137 > J137 > CAYMSO01. The sequence continues at coordinate 33,969 of CAYMSO010000011.1, read as the reverse complement.
AATAAGTATGTATACTAATCTGTTTCGTAACAACAGTGTATAGGCTTTGAAAAATCTTAGGAAGTACCAGACAAAAAAATTAATAGTGTATTCTTGCATGATTAGTTAGACATCTTAATTATTTTATTATATCTGAAGTCCAAAGCAAAATTTGTTTTTAATAAATTTTTATACTAACTAGTATCTACTTTAAAAGGCTTAGATACTCTTCCATTTCGGGAATCAGATCGTAATTTTTGAGCTCGTCTAGCATAACCCATTTATATTCTGTGTTTTCCCAGTTTAGAGTTAGTTCCCGGGGGATTGTGACTAATTCAATCGTAACAACAACAATCACCCATGTTTTGTTCTGTGCTTCTTTTTGGAGTATGTTTGTTAATTCTATGTTTGAGTTATTGTGGTCTACTAACAAATTAAGTTCCGACTTTATTGTAAACTAATCTTAAAACCATTGGCTTTAGCCAATGGATGGAGATTAGTCTTTTAATTAAGCTTCTTCATTAACAACATAAAACTATGAACTTCAGTTCGTAGTTTTTTATTTCTTCTTTTGCAAGTTTCAAAACAGATACGCCTAACCCCGCATAAGGGAAATGCGAAGCTTTGGACGCAATGCGGGGAGGCGTGCATAGCATACGGTAGGCGAAGCCTAAGTATGCTATGCTGTTACCATGAGAATTCGGAAGTTAAATCACAGTACATATCAGGTAAACTACCATATAGTATGGGCAACGAAATATAGAAGAAAGATAATTAAGGAATATGTACGTGAGGAGTTAGTAAAGAGTTTGTATAAAGTATTAAGAAAACATCCAGATTGGTACATACATAAAATAAATACAGGAGATGATCACGTACATATTCTGATGGAGATACCACCAAAATATGCGGTAAGTGATTGTGTGAGAGAGGTGAAAATTTACAGTAGTAAAGAAATACAAAAGAAATTTAAGTTCATACGACAGATTTATGAAAAGAAAGAAGGAATGTGGAGTGTAGGCTACTTTGTATCAACAATAGGGATGAACGAAGAAAGAATAAAGAAATATATAGACATGCAAAATAGGTACGATAAGGGGGTAGATATAAGTAAAGAATTCTCATGAGAGGCGCGAAGCGCAGAAACCCCGGAAAAGCGTTAGCGCATTCCGGGGAGTACGTCATTTCTTCTTTTGCAAGTTCCTCCGGCGAAATTAACCTGTCGTATGTTCCAGCTACCAAATACCATCTATTTGGAAATAATCTTACTTTAGCTGAACGTTTTACTAGTAGCATTTTCCCTTCCGAAAAGTCCGATTTCTGTTGAAGAATTTTTGTAGTCAAAAACAATATTACCTTCATATTCTTTTTTGGGTAGTTCTTGGTCTAGTTGATTAAGTAGTTTGTATAGTTCTGCTTTGTTCATAACTTCATGATTTTAGCTTATATGCAACCCATTATAATTGAATACGAAATAAAACTCCCCTCTTTTGATTTCTCTAAGAGGGGAGGTGTTTAAGTTGCTCTAAGAGCAGCTTAAACGGAGGGGTGTTACATCATTCCCATTCCAGGATCCATTGCTGGAGCAGCATGTGTATCCTTCTTTTCTGGGATTTCACTTACCACTGCCTCTGTGGTTAGTAATGTTGAAGCAACAGATGCAGCATTTTCTACTGCCGATCTAGTTACTTTTACTGGATCGATAATTCCAGCTTCTAGCATATTAACAACTTCTCCTTTTCTTGCATCAAAGCCTTTATTCTTGCCAACCTCTTTAATAAAGGAGGCAGCTTCAAATCCAGCATTATCTAGAATCTGTCTAAATGGTGCTTCCAATGCTCTTCTTAGGATTCTTACTCCTACCATTTCTTCTTCATTGTCTAGCTTCATGTTGTCTAAAATACTAGCAGCATCTAACAATGCAATTCCTCCACCTGCTACTACACCTTCTTCAATGGCTGCTCTTGTAGCTTGCAATGCATCATCTATTCTATCTTTTCTTTCTTTTTGCTCAACTTCTGAAGCTGCACCTACTTCTAATACAGCTACACCACCCGACAACTTTGCAAGTCTTTCTTGCAGCTTTTCTTTGTCGTAGTCAGACGTAGTATTTTCAATTTCTTTCTGAATATGAGCTATTCGTGTTTTGATTGCTGATGCTTCTCCATGACCATTGATAATTGTGGTATCTTCTTTTGTAACAACAACCTTATCTGCCTTACCAAAATCTTCTAGAGTTGCATTTTCGATTGTTTTACCCAAATCTTCTGTAATCACGCTTCCACCGGTTAATATTGCAATATCTTCTAGCATTGCTTTTCTTCTATCTCCAAATGCAGGAGCTTTGACTGCCACTACGTTTAGATGACCTTTTAGCTTATTAATGATCAAATTTGCAAGTGCGTCTCCATCCACATCTTCTGCAATAATGATAATGTCTCTCGTTCCTGTAGCAACAACCTTTTCTAGAGCTTCGAATAATTCTTTTGCAACAGATAATTTTTTATCTGTAATGATTATTGTTGGTCTTTCGATAACAACTTTTTGATCTTCGGAGCCAGCTGCAAAGTAAGGAGAAATATAACCTTTATCGAACTGCATTCCTTCCACATATTTTTCTACTAAACCGAAAGTTTGACCGTCTTCTACAGTTACTACTCCGTTACTTCCAACTTTGTCTAAAATATTAGCAAGTATTTCTCCAATTTGAGTATCACCATTTGCAGAAATAGTAGCAACTCTTTGATAATCCTCTTTTCCGTTTACGGGTTTTGCTGATTTTTTCAAAGCTTCTACTACTTTAGCTACGCCCTTTTCGATTCCTGTTTTAATTGCAGTTGGATTAGCTCCTGCAGTAACATTTTTAAATCCTTCCGTAATAATTGCCTGAGTTAAAACAACAGCTGTTGTTGTTCCATCTCCAGCAACATCTGCTGCTTTACTTGCAGCCTCCATTACAATTTTTGCTCCAAGATTCTCTATTTTATCTTCAAGCTCAATTTCTTTAGCAATAGATACACCGTCTTTTGTAATATGTGGTGCACCATACGATTTTTCTATAGCTACATTTCGTCCCTTTGGACCTAATGTAACTCTTACAGCATTAGCTAGCTTATCTACGCCGGCTTTTAATTTTTTTCTGGCGTCTTCACTATATGTAACTTGCTTTGCCATATACACTAATTAAAAATTTAATTTATTATTTAACAATAGCCAGTATATCTGACTCTTTCATTAGTAAATATTCTTCACCATCAAGTTCTACTTCTTCTGGTGAGTATTTTTTGAAAATAACTGTGTCCCCTACCTTTACGTTAAATGGAACAACTTTTCCGGACTCATTAAGTAATCCGGTACCTAATGCTACGATTTTTCCTTTCTGAGGTTTTTCTCCCTTACCACTAGATTGCAGGATTAAACCTGAGGCAGTTTTCTCTTCTTCTTTATGTGGTTCTACAAGGATATAACCTCCTACAGGCTGTAATTTTGACACATCTGCCATAGAAAGTTTTAAATTAAAATATAAAATATACGAAGACTTAGCAGTTAAACTACCAAGCTGCTAAAGTTTAGCAAAGGAGTAAAAATATTGTCAATGTCTTATTATTTAACTCTTACAGTTATTTTACCTGTATCATTAGGTACTTTTTTTAGGAAGCTTGGAGCAAAGCTCGGGCTAAATTTTACAGTATAGTCTACTACATTATCTTTATCTTCAAAAAAGTTTTCAGCTTCTTTAATACTCTTGCCTTTAAGTTCATTTTTAATTTGCTCTTCAGTTAAAACTTCGCTAATTTGGCCCTGAGTAGAAATTGTAAAAGTTAAGTTCATATCTGCTCTGCTCACATTTTCTATAACAAACTTTTCTAATCCTTCAAGAGTAGTAGAAGAATCCTCTTCTTGGTTGGTATCATCTTGAGTTTGTTCCTGCTCTGCATAAATTGTATACTCCACTATTTCTTCGAGATGATCTACCGAAATCATCATTGCCGTCACTTTTCCTTCTATTGTTAATGTAAAGGTTCCATTTGTAGCCTCAGCGCCTATCTCTGGGAGAATCGTTTGCTTGGTTTCTTCAAATTTTATGCTTTGTTCAATTAGGTAATAACCAGGCTGAACCAGATCTTTTATTTTTGTTACTGACTGTTTTTCTAATTCAGGAACTATCACAGCTTTTAGTGCGTCCACATTTTGTTGCGAAGGAGTTTTAAATTCTTGCACTGATCCTCCAGTCACAGCACTAAACAGCCTACCAGATACTTCATCAACATTTTCATAACCTTGCACAATAAAAATCTTATTGGCCTCTACATCTTCAATATTGTATTCTGGTCCTACCTCTACTGCTTCTATAGGTACATCAGAAGCTACACTAGGTGTCGTGACAGAATCACTTCCTACTTTAGCGGCGGTTAGAGTTATAGCACTTTTTAGACGATATTGTTTGTTGGTATTAGTGTTGGTAACAAGCGTCCCTTGGGCCAAAGATATTTCTTGAGTTTTAGTGTTATAGATGTCTATAAAACCATTAGCCTTGTTCCCTCTTTTTCCAACCCCGGTTGCATCAGCACTTCTAGAGGCACTAAGGTTACTTTGACTCAAAATTTTTGCCGGTACAATTAAATTCGTAAAGTCTATTTCTGCTGTCTGATACTCAGCATCAGTTAATCCTTTTGCCTGAATTGTTTTACTAACATTGACATCGGATTTTTCAAATTCTACAGTAATACTTGCACTTGCCATACTTTTAATGGCAAAGTACGTACCTAGGACAAGAGCAATCGAAATTATAGCTACAATTGCCGTACCTATTTTCACTTTATTATATCTTCCCTTGGTACTCGCACCCAGAGATACATTTGTTAATTTTTCTTCAGAACTTTTGGGCTTTCGTTTAAATAACTTACTAAAAAAATTATCTTTTTTGTTGGCTATCACATCTTTAGTCAAGTCTTTTCCGGTAAAGCTTGTGAATCTTGTATTTGAGTTAGTCATAAAATCATTATCTTCTGTTGAATTAGAAATATCTCCTATTTTATCATTTTTTTTTACTAATCTGATATCACCTCCTACCAACAATTTTATATTTCCCTTAGTAACGATTTTGGTATTATCTTTTTTCGTTGGTATAGATTTAAATCCTAGAGATGCATATTCATTATCTACTTCTTCTTTATTCTCTTTATTAACATCTACTGGGCTTGTATCTGTGTCTTCTTCCGCCACAGCTTCTAACGTATGTTTTTCAAATTCAGATTTTTCTAAAACATCCTCTTCTGCAACTTCACTATTAGTATTAGACTCTGTTTGTAACAATTCAGATTCTTCGAATTCCAAGTGAAGATCTGCCTCGGGCTCCTGCTCTTGATCTTTTGATTCTTCTTTTATTATAGGATTTCCATCTTTAAAATCTCTTTCTAATTTTGCCAGAAAGTCAATCTGTTTATTTTTGGCAATATCCCATAGCTCTTCGTCTATCTGACTGAGTTTGTTAACAACCAAGTAACCTACCTTTTGTGCTGCCGAGATTCCGAATTTATCTTCCGTTACAATAATCAAAAGTTTTTTAGCCTTATTTAGTAGCCTGTAGAGTACCTTAAGACTAACTATACTCGAAAAAATTAGAGAATTTTCGGGAATAACTAATATTATTCTTTCTTCTTTTGAGTTAATTATATCTTCTACAAGGAAACTTAATTCCTGAGAAGGATCGACAAAATATTTTTTTGCAGAAATGATCGACGACATATTATTTTTCCTTTCTAATATCAAGTACTGATCTTGCAAGTGCAAGTGGAGTTACATCCATAGGCTCTGTAGCTGATTTAGTCAGATCAACAACATCTTTTATTTTGTTTGGAAAAACAAATTCTACCTTGGGATGTTTTTTAAAATTTAAATGCTTACTCCATGCAAACTCCATAACTGCTTCTTTTAACCCAGGAAGCAATGCACCACCACCACATATGTAAATTAACGGTGGATATTCATCCACTTCGTCAAAATCTTCAAGAGCTACTTCTAAACAATTAATCCAAACTTCCAAATCATGTAGCAAACCTGGTCTAATTTTAGTAATTTCATCCTGCAAGAGCTTTTGCAATGAGTAATCTATTTTTTTGCTCTCTGCCTCAGAAAAACTGAGATTCAATTCTTTCTGAATACGTTTGGTAAAAGATCTACCCCCTACTGCGAACATTTTTGTACCTAAAACATCCCCATTTTTTACAACAGCTACATCTGTAGTCCCACCCCCCACATCCACAATAATACAACTATTATCGTTACCCAGTTTGCTATTTATTGATGTTGCCAATGCGTAAGGTTGAACAACAACTTTTGATAATTCTAATCCAAGATTTTTGGCAACAGACTGAATAGAACTGTAATGAACACGTGGAGCAAAGGTCGAAAATACTCTATAGGTTAACTCTGTTCCCTTCAAACCTACAGGATTGGATGTTTTTACTCCATCTACATACACACTATTAATTGCAATATCTATTTCCTCCAAAAATTTTGGCTCTAAGCCTATCTGTTCGCTTATTTCGTGAATTGTATTATTGTAGGTATGAGAAGATACACTAGCTATTATTCCATCTACCTCTTCCTTCGTGATAGTTGATTTAGGAGATTCTCTTTCTACATCAACCAAAATACTAACTCCTCTAACTAATTCACCGGCAATTCCCATTATTACTTTTCTAGGATAAAACCTTCGACCTAGGTTATCTTGAGCTGATTGAACTACAGAACCGATACAAATATCTACAGTATCCAAAACCTGTTCTAGATTAATAATATATGCGCTATGCATTGCAGATTCCTTTTGTCTTACTCTCTCGTAAGATAATATTTCCACCTCACCCTTTACCTGTCTGAACAATGCGACTTTTACAAACTCTGTTCCAACATCTATTGCAAGCATGGTATCGTCTGATTGTTTTCCAACTTTGTCTTTTTTACCTCCAAAAAATTTCATAGCAGATAATAAAAAATGTGCTCGTTAATCATTCTAGTATAAATTGAAGATAAATTCGAACAAAAACTAGCAAAAATTTTGCGGGGAAATCTATTTTTTCTATACTTACGCTATACTTAAGATATATTATCAAATTTCTATTTATGACCTACGTACTCAAATCTTTTCAACTTTTTACCTTCTATTTCTATTTGTTCAATAAAATTGGCCAAAGGTCTTACCCATGTTTGACTGGTATCGTTCTTGTAAAGATTTACATAAACAACTAGATCCTCTAGTGTTTCACTATGTTTAGCTACAAAAAGAACCAGATAAAATTTCCCCTTATAGTGTTTATATACGCCAGGTTTTACTTTCATAGAAATTTTATTTTAAACTAATTAAGCTTTTTCCTTAACAACATAAACTATAGACTTCTGTCCGCAGTTTTTTATTAAATAAATACATATTATAATTCTTCAGAAGTATTGACAAGAAGTTAATCAATTGATAACTCGTTCACAAAATCCTTAGCCATAGTACTTAAGACTCGTACTAGTAGTTTTATTAATCAATCTTTACGTTAACCAGCAACAATTGGCTTATCCTCTTTTTCTTGCATAATAGTAAACTTAATAATATAATTGCTATATAAATTGAAACAACTTAATTATTAAACTTGTACTGTAAATGAAAATTTTAGTTACTTATGCAGCGGACAGCTCGGAATCCAAAATTAAAACATTTTTAGAGGGAGTGAATTATTTAAAAAAATTGGGACATAATGTTACAGTCGACACTACATCAGGAAAATCATCGGACAAAGCTGCAAAAAGAACTGAAAAACTTATTAGAGACACCGATATTGTTCTTATTGAAGCCTCGGCTCCAGATTTAAAAATAGGTTTTGATGTAGCAAGAGCATTAAGCGAGAAGAAAATAGTCCTTGCGCTATCGCAATCCGGAAAGAATGACGCATTTGATTACGTTCAGAAGAATAAATTCAAAAATTTGATTTCGATGGACTATGATGCAAAGAATATCAATCAAGTTGTCGATAAAGCTTTGGATTTAGCTAAAAAGATGATGGACACAAAATTCATTTTAATCATTTCTCCAGAGATAGATAGATATCTAGACTGGGCTAGTCAAACAAAAAGAATGCACAAAGCTCAGATTGTGAGAAACTCGATTGAATCAATGATTAGAAAAGATAAAGATTACAAGAATTATCTAGTTGGATAATTGCACTACAATAAACACTGAACAAGAATCCTGCTATTGATATGGCAGGATTTTGTTTAGGTAAACTTAGATAATCTAAAAACTTCTGCGCAACAATACCTAATTACTATTCTTGGAAAGAGTCAACACTATTTACGAATAAATTCCAATATCTTCTGGAATATATTGCCTAAAATTTTCTGTGGTTATTTTTACTCCATTAGTTTGACCAGTTACTATCTGAAGAGCAACTTTACGTGCCAATTCCGAAAGAGTTCTTTCTAATTGACGTACTCCTGCATCGAATCCTAGCGGTCTAATTACCAGAGGCCATACATCTTCAGAGAAAGATAATTGGTTCTCGGTTAGACCTGTCGCCTGTCTTACTTTTGGAAGTAAATAATCTCTTGCAATAACTTGTTTTTCGTTGTCGTTATAGCTACCAAAACGAATAACTTCTAAACGATCTAGTAGAGCTGCGGAAATTCCTCCAAGATTGTTTGCTGTGGTTATAAACATTGCTTTAGATAAATCTACAGGATAATCTAAATATTTATCCATAAACGTGGAATTTTGTTCGGGGTCCAGAATTTCGAGTAAAGCTGCCATAACGTCCGCTCTTAATCCTGTATCACTACTTACTTTATCTATCTCGTCAAGCAAGATTAACGGATTCATAGATTGAGTTCTGATTAACGCTTTTATTATCTGGCCTGGTTCGGCATCTACTGTACCTCTGCTCCTTCCTCGCAATTCTGTAACAGATCCCAAACCACCAAGTGCTATTCTTATAAAAGGTCGATTTAGAGCTATGGCTATAGACTTGGCCATAGAAGTTTTTCCCACACCTTGAATTCCAACAAAACACAAAACAGGTGCGTGCGACGAATTACCTTGAAGTTTTTTCATGTCGTCCGAAAGATTAGAATTGGCAGACATAGATTCAGATTGATTCTTTGCATTAAGATGAATAATAGCTAGGTGTTCCATTATTCTACCCTTCACAGCATCCAATCCATAATGGTACTTAATCAAACTTTCTTTTGCATGCTGCATATCCAAATTATCTTTAGTGTATTTTCCCCATGGTATTTGAATAATCCAATTTATGTAATTAGAAACAGGTTCAAACTCCTGAGAATAATTTCCCCCTATCGCCATTTTTTTTAGCCGCTGAATCATACCCACTGCTCTTGCTTTAAGATCTTCGGGTAAAGTAGCAGAGCTAACCTTCTGCTCCAACACTTCGATCTCCAAAGAAAATGTGTCGCCAGCTTGATTAGTTGTCTGAGCAGGCGATGTTGTAGACAACGGCGGAACAAATCCAGAATTTTGTTGAATGGAATTGGATTGCATTTAATTAAAACTATTCAAATATATAATACAGTCGGGAATAATTTATTGCAATGCCTAGATAGATAGCTAAAGATTGCCTAGTCTATGTAGCTTATTGTTCAAACTACTTGTTGTACTAAATAATTTTAATTTCTAGGATCTAATAGCAAAATCCCAGATCTTTAAGATCTGGGATTATTTATGTCAATAAAATTTGATTATTCCTTATTTTCTGTAGCTTGAGCCTCGCCTCCTTCTGCTACTTCTTCTGCGGCTTCTTCACCTTCTGCTGGTGCTTCTACTTCTGCTGACTCTAGAGCAGCTTCGGCTTCAGCTTCAGCTTTTTGCATAGAAACAGCATAGATGATTGCATTTGTTGGTTCTAAGCTACTATCCCAAGTTGCCCCTTCTGGTAGCTCTATATCACCTACTGTAATGGATTCACCTGGCTCTAATATTTTTGATACATCAACTTTAATTTCTGCAGGAATTTCGCTTGGCAATGCATAAACCTTCAAGGTCTCCATTTGTCTTACAAGGAAGCCAAGTTTATTAGTCTCAACAACCGATTCTCCTACAAAATTTACAGGCACATCTACGACTAATTTTCTATCTTCATTAATTCTATACAGCGCTATATTCAAATAAGTATCCTTGACAGGATGTTGCTGTACTTCTTTAATCAAAACTTTAACAGGTTTGCTTCCATCGATTTCTAGGTCTACGAACTTATTATTTCCTGCTTTATCGTAAATTTTCTTAAATTCTTTTAAGTCTAACTGTAAACTTAGTGGATCCTTTCCAGGTCCATAAACAGATGCTGGAACAAGACCTTCATTTCGCAGGTTCTTTACTTTCTTTCCAACAACCTCTCTTTTTTGTGCTTTAAGCTTCATAATTGTAAATTAATAATTTGATTCAAATATTATTTAGTTTTTCTTTTTCTCTTCTTTTTGTTCTTCTTCTTCTCTTTTCGTTTCTGAGCTCTTTTTGCATCTTCTTCAGATCTTTCGGCGTGTTGGACCTTTTCAGTATCGTTAGCTCTTGTAGTCACATTCACCACACCCTCATCTTTCTGGTCTTTTTTTATCTTTCCTACAATAAACTGTTGAATTATAACAAAACCACTCTGGGATATCCAATACAAACCTAATCCCGCAGGCAATGAATAGGACAAGAACATGATTAAGATTGGCATAAGCATCATAGATTGTCTTGTTGATTGTTGAAGAATCTCGGCAAAGTCTTCTGGTACATCCTTATCTTCTTTTTTCTTCTTTTCTTCCTTATTCTCTCCTTTCTTTTCCTTCCTCATGGCCATCATTATCTTCATAGAACCATACTGAGATGCTCCCACAAGAAGGATCAAAATTATATAAGGTATTATATCTGTAGATCCAAATCCAAAATTTGATGCTGATTTTTTCAACTCCAATACACCATCTACAAAAGTATCATCTATCTGATAATCAGTTGGAAATTTATCTACAAAAGAATACGCCACTTTGTTAAAACCATCTGCTCCCTGGTCAATCAAATTCCTTATTACTCTATACAAATTTATAAAAAAGATTAATTGAAAAATCATAGGTAGGCACCCTGCTAGCTGTCCTGGCAAATATTCTGATTGAATCTTTAACATTTCCTGTTGTAGTTTTTCTTTGTCATTCTTGTATTTCTTTTTAAGTTCTTTGACCTTATCATTCATCTCGCGACTGGATTCAGCCATTTTGATCTGCTTGATTGTTAGAGGAATCATTACAAACCTAGATATAAATGCAATACCTATAATTGCTAACCCTAAGTTATTGCCAAATAGTCTGTATAAAATGACCAGCGCGTTATACAACGGCTCATAAAAAAGTACATTAAATATATCTCCCATTATGTTAAGTTATTAAGCTTAATTTATTTAAGTATTGCTACTAATCTTGACTATTTTACCATCATTCACAAATAATGAGTCGGTATCTTTAATAAAAAAAATTTTATAGTTCCTTGTTTTATAATAGTCTGCAATTCGTGTTAGTTTTTCTTGGTATTTCGGATTTTCCCAATGCACAAGCAGGTGAAAATCTACCACTCCTATTCCAATATCTATTTTCGCACCTATCTCGCCTCGACTGTCTAGTATATCATATGGATTTATATCTTTAGTTAAACAAACTGCTCCGGCACTTGAGCCTATATAAAGTCGCTTTTGAATAAAAAAATCAATGATTTCGTCAAAATCAACACTCTCAATTGCGTTCATTAGGTAAAACAAATTGCCGCCAGAAACATAGATAGCATCAAATTCATCCAGTATTTTTGCTAATTTAATTTTGCTTTTGTATTCTTCTATGTCTATCAAACTAAGCCGAAAGCCCTGGTGATTAAACAAATCTATATCTTCTTGCAACCAATCGGGAATAGCAATCTTAATTTCTCTGCGAATTTTTCTCTGCTTGATTTTAACTTCTTTTATATCTTGTTTGATATAAGGTTTGGCCGCGGTAAAAATAAATGCTATTTTAATTTCTGTTCTTGGTTTAGAAATTAATTCTTCTATTTTTTTAATTGCAGGTTCTGATATTTTTTTCGAGAAAATTGCAATTGCCATATTTTTTGAGTTTAGACCTAGGGTCATTATACAGCTTTTTAAGCTTATCTGGATTACAAAGCAATTACGTTAACTTATGGATCTTCCAATAATTACTCGTATGTTTTGTATACTTACTAATTTTTCAATTTTCGTTTTTGATTCCATTTCCTATTAAATAAATCTAAATACAATTGATGGTCTTTATATTTACCTTTAAATTGATTTTCATCAAGTGTATTGACGTCTAGCATTACTTGCAATTGCTCTAATATAAGCTAGCTGATGATCAGAAGCATTCTTAACTTTTTCTTTGTGTCCTTCAGGCTCAGCCCCAAACGTTATCATTTAATACAATTAACTCCGTAATTATATCATGATTCTATATTATGGCGACATTGCGTAATGACAAAAAAAGCACCGCTAATGCGATGCCCTTTTGGTGGAGATGACGGGTATCCCCGTGTCCAGTAACTTTAAAATTCCGAAATTTACAAGCTTATCTAGATTTTGTGTTCATAGGTTAGAATAAGAAATCTAGCAAAAACTCCAACCTACGTGTCTACGACTTTTCTTGATTTTAGGCAGTAAACAAAAGCCTAAAACTGTATCCTGACTAAATGGACGTTTATTAACTCTCATCAGAAAAAGATGTTAACAAACGACTAGCTACTTGTTTTTTTCGCTAGTATAGCTGGTTTAAGTTATGCAGCAACAACGTTGTAGTTGTATCCTGAAAGGAAAGCTACAACATTATTGAAAGCATTCTTAGCCTTAGCTACGAATGATTCTTCGTTGACGTTTATTGTCAATGAACGTTTGTTTTGGCAGAGTAACTGTTCAAACTCTGGCTTGTTCCAAAATTCTAAATGTTAATGTCGAATTAACATCCCCGGTATAATAATTACTCATAATTCCTATTCCGGGTATGTCAATGTACTAAATGTATTATAGCATATTTTAGTAGTTTTAGCTTTTGATTTAGCCTCATCAAGAAATATATTAAAGTAACTTACACATTCTAACTCCATCCAGATACTCTCCTCTAAAATTACATATTAAAGGATTTTCTCCAATTCTTTTAAAGCCCAATTTGGAATACAATGCAATGGCTTCCTTATTCACAGAAAGCACATTTTCCAGGTAAATAATTTTTAAACCATCCAATTTTGCTTTAGCCTCATTGTTTGTTGTTTTAATTAATTGATACCCTATTCCCTGATTTCTAAAGTTTTTAGAAATTCTAATTGCCAGTACTCCTACATGCCTGTAGCTAGGATCATTGCTATAACGTGATACAGCTATATCTCCAACAATGGAACCCTGATAAATACATAAGAGTCTTATAGAATTCCTTTCTTTAATTGCTGTTAGAATATCGTCTAAGTAAGTTTGTATCATTTCCGGAGGAATTTTATTCCCTTCAAGTGATGCTAAAGAGCCCTCGTTAGCAATAGTTTCCAAATACTTTTGATAATCATCTCCATCAGTTTTGTTTGGATACCGAATGGTTATTAAATTGCCTGCCTTACTTGTAAATGTCAGTAATATATTATTTTCCATTAAGCAAGTAGACTTAAAAATATATTTAAATACTATACTTTAGCTGTATCAAGTCTTGTCATTTCTACCCAAGAATTTAATATAGCAGCAAAATCATCAAAGCTGTCTACTACTTGATCGGCGAGTTTTTCTACTTTTGGTCGGCTTACAAATTCTTTATAGTAAATAAATTTACTTGAATAACCTTCTTTTCTAATTTCGAAGTCAGTCATGCCATCACCAATATTGATTGTTTCTTCTGGTTTAAGCTTCAATAATTTCATTACCTCCACTTTTCCGCCAGGATGCGCAAGCGGATTATTTATATCAACTCCGTCAAACATATTATTTTGCATGACTAAATTATTTGCAAATATATTACTTTCGCTAATGCCAAAATTTTTCAGTACAGGTCCTACAAGATTGATGAACCCACCTGAAATAATAAATGTATTATATGTTTTTTGTAGTATGCCTATATTCTTGGAAAAAGATTTAGAAATACTTTGATTAATAATCTCATAGGCATCCTCCATAACCTGCTGGTCCAAAGTTAGAAGCGATAGTCTGCTAGATAATGACTCTTCAAAAGATATCTCACCATTCATACCTAACTCGGTAATATCTTGTATTCTTTTCAAAATCCTATTTTGGGAAGGATTGTTTCTCAAAGATACTTCTGCAAGAATCTCAAGCATCTCCAGAGAACTAATCGTGCTGTCAAAATCTAATATTATATTCTTAACCATAAAAAAAACTTACCGTGCACATTATGGCACAAAATTGTTATTTAGCCGATTATTTATAATTAACTTGAATTTCTTTTTGCAAAAGTAAAACCATACACATGCTTAAAGCCTGCAGCTTTGAGAGTTTTCGCGCATTCACTCAAAGTGGATCCAGTGGTGAATACATCATCTACAATAATAACATTCCTAGTGTAGTCCAAGTTTTTATAATCAACTACCTTGAATGCAGATTTTAAGTTAATTTCTCGGCCGGCTTTATCTTGAGAGACTTGAGATTTTGTATGTTTCACTCTTTTTAGGATTTGATACATTTCGCAACTTCTACGCAAAGCAATATTTTTTGCCAGTAATGCAGACTGGTTAAAACCTCGCTTTTTGTACTTAAAGCTATGCAAAGGTACGGGTAAAATAATAGCGTTATCAAATACTTTATAGCTTTTTGCATAATCTCCCATAATTTTTCCTAGATCATTAAATATTTCATAATAATAGCCATATTTACCATCTCTTATTAAATTCTTACATATCCAATCGTAGCTAACAACAAAAAGAAGCCCATCAAGATAGGACTTTTCTCTACAATCAGTATGTACAAATCCTAAACGACTTTCAGTACCACATACATGGCAAATTTGAACTAAACAAACTTGACACTTTGAATGCATACATTTTGGACACAAATAAGTTCCCTTTGACTTACAAACATAGCAAAATTTTGGAAAAGCCAAATCTATTATTAGATTAGTTATTAATTTGAACATTGCACTAGATTTAGTAAATTTATCTATTCTATGTGAAGTAAGGTATAATTTAAGAATATAAAATAAAACTTTCAAAATCTTTGCAATGCCTAACATTTCTTTTAAACCAGTTATCAACTTTTGGGCTGGAAGATCAGGATATAAACCCGAAGCATTTGTGATTCATATTGCTGAAGGAACATTGGAAGGTGGCTATGCTTGGTTTAACAATCCAAGTTCTCAAGTTTCGGCTCACTATATGGTTGGAAAAGATGGAAGAATATGGCAGTTTGTAAAGCTTGAAGATACTGCATGGCACGCAGGAGGTGTCGATAACCCTAACTGGAGTTTATTAAAAGCAGGAGTTAATCCAAATCTATACACAATAGGCATAGAACACGAGGGATTTACAGGACAGCCCTGGACGAATGCTATGTATAATGCATCGGCCGAATTAATCGGAACCATAGGCAGGGAATGGGGAATTAAAGTAGATCGAGACCATATAATTGGGCATTATCAATTAAATTCAGTCAATAGAAGTAATTGTCCAGGTTCTGGGGTAGATATGAATAAACTTGTTTCTATGGCACAACATTACTATAAACCAAGTTCAAATTCAGAAATTCAGAGGCTGCAAAACGAAATAAAGGTAAAAAATCAGGAAATAACCAACCTTCAGTCTTTAGTCAAACAAAAAGAAATTCAGGTCAATACTTTGCGCAAAGATTTAGACACTAAATCTCAACTCACCGAAAAATTAAATAAACAAATTCAAATAGACAAAGAAAAGATGGCTTTAGTACTTAAACAACTTAATGATGCTCAACTTAAATTTTCTGAGCAAGAAAAACAACTAAACAATTCAAAAGAAGCCATTAAATTAAAAGATGTTCAAATCTCAGCTTTACAAAAAAGAAGTTTACAGCTCGAAAAGGAAGTCAAAAGGCTACAAGATGCAGAGAAAAAGCTTATCAATGAAATTCATAAATCAAAAAACTAACATTTAAATATTTTAGCTAATATGTCTCAAATTTTAGGAATCGATTTTGGCACAAAGAAGATCGGACTTGCTATCTCCGACGAGGACAGATTGTTTGCTTTGCCACTCAAAACGATTACGAATGTAGGTGAGCAAACTCTGCATGAATTAGCTAACTTAATCAAACTTCATAATATTTCTCTCACAGTGATAGGCATCCCGTATCACCAGAATGGAGCTACACCCATGCAAAAAAAAATAGAGGACTTCTGCTCCAGTCTTCAAAGTATGGTTCCGGAACTGAAAATAAAAACAATAAACGAAAATTTATCATCTCAACAGGCCAGGCAAAATTTAAAAAATAGAAAAAATATTCGATTCGTAGATGCAGAAGCTGCTAGAATATTTCTACAAGATTTTCTTGATTCATTTTCTAACTAAACTTAGCTTCACTTATTAAAATAAAATCTAAATTATGAAATCAAAACTGAAAGTACTTTTTATTATAGTTTTATTCTTTTTTATGATATGTGTTGTAGGAGTACTTTATGCAAAAAACTGGTATGACGGAGCAATTTACGATAGTAATTTAGGTGAAGGAAAAGTATTCGATATTACAGTAACTGAAGGGGAAACTTTTATGACCGTTGCTAAACGAATGGAACAGGTTGGATTAATAAAAAGTCAAAATGCAGTAAAGTTATATCTACAGCTAAAAAGTATTGAACCAAATATAAAAGTAGGTACTTACAAAATACCATCCGACAAAAATGTACCAGAAATAATAGCTATTTTGGAAGCAGGTGTGTTTAAACCAGGAATAAGAATCACAATCAAAGAAGGTTTAAGAGCCTTCGAGATTGCGGAATTGTTGCAAGAAAATCTGGGTAACGATTCGCGCTTTGTCAAAGCTGACTTTGATTACATAGTAAAAAATCCAGATAACTACGAGTTCAGTCCAAAAGTGCAATCATTCCTTGATACCTATAAACCAGCAGGAAAACCTTTAGAAGGATTTTTGTATCCAGATACTTATGAATTTGATCCTGAATGGACAGCCGTGCAAGTGGCAGACAAAATACTAGTCTCTTTTGTAGAAAAAGTGGAAGATAATATAGATCTAGAAGCTTTAGCTTTAGCTTTAGAACAAAATAATATAACTAATTTTTACGATGCATTAATCCTTGGCTCAATCGTAGAACGCGAAGCAAGTGGAAAAGATGATAAGAAAGAAATTTCGGGAGTGTTTCACAATAGACTAGCCAACGATATATCACTAGGAGCTGACTCTACCATTAGCTATATCACAGGCCAGACTTCAGAGAATCTGAATACTAACCTAGATTCTCCGTATAATTCTTATAAGAATCTTGGTCTACCGCCAACGCCTATTGCTAATCCTGGTATAGATGCTATTTTATCGGCATTCTATCCAAACAACACCGAATACTTATTCTTTTTTCATGACGATGAAGGAAACACTTACTATTCAAAGACTGACGCAGAACATGGGTCAAAAGTGTGTGAAATAAGGGGGTGTTAGTCAAATTTGAAAATTTAATATAGAATATAATTTAGATAAAGATAGTTAAAATGTATAACAACATTAGAGAAATGCCGCCATTGAAATTAGAATTAGATACTACTAAAGCATTGGTGATTATGTTTAGTGTTCTGGTATTTTTTGCATTACCAATACTAGGTATTGCCTATTATCAAAACACTTCATCTTCAAGCGAAATAAATAATCAAGTAGCTAGTAAAACAAGCAACGTAATAGATGATTCAGGGCGGGTAGCTGGTGTTTCGACAGACGAGCCGACAATAAGCATATTGCCTAAAAGTATTAGCCCAGAAGCTCGGAAATTTGTATTTATAGGAGCATTTTTCCTAATAACTGGAATATCTCTAACTACCTACTTACTTTACGATCATATTCAATACAAAAGAGCTAATTCTCCTAGCTATTTTGGTTGATCACCGACTAATTCTGCTGCGCCATAATCACTTAATTTTTTTAATGGTTTTGCATTTCTCCATATAAAGTCAAAAATTTGCTTTTGCATATCAGCCAACTTAGCGTTATAAATTTCGACGATAAAGATATCTTCATCCCTGTACTCGTACATGCAGTAGACGTTGTTATAGATTAATACCTCGAATTCAATATTCAACTCGCTTTTAGGTACATGTCTTACCTCCCATTGCGCTACATGTTCCTTGATGTTAGTAAAGTCAGCAAACTTAGTTACATTTGTAAGTTGATATACTCTATAACTTTTACTCTTGGTGAATTCAATTCTAGCCTTTTCGGAAAACTCGTAATCTAGCATTGAGTGCATCAATTCTATTTCGTAAATTCTAAGGTCACTTTTTAGCTTTGTAGAATTCCAGGTTACCTGCTTAAGTCCCTCTACACCACGATAGTGAAGAATCTTCGATTCACTTTTTTGTCCTAGCTGTAATTGTGCCAGCTGATTGAAAATTATTGGAGCGTTAGCTTTAATTTCGGCAAGATTATTCTCACGTTGCAAAATTAATTGATTAAGCTTTTCGTATGATTCTGCCACAAATTTAGTTCCGTAATCCTTAATTTCTTCTTTCACAAAACCTTTAGAAATAAGTTTTTCTAGATTTCTGTACACTTTAGTTCGTGCCAGCTTTAGATCTCGACTAATTTTGAGTGCAGTTGAATTTGGTCTTTCTAGAAGAAAAAGATAGATCGATGCCTCATCGTGGCCTAAATCAAAGTTTTGTAGTTGCTTTAGTAAGTAGTCCTTCATTCTACCTACAATATACACCTGTCCGATCAATGTGACAACAAATTCTTTATTAAATCTTAGATATGTAGAATCGTATCAATAAGTTATTAATGTGTATAGATATGATTATTTATGGATTATTAACAGCAATTATTCAAGCGTGTGCAAAAATATTTCTTAAAAAAAGTTTTAAAGATTTTCCTTCTTCTGTAGCTTTCTTTCTAGAATCAATATTTGGGTTAATTCTTTGGATACCGTTTGCAATTCTCACAGATTTAGATCCAACTGAAATATTAAATATATTACCCGTAGTAATTATAAGCGCTATCTTATCGGAAGCATATATATTCTACATTTACACCAAAGGATCTATAGCGATTACAGTTACGGTGTTCAGCACTTACTCTATATTCACAGTTATTTTTTCCAGAATATTAAACAGCGAGTTATTAAGTTTGCAAGAAACCTTAGCAATTTTGCTGACAATAATCGGAATAATTCTAGCCGTAGTACCAAAGGAATTAAATAAAAAAAGCATTCAGAACGTGACTTATATACTGTGGCCTCTTTCTGGAGCTATTGCAGTCGGTTTTTCTGATACTCTATCAAAGCAAGCACTAGAAGAAAGCACGCCCGGCACCTTTTTATTTTGTTTGGCGTTGGTTCAAATACCAGTGGCATTAGCATTTCTTAAACTAGAGAACCAAAAATTTAACCACTTTAAACACATATTGTACGATTTCGCGATCTATAAATATTCAATTTTTGGTTCTTTTTTAATTGCCATCTCAATGATTTTGTTTTGGCAAACTTATAGCATGGGATACGCTTCTGTTGCAGCTCCCATTACTGCCACCTCTCCTATATTCTTAGCAATATTGGCAAGGATATTTCTTAAAGAAGAAATAACAACAAAAATTTTTGTTGGAATAGTTTTTGCAATTAGTGGTCTTATTTTACTAAGTGTTTAAGTTACGGTCGAAGATAGTTATATCGATTGTCACCACCTGTCTTATTTCTTTTAATCATAAAGACGACAATGTACAATCCTATAAAAATCAAGAATCCGCCCAGAAAGAGCTCGGAATTTTCCGAAATTATACTGGTATCGGGAAGTGCCTTTGGTGCGCATCTTTGTGCATTAGTTGTTCCTTGGCCGGAGTAGACTTTGTTTTGTCCTGGAAACAAATTATCGCAGCCCGTTTGATTATTCGCTACACATTCAGTTAAAGTTGAATTGTAGGTAGTGTTTCCTGCACCATAAAAAATGTCGCAACCTTGCTGGCTTGCAGGTCGACAATAACTATTTTGAGGAGTGCCATTATTTACAAAAATAGTATTGCCAGACATATATATAGCATCACAACCCGATTGATTATTTGCCAAACAATAGTATTGATTATTTATAAACGCATAGGTCGTATTGCCTGTTCCAAATACCGAATTGCAACCCGTCTGATTTACAGGCAAACATCGATTGCCTGTAGGTGTTGGAGTTGTAAGATAAAGAGTATTGTTTGTCCCGTACAGTGCATTACAACCCGACTGGCTACTAGCTATACATCTGTGCTGCGAATTAACCAATGAATAAGTGGTGTTGCCGCTTCCGTATATTGCATTACATCCAGCCTGATTAATAGCAATACAATTGCTGTTGGTAGAATTTCCTAGAGTAGATGTATATTGAGTGTTGCTTAAACCCCAAATTTCGTCACAACCTGTTTGATTATTTGCATAGCATACTCCGCTACTGTAAGTTGTGTTACCTACCCCAAACTGATCGTCACAATCCTGTTGATCTGTACCAGTATTAGCGTTAATCTTGGCTACAACTAAAAATCCAAGCACCACAAACACTGCCAAATACAATAAAGATGTTTTATTTAGTAACCTCAAAAGTTTCATTGTTATTTTTTTCTATATCCATAATACTCTTTTTAAGTTAAAGATTGAAGAAATTAATAGTAAGAAAATAGTAAACATGAAAATATTAGAACTCCCTATTGGAGCTTTAAAAGCAAAAATGAATTTATCTTAAAGTTCCGCTAAATACTTGCCATGCAAGCGCAGATTTTGCCACAAGACTAAGTATTATATAAACAGCTTCTCCGAATAAATAATTCTGCCAAGGTCCCACCTTTTTATATTGAAGATACATGTTTATGGCAAAAATGTTAAAGAAAATAAAAATGGAGATTAAAATTCCGTATACAAACTCTGGTACTGGATTCTCTCCTTCAAACCCTGTTACTGCAGAAACAAAGTACCAAGTTATTATAATCCATGGAACTATTCCGGCAAAAATGCCAAATACATAAGGAACCCAGCTAATTCTCTCTTTACCTAAATTCTGCATCTCCATCAGTAATCCAAAAAGATTCATACAAGCATTAAGAGAGAAAATTAGAATAAGACTTGGAACATCGTACATTCCGCACAGTATTGCAATAATTACTATCATTACCGATGAGCTTAGCGCATATTCGTACCACCTTGCATAATTTATACCTTGCTTTAAATTGCTGTTATACCAATCATTAAAGGTTTCAGAAGCTAAAAGAAAGTGAGCGATTGCCGAAAGCAACAAAAACACAGCAACAGCTGGACCGAGCGAAATTTCTGTAAACTCCTGCAAATCTGTTTCTGCTATAAATTTATTTCCAACAATTTTGGAACTTAGAAAAGAAGTAGTCAACTTAACTTCGGTATCAGTACTTAAAACTAACATTGCTAACGCTTGCACTAGATGAAGAAATCCCATTATCAGATTGAAAATTCTTAGGTTCTTAAAGGCACCTGGACCTTTAGTAAAAGAATCAAGCATATAAGTAACTTAAAAAATTAAGTTATACAAATATAGTATTACAAATTCATTGTGATTGAAAGCTTTTAGTCATACTTCTTTTGGCTGAATAAAAATATCTAGCTTTTGCACTAAATTTTCTAGTCGATTTACAAATACAGTAGTTGTAAAAACTCGTTTGATTTGTATTATAGATAATTTAAGAAATATGGCGGATAAACTATCGACAAGTTTTGACCGATTTTCTTCTGTAAACTCACCCAATATATTCTTAAGCAGCTGATCATCTGTACCAGAAAAAAATTCAGGATTGTAGATAAATAATCTGATTCCATACAACAAATCATAATTTAGCCCTATTAGTTCGCAGTTTATAGAATCTAGAAATAGAGAAAACATTCTATGTTCTGGTATATTGTTTGTACTAATATAGTTTTGCAACTCCGATAACCATAGTTGGGCAGAAGGCAGAGGAACATTAATAAATACAGAAAATAGTTCCTCCCGAGACATATTAGGAATAGATTCAAGTGTAAAATCTTTATCTACCTTTGCAAGTATATTTTTCATTGCTACAATATGTTCTCTAGATTTAACTAACCAAAGATTTAGGAGCTCGCCTGTAAAACTCAAATTACCTTCTATAAATTTCATGGAAATAGAATTAGTCTGCTCCGATCTTATCTCATACAAAACAACTTGACCATTGGGTTTTAAAACTCGACCTACGAAGGGTATTTGCAGTTTATGTTTTAAATAAGTTTCTATGCTAGAACCTAACTGCTCGGCAATATGATCAATTTTGTCAGTTATTCCTAATTGATCAGCGAACCATGGTCCGAACTCATCGGGTATAGAACTTATTCCATTTGACGTTCTATCGATAGTTAAATTGTTTGGCATTCAACTAAACATATATAGTATAAAATAACAAAATGTAACTTAATTTGCTATGTTGTACTTAATTATATAAAGTAGCTCATTAGAAAAAATCTGCTTCTTAATACTTATTTTTTTATGCTTAGACAACTTATCCACATACTTTTCAAATAGCTCTGAATAGAACTTCTCCATTCCCTTATTTTTTCCAGATAAGCTTTCAATAGGAAAAGTGACAACCAAGAATTCACAATCAAGTGAACCGAGTACTTCTGCAAATCTTTCTGGCGATTGCTGCAACAAAACTGGGACTATTTTAAATAAAAAAATAATTTGACTCTTAAACAAGTTATCCACATAGAGATCAGAAGCTTGTGTTTTCAGATCCAAGTTATCCACATAGCCATATTTTTTAGCTATTTTATATATTTTAACTATAAAATCTAATTCCTCACTATCTATGTCGCATGCCAAATAGTTGATAGGATAAGAATTCCAGTAACTCATAAATAATATTGGATTAAAACCACATCCATAATCCGAAATACTCTCAACTTTACCTACATTTTCTAGTATAAAATTGTATATTGTTTCATATTCATTCAATCTTTCATCCACCGAGGCATGAATTTTTAGTAGTGGAAGTATACTTTCTTTAAAAGCTTTACTTTCTTGTAAATCTTTTTCAAAATTCTTTAGTAATTTTGGGAACTTTGCTTTTGTTTTATAATAAGCTCCCCAAATTTGGTGGAGTTGTAACCGAGCCTTAGCTTCTGCAAGTTTTGGATCACTGTATCTTTTTAAACTATCTTCCACAACTCTTTCTATTGTTTTAAAGTATAAGCCCCTATATTTAGAGGATGCGTGTATTTTTGTTGCTATACTATAGATATTAGAATCCATAAATGATTTTAGCTTAAAATGGCACGGTTGAGCTATCTCTATCGTAAATGATAATAAGACAAAATATTTTTTGGATTTTAGAATTGAAATTTGTAGTTGGTATGTCGTTGACTTATATTTAGTTCAGTTTGTTAGTGGAATGTTAGGCTTTGTATCATGCAAAGAGAATCGCTTTCTTGATTCATCAAATAATCTATTAGTATTTACTATTTAATGTTTCACAAGTACATCACCAACATTTTAATCCCTTAAGGGATAATCATAGGGATCAACTTTAACCTCGACTAAGTAATTAGATTTACTATAATCAAGTTCAGCTAATTTCTGCAAATCTGTATCGTCATTGATTTGAATAAATTTCAGACCATATGCTTTCGCTATGCTAGAAAACTCAATAGTAGGCATATCGCACTGTACTGTGTGGCCAAGAACTTCTTTTTGGTCTTGAGCAATATTCTGTGGTAATCGGTTATTAAATAGAATAATGTGATTATTGGTCTTCAATTTACTGAAACTGGCAATTTCTCCAATATTCATGTTCAAAGATAGATCTCCAATAATGCTGAAGACAGGATTCTTTCTGTCCGCAAAGCTGTATCCTAATGCACTACCCAAACTCCAACCGCAAACACCAAACTTACCAGTAGTATAGAACTTTTGATTATTCTTTAAGCACAAATCCGTAATAGAAGCGTAACCTGCATTACCTACATCTGCAAAAAATACTGAATTATCTGGTAACAAATCTGCAAGTGACCTAATAATGCTTAGAGTTGAGTAATTCCCGTTCTTAAAGTTTACCAAACTATCAACTTTCCAGTACTTGGTGATAGGATTGAAGCCATCAAGAAAACTTTCCAAACTACAAGCAATTCCTATATCAACATTAAACACTCTACCTATCTCCTCTGGAAAAGTATTAATCTGTATTAGTTTTTTATTTTTTAGATTGTAGCCCGAACCAAAAGCTCTAATAGAAAATGCCGAAAAATCTTCTCCTATAGCCAAAACCAAATCTGCAGAATTTACATAATCAGTTATTATTTCAGAATTACAATACCAAGCTGTTCCTAAGTAATTGCTTGTCAATGGAACATGCCCTTTAGCCCCATAAGTTGTAAAATAAGGACAATCCAAATGCATCAACTTACTTATCTTCCCTTTGTCTACATTTCTTATCTGACTTCCAAGAACTAAAATCGGTCTTTCTGATTTGTTAAGTTCTTTCGCTACTAAATTGAGAGAATCCGAGGAAATTTGGTTATCCTCTTTAATATTATTTAAACTAAAGAAACTATCTATAGATATATCTTTTTCCTGCAGTTCGGGTGGAATAGATATAAAAATAGGTCCTGGTCTTCCCCCAAAACAAGTATTTATAGCATCGTTAATTAAGGACTGAGCATTATCAATATTATCTAAATAATATACAGCTTTAGTACATGATTTAAGTAGCGTGTATTCATCTAGAGTTCTACCTAAACCTGAATTAGCATGATACTCGTTTCTACCTCTAAAACTATTTGCTGCTCTAGCCGCTATTACTATCATTGGTACCGACTCAACATAAGCATTGGCTATTCCTGTGATTGCATTCGTGACTCCTGGACCTATTGCTAAACTTATTACAGCGGGCACCCCAGTTTTATAATAGTACCCTTCCGCTGCATGTGCAGCGTTTTGCTCGTGCGAATTAAGGATGATTTTGAACCCTTCCTCTTCAAATGACTTAAGAATTCCCATTCCTACATAAGAAGGAATGCCAAAAACTGTGTCAATTCCACTGGATTTGATTGAACTCGCGAAGAATTTTGATATTGTCATATTTTGGTGGAGCCGGTAAGCGATGAGCTTACACCTTCTGCCGAAGCAAACATTCTACATTAAACTACGGCCCCATGCTAAGAAATTATTCTAGCAGATTGTAGATAAAATTCCATATACCGTCAAACTTGACGCACACTGTCGACAGTTGTAGACTAAGAAATAAGTATATATAATATGAAAGATTTTATTAAACCTCTAAAAAAATTTGGATTAACCGAAAACGAAGCCAAAGTATATATAGAATGTTTAAGACAAGACGAATTATCTCCCTTCCAAATTTCTAAACTTACAAAAATTCCCAGAACAACTGTTTACGATATTCTCATGAGCCTTTCTCTTAAACAGTTGGTAGAACTCGAACAAAGCGATGGTTTTCAAAAACAGCAGACGAAAGTGAAAGCTAAAAACCCTTCAATCTTAAGAAAAATTCTTCAAAAAAGACGTGACGATTCTTACAAAGTTGAAGTAGAAATATCCGAAATACTACCCGAACTGAAGGGAATCTTCCATAAAGAAGATGCCAATGCTAACTTTAAGTTCTATCCAGGAATTGAAGGAGCTAAAAAAGTTTATCTAACAATGGAAAATACAGATCTAAATGTAGATATGTATTCATGGTCGCAACTAATGCCTCATGACGTGTTTGGCAGCGAATATGTTAACAAAGATGTTTTAACCGCAACTGCAGCAAGAAAGAAAACTGGTACTATTGCAAAAGAGTTAGTTCCTCTGAATGCGTGGACAAAACATGTAATAACTTATCAATATCAGTTAGATCCCAATTACATTGCAAATAGAGAGTTCAGATATATTGATGGAACTATCTTTGAATGCTATCTTGATTTTGTGATTAAAGGAGAATCCATTAGAGTAACTTGTGCTGAAGGAGAAGAGGTTTGGGGGTTATATATGCGAAGCACTGCACTAACCTCTACTTTCAAATCTATATTTATGCTTACCTGGCAGATGGCCACTCCAATTACAAAAGAAATAATAGAAAGCTGGGGAAAGAACAAGTACTTAGAGGCTGAGAAGTTTTTTAAGAAATAATAAAAAACTACGAACTGAAGTTCATAGTTTTATGTTGTTAATGAAGAAGCTTAATTAAAAGACTAATCTCCATCCATTGGCTAAAGCCAATGGTTTTAAGATTAGTTTACAATAAACTTAAAGAAAAAGCTTAAATCAGAATCAGGCAAAGCTGCCTCGTCACGCTGTGCCAAAAATTCCCTAATTGTATAACTCATATATTTTAATGAAATTATTCACATTATAACAAAACGTTATGATAAATCTTACACTTTAGACAATTAATACTTTGATTCTTCTGCTATAATTTGCTTTATGAAACTCTACCTTTCGGTTACTAAATACAGCTTTCTTTGGTTCATGACCTATAAATCAGAATTCATAGCCGATATTTTAAAAAGAATTCTGCAAATAGTTTTTATGGTTATGTTTTGGAACTTAGTAATAAAAGAAAATGAATCACTTGTATCTCTCGAAAAACTGATCAGCTATTTTATAGTAGTGGCAGCCATTTCGGATTTTATAATGATAGAAAGATTGGATTTTGGAAAATTTATTAGCCAGAACATTAAACATGGGACGTTAAATAATATTTTGATAAAACCAGTTAATGTTACTAAATACCTTTATGCATATACATTAGGTGATAGACTTTCTAATTTATTGTTTGCTTTTGCAAGTATTGTGATTGCAGTTTTAATAACTCCTCCATCTTCCATTTTGCATATCTTGCTTTCAGTCGTATTCTTACTCTTAGCCATTGCTATTGGATTAGCCATCAACATTTTTGTGGGGTTACTTTCTTTTTATCTTGTAGAAACACATCACATTAATTTACTAATTCAATATATAGTAAGAGTCATTTCGGGGGCATTTGTTCCACTGTATTTTTACACCGAATCTGCTCAAAAAATCTTAAATCTTACACCTTTTCCAAGTTTAGTATTTAGACCTATAGATACACTTTTTGCCCAAAAAGCAGATTCTAATACTTTTGAGTATTTAATAATAGGAATCATTTGGGCAATAGTACTAAATATAATTGTATATTTTCTCTGGAAATACTCTCTTAAAAAATATGAAGCTATTGGAATTTAAAAACTATTTACAAATACTCTTCGCAAATATTAAGTATGTTTTTTTGACTGAAACGGCTTACAGGGCAAATACATGGGCAGGAATTATAGGCACCATTGGATTTTCGATCGCGAGCATTATTTTTATTGAAGCGGTTTATGGTAACGTAGATACAGTTGCTGGATATTCACAAAACGAGATGTTGTTTTTTACATTAATAGCGCACCTTTGTTATTACACAAATAGCTCCTTTGTAATTAATAGCTTTTTAGAACTAATCAGAAATATAAATACTGGCAACTTTGATCTTATTTTAATAAAACCTGTATCTTCATTATTTTTTACCCTGAGTAAAAGGATAAGTATATATACTTTTATTAAAGATGCAGGATTTTCTTTGGGAACAGTTGCTTTGGTAATTGATTGGAGCAAGCTTAGCTTAAAGTCAGAGGATGTTTTGATAGGACTCATTCTGGTAGTTTTGGGTCAAATTGGTGTTCAGTTCTTGCAATTCATAACTACCCTACCCGCTTTTTGGATAGGAGAAAGCTACGGGATACTATCCTTTTCTTACGTTTTTGACTATAGACTTGGAAGAACAATACCCTGGGAAGGTTTAAGCAGGCCTTTACAAGTATTCTTTTCTACAGCTATACCAGTTATGATTGGTGCTGGAATAGCTACCTCTGTAATGTTAAATAAGTCAAATGAAATTGTAATGCTTACTATTTACTTGATTGTAGTATTACTGTTATTGTTTGTAGAGATTAAACTTTGGAATTATTGTCTAAAAATTTATTCATCGGCATCTTCTTAATATGAAAAAGGTTATCCAGGTAAAAAATCTAAAAAAACAATTTAAAAAGAATATCAAAAGAAACTTTCTAAAAGATCTATTCCGACCACAGTACCAAATAGTAGATGCAGTGAAGGATATTTCACTAGAAATTAACCAATGTGAATCTGTTGCATTTCTAGGTCCAAATGGTGCAGGCAAGACCACCTCCATAAAAATGCTTACTGGCTTAATATATCCTACTTCTGGTGAAATACAAGTTCTAGGGTATACCCCTTTTGATAGAAAGAAAGATTTTTTGATGCAAATAGGTTTGGTTATGGGTAATAAGGCCGGATTAAATTGGGACTTAACACCAAAGCAAAGTTTTGATTTATTAAGACAGATATATAAAATTAATAAAGATAAATATGTCGAAAGACTTGGTGAGTTAACTAAGTTGCTAAGTATAGAGAAATTTTTAGACACTCAGGTTCGAAAACTCTCCCTTGGCGAAAGAATGAAAATGGAAATTGTAGGCGCAATTTTACATGAACCCAAAGTGCTTTTTCTAGACGAACCAACTATAGGACTTGATATCATCTCCAAACAAAAAATCCGCGAATTTTTAAGGGAGATACAAAAAAATAACCAAGTAACAATGCTTCTTACCAGCCATGACATGGATGATATCGAAAAAGTATGCGACAGAGTTGTAGTTATAAACAATGGCGAAAAAGTTTACGATAACTCAATTGAAGGGCTAACAAGCCAGTACAAAAAGTTTAGATATTGTAAATTCTACTTTGATAAAACACCTAAAATTGAAGATATTAAAAAACTTGGAGATTTTGAAATAACAGAGAAAGGAGAGAAATATTTCTTGTTAAAATCAACACAACAAGAAATGCCACGGTTAATAGGAGAGATTTCCAGTGAGTTTGAAGTAGTAGATATAGATGTTCTGTCAATTCCTTTAGAGGAAATAATTGCAGATATTTTCAATAAAAGCGCAAAGCCATAAACAGTTAAGGTCACATCTGATCAGCAAATTCAATATTAATAAGTTAGATCTTGCCTAATCTATATCTACTCCCGCAACGAGATGAACAGGGCAAAATTCTTTTTCATGAATGTAGTGTAGTACGTATTCTAGCTCAAAACCAGTACGGCTATAATATTCCTTACCTATATCTCTATCATATCGGGCATAGCCCAATAAATTCGGATAAATACATAACGCTGTTATATTAGAACTATTAAGCCATGAATTATAAACACTCATACCTATACAAGTAAACATAGCATGCTTTGCAGCTATATCACCTGATAAGCATTTGTAGGTATAGGCATTAGTTTCGTAAAACAATTTATCGTAACCCAATTGCCTATATCTATAAGTTGAACTCTCCCAGTCAAATACTTGTTTCGAATTTGTAGTGTTTTTGAGTGTGGATAGAAAATCAATCATACCTTTAGATGGACGGCTTTTTCCGAAACCATATATGCCAAAAACGTCTATTGTTGTATTAGGTATTTCTTTAGAACGTTTCTGCATCTTACGAATAAAGTTATTAGCATGTAAAATACCGTATGTCCTTGTCAGTAAATGATCCAATACCTCTACGTTTGAATAATTAAGATCGGATCTATGCCCCAAATCTAGAGAATTGGCTACTATTGGTATCTGATCCCGATCTACAGGTATTAATGCTTCTGACTCCATTGATAGAACTTAAGTTTAGAGACTATAACTCCGTGTATGGCTATGAGTCAATATCATAGTTAGTATTATTATTCTAGATACTGCTGCCTTGGCTTAAATCTAGATAACTGTATTCTTTAAATCAATGACTTACGCAACTGTTCTACAATTTTGGAGTATACCTCGGACGAAGCTAAAAAGGTTTTGTCGTATGGGTATGGATTCTTTCCCCATTTTCTATCTACAAAAACATTATTCATAAACTTTACAGGTTTCGAGTATCTAGGAATAATATGAAGATGCAAATGTCTTTCCTCATTACCTAATGAAGCATAATTAAAATGATCTGGATTAAAAGTGTTTATCAAAGCGTGTTTGATATTCTCCATTGTTAAAAATAATTCTTCTCTTTCAAATTCAGAAATCTCGAACAGGTCTACAAGATGTCTTCTTAAAACTAAAACACACCTACCAAGATAATCCTGGTTTTTATGTAGTTCTAAATTCCAGTATCGAAACTCCTTTATAGTTAGATTGTTTGAGGGATTTTGGCAGAAAAAGCAAGTTTCTAGTTTTTTAGAAATCATAAATAATATATTATTTATCTAATACTGCTCTATTATCTCAAGAATTGTACCATCTAAACCAACTTTAGCCTTTACAGTATTAGTGATTGTGCCACCAAAAGCGTTTTCACCTCTAAAAGTGGTTAATACAAGTAAATGATCTCCTTGATCCCAATAAATAGTCTCTACATGTTTATAACTGTCAGGGTTATTCATCGAAGATTTTATTAGCTCCTCTAAGTTTCGATGGTTTCCATCCCACGCATCAAACTGTGCTTCAATATTTCTCTGTCTTTCTGCAGCCGCTTGTTCTGTTGCTTCTCTTGCTTCTTCCTCTGCTGCAATTCTCAATTTCTCCTCTGCTTCAGCCCTCCATTGAGGTAAATATTGCAATGCATTTTTGAGCTTTATCAAAAATAAATTGTTTAAATCCGGATTTGAAAATAAAGATATAGTAAGTGTACCAGCTTCTAATTCTGAAATTTTTTCATTTGGCAAATCCATTAGAGTAGTCTTTAAGTAATCCTCGGACTCGTAGCTATCTAATTCTGAAAGTAATACAAACGCTTTGTTTTCTGTTTCGTCTTTATAAAGGGAAGTAGACTCAACTAAGTAATCTCTAGCCTCTTTTATTAAATCATTTTTTATACTATCCTCTGCCTTTTCTACCAACTCCAGTGCATATGTTTGATCTGACTTTATTTTTTCTTTACGCTGGTTTTCTTTTGCACTTGAGTTAAGCATAGCGAATCCAACAAATAAAATGCACGCAACTGTTACTAAAATCTTCTTATTCGTTGACCAACTTGATTTAAACCAAGCATAATAAGGAATGAAGATGTAGAAAAGTAGAACTACGACAATGAATCCCCACCACTTTTTGTACCAGGGTTTTGACATAGATAAAAGTATAATATGTTAGTTTTTATGTGAAATTCTTTGACAACAATAACAGCAAACTTGATAGATAGATACTAAGCCAATAGTATACTCCAGGTATTGGATTCCCTGTCTATCGACAGATAGAGTACCAACAACCTTAAAAGTTACCCGCATTTTTTTATACTCCGCGTGCTGGATTCGAACCAGCAACCTTGAAGTTAACAGCTTCCTGCTCTACCGTTGAGCTAACGCGGAATGTACGATCGGTCTCTAGAACTTAGCCTAGGCAAAACCT
Source organism: uncultured Candidatus Saccharibacteria bacterium (assembly GCA_964393185.1). Taxonomy (GTDB): domain Bacteria; phylum Patescibacteriota; class Dojkabacteria; order J137; family J137; genus CAYMSO01. The sequence goes on along the minus strand of CAYMSO010000011.1, from coordinate 2,373 downwards.
ATAAACTTAAGTTGCTTTAAAAAAGAACAAGTTGATTATACCAATATCAATCATATTTTCAAATTAAATAATCAGTGCTTAGTTTACATTAGACTATCAGTCAGCCATAAATAATTTTTACCTATATCTCGCTTCTTCCCTTCTAGCTGAACCTCCTCTAAAACCAACTCTCCATTATGTAGTTCCAATATCAATTGTTTATCTATTTTCTTTAAAGTTAATAATTGATTTGTGCTCTTGCTGTGTCTAACATTTTCATGAATCGATGCTTTGAATATTTTTAGCACTTTACCATTTACTAATCTAACCCAAGCAACCGGCCATGGGTAAAAAGCCCTAATCATTCGCTCGGCCAAGTTAATATCTGTGTCGAATCTAATTTCGGCTTTTTCTTTTAAAATATCGTTTTTGCTGCAGTATGTAGCTTTGCTGCTATCCTGTTGGACTAATATAATATTTCCTATTAAATACTGCTCTAAATCTTCACGAATTAAATATCGAGAAAGCTCGGAAAGTTTTCTTGTTAAAGATGCACTGGTTTCTATAGAACTTATAGTTGTTTCACGTACAGCTACGACCTCACCTGCGTCCAGTTCAAACACCATTTTTTGTAAAGTTACACCAGTTTCTTTAAACCCGTTCAATATTGCCATTTGGATAGGTACAGCCCCTCTTAATTCTGGAAGGATTGACCCATGAACATTCAAAACACCATATTTGGGATAGCCTAGAATTTGTTTGGGAATAATTTGCCCATAAGAAGCTACTATTATAAGTTCAACTGCAAAATTCACTATATCAGAATAACTATTCTTTATTTTTTCTGGCTGTAAAACCTTCAATTCGGGATGATTGTTGATCACATACTCCTTAACAGGTGATTGATTTAGTTCCTGTTTTCTTCCTATCGGCCTATCTGGCTGAGTTATAACAGCCACTAAATCTATAAAATTCTGTTTTAACAATTCATCCAAAATAGGAACTGCAAATTCACTTGTTCCAATAAATATTGTCCTAATTTTCATACATAGATTGTACAATCTCCTTTTACAAAAAGCCAATAGTAGTGTTATCATTTTCAGATAACAAAATTAAGAGATGGAAAGCGATCGTAAAAATACTAACTTTGAAAATATAACTGCCGAACAGCCTAACAATATTACAACCCTATACCATCAAATAGAAGATGGGAAATTTGAAGGAACTAAGAAATATGCAAGAAATATAGTTGATAACGAAGTTGAACATTGTTACCAAGGTGAAGTAAGCATTAAGTTCGAAGGTGGTACTATCATTTTAAGTGGCGAAATAAATATAAGTTCAACTGATTCTGGAGTCAGCCAAGAACGCCCACACCATCATCGAATGTCTATAAAAATAGACGAACTGATTTTTAACGAAAACGATGTTTTAAGCTTTAAATACTCTAAATCAATAGCTGGACAAGTTATTATACAAGTTAATTTTAATACACCATATCTTCACAAAACACTTTTTGAGAATAAATTTACATATGGATTACAGGATAATGACAGCAACGCTATTTTAACTTTTTTTGAAGTAAATCAAGTATTAGGCAGTATCCTAAACTTATTGTACGATCAGTCTAGAGAAAATCACAAAAAACAAACCAAGAATGGCTCGCGCCAAAATAAATTGTAGAAGTACTATAATTTTTAGTCCCTTCATTAATCCAAAGTTCCTGATTTACAAGAATAATGCACAATAAAAAGATTACCGCGTAGTATCATTTATGCTAAAATTAGTGCAATGCAATGACAGAGCAATCACTCTTGAGCATCAGGAAGAACTTTAGTACAACACTGTGCTAAATAGTAGACCCTGACAGGTAAGCCTGAAATAGCTGTAATTAAGTGCCAATACGCTTCGTGTTGGAATTGAGGTGGTACCACTGATAAGTTATCAGTCCTCGGTTATCAGTTTTCAGAAAAATTTGATGCAAGATTTTAAGAAGTTAACAATCTGGCTAAATTCTCGAGCTTTAGTTGCAGAGATTTATAATATTTCTCAAAGTATGCCTAAGGCGGAGCAATTTGGATTAATCTCTCAGCTAAGGAGAGCTGCTGTTTCTGTACCTGTAAATATCGCTGAAGGTGCAGGACGTAACACTAAAAAAGATTTTGCAAACTTCCTAAATATTGCAATGGGTTCACTAAATGAGTTGGAGACATTATTACTTATTTGTATAGATCTAACGTTACTTTCGCAGCAAAATGTTAATAAAATATTTGAAGAAATAATACTTATTAGAAAGCAAATTTTTAAATTTAAATATAATGTTATCAATTCTAAAGACAGATAACCGATAACCGATAACCGATAACCGATAACCGATAACCGATAACCGATAAC
>CAYMSO010000010.1:0-60863 GCA_964393185.1 uncultured Candidatus Saccharibacteria bacterium | reverse complement strand
TAGTTTCCAGTTGTTCCATAGCTACTTGTTCCTGCTTTTTGTGCTTCTTGGGCTTGAACTCTATTTAAACAAGTTAATATTACTAATGCACCTAGGTAAATAATGATAACGATTATTACTTTATCAATGTTGTGTTTGATCACAAACTATCTTTAACTTCTGTGAGTTTATTACTTTTTTTCTGCTCCCGCATTGTAATGCATTACAAATTTTGGGAGATTTTTGGATTTTATCATAAGCAGATTTGAAACTATTTACGTGTAACAATCCTACAAAACTACTATGAGTTATAAAGATAACAATTTATGACTATCGAAACTAATTATTTTATTCTTAATGTAGAACTTTCACAAATGTAGTACTTATTGAGTATTCTAACATTGTTGCAAAGTCGATTTAATATATCTTTAGCATCATACTCATTGCTTATGTTTATGTATGAATCTGGTATAGCTACATGTAAAGAGACTTCATTATAAATACTTTTAAACTCTTCTCCTAAATAGGTTAATTCATATATAGTCTTAGTATCCTCATCGATTAGTATATTAAATCTCTCACTGAAGTAGTATTGAGTACAATTTAAACCTGTTCCACATGTTATATAATGAGATTTTTCTACTAGTTCAGGTCTTTCGTAAATTACATCAAATATATTGCCGACCATAAATTCATGAGAAAAGTTAACATTATATTCTGAAGAATTTTTATACCACAGATTATTATAAAAATAGTAATATTGATTATTAAATCTCAAAAACTTGAAAACTTTGTCATGATCTATATCTCGAATTTCTATAAAGCTAGTATCGGTATTTTTATAAATAGTTAAGCTATCGCTAGTTAACAACATTTTTTCTAAATCACTAGTGAAGGCAGAATTAATATCTATGACTACATCTTCACTTGGAATTTTATTTAACTCTCTATCTTCGTTGACACTATTAGAGATATTATCCTTAATAAACAACAACCAAAAAAAACCGAATAATATTGGAATAGCGATGATAAATTTTCTATTATAAAATTTTTTCATCATTTTATATTAACTAACTCAAATTTGGGTAATAATGTAAATTGTAAGTACTGAAAGTAATACATTCGATACAATAAGGTACACAATTCTTACAGAAATAATTTCTCTAAAAAAAATATAGTGAGTTATCCATACTGCTATTAATAGAGCAAGAATAATAGCTATCACCATTATCCGTATACCTTGGTTTAAATCATCATAGTTATACTTTTCAATATTATTTACATAAAATGTATTTACGGGAATAATTAGTATTGCGAGTAGCAAGACTTCTAAGATAAAGGATGTTAGAGATGCGATTAAAATTTTATATTTCATATAATTAATAGAATTTTGGAGTCCATGGACCATTAGGCCAAATAAAATTACTTTGTCTAGTATCGCCCCAACTCAGATTTATAGCTCTATAAAAGATTCTATTTAGTTTAACATTTACGACTATTCCTTGTGAGTCAATCGCTTTTTCATTTTCAACAAATTCTTCATCAAATATTTCGGCATATTTTGTATTTCTGAGATCTTGTACATTTGGAAAGGTTGCATGGGTCCCTTTGGCTATCAATACTTTAGGTTTATTTTTAGTAAGTGCAGAGATTTTATATCTTGTGGCGTATTCAAAGTCTACCCAGAGACCTCCTTCATGCTGTGAATAATAAACTGAGTTCTTTTCAAAAGGTACATTATTATTATCAAGATAAATTTTAATATGTTCCCAATCTCCCTCATGTACACCTCCAGAGGTTGAATCTGGCGGATCGTTATATGGCAGAAAGAACCAGTATTCTAATACCTTGGCTGCTTGACCAGAAAAATCTCCTTTATAGACACTTGCATATACTTCAGTAATGTCGTGTCCATACTTAGTTTCTTCTTCAATAATTTTTAAAAAGAAAAATTCATTTTGACTATCTTTTTTGGGATTATCGGTAGAACTTACAGTTTTGTTTACATTGACAAGCTGAAGATTACATAAATCAAAATATGAAAATTCATAGTTTATGTTCCTGATTAAATCGTTTTCATTTATGAGATCTTCATCAACTACTACTTCATAGTCATCATGGCATACTAATCTATCTATATATCTTAGTTCAGTATCTATAATATAATTATTCACATTACCGAGTCTATACTGATCATCTTTGCTTAAATATATGATTGGCGCATACATCTTCATCAATTCATCTTCCAATTGATCTGATAAGCCATCCCCATCATTATCAACCTTACTATAACATTTCTCGTTCATCTCTACTTCATTTGCTTTACATTTAGGTTCAATCTCTACTCCTCCTATACATATTTTCTGATTATTCTCAAAGTTCTGACACTCTCTTCCTGTTGGTCCTTCTTTATACCTATCACTTGTTGGAAATCCATATACTCCCCATGTTCCTCCATTTTTATTATGTATTTCTTTTATCTCTCCCCATACTGAGTATGTTCCATGTTTACTTTGATAAATATATCCGTTTGCAAAGCTTTGGTAGTTTCCACTTGTTCCATAGCTACTTGTTCCTGCTTTCTCCATTCTCTGAGCTTGGGGTTTGGTTGTAGATAGTATTGTAAGAATACCCATTACTCCTACTACAGTTAGTAGCTTTAAGATCCTATGTGCTTTTATTTTTTTGTTTTCTTTCATTGCTTTAAACTACTATCTACAATACCTATCAAATCTTCGTACTCTTCGGGCTTAGTATAACTAGAATCTTGGTAAACTCCAGAGGTACTTATATTACTACCCGTTGGTCTATGTGTGGATTTACCCTCTGTCAATCTCGGTTCTCCCAATACTCCACATGGTCCTCCTCGTTCTATGTATTCATCGTAGATGGATCCCCTAACATGAATTACACTTCTATCATAGTTACTGTAATAAACTGCTCCTGGTGGAAAAGGTATATCTACTAACAAATCAAGCATTCCTCCGTTATTTCTTCTAAAAACTACTCCACATTGAACTTCGAACAAAGATCTACCATTTACATCTGCAAATTTATCTTTTTCGTATGCCTCGATTAGCAACATAATTTGATTTGCTGGTGTATTAAACACGCTTTCGGGATCTATCTTGCTTCCTGGATTAGTGAATTCAGTCCATATTTCGAAATGCAAGTGGCATCCTGTAGTATTACCAGTTAGTCCCACATTAGCTATATATTGTCCTCGTTTGACTCTTTGTCCCCTACTAACTTGAATTCCAGTAGGTGAAAGGTGTAAATATCTGGTCCTCATGAGATTTGGATGAAGTATATCTATATATATACCTCTATACTGATCTACTTTAATTCCTTCTACCATTCCTTCTGCTGCTGCATATACCTTAACAGGAAAAAGATTGAAAGGACCAGTCACACAAAGCTCATTATTCTGATTATATTCTCCATAAGCGTAATCGCTTCCGTCGTGCACATAGCCATTTCTCGGATCGCCAAATCGTCCGGTCAATTCGTAATCTTTTATTGGTCTGGAAAATGGCAAACCATTCAAAAATGTTACTCCTCCAACACCTCCAATATTACCTGTGTAATCTCCTCCATACATTTCGGGTGGATAATAATATCCTTCGCACACTCCAGTGCTGTCTATCCATCCAGTTTCACCCGTAAGTCCATTGACATATATCTGGTACCAGATCATATTATTCTGATCCTTCCATTGATATAACAGCGATGTATTAAAGTTAAAAGGTAATGTTGTAATAACTGGATAAATGTTTCCTGGTCCTGTTCTTGCCTGCTTTCCACTAGCACATACATGCGCTGGTTTATATGGTGGGGTAATATCAATAGCAATTTCTGGCATTACAAAGTCATCAGCGTAATCTACATATCCCCATGGGATCCAGCCGGTCTTGCACTCGGTGCCGGAACAACCTACCGGGTATTTTATATTTACCCAGCGATCAAAGTAGCCACCAACATTGGCATATCCGATAATTTCTATTGGGTAGTTGTACGCAATTCTATCAATAACCGGAAAAATGGATGATGGCCCTAAATATACGTCGATACCATCAACTGCAATAATGTAGGCATCATTTCCTGTAGGTCTAGGAACCACTGGTAGCACTGTTTGTTCAATAGGATTGGGCACATTAGTAATAAAATTAAAACAATCATCAGCGTTATTTACCCAACCATCAACTGGTGTGCCTTCTGGAGTTATTGTGCCTGATGGCAGGTTAAGGATGTTAGAATCTATATACACTCTAATCCACTCAATTCCTGTAAACACTTCACTACTCAAGATAATAACTTCATCATTTTGATTTATTTCTCCAATCTTTTTAGGAATTCTTGTTGATCCTGTTGGTTGTGGAGGTAAGTCAAACACGCTTTGAGGTTGGGCACATCTAAATTGTCTAAGCTCGGCTTCCGTATATTCAACTTGGATCCGAATACATTTTGTGTCACTCTTTTGCCAAGTTACATTATCTTTCCAGACTTGAAAACAAAGCTCATTTAATTTAGGAGTGGCATCTGTTGGAACAGTTAATGTAAATTCAAATCTAGCTGCTGCACCTTGCGCTGCAGATTGAGACCACATCTCTTTTCTTGCTCCACCTGTCCACGTATTCATGTTTGTTATTCTAAGATAAGTATCTCCCCTCGACCATAACCCGGTACCTTGATTAAGAAATACAGGTTGAAAAGTTAGAGATGAGCCTCTTTTTATTCTCACTACATCATTGTAGGCTAGTGGATTAGCTTTAGTAAGATAAGTAGAAATCCAAGTTTTTGGCTTCTCTTGTATAGCTAAAATCTCAAAATTACATTCATATCCAGTATATCGGATAGTGGTTATTAACTCTTTTCCTATGAAGTGATCCCAACTTTCTCCCGGGTCGTAGTAATATCCTACACTGTTAATAAATATAACGTACGGAGCATCATATGGATTTATTATCATCTCGAGATCTTCGTCCCAATACGGGTCAGGTGCTTTCTGCACAGTTCCTTCATAATTCCAGATTGATCCATATACACATTTAGGTCCATTTCCCCACTCACCTTCACCTGAATTATCTGGCATTTCGAATTCTGGTAGAGATGGTATTGGCTTATCAGGATTTTGACTAATATTTAGTAAAAACGTTGGAGTCTCATTTCCAAAAGTACTAAACCAAGTACCCCCTTCGTGCACAGTGTCTATTATTAATTCATACTCTCCTTCAAAAACTGGGGTGTTAACTTTTAAGGTAAGTTCGTCTGTTGTTTCGTTCCAGAAAATATTTTTTGGAAGTATTACAAAATTACCCCGTACCTGTCCATAACTAGGATCACTTACTGGAATTGGATATGGCAGAGGTCCACCACCAATTCTGTTCCATTTATAGGTAATATGAACAGGATTGTTATCTTGCGAGCTCCAAGTTAGAGATCCAAAATTATGTGCTCGCAATTTCATAGTAAACGAATCTTGAGTTAATGCATTGGCTGGAACTTGAACTGTCTGTTGTAATGGCTGTTCATTAAGAGAATCAAAATACTCTATTCCATACACTGGGGTATACACAATAGAATCTGAATAGATTCCTGTAACTTCTCCATTGATAAACATATATTGTACAAAGATGCTCTTGAGTCCATAGCACTGGCGCTCACTTTGTGACTGTTCTTTACACTCCTCTGTACCAGACATGAACGATGGTAATTGTGTATTCAAATTCCACTGAATATTATTTGAATATTCAATCCAATAAGTCCAGCCATTTTGATCAGCATTTGGATCGTTGTTAGATATAGGTACTGGAATTTCAGAAATATCAGGTGCAATTTGATTATTGCTATCTATCTGTATGAATCTCATTAGCGCTATAGATTTGTCAAAGTTCTCTAAATTTAAATCTACATTCACATACTTGGTATCTGTAAACAAATCATTATTTTCTATTACAATGTTACCTGTTCCGAAATAAGGATTATTAACTACTTCATCAGTATATATTGACGATATATTACCTGCTTTATCTCTATATTGTACATATATATTAGTTCTTCCGACTTTATCGCCAATATCAAATTCTACTAATTGGTTAAGGGCTTCAGATGGATCTACCATTATCCAATCATTCCAGATTTCAGATTCCTGTTCTGGAGATAGCAATATTGGATCTGTTCCTATCAGCGATGTTCTATAAGCTGCTACCCCGGAACCGGCAGTCTGATCATACAGAGCTGGATCAGTGGCCAAAAGGCTTAAGTTTACTTTACCATCGACTGTTGAAGGTATTGAATTATCATTGCTTGTATCTGTTGATATATTGATTGAGCCTACTGGCTTGCCAGTATCGAGTTTTATTGAATCACAGGCTGTTTCTGAAATAGCTCCAGCTTCATTTTGAATCTGTACACATAAAGTTTTTGTACCATCATTCCACGATTCTGGTAGTACGTACTGTTGGATTCCTGATTCCGGATAAGTGAACCATTCTTCAAAAAATTCTTCTGAGCCAAACCTTATATTCTTAATAGGTATATCGTAATCCGAGATTATCATTGCCAGATTTACTAAATCAAAGTTAGTAAATTCTGCTCCTTCATTTAGATTTAAAGTTACTTTCGGTTTAATTGATGTAAATTCAATTGTATCGAAAATTATATCTGATGGGAGTAACTCATTGGTGATAGGGTTAGTTTGTGAACTTTGTGATGTATAAATGTTACCCGCATAGTCTCTAATCTGCATAAAAACAACTAGATTTTGCTCATCTTCTGGCTGATTAAAGTTATAAATAAATGAGTTAACTCCCTCCTGCACCATTGTCCAAGTACTCCAGTTTTCCAAGTTTGGATCTACTGTGTACCTAAATTCACCTACTCCTGATATATCTTCTGTTAATTCGATGGAATCTGAAGCCACAAAATTTACATAGTTAGACAAAAGACCTGTCAGCTCAGGATTACTCAAGTCATTTTCGAATGGACTTATGCTAACTCGAGCAAAGTCCGGAGCTTGAGTATCTTTAATTACATAATTTTCAATGGTGGAGGTGTTTCCATACAAATCGACTATTTGCATATATTTATAATTCTTTCCTTCTGTCTTTAACAAAAAGTCTAGCTCGAACATACCTTCCTCCCATGCATTCCAATTTCCTGAAAGATTTAAAGCACTAATTGCTTCTGCTTCTAAAGGTGCATACTCTTCTGGGGTGTACCAGTCTTCAGATAAATCATTTGTAAATCTTACGCCAATTATTTCGCTGTCTTGATCCCAGCCATAGTATTCCACTTTATCTACCGAGGTGCTATTTGAAGCAAAAATATATTGGCAGGTTTCTATACAATTACTAAATTTAATTTCCCCTGTTGGAGACACCTGATCAAGCTTAGTTGTTATTAGTACTTTTGAATCTGAATCATCTTCGTCTCTATCTTTGTTTGTACGTACAGACCCATCTTTGAATATATTTGTTCCAAGTTTATTTTGTCCTATAACCGACATGTTTACTGAATACGATTGATCGAAGGGAACGAATTTAGGGGTTGTAATACTAATATCAAATTTGAGGACATCGCCTGGATTTAAATTAATGTTTTCAAATGTATACACATTATTTTGTATTGAAGTTGGCATTAGATCGATCGCCTGGTTATTTACAAAAGGTTGTACAGAGTTAATCGTTAACGGATTGTCTGATTCTTGTAGTGATGATAAATCTATCCGAATTTGATTATTGTATACTGGTGCCTCGCCCACAGGTCTTGTTATAGCGAAGAGTTTGAATGTCTGGTTGCGACCGATTGGCAATTCGTAGATATTATAATTTTGTAGTCTTAATTGTGTTGAAAGCAATGACTCTTTTGCATACCATTTAAAATTATAATTTGTTGGCAAGAAAATTCTGGGAGGTAAAGTGTCTGTTTCCGATCTGTTGCTATAAGTTCCTAAATTTACATTTGATTCAATCAAGTCTCCGTACAAAACATTTTCATTGGTAATTACACTATACGTAAGTGATATTTCTTCGCCACTTTGCAGAATTACATTTGTTAATAGGTATTGATTATTTTCGGAGTCAAATACGGCTTCGAAAACATTACCCATATTTGAGGTAACTGAAAGATTTGCAGTTGTCTTTAAGCTTACATTTGTAGGTATTTCGTCTGCTATATTAACTCCGTATGCAGTAGAAGTACCTGAATTTTTGATAGTCGTTTTAAGTTGTGCCTCTTCTCCTCTGGCTAAATAGCCTGAAAGAATTTGTTTTGTTACTTCTAACTTTGGTTCTAATATAATAAGCAACAAGTCTGATCTGTGAGTTATGCTTTCTCCTTCTATGTTATTATAATCTGCCCTGAATAAGTTTCTTACCTGGGTAGTTAGCCTTAAGTTAGTATCGTCTAAAACTCTTAGGTTGTATGTAATTTCTAAGGTTGAGCCGGGATCAATTTTCCCAAGATCAAAATAGTATCCACCCGAAATAGTTTGATAATTTGTAGGTTGTTTTTCAAAGTTACCAAAACTGTTAATACTCAAGTTTCCTATTAATTCTGTACCAATCGGAAGATATATATAATATTCAAAATCAAAAGTGGGATTCTTCTCTGGAAATTGTATCAATGATCTAACATTAACTTCATCTCCGATTTTAACTTCAATAGAGTCTACAAAATCATTTTGTCCTGCAAGTCTAATTCCTTCGGAAATTTTTACTGATTGAACTGAAAGATTTGCAGAGTCTGTATCGATAGCAACTCCTGAGCGTATACTTCCGTTTGCTGGATCATTATCTAACCACATTCCTTTTAAAGTGATGGTTGAACCTAAAGGATCCGAAGAAAATATTCTTTGATCGCCATTCAGGTCTTTAGAATCATACTTATCGCTAACTTGCACTTTGTATTCAAATTGATAGATATTGGAAGATTGAATTGAATCTAATTTCCATGTCAGTACTGTTGTACCATCTGTACTTTTCGAATTTTGAGTTAACTCTGGAATTATAATTTCTGAAGATAAATCACCAATATAGTTAATACCATCTGGGAGCATATCCTCTAGTTCTATAGAATAAAGATCATAAAAATCGCTGGTTTTAATTTCTACTGCATAAGTCACAATATCTCCCGACTTAATCCGTTGAAAAATGAATGGTTGTTCATTTACTTTGCTTACATATTTATTTACTTTAAAATATTTCGCGATAATTTCTTGAGTTGATTCTACTTGATAATCTACAGGGTCTGGAATGCAGTCACTGTTTGAAGGATAGGATAATGGTACATTATTACAATCCGGATCGACTGGATTTGCATATGTTCCTGTAACAGATAAATCATTTTGAATGGATTGATCATGTTCTACAAAATTAGGGATAAGTGAGCCGTCCTGCTCTATTTTTTCTATTTCTGTGCTAAAGAAAAGTTCAATTACAGAATTAACATCTGCTTCTCCAAACATCCATACAAGAATGGGATTTGAATTTATAGTTTCGATAATTTCAAAAACTACCTGGGCAGGAATTCCGTTTATTAGTACCGATTGACTACCCTCAACATAGCTAATTCCATTGTCTAACTCAAATTGTACAACCATTGCATTATTGGAACCTTCGTTAGATTGTGCTGGTATATCTGAATTTGTTTCTATGGTTACTTGGTTCTGTATAGTTTCTCCGACTAACTGCTCTCCTGACTGGGATTGTGGTCGTATTTTGAAAGGAACAAAAACAAGGTTTAAATTTTGGTTAACTTCAGCACCTGTTTGGAAGTCAGTTCTCTTAAACATTTTAATATTCACTGGGATCTGTATCTGATCTCCAAGTTTATATCCTTCATCAACACCACCAATCTTAACTTTTAGTTTTATCTTGATAGATTCATTTTCTAGTAAATCTGCAACTGCCTTATACTGAAGTACCTGTAGTCCTTGTTCATTTATATTAATGTAAGATGGCTTAACTTCCTCGTCTGTATTAATTAGTTCAAATCCTTGGGGTAATGTCAATTCTACTGTTGTATTATATCCAATATCTTGTCCTGTATTTTTAACAGTAAAATGTATCTCGTCTTCTCCTCCAATTAGTACGTCGAGTGTTTCTGAAGAAATGAGTGGAATTATATTGTAAGATTTATAGTATATAGACTTTGAGTAAACTTCAGATTCTTGACCAAATTCGTTTCTATATTTAACAAAAAAGGTGTAAGCATTGGTTTGATCCGGTAATTCAATTTCTTGACTTAATTCTACAATTGGAGAAGGGTTCGAGAAAGTAATCCAGGCATTTTGGTTAAAAAGTTGATCGACCTCACTTCCAAAAATAGAAAACTGATTACTATATACTAATTTATACTCGGTAACATTAACATTTGAGTTAGCATTTAGAGTTACGGAAACATTAGAATTTTGTACCTCCTCCAAGTCAACTTCGGAATTAGGCATAGTGTCGCCCTCATCTATTTTGATACCTCCTGTTGGAGCACTTGCAATAAATTCTACAGTTGCAAAATAAGTTTCTGATTCATTTCCAGCATTATCTAAAAATTTTGCATAATAAGTTGTATTACTAGGTACTGGTGCCAATGTTCTACTTAGTGGATCACCTGTGATAGCTTCCCAATTTACATCTGCAAAATCTGAATATGTAGACAACTTAAACTGGCTAACACCACTCGTGACCTGGCCCTCAACATTAGGATCTGTTGCAGAAAGATTTATTTCTATATTTACATTATCTGTTTGAGCTTCTCCATTATTTATAATTATTGTCCCTTGAGGCGCGGTTATATCTGGAGTTAGAGGTGGATTTAAATTAATTTGAAATTTTTGTTTTTCTGCTGATTGTATAAACTTTTCTTCTGGCTCTAACTTAGTGTTATTGTAAAGATAAATCTCTAATTCATATTGACCTATTTCGGCTGGAGCTTTGAACAATAATTTTTGATTAGGATGTGTTACGTTTTCTGGTTTGCTGGTTATTGGAGGTATATCATTTAGCAAATCTGTAGGTTCTCCTTCTATTATTTCTTTAGTTGAAAGGTTCTGTAATTTATAATTAATTTGCATAAATGGATTTTGATATTCATCCACTTTTGACCATGCACTTGTACCAATATTTTCAATTTTTATTGGTATTTCTAGCTCTTGACCAGGTTGTAAATTATCTGGAATTTGAATGCTTTCGACTTTAAAATCGTACTGCGAATCTTCCGCCTTAACTAAAGCAAGAAGAGGAGATAGATTTGAAAAGATAACTGAAAAAGCTGCTACACCAGACAAAACTTTTAGCAATTTATTATTCATAATGCGTTTATAAAAAGAATCTAATGCATTTATACAAAAAATTTGAAGAAAAAACATTGTAACGCATTACAAATTTTGGGAGATTTTGAAGAAAATTTTAAGAAATCGCTAATATTTCATAGTTTTAACCACCTGATCGGTTAGATTAGGATTGTTAGTATCAGCGCTAATTTCTACTAAAGCTCTTTTCTGGTCTAAAGTTTGGGTAGTAAAACCTAAAAAAACGTTATTACAATATGTATAAGAAGCGTTAGAGTCATTATTACCTTCAACTATAATATCTTGAAAGTTTGGATCTTCATTTGTAATAAAATCTTCCCTGTTGCCATAAGAAAATTTGTTTAGAGATTCTTCTACCCTTACCAGGTCAGAACTAATAAATGAGTAGTTTTTATTGTAACAATTACCATTGAATCCTACTCCCTGTAATACTGTAAACTTTATATTAATTTCTGAATTGTCTTGTATATTTTTGGCACTAAACATATTTTGACTTTTCCAATCTGCTACCCAGTCACATTCATCCAAAGTTATTTCCCAGTTGGGATAGTTTGGGTAAACATATGATTTATCCGGACAAATCGATTGAGTAGTATTGTTTTTCTCGAATGAAGAGTTATTCAAGCTCGACTCCTTACTATCGCCGAAAGAATCATTCAATATAATTAGTATTGTCAAAAAGAAAAGCGCAGAAAGCAGAATTATAAGAAATATTATTGCGTATTTTTTCATAATTAACGTTAATAAATATAATCTTAGTATTAATTCAACTCCTTAGTAGGTCATATTTAAAATTATTTCATCTATTTTCGATACCTCATCTTTTTCTACGTTAGTAATGTCTATGTAGATAAATCCGATCGGTCTAGTAGAGTCAGATGTTGTTGTAGTAAAGGAAGGGCTTACACTGATACAATAATTAAAATCTTCATCTTCGGGATAAAATCCATCACTTTTAATAGAATAGTATAAAGCTGTGCCATTTGGAGCAAAACCTAGTTCCTTGAGAGCATAAACATAGCTACCATCTCCTTTACTAATTCTAACTATTTGATCTGAAATATACTCATATTCATCGTTGTAGCAAAGTGAATTTGAGCCATATCCTTCAAGCATACTGAATTTTAATTGCATTAAAGCTTGACTTTCTTTATTTTTAACTTGTATTTGTAATTGTTCCTCTTGCTGTACCGAATCTTCCCACATGCAATCTACCAGTAGTGACCATGCGGGAAAATCCTGAGTTATTAACTTTTTCGTTGCACAGTTGTTTTGAACAACTTGCTGGTTGATTATTTGATCTTTTCCAATATTATTAACTTCAGTAGAATTTTGATTATGCAAATATAGGTATCCTAACAAGCCTAGAAGAGCTAATGTGATAATAAATATTAGTATTCTGTACATTTTTTAGTAAATATAACCTCTAAAATAGCTACCCTCTAATAAGGTACTCTCTTGTAGAGTAAGACTATTATGTCCATTACAGTACATGGAGTTTCCTGGTGTATGTGTATAACCAGAAATTAAAGCATCGTTAGTATTACAATTGACTTTACTAGTAGGAGGGTCAACAATATTACCGTTACCATCTCTGATCCATAATTCTTCGTTATATGGATTTAACCAGCATGATCCGTTACCACAACTACCCCAGACTTCGAAGTGCAAGTGATAATAGGAGTCAGGGTAACCTAAACAACCATCTGTATCTACTGGATCATAACCACAAGTATATCCTGAGTTAGACCCATATCCAACGATACTTCCCACTGAAACAGTACTGCCCTGAATGACAGAAATACTTGAACTAAGATGTAGGTAAACTGAATAAAAGTCTTGCTCATTAAAATTATGCTTTATTATTACATAATTCCCATTAGCAGGAGAAGTCGTTCTGTTATTTCCATGGGGTTGTGTGTTAACAACTGCAATCACCTCTCCACTTGCTACCGCTCTTATAGCCGTAGATTCATTAATGTTGACACCTATATCTATACCAATATGTCCATCATAACAACCAATTCCACAAGCAACTATGTGATTCTCCGGAACCGGCCAGTACATAAATGAATTAACTCCACTTTTATCAAATATTTTTTTCTCTGAATTTATATTAAAAAATTTGCTTTTTTCGATACTTTCTTTTCGTTTTTCTATCATCTTTTTAGCATCATCTATAGTTCCAAGCCCTATTATAAAGTAAGATTGTGTACTTGTTCTTATTAATTCAGTGTTAGTAGTAAAATCAACTTTAAGCAGCTCTAGATCATGTGTTAAAAAATAACCGATTTGATTTGTGGTAATTAGACCGTCATAGTAGATATCACTTTCATCAGTAAATTTCACTTTTGTAGCTTTTGAAGAATTTATATTATAACTATAAATCTCTTTAAAACTACGTACTTCTTTTATAAAATTCCCAAGAATTATAGTATCATTATCTATCCAGCCTAATGGCAATGCTGTATCTATGAAATCCAAATCTGTTGGGTTGATTGATTTTAGTACATCTCCATCTATTACTTCGAGCCTACTCTTATTGTTATAATCATTATAAATTAATAATACACTCTTTTTGTCAAAAGGACTTTCGATTTCTTTATAAATGTACTCTTCAGAAAAAGTAGATGTCGGCATTGTCCACTTAGAGGTAGAATTTCTTGCTCGATGTATTTTACCTGCATTTGTATCGTTTAATAATTCACTGTGTACTTGGTATTCATAATTAACTTTTTGATCATTAACTTTTACTTCCTCAAGCGTGGTTACATCATACCACCAAAGGTACGCTCCATCATAAGTAATTAGCCCCAAACTACTGCTCTCTTTTTTAGTTTCAGCTATTACTTTTATAAATCTCTTATCGAAGTTTATAATAATAAAGATAATTAAAAAGATTAACAGAATATATTTTGTGTACTTCATATAAAGGTAGGTAATTTTCAATTTAATTAAAGTTTAGCTTCTAATTGTTCCACTCTCTTTTCCAGCTCAATTATATAAAGTGTTAACTCTTCTATCTTTTCTAACTGTAATCTTTGTACTTCTCCTAGTTGGACTCCATTTTCTTCTACCTCTGTGGCGTTTGGAATGTTTGGCAGATGTTTATGTGTTTTAATATAGGCATCTAAATCTTTAATCGACATTAATTTATAATCATCTTCAAAAACATAGTCTGCCCAGCCACTGTTACTTACTATAATCTCTTTCGCTTTGATTGTTCCGTTAACTGACAATCTATGTGTAGGTGAATAAGTTCCAATACCTATATTACCTTGCGGAAATAATATTGGCTTTCCTCCCTGAGCGTAAATTCTTGCATCAGTCGTAGGAGTCTGAAAATATAAATTTGTTCCTCCGCTGCGTCCAAATATTACATCTCCTTCTACATGTAATTTATTTTGGGGAACTGTAGTACCTATGCCTATATTTCCTTGAGGGAATACTATTGGTTTGCCACCTGAAGTGTATAGCCTTGTTTCAGTTGCTGGAGTCTGGATTACAAATAATGATCCATCAGATCGTCCAATTACAGCATCACCCATAACATCAAACTTATTTCTAGGTGAAGAAGTGCCTACGCCTACATTACCATCGTTATAGTAAATTACATTTCCTGAGCTTGACCAGCTGCCCTCAACAGCTTGAACATTAACAGTAAGTACTAGCAACATTATCAAAATTAGATAAGCCATTATTCCTAATCGTGTTTTCATTCAGTTTTTAGTAATATCTATAATTTCATAATAAATTTTAATAATAAAGGTACCTTATTAACTTTATTTTACAGAGAAAGAATTAAACCGCATTATAACGCATTACAAATTTTGGGAGATTTTGAAGAAAATTAATAATTTGTAAGGATTTACGAAGACAAATCCACCTGTGCTCTAAAAATATCTACAGCAATTGCTCTAGTTCCTATGTACGCACCTATATCTTTAACTAAAGTTCTGATATAAGTTCCCGAAGAAACCTTGGAAGTGATTGTATGAATTGTAAACTGCTCTCTTGAGCACTCAGATAAAAATCTCTTCCATTTATTTTTAATCTCTCCTTGTCTGAAGTCGCCCCTAACTAAATCCAGTCTACAAAAAACAAACTCGGAAAGCTCAGATTTTGTAAGAGTTTCTCTTTGAGTAAAGTTCAGATTATAAATTTGCACTTCTTTTTTGGGAATAGAAATTTGATCTAGTTTGTTATGCCGTGCCCACCAATACAATGGTTTGCCCTGTACAGTCTTTGATGAATAAATTGGATACTCTTGGACTATTTTGCCCAAGAACTTCTTCGTAATTTTGCGAGTTTGAGAATTATTTAAAAGAATATCGTTTTGAGAAGCGTCGGTTCTATTCAATATGCCCAAAATATCGTTTGTGTCTGACTCTATCCCAAACAATATTTTAAACTGGTACTCTTTGTCTAAGCCCTGGTAATGATCTCTATTTTTGCATTCATCTCCCAACAAAATAATCATTTCACCATGCGCCATAGGATCTAATCGGCCTGCATATGCCATTTTGGTATCCAACAAGTCCTGTCTTTCTTTTTTAATTTTATTGATAAGTTCCAGCGGAGTTAGGCCTACTGGTTTATAAACTCTAAGGTATTTTTCCATTAATAGTAATATGATCTTTTGGTAAAGATCTTCCAAATTGTAAACACAGCAACAAATAATACTAAATTAGTCACAATCAGACCAAGAATTATTGCTTTATCATCCAAGTAATAATCTACCTGCCTTTGAGTCGAAAGTTTTGGATAGTATGAATCATCGAGTTCTGCCTCTATATTTAGAGTATTTAATCCATTTTTGAAGATATTGTATTCTCTTATATCGGTAATTTCGAAAACATTCTCTGTTTGAGGCAAAAGGGCAGGCTTTAGCACGTCAGAGAAATTCATTTTGCCAAGTTGCGAATTATTGTTTATGAGTATGTCTTTAACCGGTATAAAACTGGATGATTTATTATTGAATGTTAATTTTAGATTATAAGTTAGACCAGAAGCTATTTTGGCTGGCGCTTCCAGCAATAAATTAACTGCCTGTGATTCGGCAGGTTCGCTTAGATTATCGAGAATTGTTGCTTCCTGGATAAAACTATTTTCGGTAAATAATCCCATACCGTTTAGGTACTGACGTTCAGGCTCCCAAATCCCAAACTTTACTCGATCTAAATCACTTTCTACTCCAAAGTATTTCAGGCCAGTCAATTTGTCTAAATACGGATCAGCAAGTACAACTTTGTCGTCTACCTTTAACTCACACCACACATGTGGGGTTAGTGTTTTATTACTTCCCAATAATACGTACCCATAGCTAAATCTGCCCTGATGACCCAAAAACTCAGCAGCTGATATCAATGCATAGCAATATTCAAAAGATGTCATCTGTTTAGAATCAGACATAAATTGCCAGAAATTACTTAACTCTGCTGTGTTAGGACTGAATTTTTGAGTTTGGGAAAGCACTGAATTGTTAACTAAAAAATCATTAACTAATTCAAGCTTATCGAGATCATTAACTCGTTTTGTGATTTCCGAAACTACTCGTTCCCCATATGGTGTCGAGCTATCTAATGTAAACTTAAATGTTTTAAAGGAAGAAGAATCAAGAGGAGATGAGTTTTTCTTAATTAATGCTCGATACTCAAATTGCTTCTTTTGATCAAGTTTAATCATAGCGAAAGTATTGCCCAATTCATCGTGGCTTCCCAAGTCTGCACCTTTAAAGCTAGAATAACTTACATCCTGCGTTGGTGAGTTATGTATTAACTCCAATAAATAGTATCCATTTTGGTTATCTGACTGTTTGAATTCGAATTTACTACCTATTTCTATTAAATATTCATTTCCCCAAATCATCATTAAAGAGGATCTGTCGGATACCACTAATTTTGTTTTATCGCTGCCTTGGTTAGTTGGATCTAACTGTCTTGCACTTATAAAACTTAAGTCTCCGTAATCTTTTGGATATATAATTGATATATTACCCTGATTCCTGGAGTTAAAATTATTATTATAAAACAAAAAAGTTCTTACACCGGCTCGAGATTTGACTGCCTTAAGCGCATCAAAATTTAATACAAGCTTCACTTTTTGAAAAGGTCGAATTGCTTGCCCACCAAAATCTATAGATACCGAAGAAAATCCTTCACGTTCATTATCGAGTTCATAACCTACAGGTTGCCCATTAATTGTAGCGTTTAGATTAATAATATTGTTGAAAGGTAAAACAATGTTCTTGCCAGTTATTACGTTTTTTCTGTCGATATTTTCTATGTCTATTGCAATTTTCACATTTGCATTATCATCTCTCTTTAGTTCAATATCTATTGCATAATTTTCTACCGTTGCACTCGCTGAGTTTACAGGGTTCGTAGTGCTGAGTCCGTATACACCTATGAGTAGTAAAATCAAAATTGTTTGTAGAATTTTTCGAAATATCTGCATAAATTATTCTATCAAATTAATATAATATCATTGTTATAAAGTTTACAAATTGCCAAAAGATTTATGTAGCGGCACTAATTAGTTTTCGATTCATGTTAGAATTACTAATCAGTAATATCGATTAAGCACCGTTATTGGTGTTGAGATAATTTTTAAATAATATTGATTTAAGCTGTTTAGTAATGAGGTCAAATCATTTTTTTAAGAAGAAATTCGGACAAAATTTTTTAAAAGGATCCAGATTTGTAAAATATCTAGTTGATCCGCTCAAACTAACAAACAAAGATTTTGTAATAGAAATAGGTCCGGGAGACGGAGTTGTTACCTGGGAAATTTTACAATCGGGTGCAGAGTTAAGATCTATAGAAATTGATAATGATTTAATCCCAAAGCTCAAAGATAAATTTTACGGATATACTAATTTTGCAGTAATTAATCAAAATATTTTAGATTTAGATTTTTCTAAAATTATTCCGGAACATGCAGAGACAGTAAAATTTGTTGGTAGTCTGCCCTACAATATTTCGAAGAAAATAATAGAAAAAATTGCTATCTATAAATTGGAAAGTAGAAAGAACATTATGGCTTGTTTTATTGTTCAGGAAGAGGTTGCAAAAGACTATGTGGCCTTAGTGCCAAAAGCAAGTTTCTTGAGTAACTTTTTGAGAATGATATCAAAAGTTAAGAAGCTTCAATCTATACCTGCAGGTCAATTTTTCCCAAGGCCAAAGGTAGATGGAGGAATTATAAAAATAGAATTTAATTCTATTGTAGATCCGGAAAAGGTAAAAAAAGTATGGAAGATAATGAGGATAGGGTTCTCTTCGCCTAGAAAAAGGTTGCTAAAAAATTTAGAAGCAAATCAGCATCTCGATAAGCAAAAGTTAAAAGAAATTATCCAAGAACAAAACATCAACCTTAATATAAGGGCTGCAGAATTAGAAACCGAGCAGTGGGAAAAATTATCCGAGGCTATTTAATTCTAAATCCTCCTATTCTGAATAATGGGTTTAGATATCTTCTCAAAATTTTCAGTTCTTCTACTTTGAATAAATGACAAATAGCGTAGTAAATAAGAAAAGCTGGAAATACAGTTATAAACATTAGCATTATCAAATTTATTGCAGTAGATCCTCTATACAATGCAGCTGCAGCATCTGGAGAAGTATACGATAATGCATTCCATGTTTTGTAGATTAAATACATAAACACAAACATTATTCCTGCAGAAAAGAATTTTGGTTTGAGGTTTTTAATTATCTTTTTTAGATCAATATCCAATTTTTTCTTATTGAAAACGAAAATTAAGACTGCAAACTCTATTGTATAGGTAATGCTCATCGCAAGAGATATTCCTCCCACACCGGCTTTGCTGTTCGATCTTTCAAATAGATATTGTGGATCGAATTTAATAGCCGAAATTGCATAATTAGGATTATGGCTAAACAGATTGGTAAGTAGTATTGATAGTATAATTACAGACACTAGGCTTATAGCCGAAATTATAGATGGCGTTAAAGTGTCTTTTGCTGCATAAAATAGGCTGAATATAAACCATCTTGCTGTAATAAAAACCATACCAAATGTAAACCAAAGCAAGACCCATGCTACCTGATAAGTATCATCAAATTGAAAGTTTGTACCAGGAACTAATCCATAAACCAAACGAACTATAGGAACTCTAAGTACCATGATAGATACAACAAATGGTAGTGCTAAAAAGAATATTTCGTTGATAGTTTTATGTACTATGTATTTGATTTTTTCGTAATCTTGTTGAATAAATAACTTGGATAATGTTGGATATGATGCATACGAAAATGTATATCCAAATAGAGATGGTACAACTAAGTATAAAGAGATTGCATAATTTAGTGATGCTGTTCCACCAACAAATGCAAAGGCAAGAAATTTATTGAATGCTAATCCTATGTGGTCAGATGCAAGTACAAATAACCTCGGGAGACCTAAAATTGCTATTTCTTTAAGATAGGAGCTTTTTTCTATACTAAACAAATATTTAAAGTTGAGGCTTAAGAATAATGGAATCTGTATAATTAAATGTAATAAGGATCCAATTATTACACCGATAACAAGCGACCAAGGGCTATAATCCATATAGGGTACTAACACAAGGACTGCGACTATCCTTCCTAAGTTAAAAAAGAGTGGCGAAAGTTGAGGAACTATATACCTATCATAAACATTAAGACCGGTAGATATGAAGACGCTTATTCCCAAAATTAGTTGCGGTAGTATAAGTACGCGCATCATATTTGCAATTTGCCCCAATTCTCCTTCTTTTAGATTAACATCACTACCAACTATTTCTATTGCAGCTGGAATAAACTTTCCAGCAAAAATTATAAGGATAATCGATATAAAACAAAATGTTAATAATACTAAGTTTAATATAGAACTATAAACCTGATAGAACTTTTGCTCACCTTCTTTTGCTTTGGCAGACAATAGTATTGGTATTGTGATAGTGCCTAAAGATCCAACCAAAAGAACACTAGTTAGTAGTTCGGGAATAGCATTTGCTACCAAAAATTTATTTAAGCTTGGATCATTGGAACCGAAGTATGATGCAGCAATAAGGTTGAATAGTTGCCCAGTAATCTTGGTAAGTAAAGAAGGAAGCATCAAAATAAAAGCTGTCTCTAGGATTTCTGTCTGTTCCTTAATTAGAATGTTTTTTATTCGTTTAGCAACTTTGGGCACAAAAAAATCTTAACTTTTAGAACTGATAGGCACTCAAGCTTAATATGGTATGACTCAAATTTTATGCAAGTTATGCGTCTATCTATACTAAACCTTTATTTATTTTATTACAACGATAAAGTAACGTAAATCAGACAACGAATTACGTTACTTTCTAATCAACTACTTCTTTTCTTCAGTAGGTTGTTCAACTCCTTTCATAGTGAAGTTGACTTTGCCATCATCTGTTATTTTAATTACTTTAACTCTAACACTTTGACCTTCCTTGAATTTTTCGTTCAAATCTTTAACAAAGCCTTCTCCTACTTCAGAAACATGACATAGTCCTGTGATACTTTGGCTTACATTAACAAAGAGACCATACGTCATGATTTTATCTACTACACCATCGTATGTTTCTCCCACCTCGGCTTTCTTGAACATGTTAGTAATTTTAGATTTTACAAATTCCATTTGAGTTTGATTTGCAGCTGTTATTACAACTGTTCCATCATCTTCTATATTAATATCAGCTGGCATTGCAGCATATTCTCCGGACATTTCGATCAAAGACTTAATATTTTTGCCAGATGGACCTATAAGTTCTCCGATTCTACTTTGTTCAATATTGATTTTTTCTACTTTTGGCGCATTTTCGGCTAGCTCTTTTCTTGGTTCACTAATTACTTTATTCATTACTTCCAAAACTTGTGTTCTACCTTGCTTGGCTAGCTTAAATGCTTCTTTTATCACATCAAGTTTAACTCCTCTAAGTTTATTTTCGTATTGAATAGCAGTGATTCCGTTTTTAGTTCCGCAAACCTTAAAGTCCATATCTCCATAAAAATCTTCAATTCCTTCTATATCCATTAGTAATTTATAATTATCTTCATTATCATCTTCTGTAACTAAACCAACTCCAATTCCGGCAACCTGCTCCTTGATAGGTACACCCGCAGCCATTAAAGCTAAGCTTGATGCACAAGTTGCTGCCATTGATGTAGAACCATTGGAGCTCATTGTTTCGGAAACTGCTCTAATTGTATAAGGAAATTCTTCCTGTGACGGAATCACATTTTTTAGTGCATTTTCGCCGATTGCTCCATGTCCGACTTCTCTTCGACCTGGGTGATAGCTGTATCGTCCAGCCTCTCCAGTAGAAAATGGTGGAAAATTATAGTGATGCATAAAACCTTTTGTTGTTTCGCCCTCCATATCGTCAATGAGTAGCTCATTACTTTGCGAAGCTAAAGTAATTATCGATAATGTTTGCGTCATTCCACGCGAGAATAAAGCTGAACCATGAACTGTAGGTAGAATATCTATTTCTGCCGTTAATTCTCTGATTTCGTTTAGTTGTCTTCCAGAAACTCTTTTATCTTCACTCAATACTGCATCTCTTAATATTCTTCGAGCGACATATTCAACAGCAAGATCTATGTCTAGTGCTGAAATAGTACTATCTTCTTTTGTAAGTTCTTCTATTAGCTCATCTTTTATGACTCTGATTCTTTCATTTCTATCTATTTTGTTGTTAAATAGTGCTTCTTTAATAGAGTCATATTGTTTGTCTTTTACCATGTTAATCAAGTTCTCGGGCGCAGGTTTATTGTCGTAATCTTCTGGATTTATATTCAAAGTTTTTGGAATATTTAGCATAAAATCAGTTTGTTGTTTATTGATTTTAACTATTTCTTCGTTGGCTTTGTCTAGAATTTGTTCCATTGTTTCTTCGGCAACTTCTTTACCCCAACCTTCAAAACTTAAAATTTTGTTATCGACACCGGAAATAATAAATTCAGCTTTAAGTTTATCTCTGCCTTCTGCAGATGGATTAATTAATATTTGATTGCTTTCGTCTAGGCATACTACTACGCTTGAACATGGACCATAAAATGGCAATCCTGCTTGCATTAATGCCAAGCTTGCTCCTAAAACAGTCAATGATTGAGGATCGTTAATGCCATCGTAGCTCAATACAGTTAAAACGACAGATACTGCTCGTTTAAAACTCTTAGGAAAAAGTGATCTGATTGAATGATCTACTTCGCGAGCTTTAATTGTTGCTTCATCTGAAGGCAATCCTTCTCTTTTTCTAAATCTGGAGCCGGACATTGCACCGCGTGCATACATTTTCTCTATGTATTCTACAGATAGTGGAAAGTAATCTAAACCAGCATCTACTCTTCCAACATTTGCTGTTGCAAATAAAGTCGTGCCTCCCATTTTTAGCATAATTGCTCCATGAGATTGCATGGCAATTTTTCCTAAAGAGACTTCTACTTCTTTACCGGATATATTAATTATTGTTTTGTATTCTTTACTCATAATACATTTACAGCCTTTAGCTGTTAAAAATTAAAAAATAGTAATTAGAAGTTTGTATTAGGGGGATTATGTAGACAATTTGCTATTATATTTCTAATGATTATTAGAAACGGACACAATATAACAGCCAACAGCCTACAATAAAATAACCCCAACTACAATCTTCTAAAGAATTATATAGCTTACTGAATCTTTTTACAAACTTTAGTTATTGTAAAGAAAATCATCTTAGTGATTTATAACCGATCTACCCAATCTCGCAAATTATTCACAGCTAGAGCGTCTAGCTCATGACTTAGATCGTATCCAATGGATAAAGTAACATTAAAACCTTTGCTCTTCAGAAACTCTGTATAATTGATTGTACGCTCAACCTGGTTTGCTCCAAATAGATTTCGAAACTTTTCAATATTATCAATATTGTTATTCAATTCATAAGGTAATGGATCATTTTCTGGATCAAGGTCATTTTCTCCTACGAAAATATACTGGGGAATAGTTTTGTATTTCTCTATGTCTATTTTTATGCTTTCTAAATTATCTACATCAGCCAAGCCAAAAGGGTAATTCAAACTTACGCCATTTAACTCTTTTACTGGATAAATAAAATCACCTGCACTCAGCAAAGTAATAGCTTGAATATTAACAGGATTTAGCAGTGAGTATCGATTTGCCATATTTGCCCCTGCAGAAATTCCTCCAGCTATATACTTTCTGTTAATTCCAAATTCTAAATCAATAATTTTTTTTATTTCTAAGTCCGGCCTCAGATAGATTAAATCAGGTTCAATACCGTCAACCAAATTCATAGTCTCTTGAGTCAGAATCTGAGAGTCCATTTTGAATTGTGGATATTTCTTATTTTTACTATCTCGCGGTAATAGCGGCATTAGAATCGTGCTGTTTAAATTAGCAAATATATTTACAACACTTTCAAAATCAGATCTTACAATATTTTCGAGATCATTATAGTTTCTATAGGGTGGGGTACTCCCATGCCCCCATAATATCAATTTCTCTCCTCCATAATAAATGAAGTAACCATATTTTATGTTCTCGGTTGGTGGTTTGTACAAAATTTTACTCATATAAAATTATAATTCAACTACCTTGTTATTGGCTTAAATGTGAGGTGTAAGAAGCTATTGTAAAGATGCGAAGGCAAACTTCGCATCTTTGTTTAATTTACTTTTTATTTCTACTTATTTTCTTCTCGAATTTATGCCTTTCAGATTGAAATCTTGTTTTAGAATGTCTATTCAATTTTATATTTAACTTATTTACTACTATTGCACCAAGTTGTAGTTTATAAGCCACAAGTGATGTTAACAATAGAACCATTCCAATTAATAAATAAGTGTTATCTTCTACGCTAACAGATGTATTCGGTAAAATTGCACATCCGCTCGTATTACATGTAGCAGTACCGGTTACGCATTGAGACAACTTACATGTTCCGTTACTACATACATGACCGTTAGGACATTGGCTGGTACTTGTACATGGATCACCACAGACAGTTTCTGGTGGCTCTGGTGGTGTACATTGATCACTTCCGCAATTTTGCCTGGTGCAGATCTCTAATATACATGTATTAGTATCTGGATCACAGACTTCGCCAGTTCCAGTGCATGGTACAACTCCAGGTATACATGCTTCTCCGCATACTGGTTCGTTGTATGTACATAAATCAGGATTGCATACTTCTGGTGTAGTCAAGCATGTATCTAATGCGCATGTTCCATTGTCTGGATCACCAGTATTTGGGTTGCAAGTGTGACCTTGTGGACAAGTATTTGGGCCATTTGGATCACATGGATCACCACATAAATCATCTTGTAATTCGCACATTCCTGGCTGACAAGAACTAGGGCTTGACACGCAGGCATCGAGTTCACATGTACCATTATTGCAAGTATATCCAGTTCCACAATCTGCAAAACCTTCCTGACACTCTTCTCCACAAATTGGATTATTTGGAGTACACATATCAGTTTCGCAAAGTTCAGGATTTGAGTTACATGTGTTATCTACACAAACTCCTGCTACGCAAGTATTTCCTGTACTACAGATTCCAAAAGGACATTGTTGACCACATGTAGGTTGAGTATATGGACAAGCTCCTCCTGCTTCTTGAGCACAATTTGAATTAGTGCTCCAACCGGTAGGACAAGTGGCTCCTGTAACTACCTGACTTTCACAAGCCAAATTACCTGTAGGAACGTCGGTTTGATCTGGAGTACATCTGTAGCATGTAGTCTGTACAGCACAAACTCCTCCTGGAGCTGCTGTTTGGCATGAACTATTGTTAGTCCAGCCTGCTCCTAATGTTGTACAGTCTGTTCCAGAAATAGATTGTGTTTCGCATGTGTTTCCATCGTTTGTTACTGCTGTGCATCTATAGCATGTTGTTTGTTGAGTTGTAGGGCATACTCCATTCGGAAGGTCCTGATAACAGTTAGAATTGCTAGTCCATCCGCTCGGACAGGTTGTTCCGTCAAAAGTTGTTAATAAACATTGGTTTCCATCTGTTAAAGCATCTGTACACCTATAACATGTTATTCTTGGCGGTGGTGTATAAGTACATTTATCCTCCGAACAATTAGTACCTGCCCCAACACATTGTTGCAACACACACACATTATTTTCACAAGCCTGACCGATAGCGCAGGTCGTTCCATTTAAACAAGGTTCACCACATTCTGGTAATGCGGGACAAGATCCGCCTGCTTCTTGAGCGCAGTTACTGTTCGAAGACCAACCGCTACCTAGGGTACTACAATCTGTACCTGTTATTGTTTGGCTTTCACAGATATTTTCGTCGTCTAATCTTTCCGTACATCTATAACAAGTGGTTTGCTGTTGTTGAACCTCTACTAATTTAATACATGATGCTGTAGCAGTAGGGGTTTCATTTCCACCGCCTACAACTTCAAAACAACCAACAGTATATTGTGTGCTACCTGTAGGTGGCTTTGCATCCACTCCTCCAATAGACCACCAAGGTTCTCTCCTTACTAAATTGGACGAGAAACTCGATGCTGATTGAAAACCGTTAGCTACTCCTGCTCTCCATGAACCCGGATTTTGTTGAGATGATTGTAATGTACAAAATACAGAAGCATTACCTCCAGAATACACTAAATTACCACTTGCTCCTTGAGTCAATCCACGAACATTTACACTAATCTGCGAGCAATCGAATCTAGGTACAGTTTTGCACGTACAATCGTCACTGCAGTATGACCCCGTAGGACATCCTGTAGGATTTGCTGCGCCATCGCACTGCTCACCTGCATCAATAACTCCGTCAAAATCGCAGACTGGTGGTGGAGGTGGTGGCGGTGGAGGTGGAGGATTATCGCAATCACCGTTATAATAAACTATATAGTCTAGTAAATCTCCTGCTCCGCAGCTCCAGCCCCCGCCTGCTCGACAGTTTTTGTTGAATACATCCACCTGAACAGTTTTCCCGCATGAGTCTAAAGCACTCGCATTAGTTGAAGGTCCACTTTCGTTTGATCTACATTCTGTTTGTCTTCCATCACATACATATCTGAATACGTAGCTCCCTGAGCATGATGTGCCCGAACATCCTCTTCCGCAGGTACTTCCACCAGTGCAACTAAATCCAGAACCGCAGCAGTTTGTAAAACCTTGCCCTGTAGCTGCTTCTCCTTCATCGGGTTCCTGCCTTTCTCTTAATCTTAATGCTATAAATACAGATAAACCTGCAAGGGTTATTGTAAGTAAAAGTAGTACTACTACAGCTATTTTTCTAGTTCTCGAGTTCATTAAATTTAAATAAATCCTATCCCTTATAAATTATCACTTTATTTTTCTGTTATCAATAAAAAAACTTAAATTGGATTTAAATATTAGATATTAAATTCTATTCAACACTCACCAGTATAGTAAATTATAAAATCAATCAAGTTATCAAATGCATCATATACATTGAGTTGTACAGTTCTATTGCAAGATTCATTTTTTGCATCTATAGAAGTGTTAACAACTCTTGCATTAAGAATTATATAATTTTTGTAACAATTTGGATCGACTCCGTCGCAGACAAATCTTTTAATATATTGACCTAACTGGGCCCTACATACTGTACCAGTACATACTTTTGCAGGACATGAGGATCCTGAGGCTGGACATTGCCCAATTGAATAACCACAACAATTAAGAAATTTACCTTCGCTTGCTGCAGATGTTTTGTTAGTATTTTGTGGCTTATTTATACTAACTGCGACAAATACTGATATTCCAAAAAGTACTAGTCCAAATAATGAAATAACTATAGTTGTTAGTAAAGCTGATTTTGTATACATTGTTACTTTCTAGATTTGCTAAACCTTTTTTCGAATCTTTTTCTTTGATGATCAAATCTACTTGTGCCTATCTCTGAGCTATTAAACCTTACATTAATTAGGCTAACTAGTGCTGTTCCCAATCTTATTCTATAGAAAATCAACGAAGTTAGTATTAAAACTATTCCAATCATTAAGTAATCTTTACTATCATCTCCAATTGCAGTATTTGGAAGGAGAGCACATCCATTTGATGAGCAATTTGCACTTCCGCTGACGCATTGAGATAATTTACAACTTCCGTTGCTACATACATGCCCATTTGGACACTGACTTGTGCTCGTACATGATTGACCACAGGTAACTAATGGTGGCTGAGAGCATTTATTTGAACCACAGTTTTGTGTTTCGCATATTGTAAGAATACAAGTATTTGTATCAGCATCGCATGTCTGACCGTTAGGACATGGTACTACTCCTGGAAGGCAAGCCTCACCACATTGCGGTTGATTGAATGTACATAAATCATCATTACATAATTCTGGATTGACTAAACAAGTATCAAGTGCACAAGTACCTGTATTTGGATCTCCTGCATCAGGTTCACATGTATGGCCGTTAGGGCATGTTTCAGCACCATTCGGATCACAAGGGTCTCCGCATAAATCATTTTGTAATGCACACATTCCTGGCTGGCATGATTCTGGACTCGTAACACATTCATCTAATTCACAGGTGCCTGCGTTACAAGTGTAACCTACACCACAATCAGCAAATCCAGATTGACAAGCTTCTCCACAAACTGGATTAGCAGCCTCGCAGAGATTGCTTGCACATAGTTCAGGGTTGGTAGCGCATTCATCTAGTACACAGACACCCGATTGGCACGTATTTCCAGTTGAACAGGTTCCAAAAGGACAAGATTCTCCGCATATAGGTTGAGTATATGGACACACACCTCCAGCATCTTGAGCACAATTAGAATTCGTATTCCAGCCTGCTCCAAGCTCTGCAACGCAATCTGCTCCTGTAATTGTTTGTTCTTCACATGCTGTAGGACTATCGGTAGTTGCTGTAGTACATCTAAAACAAGTTGTTTGTACTGGGCATGCACCTCCGGCATTTGCCGCACAGTCAGAGTTTGTACTCCAGCCAGTTCCGAGAGCAGCTACACAATCTGTACCAGTAATAACTTGATTTTCACATGTATCGCCGTCTGCACTATTAGGAGTACATCTGTAACATGTAGTCTGTACAGCACAAACTCCTCCTGGAGCTGCTGTTTGACATGAACTATTATTAGTCCAGCCTGCTCCCAAACTACTACAATTAGTTCCATTTATAACTTGATTTTCACATGTATTACCATCATTTGTTGCTGCTGTACATCTATAACAGGTTGTTTGTACCAAACAAACTCCTCCTGTTGCTGCTGTTTCGCATGCACTGTTACTAGTCCAGCCTGCTCCTAAACTACTACAATTAGTTCCACTTATGACTTGATTTTCGCATGTATTTCCATCGTTTGTTGCTGCTGTGCATCTATAACAAGTTGTTTGTACAGCACAAACTCCTCCTGGGGCTGCTGTTTGGCAGGCGCTATTATTAGTCCAGCCTACTCCTAATGTCGAGCAGTTTGATCCATTCAGTATTTGACTTTCGCATGTGTTTCCATCGTTTGTTACTGCTGTGCATCTATAACAGGTTGTTTGCATCGGACAATTACCACCTGCTGCCTGAGCACAGTTAGAGTTTGTACTCCAACCCGTAGGACAAGTAGTTGTGTTGTTATAAACTTGGCTTTCACATAAATTACCATCATTTGTTGCTGCTGTGCATCTATAGCAAGTTACTTGAGGTACTGTACAGCTAATTGCAGTAAATTGTACTGTGGCTGAAGTTTCATATTGGCTACCTGCTAAGTAATAAATAGTAACATTATAAACTTGTCCAGCAGTAAAACTGGTAAGAGGTGAGAAGCCATTTGCTCCACTCATAGTACCCCCAGGTAATGTTACCGAGGTTGTAGCTATATTATTAATTTGTCTTAACCAGAAACCATTGGAAGTATTGGTATCTGTATCAACAATAACATTGTACCCAGTTGTTGCTTTTCCCTGACTATTATCCCATGTAACTGTTACACTACTTGTACCACTAACACATACCGGATTTGCTATAGGTGTCCCTACTGTTAGTTTTAATGTACAATTTGAATTACATGTATTTGGAGTAGCTAACCAATCACATTGTTCGGGTCCATTAACTATTCCGTCCCCGCAAAATGTGCAGTCTACTCCTGGCGTTTTCGTTGCATTAGGATCTGCAGTCACATTTCTACATAAATTTGGAGAATATAATTCGCCTCCTGTAGGAGGTCCTCCAACCGAAGTGCATCTTTTTTGAGTATAATTTGTACCTGTGCCTAGTTTTTCTACCACCTCGCAAGTTTCTCCAGGATCACAAACTGCATCTCCACAATAAGATTCAGTTTCTGGAGGATTACATACATCTGTACAATTATCGTACTGGCATCTAGGATCTATGCATGTTCCGTTATAACACAAATATCCAGTATCGCAAGTTACATTTCCGGTATTACATGGCTGTCCGCATGCAACTACTGTAGGAGGTGGCGTACATGGGCCCAGCTGACAAGCTGGATTGTTAACGCATGCATTTAAGGTACAAATGCCATTGGAACATGTAGTTCCCGACACACATACAGTATTTGCTCCACATGCTTGACCGCATTGAACTTCTGTCGGTGGTGGCGGCGGCGGTGGAGTATCACAGTCTCCTGTATAGTAAACTATAAAATCTAATAAGTTTGAATTAGTGCAACTCCAGCTACCAGCTCCGCCATCACGACAATTCTTATTAAATACATCAAGCTGTACAGTCTTTCCACAAGATGTGCCACTAACTGAAGCAGAACTTGTTGGTCCACTTTCGTTCGATCTACATTCACCAACTCTACCATCACAAACATACTTAAAAACTGCCACCCCTGAACAAGTAGTCCCCACACATCCTCTACCACAAGTTGAACCACTACCGTTTTGTGGGCACTGACCGCTGGCGTATCCGCAACAGTTGGTATATCCTTCATTAACAGCTGCAGATCCATCATCTGGTGCTTGATCTTGTCTTAATCTAATAGCCACGTAAACAGAAACTCCTGCTAGTATCAAGGTTAGAAGCAGTAATAAAATAACTGTTATTTTACGTCGACCTTCCATCAACTTGTATGAGAACGTGAATTATATAATTTCAACCCAACACCAACTAATAGTAATCCAAGAATTATTTGAATAATATACAGATTATCTTTTATTGCTGTATTTGGCAAGACATTATTATTTGTAGTATCAGTAACGGGTATAGGTGGTGGCGGGCTAACATTTGTTTCATCATTATCTGTTGCATTACAGCTTCCGCCACCATTTCCATCTGTAAAACAGCCTAAATCTTCATTGCCTAAACTACAGTCAATTTTTCCATCGCCATCGTTGTCTACTCCATCCCCACATTTGGTAGTACTTTGACATGTATCGCTACACCCATCACCTTTTACCTTATTTCCATCGTCACATTGTTCACCGTTTTCAATTTGATTATTACCGCATACTGGTACAGGGGTAACTGGCTCATCTCCTTCATTTGAATCTGTAATTGCACATTGCCCTGCAACAATTATTCCATTTGGATAGCAGCCTGCATCATCACAATCGGTTTTTCCATCAGAATCATTGTCGATTCCGTCTTCGCATTGTGCAACAATAGTTTGTTGATCTCTTTCTTCGTCGATATCTGTATCACAAGTTCCACCTCCTTGACCATCTTCAAAACAACCTGGATCTGAATTTCCTTGAGCGCAATCTATCTTACCATCATTATCATTATCTATTCCATCCGAACATTGAGTTGTAATTTTACACTTATTATCGCAACCATCACCATTTAGTAAATTACCATCATCGCACTCTTCTCCAAATTCTTCTTGCCCATTGCCACAAACTGCTTCATCGGAACAATAACCCGTAAAATATACTATGTAATCCAGTTCGTCTGCTTCTCCGCATATGTAATTTTCGTCATCATCACATACCTTGTTTGTTACTATAAGTTTGATGGATTTTCCGCAAGTTTCGTTTCCAATCGAGAAGGTGTTCAGAGGTCCTTCCATATTTTGTGTGCAGTCACCTAGCTCCCCATCACAGGTAAATTTATAAACAAAGTTTCCCTGACATGTAAGGCCTGTGCAACCGATACCTCCCTCAGCACAAGTGCTTCCACCAGTTTGGGGACACTGTCCATCTTCGTAACCGCAACAATTAGTAAAAAAACCTACCGCTGCTTCGCTATCGTCAGGAGCTACATTTTGATTTACTCGTATAGCGATCCAAATTGAAATGACCGAAAACACAAGTGTGAGCACTATAAGGCTCACTATTGCTATTTGCCTATTCTTTTTATTCATCTAAATTTTCTAGAAAATTCTTTATTTCTATAATATAGTAATTACTTCAGAGAGTAAATTCAAAAGTCATTCTTTAAGTTTTTAATGAAAACTAGATTAAAGACAGAGATTTTATAAAATCATAGATACTATGTATTATAGCTGCTTAATATGTCACGTTTTCTCTTCCCCATTTAAGAGTTTTGGTATACCATAAGAGTTCTTTGATTTGTTTTTCGACTTTACCCTTGTAATTTGGGTCTTTTATTTGATTATTTTCATCAAAAAGCTCAAGAACTTTGGGAAATTGTATATCATGATGCGTCACAATTAAGCCAACAGCTTTTAGACTGGCCAAGGAATTTTCGATTGCTCTAACGCCTCCCCAAGGACCATTAGACACACCTGCTATACTAACAGGCTTCCTAGCAAAGTTTTCGTATTCGCTGTCAATCATTCTTTTTAAAGTTGATGGAATTGCATGATTATATTCTGGTGTTACTATAAAAAAGGCATCCGCCTCTAGAGTAATTTTGGAAAATTGCGAATCTTTAATTTTATCGCCATCATCTGGTAGATTCAGATCTTTTGGATCTACATATACAGTTTCTACCTCATCGAAACCTTTTAAAACTTCGAAAATATATCGAGCAACTTTGGATGATTCATTACCAGGCCTTTTTGTTCCATGTAGTAAAGGAATTTTTAGCTTTGACATGATTTTGTAAGAATTATATAAGTAAAATTATATTACCTAATTAAATAATATACCTAATTTAGTAAATCGATCAATTCTTAACCGTTAATTAATCGAATTAACAAAAAATATTAATTTTATTCATATAAAAGTGTACAAGAAGAAAAGCAACTCGTTTGTCCGAGAGGTAAAAATTCGTGGTTTGGAATATATTAACCAACCTAGAGAAAAATTATTTAGATATGGTGTTGGAAAGCTTGAAACCTACGAACTTATAGCTGTTTTATTAGGTACAGGAACCAGAAATAATAATGTTATTAAAATTGCAAAAAGAGTTTCGAATTTGATTAACGAAGGTGTGGAGAATATCAGCATAGAAAAATTGACTAGCATAAAAGGTGTAGGCAACGTTAAAGCATGTGAGTTAATCGCAGGAATAGAGCTAGGCAAAAGGATTTTGAAAAAAGAGGAAGGTATAGTTGTTTTATCTCCTCAGGATGTTTGGAATGCAGTTGGCGAAATCAGAAACAGCATGAAAGAAAACTTTATGATTTTCTTTTTAAATGTCCATAGTAAGGAAATTAAACGAGAACTTATTTCTATGGGCATTTTAGATGCAAGCTTAGTTCACCCTAGGGAAATATTCGAACCTGCACTAAAATGCCATGCTGCACAAATTCTTTTAGTACACAATCATCCATCGGGTTCCTTAGAACCGTCCCCTGCAGATATTGCTATTACCAAAAAAATTTACGATGCTGGGGAGTTGATTGGGATCAAATTAATTGATCACGTTATTGTAACTAAAGATAGCTGGTATAGTTTTAAAGAAGACGGATTAACTCCTTAAACATTTTCTATTTTGATCTAAATTTGTAGGCAGGTAATTTTGAATCTCCGATCTGAATTTTGTATGTATGAAACTTATGCCCCTTGCCATCAATTTTAACATCGTAAGTTCCTCTCATTATTTTCTCGGCAGATGTAAATCTACCATCTTCGTTAACTTTTATTTTTACTTTATTGCCTGTCTCTACATTTTTAAATTCTATTTCTGCATTTTTAATTGGTTTATCTTCGTTATCTACAAGTACGCCAAAAATGATTTGGCCATTGCTAATTTGATTTCCTTGAAAGTCTCTCACTATACCTGTTGCAGGTTGGCTTAGTGATTCGCTTTGCGTAATAACTTGTAGATGTTGAGTTAATACATTTATCTTATCCATAAGTTCTTTTTCGCGTGCTTGATCTGTCTTGTTTTGAACAAGAATATTAAGTTCTGATTTTAATCTTTCTATTTCGTTTAGATAATCTTCTTTCGTTTCTAGTTTTAGCGTTTGAGCACTTGTGGAAGGAGTAGCAGCACTTTGCGCTGTAGGTTGTGCCTGCTGCTGGAATTCTTCGCTAAAAGCTCTGTTAATATTTACATCTCTTGCTTGATTATTTTGTACTTTTTCTGGAGTATTTAGATCTAATAACTCGTTTCGTTGACGGCTATAATCTCCTCTAGTTGCCAAAAGTTTACTTAAAGATATTTCTGTCAAATCAACCTTTCGAGCATTTCTGGTTTTTTCTACTTGTTGATTATTTTTTGCACTGACTTTCTTAGTGTTTTTGAGAGCATTTGGAGTGCTACTTTCCTTTATCCAAACATACCTTGGAGCAATAAACATTGCTTTAACAAAGGTAGATATCCATACTCCTAAATTGGGAATAATTGCCATACCTATTCCCAACAAAACACTTGTGGCCATTAATGGCAAGCCAATGTACCAAGGTAAACCTAGAAGAAATATAAAAACTCCGCCCAAACAACCAAAAAGCATCTTCATGAATTGCTTAAGTGTGAAGGCACCAAAAAGTTTAAATTCTACTTCTATAATATTTTGTGGTACCGGATGTGAACCTAATGCCATTATTTAACTGTAATATATTTATTCAGAATTTGTGCCATCTGATACTTCTAATCAAATATAGATGGTTATTTTAAGGTAATCGTAACTTATTCGAATTTACTATATTCTACATGAGTATGAGTTTAAATTACAATTTTTATATATCAATGACAGTTGTTTTTATTTAAAATAATGTCTGATTATTAAATTTAAATGAAACCAAAAACGTTACATTTTATAAGTTTATACTTTGGAATTATATTGACTGCCACTTCAGTTTTTAGTGCAATACTTTTAAACTATTCCCATTTTTATACTACTTTTGCAGTCGGAACATGGTTAGTTCTAGATTATTTGGACTACAAGCTTTCCAATAATTCTATCTTGGGCTATTTTTATAACAAAAAGCATAGAGATGCCTTCCTATTATTCTTTGTTCTTGCAACTATATTCTGTTTTCTAATCGATTTTGTTTACGGAGTACAGTTAACAAAAATGTGGACTTGGGTTGATTATAAAACCATTCATTTTATAAGGATGTTTATATTTATGAATGCAGCTTTTGTGCTTAGTATGTATTCATTATATAGAGTAACTAGAATCCTAATAAAAAGAAAGATCAAGGAAAAGAATTTGCTTAATTTTGAATTCAAAAAGGGCAAAAAAGAATTAACTTATTCTGCTTTCTTTTTTATTGGGTTACTTGGTATGTTTTTACCAACATATATTTTAATTCTAGATACGGAAGAATTTATTGAGTATGCAATGTTCTTTCCTTTTTTGGGTATGTTCTTAATAACAGATGCGATAACTTATTATCTTAATGGGAAACCTTTTTTCGATTTAATTATTAAATTCAACAATGTCACTATACTGTCTATAGCAGCAACAATTCTATTTGCAGTACCAATTACAGAATTTATAAATATCTTTGCTGATGAATGGAAATATACTTTAATGCCTTTTGAACACATTACTATTCTAGGTATTCCCGTGGCTGTTTTTATCGGATGGATACCTTTAATACTTGGCTCCATGAGCTTGGTTAATATGATCAAGCATTTGGATTATGTTAAAGATAAGAAGGACTAACAAAATTTGGTATCGAGGGGGGGACTCGAACCCCCACGGCCTATAATGACCAGCGGATTTTAAGTCCGCCGTGTATACCATTCCACCACCTCGACTAATTAAGAATCTGTTTGATCCCGATTCTTCGGGAGAAAACTTAGATTCTTTTTATCCCGATAGCGCAAATCTTTGATTTGTATAGCGTATCGGGATAATTATTTCGACTCTTTTAAAGGTACTAACACCATTCTCCCGCTTCGCCTTGCTTTGCGGGACTAGCCTGGCTGCCGAAGTGCTCGGCATGAAGGCAGGTGTCTTGCTATTTTCTACCTGCGTTTTGCTTGCTAGAAAATGCAATCAACTGAGCACCACCTCGACTAATTAAGAATCTGTTTGATCCCGATTCTTCGGGAGAAAACTTAGATTCTTTTTATCCCGATAGCACAAATCTTCGCTTTGTATAGCGTATCGGGATAATTATTTCAACTCTTTTAAAGGTACTAACACCATTCTCCCGCTTCACTAAACTAAGATCACTCTACTATGCTTATGGCTGGAAAGATTATACTAAGTTTTTGTTGGATAGCCAATAGTAATATTTGTCTCGAATCAAGTAGATATCGTTGCCATAAGAAAGTGACAGAAATAGGTAGATTATGATAAAATGTTGTCGATTACTGGTGACATATGTCTTGGCAAAGATGCGATAATTTAGGAGATGACAGTACCCAAAATACGTCCACGTATACCATAAAAATACCTGGCGATTCTGGAGGCGAGTCAATTTTACGGGTATACGATAATAAGACTTTAGAGAGAGCTATATTTATAAAATCTTGCCACAATCATTGTAGTGTGAACAATAATTCGATAGGTCTGTATTTTCCTCAACTTTCTGAAATCAATAGAGTTGAAAGAATTCAATATAGTAGACAGTTAATAAAACCGTTCATGAGACTGGGTTTCAATGTTCTAATGTTTGAACAGGTTGGTGGTATCGAACTTGAAGCAATTGAGAAAAATTGGTTAAGAGACTCTTTTATCTATTTAAATATCAACGAACAGCCTTGCTTTCTTATAAGATGTATAGATGAATGCGGTAATTATTCATCCGAGATATTTAATAGATTATCCTACTCACTATCTAGGCTTTTAGATATTTCGGGAATTAATAGCAATTCGTATAGATTCATACCTTCTATACTTGGTGAAGGGGGTCTGACAGTTATCTCAGATAATTTGATAATCGCTAACGACATTATAAACAAGTACTCCGATGATTTAGGTATAAGGGAAGTTATGGACTCTCAATATGAAGTATTCACAATACCAAGTTTTAGTAAAAAGTATAATCTTACTGATCCTATTAATTTAAGTCGTATAAGAGCATTAGGAAAAAGTAATCTTCCTAAGGCAGCTGAATTATTCAATGCGGTAGCAAGAAGGTCTACATTACTTACATCAGAAAATCCGTTTTACTTTAACGATCATCCAGATACAGAATTAGCGTTACTTAAAGATTCTTTTGGACGAAATTTCATAATAGCAAATTCTTCTTATATTAGGTTTTATAAAAGTGCTCTAGACGAATTACTAGCATATATTAACGATCATAACTCTAGAATTAATTACAATATGAAAATAAGTGGGTATAAACTACCTATTCTTGACGAATTGTATGCCATCCCTTTGGAAGAAGAAGTATTTTTACCTGCTAATATGATTATAGGACCTAACGGCAAAATTTTGGTGACTTCACTTGCAGTAAAAACAGTAGACATACTTAGGGACATTGTAGGTTATGATGCAGTAGTGACTGCGAAAATACCCTCAGTTTGTAATTCAATGGGAACTATAGGAATAGGTGGCAACCTTAGGTGCTCAACTTTTGAATTTTCAGTTTAAGTTTTTAATTTAAATCTTTCTGTACAAAACTGATCCTGGCTATAATAAACGCCGCAAAAATAGCCAATCCACACATTATAGAAAAGACATACTGTAATTCTAAGTTAAACAACCAAACAAGAAAAAAAGATAATGGATAAAATGTTATATACGCTATTGTGATACTCTTAAGACTGGCAGCAACGTTACGGAACTCTTTTGAATAGCTCAAATACCAAGACAAGAATGTTACATACGTAAGGCCTACAAGATAATAAATGCTCCAGGCCATAGTGAACTCCGACCAGTCGTTGGAAGTATTCATAAATTTAGCAAAGCACGAAGTTTCTTCTACAAATTCTTTGACATCGAACAGTAAAAAAGTAAGAGCTAAAACAACTCCAGCCAGCCAGAAAATGACAGAGCCCCAGTTCTCTTTAGTTAGTTTTTCTACAAGCATTACTCCAAATGGCGGCAATAAAGTTGTAGCAAAGAAAGCCATGTTAGTTCCTTCCTGTCCCCCATCCGAAGCAAACATTATGAATTCTCCCAATTGGTAAGAGCCAAGCATTACTAAAAAAATAGAAATCAAATTCTTTTGAAACTTACCCTTCTTGTAGACATAAGCACCTAAACTAAATTCTATAATAGCTGTTACTAAAGGCCTGTACATTAATATAGTCATAGTTAATCAATTATAAATAATTTTTAAATAAAGTGAGTTTTGTATATCTTTCATTCGATTGTAAGATATAATAAATTGATTTTAAAGATATCATGCTTGAATTAACACTACAAAAATTTTTGGATCTAATTCCTAGCTATGTAATACAAGCTGCAGAAAAGCTTCAGGAAAAAGGTTACGAAGCCTACCTTGTAGGGGGAAGCGTTAGAGATGTTTTGCTTGGCAAAATACCTGGAGATTATGATATAGCAACTAATGCGTATCCCGAAGAAATAGAAAAAATATTCGAAAAATCAATACCTGTAGGTGCTAAGTTCGGAACAATTATTGTTGTAACAGAAGACGAAAATGGAGAAAGACACGATATAGAAATCACAACTTATAGATCCGAAGCGGATTATGTTGGTGGAAGATGGCCTTCAAAAGTAGAATTTGCAAGAACTATTGAGGAAGACCTGGAACGCAGGGATTTTACAATTAATGCTATTGCACTTAATTTGCAGCAATTTGATGAGACTGATGTTTCTATTCAAAAGATTTTAGTTGAT
Organism: uncultured Candidatus Saccharibacteria bacterium; assembly: GCA_964393185.1. GTDB lineage: Bacteria > Patescibacteriota > Dojkabacteria > J137 > J137 > CAYMSO01. Next base: position 22,534 of record CAYMSO010000010.1, on the reverse strand, counting down.
CCGTTTAGAGGCATACAAGATTTAGAAAATAAAGTTATAAAAGCAGTACGCGATCCAATAGAAAGATTTTCTGAAGACGGTCTTAGAGCTGTAAGAGCATGCCGACTTGCATCTCAACTGAACTTCGAAATTGAAGAAAATACTTTTAAAGCTATACGGCAAACTTTGCACATTACAAAACAAATTTCTGTAGAAAGATTTAGGGAAGAGCTTGTAAAGTTATTACAAAAATCTCCAAAACCTTCTAAAGGATTAAAACTAATGAAAGATTCTGGAATTTTGGAAATCTTTATTCCAGAACTTTTAGAGGGACTTGATATAACTCAGCCGCAGTTCCATGTAGACGATGTTTTTGAACATTCGCTCAAAACTTGCGATGCTGCGGAAGATTCTATAAAACTTGCAGCCCTGTTCCATGATATTGGCAAACCAAGAACTAAATCCGAAGATGGCAAGGGAGTTCATTTTTACGGACACGACATGGTTGGCGCACAGATGACAAAAGAAATAATGAAGCGATTAAGATTTTCCAACGAAGAAATAAATAAAACAGTGAATTTAGTAAGATGGCATATGTTTTATTATCCAAGTGCTGATTGGCGGAATTTGAGAAAGCTGTATGTAATGAGACATGGCGAAAGAAATTCTAGCTTGAGAGGTGCAGTAGGTGGGCAGCTGGATGAACCTTTAAATAAAAGAGGTATTGAGCAAGCAGAAATCGCATCAAAAAATTTATCTGACATAGAGGTCATATACACTTCTCCACTTAGCAGATGTCTTGAAACTGCAAAAATTGTAAATAAAAAATTTAATGTAAAGATTATTACAGACAACCAACTGATAGAAAGACATTTTGGCGAATTACAAGGATTAACTTGGAATGAGTTCGCTCAAAAGTATCCTAATTTAGCTACTGACCCGAGAAATAACGAGCAAAGGCAGGAATATCTACCTTCAGGCGAATCTATAGCACAGGTAGAAGAAAGAGTAAAAAGTTTTTTGCACCACCTACTTAAAAATGAGAAAAGTAAAAATATATTGATTATTACTCATGCAGGAATAATTAGAGTTATAAAAAGAGTATTACAAAATAATTTACTTCTTCAAGATACTCTTAGCTACGGTGGTAAGGTAGATGTTAGCAACGGAGAATTTTTTGTCATTAATGTTTATGGAGATGAGCTTAACGATCCGTCTTTGGGGTGGAGCGATGGGGCAATCAGACGACTCATAAAAAATGTGGGTGGCGAGGATGCAATAGATGATTTAATGAAATTAAGAATAGCAGATGCAACAGCTAACCCAAAGTCGGACTGGAATCCTAAGGAGCTAGATGCATTATCTAGTCGAATTGCAGAAGTAAGGGCGAAAGATATGGCTTTAAAAATTTCTGATTTAGATATTTCTGGACAGGATTTGATGGATAACTTTAATATTCCTGCAGGAAAAATCATAGGAGATATTCTTAACTATCTCTTAGATAAAGTTATAGACGAGCCTTTGTATAACAAAAAAATTGATTTATTGAGGTTGGCAAAGGATTATTTAGAAAAGAATTTTGTAATAAGTTCTAAGAAATAGTTTTTCCAAAGCTTTTTATAAGGGCCCCGACAAAGTCGGGGCCCTTCGTTAGATATTTAATATTCAATCAGCTTAACCAGATCAGCAACTAAGGTTCTGTTTTCATTTGTATCTGCTAACATTGTAGCCTCTACACTCATAAACACAGACAATACTTGGTCAGGATTATTAATTAAGTCAGTTATCTCTGCTTCACCTGCGGTCATAGTAGTTTCCGTGGTAAAACTAGGTCCTATCTCCGAACAGTAAGTTGAACTCGAGCCGGATGGTGGAGCAAATTCCGGAAAAGCTGCTGCCTCTGCAAGTAGAGAATCAAATTCTGCAGTTCCTCTTAAATAAGTATTATCTTTATAACTATAAATATTGGGAGCTGTTAAGATGCCAGCTATCTTAGAATTAACTGCATAGACTTGTTCAGTCCCGCAATCTGCAATCCCAGCAAATCCTACAATTCCATATACCCCTAGTACGACTTTTACTACGGTCCCATCTGTATGTGTTAAACTCACATACAAATTAAATGGATTATTATCTCCTTTTTTTAGTTCTTCAGATTCTGTAACTGTCCAATCACATTGATCGTAATTTAATACAAATTTTGGGAAATAAGCATTTGTATACTTTTGAGGATTGCTGCACTCTTCTTCTATATTCTCTACTATTGATGGTTCCTCTTCTGCATCTTCATCTTCTTCCCTATTCTCTACTACTTGATCTATACTATCATTCGAATCAGAGTTATCATTCTCCAAAGCTCCGCTTGCAATTAGCCCTATAATTAAACTTAACAAAACTACAAAAAATGCTATTAGTGAAAAAACTAACTTCTTTTGCGAATTGGTACCTTTTGGTTGGATGGTATATTGGTTGTTTTCGGATAATACTCCATTACTGCTATTACTAGGTAGATTAGGATTATTTTGCGGAACAGTATTATTTGTAGAATTCATTTGCAGTTTATAACTACTTACATAGTAATCGAAAATTGCCTTTAAGTCGAGCTTTGGTATCCTGCCCTTGACCGGCTCCTAGGTCTAATAGTTTTCCAAGTCTTGGTAAGTATTGAATAATTTCTGTTGCGAAAATATTCGGTTTGTCTATCCAATCAGTATCTTTATACTGTTTATGCAATTGATTCCAGCTTTGCATTTCATTGTAAATTAATCTTTAATCTATTGGCTAAAACCAATGGATTGAGTTTAGTCTTTAAATTAAGTTTCTTACTTAATAACATAAAACTATGGACTTCAGTTCCCTGCTTTTATTATTCTATTTGAGTAATTCTAACACATATCCCAAACTCCCTTAGGCAAGTTGTGATAGGTTATAGATTCTATTTAAACTTCTTCGGGTGGCTGAATATTTTTGACCAAGTGATCTATTGTTTGTAGCATTTGACCCAATATCTCTTTTGCAAAAATTTCTGGACCATTTGGTAATACGAACTTGAGATCGCGCTCCACGGCTTCTCTTCTTGTAGTAGGGTCTAATAAAATTCCATTTATTGTTTGTAGTATAAAGTTGCCGTTGTGTTTATCTTCAAAGAATGTTATTTGTTCTGGAGTTACCAATATTTTATAATAGTCATCAGCTAGATATACTCTTCTTCCTTTTAATATACTTTGTGCATAATTTTCACACATGATAAGGCCAATTGGAGCAGCACCAGGGATTTTTTCTAAAATATCAGAACGCCATATTCGTCGAGGTTGGTAAGGTTTCGGCTTTTCTAATCCCCCAGCAGTAAGTAAACTTTCGATCTTTTCGTCAGCTACTACTCTGACTTCATCTTCTACAGTCGCTAGACGTATAGTCCCACCATTTGGTAAAGCAATAACAACTGCGTTTCTTAATCCTACTTCCCTTGCTTCTTCATCTAGCATCATTCCTGCCACTAACTGTGCAACATATGTTTCTTGTGTATCATTTGAGAAAGTGATTCTGTCGCTCGTCATTAATATATTATACTGCGGCCCTATAATCCGTATCTCGCTTTGGTTAGTCGCTGCAAGGCGATATTGTATAGGTGCATACGCAGTGAATTGACGGTTATCTTGCATATCTTCTTCCGGAGATTCTAGTAAGTCATCATCAGCCATTGAATTATGGTAACAATTATTGCTTGTATTTTAGTACGCCACTACCTATCTGTCAATGTGCTAACAATATCAGATTCGAAAGGTGCATAATGCAGCATTAATCTCTAATTCTAAACTTTGCTATAATCAGCTACTATGAATAATTTGCTTGACCAATTAAATACTAATGAATCTGCTGACCCCTGGGATAGAATTGGAGAACCTCACATTTGTTCAGCCTTTTTGACGGTAGAAAGTAAAATAAAACAAGCCCTTGATAGGGATAACTTTTTTATCTTCCCAATGGGATCTGTTTTAAATCTTAAACTTATGGCTCAGATTGCAGGTGTAAATGTAGATAGATACAGCATTCCTCAACTTATTGGCGACATAGATGTTGTAATGATAACCGATGAACTTAATGATGAATCCTCTAGAACGAACCTAGACCATTTATCCTTAAAACTAAACCCTATTCTTAATAGATACTTAAGAATTTATACAAGTATAGAACTGTGCGAAACTTATAACTTAAATCTTTTCCCTATAGAATTTGCTAATCCTAAAACATACATACCTACTGAGGGTGAAAGTATAGAAGATAATGTCAGTGTTTTGATTGAAGGTATAAGAAGGGCTGTAGGAGGATTACGCCTAGCAAAATTTTTTGAAAAAGGAGATTTTTCTGGAACATTTTACGATACATTGCAAGTAGCTTTCCAAACCGATCAATTTCAACAGCATTATAATCAGGAATTTAAAGAAGAACTTGCTAAAAAACTACAAAAAGCTGGAGAACCTCTTGGATTAAATATAGATTACTCAGACGAAGTAGCTTTTGATGGCAACATTTTGCATAAAATTGCTAATGAATTTGATAAGGTTAATCCATATATGCTAAAGATTAAACATATTAAAAGAGCTCTTAATTTGAGGCTACAAAGAGTACCTACTCTGGAGGAGGTAGGTGAAGTTCATAACTTATTACTTTCTAAAGGATACTCTGTACAGCCATTCTTACAAGTTTAAGGTAAGCAGACGCAGGCTTGCTAAAATTTAATTTATAATAGATCTTACTTATTAACTAGATAGAATGATAGAACAATTAAATATGAGCGATATATACAAAGAAAAAGTGTCTGAAGCTCTCCGAACTACTGATCCTAAGGAATTTTCTAATTCAGTAAATTTTTTACTCAACCAAGCAAATAGACGGATGTCAAGCTCTGCAAAACCCGAACAAACTTTGCATGAGCTCAAGATAAACGAGTCCGACAGAGATCAATTACGCAAATCCCTTGCTCATGGAGCTTTATGGTTTGGTGGAAGTAATATGCATAAGTTAATGCAGAAAGCTCAAAGCCTTGATGTCGATACTAAAATTTATGATAAATTGGTAGATATAAGAAGAAATATATTTGGTGATGCACCTGTTCAGCTAGGTCGTATTTTGCCTAGTAGCCTAATGGATATTATAGGTGAAGGGTGACCATTACTTTAGTTTTTTTTATTCCACCTCTAGTGGAATCACTCGCTATGTTTCTACTTATGCACAACGAGAAATCCGAAATTAATGGCTCGGCGCCTTAGGCCAAGTTCGAACTTTTTTCACGAGTAGAAAAATATGATGGTCTTGATGGATTCCTTAAAGCTGTCATTAGTAATAATCCCACCAAATAATTTGCGCTCTTTCTTGGGTTAATATTTGGCCAATGTACTAGAATAGAAATTAAATTTGATTAAAAGTATAATTGCTAAATTAGACATTAATTTCAAAATTATGTATAGGGAAAGAACTGCAGAAGATTGGAAAGCTCAACTTCGACTCCCAAATAGCTACAAGGTTGACGCAATACTTTTGGCCGGTAGTGGAAATAAGAAGAAACAATATAAGGAACTCGATACAACTCTTTCCTCATTAAAACAAGAAGTTCAAATTGAAGTACTTGACTTTGAGTTTTTTGAAACAGTTAAAGTCATAAATATCGGTGGTAAAAGAATATGGTTCGATGTAGTTTATGGAGGAGCTTACATGTCTGAGTTAATGCATATTGCTTGTATGCTTGGATCAAAAGTAAATCTTTTTGTAGGTAGTGTAGGTGGTCTACAACATGGTGCTAAAAGTGGCGATGTTATTATTCCAACTTTCAGTTATGGGGAAGAAAGTTCAACAAAACTATATAATAGAAATGCAATAAATGATTGCCATTTTGCAGACGAAAGTCTTTCAACTAAAATATTCAATAAATTAGATAAGTCTTTTGACCCAAAACGTGGCCCATTGGTTACATGTCAAGCAATGTTAGGCGAAACCTGGGAAGATATAATTGAGTGGTCTAGACAAGGCTATGTCGGGGTTGAAATGGAAACAGCTACTTTTTTTGCAGTATCTCAACATTTTAATATACCCGCTGCGGCAATACTCTACATCAGCGATAATTTAATAGAAAAGGAAATAATGTTTTCTCAAGCTCATGAAAATGCACAAGAACGAAGGAACTTGGTAAGAGCTCATAACTATAAGCTGGCTTTTGAAATTATTCTTAAAAGTTTAAGTTAATATACTTTCTAAATGTGGAAGATTCATTCCAGTAAGTAACCCTATATTTCATAAATTTTAGACGGACGGAGGCTCGAACGCTTTAAGGCCCGACAGTAAAAGGAATCACAAGAATAAATGAGCGGTGATGGAAATAGTGAAATTTAGAAGATATAAAAAAGCCTTGTAGTAAGGATTTTTTAGCGATTTATTAAAGTAATGGCGGGATGGACCGTGCCTTCGCTACGCTTGGCAGGCAGGCGAGGATCCAATTCCGATTACGCTAACCTTCATCGGAACATGCTCGCAACCTCCCCGACTTTGTCGGGATGCTCTAACCATTATTAGAAATTATGGCGGGATGGACGAGGATCGAACTCGCAACCTCTCGCGTGACAGGCGAGTGCTCTAACCAGTTGAGCTACCACCCCGCCATAATTTCTATATTTTGCCTACTATTAAATTTTCAATGAATTTCTTACTCTTCTGCGATTTAATATACTTTTCTCGTTTCAGTGCCTCGGACCTAGTTGCGTATGATTCAGTGTATACTAATTCCCATGGTCCTTTATTCTTTGTTGCTTTCTCTCTATTCGAATTATGTCTATTTAGTCTTTCTAATACATTACTAGTATAGCCTATATAGTACTTTTCAGTTGGTTTACTTTTTAAAATGTATATAATAAACATAATTCGCAACCTTCCCGACTGTGTCGGGATGCCTAACCAGTTGAGCTACCACCCCACAAAGGATATAAATCTTATTATAAAGAGCTCATGAATTTTACCTAATTTACTGATTATTTTCTAGTTTTTTGGAGGAATTACTAACCATAAAATGGGATAGACTATCAAACTCATTCCAAAGCCAAAAATTGCTATTACAAAAGCTAGTCTGATTAAAACTGGATCTATATTAAAATACTCCCCTATTCCGCCACATACACCACCCAAAACTCTGTTTGTATTTGATCGATATAATTGTTTTTGCATGTTCTAAAATAATAAAATTACAAAAAATGCTGTACTGTTATTTTATTCCTAAAAGGGAAATTAATCAATATTGTATGGACGCCACGCTGTTTTGATAGGTATGCTGAGCTCAGTCATCTTCACAACTTACCTTTCGTATATCTGGACATTGTCTGTGAAAGCTGTTACTTCCCGACAAGCAATGCTAGGAAAGCTTTCCATTTTCAGTTTTCTAGTATCAATCATTTCAAATAAGACGCATCCAGTTATGAAATCTGTACTTGGAATAAGTTTTAAAGATTTTACAAGACTTACTCTATCCCAATAATTACCACTATTATCTACATATGTGAAATTCGCAAGAGTGTATTTTACTAAACCAGTTGTTACTCCAATTTGAGTTGGATCAAAAGATTTATCTACTACTGTAAACTGTTGAGCTTTACCATTAAAGTTACCAAAAGAGATAATGTAGCTGGTTGGATCAAAGTGATCGGGGGAAATTGATAAGTGTGTTTCCCAGTAGTTTGCTCTTGAACCACCTGTATACCCGCCGGTGCCTTCAATAAACCAGTTACCGATAAGCTTTTCATCAATATCGTAATCTATTTTACCTTCAATAGGTTCAACTGTTCTTGGATTCCGGTCAGTCAAGAGTTGCTTTAAATCTGCACTGACGTAATCATAAGGATTTGCAATAAATATCTTCCAGGGCTCGCCCCGGTAGTGTTCAGGAACTACAAATCCAGTTAAAGGTTTTTCGGTATTCCATACAGCAAAGTCTAGTGTTTGCCCTCCAATTTTACCGATCAATTGTCCAGCCTTAACCTCAAAGTCTATATTACCTGCATAACCGTTCGAGCTTTTACGCTTATCGTATTCTGTCTTTAAGTCAGGAGATAAGCTAGTTACAAGATCGTAATAAGTAAAAAAAGTACATGTATGAGAAAACACAATTCTATATTCCTCATACTTATCATTTGGATTCCTGGGGTTGGCTTTTTGTCTTGCTCCAATTTCGACTATTTTAGCATCAGCCATGGCATAAACATTAAATGAATCTCTTGGAGAGTTATAGTCAAATGGTGCAAAGTACTGATGGTCAATAGGGGTTACATGCTCTCCTATCATAAGCCCGTAAGGTATTAAGATTGAAAAATCTTCTGGATCCATAGGAGAATGGGTTAGAGTTACAGGTCCTTCGCCTTCACATTTATTGTGACTAAGTTTCTTACCTTCATTTATTGCTTTAGACTCAGTTTGTTGTCTAATACTAACAAAGTTGGCAAGTTTATCTGCTACTGTTTCGGGCTTACTTGCTGTTTTAATAAAAAACAATACCAAACTTAGCATGGAAGTTACTAAAATTAAGAAAACAAGAAAGCTTTTTAAATTTATTTTCATTGCAGTTAAATCTTTATCCTAGTGTACTAACAAAACACTAATAAATCTAGAATTTTAAAAACTTGTAAATTTATGAATTGATAAGATAGGAATGATTACTTAAGATGTATTTATTTGATTATTCTACAGCAATAGCTATTAGTAAGACTTCCCAACTCTAAAAAAAATGTTTAACATTTAATTATTAAATTTAATTTGTATAAGAATGTTAAAAGCAAAAATGTTTATTAGTTTTGTATCAGTAATCATAATTGGGGGATTATCTTACTATGCTTACGATTATTTTAAACCACTACCTACCTATACAGTTAGAGAAGTTACAACACTTGAAACATTGCAGCCTGAGCTTACATATGCGGGAGCATATAATGGTCCACTTTTTGCTTCATCAGAAAAGACTGGAAGTGAGGCAGATTTTGAAAAACTATTTGAAAACATGGATAGAAATGGAGTTAACCAGGCTGTTTTATATTTTGGCTATGAAGCAAATGAAGCGCTTGGTGTATTAGATGATGAACTCGAAGGAATTATTGAAGCAAATAAATTAAGGCCGGGAAGAATTATAACCTACTACTCTACTGGCGTTGGAGGACAATCTGAAGGCGAAATGGCAGGAGAAGAATTAACTGACACTTATAGAAGAGGTTATGAAGATCTCCAAGATTCTGCTAATGGCCTAGTTAAAGGAATAGGTGAGATTGAAATTTATGCCTGGCAAATGCCTCATAATGATCCTAGAATCTTACAGCTTTTTGATTTTGCTTCAGAAAATAATTTGAATATTATGTTGCATCCATCTGTTGGAAAATTAACACAGCTTGAAGATATTTTAAAAAAATATCCTAATACTACTTTTATTATGCATATGTTTCAGCCAGATTTTAGAATTGAAAGACAAAATGTTATTAGACTTTTGCAAAATTACAGTAATCTTTACTATACAATAGATGCTGATCATTTGATGTTTGATAATGAGGCGAAAATTGGTCTTTTATATAAGTATCAAGATGTTAGTGTAGAGGACGGAAAAGCAGGTTTTTTGAGAGACTATAGTGCTCAAGCTGATAGTATGCTAGCTGTAGACTTGGAGCTTTTTAGCCCAATGGTTGAAGCTGTTCCAGACAAAGTAGTCTGGGGGACAGAAATGCATAATGAGTATGTTTATGAAGCAGAAGTTTACGACAGAATGATTGAGCTAAGTAGAAGATTTATTGGAAGTTTTGATGTCGAAACTCAGGAGAAGTTAGCCTACAAAAATGCTGAAAAGATTTTTGGGAAAGGGGTGAAGGTTGAGGATAAGCTTAACAACTATAGACAGTTTACCAATTACTGATGTATAATAGCAATATAACTCAACTATAATTGTATATGGATTTACCAAAAGAACCTCTTTCTTTTGAAAAAGAAGATAGCTTATTTACTCGAGAAGTTACAGAACTTGCTGATGATATAACTGCGCGTACTTGTAGTCTGCTTACTGAGTTAGGAAATGGCTATATCTATAAAGAGGTATACAGATTAGCTACTGCAGTTGCTTCCAGATGGATTGTTCTGGAAAGAAATGGCATTGAAATAAAAGATGAGGATGGAATCGGCTATAGTAAGGAAAATATATGCCTTCTTCATTTTGAAGATAAACAACTTTTTATTTGGGGATCTATTCATCAAAGAGTAGTTTTTAAACTTTTTGAAGAGAATGTTTCTCCAGAACTTGAATCATTAAGAAAAATAACCTACGAAAATGCACCTGACGATGTAAGTTGGCAGTTAAATTCAATACTAGATCCTAAACTTCTTGAAATGAGAATGCGTGAACTAAACTTAATCGAGTGATTAGAACCACCCCAAACACAACGTCACTACTATGTTTCTTAGTTTGGTAACTAATAGCAATGAAGATAAGGCGCAGTGGATTGTTGAGTGGCAAGAACAACATTATGAACTATGTTTGTTTGCACGCATGCTAACAAAAGATGATAATGAATAAAATCCTCAAGCTTCAGTAACTTAAAACCATTATTCTATTTTCTGAATAGTTGTATAATCTAACTAACACTTTAGATAATTAGCAAATTTTAATATGGTTAAATTCGCAGTAGACAAACAACTGGATATCGAAATGGCACGAGAATTTTTGGGTTATAGCCACGCCGGAGTAAACTTTGGACAAAATGTCTGGGGGAATCATCCTGCGTTAAAAGGCTTTGATGGCAGCGAAGCCGCAGAAATAACAGCTTATTTTGATAATTATTACGCAGATAATGAAGATAAACTACAAAAGGTTGCTGGAAATTATCAGAGGAAGTGGAATGCTGTTGAAGCCAAATTTATTGAAGCATCAGAAGCACTATTTAACGGCTTTAAATTTCCAAAAGGCAAGTATATAGGTTATATTTCATCAATAGGCTGCAATCCACGATTTTTAGATGATAAAACATTTCAAATCTGGTATGGTTATGATTCTCCGATTGATACAACAGCTCATGAATTGATGCATTTTATTTTCTACGCTTACTCTGCAGAAAACTTACCAGACTTGGTTAAAGATTTAAATCCAAATAGTGGTCTATGGTGGGATGTTGCTGAAGTTTTCAATAATATTGTTCTGTCTTCCGAAAAGTTTAAGGCAATTTTAAGTAGTAATGGTGATCATCCCTATCCTGATCATGAGGAATATTTAGAGAAAGCAGTAGAGCTGTTTGAGCATAATACAAATATTAATAGTTTTATAACACAATTATTTAATACCATATCAGCATAAAAGTTCTATAGTTTGAATTGAAGTAACTGAATTTACAATTTTGCGTGCTGATGGTATTTCTCTGCCTTAATTAAAAAACAAAATTTCTAATACATCAATTGTAGGAGTCTCATATGGATGTACAGATTTTATCGCCTTGATAACTTCTTCCAGTTTTTCTTTAGCGCAAACCATTTCAATTTTATCTTCAGGCTCTTTATTTAACTTTCCAATTTCCCCATAATATGGATTTGATTCTTTGGCAGGTTTCGAACTTCCAACACCGGACGTTACAAAAGAACAATGTGTGTATGTTCCTACAACTCCAGCCCCAGCTTTTGCCATAGCATCAATAACTTTTTCTGTATGAGATTTTGGTGTTGTTACAAAGACTTTGTAGACTTTTTGCATATCAAAAGCCAGATTGTATTAATTTATAGTATCTAAACATTTTTTACGCAAGGTGTTTTCTTGTACACGTTTTCGAATACTGCAAAATCGGACTCATCTAAATAGCAATTACCGCCAAATAAGTCTAGGCTACAAATAGCACTCTGAATTTTGTAATTCTGAGCAAAAATCTCAAAATCACCTATATTAACTTGGCCATCATTTGTGTAATCTCCTACGCATTGTGAACTTGGAGTCAAGGGTATCTCGTAAATATGGACCGACTCCGGAAGCATATTTCCAACCAAGCTGCCATCTTTTACTATTAGTCCGTCTCCATACCTGGAATCATTAATAAACTTGGTAGCGCTTTCGTTAGTCAATTTGGGTAGCGGAATAGCAGCTTTTATTGTTTGCGTATTACTTGTATTAATTGCCACTACATAAAGTTTATTTTGATATTCCCAAATTCCCGCATGAATTCGAGGATTTTGTATTCCAGGTGGATATTTCCCTGGAGTAAGTGGATATAGTGTAGATACTTCTCCAAGACTATCGTACATCGTTAATTTTCCTCCTATCAATATAGGTTTTAGCTTATCTATGTCTTTTTTAAGCTTTTTAAATTCCTCCCACTGATCAGGAGCTTCATTTGGTAATATACCTTTTCCAGCATAAAAAGCGTATGGCAAAAGACCATCGTAATCTGCAATCAATGCAGCATACGTCATGTTTCTAGTTTCTGGAGCGGTAGGATACCTACCACCAGGAATTTCCCATTTGTAAGCCTGCAACAAGGCTAGCATTGGCTTGTTTTGTGGAAATATATATCTGGTATGCATCAATACTCCCATATTTTGAGCCAGGGCGTTAGTCCAAGGTCCGCTAAGATTAGAAACGGGATAGCTTTCTGGACCCATAATATCCATTGTATTTATATAATTTTTCATTGGATAAAGTGGGTGACTACCAACTGCTCCATACGTAAGACTATTAGGATCGAGACTTTTCGACAAATCATGTCTTTCTTTGATTAATTCTGGTCCTTCTCGTGGATTCTGGTATGGCATACCAATATCGTCACCTACATTCCAACCCACAATGATGGGGTCATCTTTTAGAGCCGTGATTGTTGCTGTTGCATCTGGTCTATAATAGGAAGCAATCACAAACACTCCTCTTTGTGCTGCAACTTTTCTAAATTCGGTGGTGCGGCTAAGCGGACTAATAGTTGGGTGAATTAAATCAAAACCCGCATCTGCGATCATATTTAAGTCTGATACCAATAGATCTCCTCTTCTTTCTCCAATCCACGAGCTGTGATAAAAACCAAAAGGGAACCATGGCTCTCCATTTTTTAGTAATTTGCCATCAGATCTATACGTTAATTTTGTTACTGAAGAAGCATTTATTTTGTTAGTCAAGTATGTCCCAACGGCAGCATCTAGAGGACTTACCAATAATAAAAATATCAGTGCTAAATATAAAATTAGTAAATGTTTTAACTTCATAATGCCAATTATCTCTGCATCATTATACATAAAATATGTTTTGTTCTCTAATTCTTTACACTTTAATTACAGTCTTTTTATTTACACAAAATGATATTCCAATAAATTAATTTAAGTTAATAATGTAATTTATGAACGACAATTCTGCCGCAAATATAAATTCTAGCCAACTAAACAAGAGCTTAAGTGGAATAGAATTCCCAGTAAGCAAAAGCTTGTTAATTAAAGCAGCCGTCAACAGTGGAGCTGAGGATGATATTTTGGAGAAACTACAAAATTTACCGGAGAGAATCTATGATTCTGAAGACGATATTTACAAAACTTTATCCGAACAATTACAGAAAATGAATCCCGGCTAGGATTCATTTAGTTTGAAAAAATTAATGCAGATTATTCTTCTGTTAAGACCTCTACTTCGTGTTGATTGCGTTTATGACCAGTTAATCTTTTAAAATTAACTTTTCCTTCTGCTACAGAAAAAATTGTATGGTCTCTACCCATCATGGTGTTCTTTCCCGGATAGAATTTTGTACCTCTTTGCCTTACAATAATGTTTCCTGGAATAACAAACTCGCCTCCAAATTTCTTCACGCCGAGTCTTTTTCCCGCTACATCTACAGTTCTTTTTGCCGCTCCACCTGCCTTGGTATGTGCCATATAATTTAAATATTACCTGTTAATTATTTTAGATTTATTTTATCTACTTTAAATTTTGTAACTAGTTTTCGATGTCCAACATTTTTTTCGTATCTGGACTTGGCTCTGTAAACTCTTTTTGTTACTTTCTCGCCCTTTGCTTGTTCAATCACTGTAATTGCCACTAAAGAATTATCTAAAGCTGGTTTACCAAAATTGATTTTATCTTCGTTGGCCAATGCTAACACTTCATGATCAGTAAATTTTTTTCCTTCTTCGGCATCGAATCTTGGAACAGAATATTCTTTTCCCTCTTCTACTTTGTACTGGAAAGGTCCGATTTTTATAATTGCATATTTGCTCATACTACTTAGTTTCAAAGCTTCAATATGATATTACACTTAGGCTTTTTTGTAAAGTGTAAAACAGTTAATTAATGGCTAATTATAACAAAAAAAGAGGTAAAATTCTCTAGCGATTAAGAAATCTTGATGCTAAATATGTTAATGTAAGAATTCCCAAAAAGCTTGAAACAACAAGAAAAAGGTCCTGTTGATCTGCATTTATAGCACCTTTGTTCAAGGCAAAATCTTCTATTAGTTCCGTGGAACTTACTATATCTTGAGACTCATACTCTGTACCGAAATCTTGTGTACTCTGGCTAAAAGATTCAAATTCTGGAAAACTTTTATCTACCCTTACAGCAATAGCTTTATTTCCAACAAAACATGGTTCATCTTGTATGTCTGAGGCAGAAATTATAGAACTAACTATTCCTACAATGGCATTTGAATCCTTTTTCATGATTGCACTTCCGCTATCGCCTAGGCAAATTCCTGAATCGTCACTACTAAATACAAAACTTCGTTCATTTATTTTTTCTATACAAATATTGCCACTTTTTCTAGGTCGTGATTCCAACGAAACTGTAATAGTATCAGCTTCTGTACGTCCATAAGCGACTACTACATAATCGCAGGATACTTCGGGAGTATAAATATTCGCTGGCAGCAATGTTGCGAAATTATTAACATCAAACTGTATTATTGCAAAGTCTTTCTCTACTTTGTTTGATAGCCACTCTGTATTTTTAAAAATTTTATTTGCTATTGTCCTTTGCCCGTTATTAGTAAAATCCCCAAAACCTACTAATACACCTTCTGTATTATCGACACAATGTGCTGCGGTTACAGCTTTACCATTGCCAAGATAGACTAAGCCACAGTAATTAAATTTATTATCTGTTCTCTTAGAAACAAGATAACCAGCAGAAGGATAGCCCGTTTCTAGAATGCCGCCATAGAGCGCTGATGAATTTTTGGTAGATAAATCATCATTTACTAAGGTCTGACTTACAACAAAGGTCCCTACTGTAAAAACTAAAAGCAATGTAAAAATTGTTAGGTGTTTTATCGAATTCATTGAGCTAAACTAAAATTCTGTCCAATAATTATAACTATGTTGGTTTGAAATTGCTGTTCTGATTTTGGAAAATTCTCTTGTTTTTTCAATGAAAATTTTTCTATTAACTTGGATTCAAACTGATTCAAGTTTTCGGTATTGCCAGAAGAATACAGTAAAGATTCCGTATAATTTTCTACACTTTTTTGGATATCTATGCTTGATACAAATTCGCCATAACTAGACAGAATAGCATTTTTTAGTAATGAAGCTACATCACTACTAATACTTTTATCGTAACGTATAGAAATGCTGAAAGTGTTTTGATCATCTTTTAGTTCTGCAGTATTTTGAGATTTTAAATCGTTAGTTACATTGACAGAACTTACTTCGACTATGATTTTGTCTGATGGTCTATACAGAATAGCTTTACCAGAGCTTCTAAATACAATTAATTTATCGTCATTCTTGGCATTTCTAAAAAATTCTAAGTCTCTATTGATAGTTACACCGTCTCGTAATGTGGTTATAATAGGAGATTCATCTTTGGGTAGCAAAATCAATTTTCCGACATCTTCAATCAATTCTTGATCTGTATATTCCTGTTTATCTAAAGATTTTTTTATGTCCCAAACGCTTAGAGATAAATAAACACCCAGGCTTAACAATACTACTATTACTACCGTCAAAATTCTTTCGGTCTTATTTTTTTTGTTGAAAAAAAGTATTTTGTCCATATTAATTTATAAATCCTCGTTCTATGTTATTTTCAAAAAAGTTTCCATGCCGCAATAAATTATCCGTTGATGGGGCAGTATAAATTTTGGGATAGCTATCCGAATTATATGTATCCAATGCCGAGTCATTACTTTTTATCATTCTAAAGCAATAAGGAGAATTTGTCAGTGCCCCATTATTTTCGACAGGCCAGTCCCACTCCATATTTTGTCCGATATTTACAGAATTAGGATTTGTTGAAGACGGATTAACTTCTGAATAGTAACCTTCTGCTCCTGATGTTGATGTCGAAATATTATTAACTTGTGTGGTTGAGTCTCCTATACTTGCTTCGTCAAATAAACGCCATATTGCTCCGGATCCTTTTGCACCTACATCTGTCCAAGAAGATGCTGTTGTGCAGTCATTAGCTTGTGAATATTGTAGTTTAAACGCCTGTGATGCTGAAGGTAAATTGGAAGTCCCGACTGTAAGATTGATTTGAAGACGAATTTTATCCCCCTGTTTTAGTGGATTATTAGTAGCAGGTAATTGCGTTAAAACTGCATTTTCGGCTAAATCGGCTCCGCTCCCCGATGGCCATGTATCGGTAAGAGTTACGCTATTGGCAGTTACAAAAAATTCAAAGTCATTTTGTGTAAAGGTATAATTAGCAGGTTGTGTTTCTTCTGATGCTAGAGTATAAAATGTGGAAGGTGAACTTTCATTATTATAAATTGTTTTGACCCAATCTGTTGTTTTCTCTGCACCGAGGATTCTTACTTCGTCTAATCTTCCGCCCATTGCGTTAGCTAAAGCATCGTCTATGCCTATTCTTAAATCAGCCGTATTGCCTGTAGAAGTTTGGGTCTGTGATAATGCTGGACTGTCGCAAACACTATTCAAACACATAATAGTTTCGTTATTAGTATCATCAAAAAGAATAGAAAACAGATACCAAGTGCCAGATGCAGTTGTAGGTTCGATTACAATATTTGAACGTGCATCTGTAGCAGTACCGCCTATATAATGACGTTGCTCTAATATTCTAATCGATGCGGGAAAGTTCCATCCCATAGTATATCCTGTTCCAGTTCCCGAAAACTTTGTAAAAAAAGTTTGCTTTAAAGTATCATCCGTAAAATAAACCCACCAAACAATAGAATAGTTCCCCGAGAGTTCTAAGTTTGTTTGTGATGCATCAGTAATACTTAGGTATTCGCTGTTTGCTCTAGTAAATTCTCCGGCAGTGCCTACCTGACCAGTATTACTTGTTACTGTATTATTATCCGAAAGATCATTATTATTAGTTGTAGAATCTTGCCGTGAACCAGATGATTCTTCCAGGTGCCAAACAGCATTGTATTCTGTATTCCATGTATTAACCGGATCATCTAGAGAAGAAGTTGAGCCATGTCCATAATACACAAAAAAACTAGTTATATCGGTAGTATATAACGTACCTAGCTTGACGTAATAAACTAAACTGCCTGTTGCAGGATCATAGCTTAATTTTTCGTAATCTAATACTGTTGTTCCATCATCAGCTGTAAAAACTATGTCATTGCCATTAGATTGCGATACATGCCCTCCATTAGAAGTGCTTTTGAGGTTAGCACTTGTGAACTTTACCATTATCGGGAAATTAGAAAAATCTGCTGAACCCACAACTTTGACTGGATCAATCGTCAATCTAGTTCGATATCCCCAACCAGACATCCAAGTAGGAGTACTATATAAATTGGTGGTTCCATCTATAGGCACAATACCTGTAGGTCCCACCGTACCTGCAGATAAAGTAACTGCAGTTGAAGGATTAGCTATTTCTATTTCTAATGTTTTATTGGCAGTACCAGTTAATACATCTAACACAACATAAACACACATTGTTTGAGTGGTCGAAATACTCACACTACCTGTAAAAGCTGCAGTACCATTAGCTGCAGAAAAGCTATCTGTATCTGTTGAACCAAACTGTGTTTCTGTTCCAGAATAACTTTCGCTTGCACAGTTATAAGGTGACGAAGTATCTAGATCATAAAATAGCTTTATATTGTCTAAACCATTTTGCGCGTCTACACTTCCCGATTCAGTAATGGTAATACCTGTAACATTTCGGCTAGAAGTATTCTCTTTAATGACAAAAGCTCCACCTACATGATTATTAGTGCCAGGGGTAAGTGAGGCAATCTGACTGCCATAATTGCTCACGGTTACATTGGAAGCCGGTGCAGTTGGCCACTCAACTACTTCCCAGCGGATTTCTTGTGTATTTCCATTATCCGAATACCAAAAGTCTATATTTGAAGTTGATGTTAATATTGCAGCAAATACACCTATAGGAAAGTTAGCTCCGGTTCCCGCTGTTTTTGCATTTACAAAGAGTGAGGCAATTGTTAAATCGGTAATCGGTCCATAGCTCTGACTAATTGTACCTGGTTCCGAGCCAGAAGCAGCTTTAGTTTTCTGGCCACGAGTGACATTCATTACTTCGCCAGTAGACTGTGTATTTTCTATAATCCAAGCGACAGAAGTTTGTGAAGATGGGGTAGTAGATCCAGTAGTTAATAAGAAAGAGACTTGATTAGTAGCTGATAGCCATACTTCATGCCCCATTTCGTCTTGTCCTGAAAGGTTTGTACCTGCAGTTTTTTGTGCATGGATAAATGCTTTACTTAGGCTATTTACAGATGTTATTGTTTCGGTTTCTGTACTACCCGCTGCAGTATATGTGTGAGAAACTCTTTGAATATTCCAATTTGTGCCTGTAAATTCAACTACCGCCCAAGAAAAACTGTTGGCATCAGTGCCATGCTCTCCTCTTGTAAACCGAGCAACATTAGAAGCTGAAACATACTCGGCAGTATAAAGAGCACAGTTAATATCTCCACGGCCTGTATCAACATTTCCTGTTCCTGTTATAAATACAACAATATCGCTTGAGTTAGATACTCCATTTATTATGGGAGTATCTACCGTTAGGCTAGTTGCTCCAATCGTAGTAGAACCTTGTCTTCTGACAATGATTTCGTTAGCTCCACCTGTAGGTCCTTGATATTCCACTATTTCCCAAGAAATTCTTGTATTGTCTGTATTACCAGCACGAGCAAAGGTTACTGAAGTTGTAATATTTTCGGGATTAGTAATATAGGCCATAAAATCGTCGGCATTCTGAGCTCCACCCAAAGAATCTCTTCCTGCTCCTGTATATTGGGTATTAGTAATTCTAATAAAAGCCTTAGAAGCCGCTGTTGGAGCTGTATAATCAGTCCCAGCTGTTATAGTAGCGCTTGTATTGCCCGATGCTATGGTTGTAGTTCCTCTTTGCACAAAAAAGTCATCACCAGAACCTGATTCGACAACGGTCAAAAGATTCAGTAACTTGCCTCCATAGATTGGAAGTGTTGTTGTAATTATTATTAGTAAAAGTATTAATAATAACTTAGTTTTCTTTTTGATTTTGCTATTGGTCATTAATTGTTAGTTAAATAATCAATAGAGATCTCTCCTACTTGAACTGAATCGTTAGAGTCTGCATTCATAACTATTTGAAAAGTCATATAAGAACCGGGGGTGTATGTTCCACCAAATGACGATTCTAATGATGTTTGCGTCCAAGTAGTGCCTGCAACTTGAGTACCGCCAGTATTTTCAAGTGTCCCTGCTGTGTCGTAAAGATATACAGTAACAGCATTATTTGTTGCATCTGTTCTTTTTCCCCAGACTCTAATTGGGTCAGAAGATGCCCACGCAGAGAAGTTGTCTGGTACTCTCCATCTAACCCAGATTTCGTAATCCTGGGCTGATCCCTGTGTAGTAGTCCAGGAATAGTAATTATGTATATCTCCAGATGTATTACATACACTTGTGTTTCTGTCTGGAATTGATGCACTGGCTCCATTTTCACAAAAGTCAGAAGTCATAACGCCAGTATTATTACTTCCATCTGCAGTTAATGTGGCTCCGGAGTACTCCGGTGAAAGATAATTTCGTCTTAACGGCCTTGCTGTTCCTGCATAAACAGGGCCTGTATCGACGTCGAAGGTAAAGGAGTTAGTCCCATCAGAGAAAGAAAAAGAAGACCCTGACATGTTGATAGTAAAACTATCACTACCGTCTGTAAATACTATAGTTTCGCCAGAGTTTGTAGTGACCGTTGGGCTTGTTGCGCTCCAAGTCCAGTCACCAGAAGAACTTATTGTAGTAGTAATTAAATTACCTAGCACACTTACATCACCTCCACTAAATTCCCACCTGTCGTTTGTTGTATATGTAAGTGTTCCAGTATCTCCGTCAGATGCATACATAGAGAGCACTGCATTAGCTGAAGAACCTGTACCTATTCGCACAGTATTGGCACTCACATCTACACTTAGAGGGCTAGCCAAAGAGTTGCCTCCAATTGCAAAATCATCCGATGTCGCAGTTAAATAAGTGGTTGCACCACCATCTGTAAATAAGCTACCGCCTCCCCCAACCCCACCTGCGACATTTACAACTGCATCTAATCTTAAAGTTTGAGATTGACCGCTATAATTGTAAAGTCTGACTGTATTACTGTCTGTTTGCTCTATCTTAAACTTACGAGCTCCATAATCATATAGTGACTGAACCTCTGCCGGCTCAAGAGCTCTGGAGTAGGCGAAAATCTCGTCGTAGCTTCCTGTAAGACCATTACCAAAACTGGCTGCATGATCCCAACCAACTACAAAAGAAGCGGCAGAATCTGTTTGTCTGGTACCGGCTGTTGTACCATTGGCATTGACTAGTTCTCCGTCTATATAAAGAAAAATATTAGTACCTTTAACCATGCCTACTATATGGTGCCATTTATCATCATAAAAGCTTGTTCCGTAGGAAGTAGTAAGATAAGATCCATTAGATGTTGCATAAACAGTGAAAGTCAATGCTCCTGTAGTTTGGGCAACACTTATTGAATAATTACCACTTATACCATTGTTCCACTTCGAAAGGAAATACCCTCCTAAATATTGAGAGCTGCTTAATTTCATCCAACCTCCAACTGTAAAATCTCCTGTAAAGTCAAAATCGGCATCATCTGCACAAGTAGTGCCTGTACCTGTACACAAATAGTCATGATCATTTTGAGTACCACCAGTGTTAGCATCTGAATTCAAACTAATCGAATACTTATCTTCACCTTTACCGGATTGTTGATAAGCCGGAGCATTTTTATCGATTAGTGTATTGTTATTGCTAGACTTATCGTCTAAGTCACCACTAGCTTCGTCCATTACCCAGTAGCCTTTAAGAGCAGAATCATTTAAATTATGATTTTCGCCGGTAGGTTCATTTATGGCAACATAATTAGAAGTAACTCCTTCTTGATACCAACCTGTCGCCAAAATATCGTTTGAAGATTGATTATGCGCAATTTCTAAGTAACTACCGTCACTTACTGATCCTGAATTAGAAAATACCTGCGCATTACCAGATCTGGCATCTTTAAATATCATAATGGTAGGGGTGTACGGTGCGGAGTTATCTGATGTTAAAGCTACTGCAATTACTCCTACTTGTACTTCAGTGGTAGATTTTGCCTGACCTGCTGTTGTTGAAGTGTAAATATAATCTCCCCTATTTACTGCTGCACTTGCAGTAACAGTAGTAGATCCAGAAACTTGAACTTTGCAGGTAGCTAAATTTGCACAGCTTTCGATTAAAATTCCTAAAACTTTTGGATCATTGGCTGTTGTTGTTGTGGTAAATGACGAGTCATTTGCTGTATCTTGAATAACTATTGCGCCTGCGCTAAGTGTACCTCCCGATCTATTTGTTAGGCTTACAGTTGGTGACCCTGATTCTAATAAATCAATATTGCTAGTTCCATTGAAGAAATAAAGTTGTGTCCCATTCCACCACAAATCTCCTGAAGATGGAGTTGATGGATTTACGCCAGATGAACTTGCAAGATTAATTTGCGCTGAAGATGCTGTTGCTGCTGCAATGTTTAGATAATCTGAACCGGAAGATATTCCTCCGATCAACACATTTCCATCAAATCTGGATATATCGTTATCCACCCAAAGAGCATAAGTATCTGCGCCTACAATATAAATTCCATAATCGTTTGTACCTGCGGTTTCATCTTCTATATATACACCATAGTTATTGGTTATTGTTCCTGAGTTAGAAACATCTGCTGCAACCACCCTGATTCCCGCCGCAGTTGAAATTGTACCCATTAATCCTGAATGCAATACCTCAAACTTTCCGGCATATGCTTCTGTTACCGTTCCTCCTCCTCCTAAGGTCGTGCTACCGAACAATCCTATAATCTGAGCTACATTTGAGTGGTCACTAACTACCGCTGCACCTCTAATTCCTCGCAGCGTTCCTGTATTATTTCCTCCACTATAATTTATTGTAAAACTTCCTGCGAAAGCCGTTTGCGGTGAAGTTACTGAATAAAAACCTAATATTTTCACAGCGGTGGTAGGAAGAGACCCTACTGCAAGATTCCCATTAGAAACATATAAATCTCCGTTAGCAAAATTCCATTGATCATTTGTATCATATGTAATACTCCCCGTATCACCATCAC
>CAYMSO010000009.1:0-65482 GCA_964393185.1 uncultured Candidatus Saccharibacteria bacterium | reverse complement strand
TTTTTCTTTAGTGTAAATAATTTAGCAGATGCCGTAGACAATGGGAGCGGAGTAGTTGCTAAATCAAATACAAATAATGACTCAGTAGATACAGCAGATGCTGGAGATACTGTTGTACCTCCTACAAATGTTCCAACAGTAACTAATGGAAAGACCTCAATAGATGATGATCCTATAATTGGTGATAAAGATTCCGCAAAGGTTGCAATCGTAGAATTTAGCGACTTTGAATGTCCTTTCTGTGGCAGATTTTATACAGATACGCATAATCAAATAATTTCTAATTATGTAGATACAGGCGATGCAATTTTCGTATATAGAGATTTTCCATTAAGCTTTCATCCACAAGCTGAGCCTTCTGCAATTGCTGCAGAATGTGTAGATGAATTATCTAATGACGTAAAATATTATCAATTTGCAGATAAATTATTCAAAGCATTTAACGCAGGGCAAACACCTAATCAAGATAAGTATATAGAATTTGCAGAAGATCTAGGACTTGACAGCGATGATTTTGAAGATTGTTTGGGAGATTCAAAAATTAAAAACGAAGTCAATGCTGACTTAGCAGATGGTACAGCTGCAGGAATAAACGGAACACCTGGGTTTATAATTGGCGTATTAGACGAAGATGGAAATGTTGATGGCGAGATAGTATCAGGCGCACAGGCATACTCTGCTTTCCAAGCTGCAATAGACAGACAATTAGAAAGAGCTAACTAATGTATAGTTTTCTTCTCAAAGCGCGCTTAGGCGCGCTTTGATGTAAAATTATTTTTTAAAGATACATATGGAAGTTAAATCAAATATTTATAAGTATGTCATGCCAGCTTTGTTATTTGCCATCATAGCTTTACTTGGATTTCTTGCATATGCACAATTAAATAAAGAAGACGAAAAAAATAATAGTTCGCAAGATACAAGCAATCAAGAAAACACTGATACCACAGAAATTATAAATCAAGAAGAAAACATAAGTTCGCTAGGAAATTTAACCAAATCACTTGTGGCCAGCAAAAATACCAAAAACGATTGCTATTTAATCATAGAGAACTCTGTTTATGCAATCCCGCAATTGTTTATAGAATCTACGCACCCAGGAGGAGCTCAGAACATAATTTCGTACTGTGGTAAAGATGCAACTTCTGCCTTTAAATCCCAAGGCAGTCATAGTTCTAGTACTGCAAAGGACTATTTACAAGAATTTTATATAGGTGAACTTCAAGATTAATTGATTAACTCGAATAAAACTTACAAACTTTTTTTAACTAAGGAATTTGATCTAATAAGAAAAAATAAAATTATAGAGCCTAATGTTTCAAAATATTTTGGACAAATAGGCTCTACTTTATTAGAAGACATTCCATACAGTTCACAATTAGAAATTAAATTAAAAGCTGTAAAAGAAGCATTCAATCAGATTCTACAGTTGCAGCCCGAACTAGAAAATAAGTGGGAAATTATTGAGTCTCCTAGCCAATTTAAGTATAGATTTAGGATGGATTTTGTTTGTGCTTTCAATCCGTACGAAGAACCTAGCAACAAATTCGGGCAAAGACAGAAAAAAAGATTTAATAAAGTTGTAGATATGTTTGAATGTAATCTAGTATCAGATATATGGTTTAAAAAGACTAGAAATGTATTTGATTTGTTAATAGAAAGCGGGATTCAATGCTATGACCTGGTAAAGAACTTCGGCTTTCTAAGATATTTAGTGTTGAGGGAATACGAAAACGAGGCTATGTTAAATATTGTAACTTTGTCTACTCAATACACAAGTAATATACATAAAGCCGCGCAATATGCTTTAGATAACAATTTTAAATCAGTGAACTGGATAATTAATGAAACTAAAACTGATATGTCCGAGGGATTACTCCACCAAACGTTTGGAAATGATTGCATAACATTAAATTTTGAATTAAACAATGCTAAATATAAGTTCAAAGTTGGACCGCAAACTTTCTTTCAAAATAATATACAGGGATTTTCTTTATTGATTAGTTATATACTCGAAATTTTACCTAATATTAAACCTACACCAATTCTCTATGATTTGTTTTGTGGCTCAGGTATGGTGGGAATTTGCTTAAGTAAATCTTTTTCGCAAGTGATTGGCTTGGAATTAAATAGGGAAAGCATAGAATATGCAGTACAGAATTCAAGGCTTAATCATGTTGATAATACTAAATATATTAATGCAGACTTACTTAAAGAATTCCCAACAAGTATTGACCAAAATCAAACTATTGTTGTGGATCCTCCTAGATCTGGTTTACAGAAAGCAGGAATCAAGTTAATACAAAAACTTAATCCTTTGAATATTATTTATATCTCATGCAATCCTGTAACACAGGCGCAAGATGTGGAGGAATTACAAAAGAATTATTTAATAAAATCTATTAAGGCATTTGATCTTTTTCCGCAAACGTATCATCTAGAAAATGTTGTGATTTTCGAAAGGAAGGATTAGGCAAGTGCTAGCTGGCATTGATTACCTTCTGTTGTAGTTTTCGTAATATTAAGGTAGCCAATTTTTTTATTTTCCTCTATAACCAATCTATCAATGACTTTAGTAAGCGAGTCCATCAGAAATGGATCAGTCCATGTAATTTTTAGTGGAGGAGTGAAAGTATTAATATAAATAACGTATTTATTACCTTCTTTCTTTATAGTAACAGCTTTATTAGCTGTATTAGCATATTTAGCTGGGTTGGTCATACCCATTTTTTCCATAAGCTGGGTAAATACATCTGCAAGCCTGTGTTCTTCACATTCAAACTTACCGACATTTGAATCGGCTCCTTCAATTTCTTGTTTTTGACTAAAGAATTTTAATAGGTTCATGTCGTTATATTATAGCAACAGTTGCGCGTTTTTACAATATTTATTATATCACAATGAAAGAAGTACAAATTTGTAAATTATTTGACTCGAGCAAATAACCTACTATTATAAGTATAGCTATTGACACCACAGCAATATAAATTTAGGATAAAAGAAGCAAAATAATATGGGTTTACTTGATGCAAAAAAAATTAGTACTCAAGCTCATCTGGATATAGAAGATATCCGAGATGACATGGTTGTACTTAAGAGTGGACAGGTTTCTATAGTTATAGAAACAGCGTCCTTAAACTTCGAACTTCTTGATGCACAAGAACAAGATGCAAGGATATATTCATTTGCATCATTATTAACATCAATAAGGTTTCCCATACAAATTGTCATAAGAACTCAAAAAACAGATATAGCAAGATATCAAAGATTATTAGAGTCCTACAAAATGAAAGCAAGTACCGAAGCTGTAGTTTCGCAAGTTAATCTGTATCAGGATTTTATAAATAGGCTAACTCAAACTGCACAAATTTTGCACAAGAGATTTTTCTTTGTAATTCCATCCGTTAAATTGCCAGTCATTACTACTAGCTGGCTTAAGCAGTTATTTGGAAAACCGCAAAGAATTGTAAATATTAACCAATTGCTCGAAAAATCAAAAGAGGAACTTTATCCTAAACGTGATCATGTGCTAAAACAATTTGCTAACCTTGGAGTAAAAGCAAGGCAGCTCGAAAATGACGAATTGATTAAATTATATTATTCAGTGTACGAACCAGATGTTCAAGGTTTGGACATTATGAATATTAGTGGAGAAGATTTAGAACAAGGAATTATTACAGCTAAATAAATATGGGCATATTTTCAATCCTATTTGGAGGAAATAAAAAACAAAAAGCTCGACTACCGCAAATGCCAGGCAACATACCTGTTCATGCGGGAATGCCTGGAAGAAGGCCTGGACCTAGCGCCAAGCAAGTTGCAATCGCCCAAAAAGAACAAGAAGCTATTCAAAAATTTGCAAAAGGATTGATTGATGTTAAAGATATTATTGCGCCATCAGCTATTGAAGTGAATTTTAATAATTTGGTAATTGGCAGTAAATATTTCAGATCTTATTTTGCAGTTAGTTATCCAAGTTCCGTTTCGCCAAGTTGGTTGGAGCCTTTAATTAACTTTGAATATCCCATAGACATAAGCACATTTTATTATCCGAGAGAAACAGCAGAAATTTTGAAAATTTTGAAAAGGAAGATTGCCGAAATGCAAGCAACTATCAACCTGCAAATTAATTCAGGACAGGCAGGAGACCCTGTTGTAAAAAAGCAGCTTGAAGATGCACTAACTTTACAAGATGCATTGGCAGCAGGAACTGAAAAATATTTTCAGTATGGTTTGTATATGACAATCCATGCAGATAATCTTGAAGATTTAGACAAAATAGCAAAAAATCTCGAGTCAACAATGGCAGCCATAGGAGTAATAATCAAAGTAGCTACTCTCCAACAAGAAGAGTGCTTTCAAACCTGTATTCCGTATGGTGTAGACAAAATAAAGCAACTGTACAACTTTGACACCACAGCTATAGCCATGACTTTTCCATTTGTAAGTTCGGAACTTACTCAAGAGCGTGGTGTATTATACGGAGTTAACCTGCACAACAGCTCTTTAGTTATTTTTGATAGATTTTCTCTACCAAATGCAAATGCAGTAGTACTTGCTGCTTCTGGAGCAGGTAAATCCTACGCTGTAAAGTTAGAAGCTGTTAGGTCATTAATGCTTGGTGTAGATATAATTATTATAGATCCAGAAAAAGAATTTGATAGACTTTGTGCTGCAGTTGGCGGTGAGTACGTATCATTTTCGCAAGATGGAGCACAAAAACTTAATCCCTTTGAACTTTCTGGTTTAGCAAGCCCCGACGAAGATGAATTAAGATTTAAAATACTTACAGTATCAGGATTGATACGTATGATGCTTGGTGGTGAAGTAACTGCAGAAGAAGGGGCAATACTGGATAGAGCACTTATCTTAACATACAAAGAAAAAGGAATTACCCCAGATCCTGCTACGCACTCAAATGAATCTCCGCTGTTAGAAGATTTATACAAAATCTTAAATGCAATGTCGGAAGAGGAAGCTCATTCTATGGCAAGAAGATTAGAGAAATATTTGAAGGGTTCTGCCGCAGGAGTGTTCGACAGAAGATCAACAGTAGATATACATAATACATTCACAGTGTTCAGCATTAGAGACCTTACAGACGAATTAAGACCGATGGCAATGTATGTAATGTTGGATTTTATATGGAATAAAATCAAAAGAGATAAACGGAAAAGATTATTAATAATCGATGAAGCTTGGTTAATGATGCAATACGATGATGCAGCAAGATTTGTTTACTCAATTGCAAAAAGAGCCAGAAAGTATGGACTCGGTCTTACAACAATAACACAAGATGTCGACGACTTTTTGGGATCAGACTATGGCAAGGCAATTGTAAACAACGCCTCAATGCAAATTTTGTTAAAGCAATCACCTTCTACAATTGACAAACTCAAACAAGTTTTCTACTTAACTGAAGGAGAAAAATCTTTCCTCTTATCCGCAGGAATAGGTCAAGGAATATTCTTTGCTGGATCGAATCACGTAGCTATTCAGATTGTAGCCAGCGAAAATGAACATAATTTGATTACAACCAACCCTAACGAAACAATGTTTAACAAACAGAATTCTCCTAGCGGCGATCAATTAGATATCATGAATAAGTAATACTACTTTTTAATTTCAGTAAATGAAATTACTAGATAAATGGGCAGATAAATTATCCAAGATAACGAACTATATTTACGAGCTAGACAATGGGATGAAAGTAGTTTATAGTCACAATCCCAAAAGTGTAGATTTTGACTTCAGTATAATAATCAGAGGTGGGGCATACTTTGAAAAACAGCTTGGAATGCCAAGAGGTGTTTCTCATTTGCTAGAGCATATTATTTTCGGCAACGCCAATAGGATTTTTAACAGCTATGAAGAAATGGTTGAATACAGTTATGGTACTAGATTCAGACCCTATTTCAGTTATAATGCCAAGACTTCTGTAGAATTTGTTTATTACTATGGACATGGTCACAGAAAAGCTGCAGGCAGAATTTTAAAATTTTTAAAATCACAAATAGATTTTCCAGAAGAAAATGTAGAAAAATTTATTAACAAAGAAAAAGCGATAATCGAAGGAGAACTACAAAGCCTACAATCTGAAGAAGAAGATAGAGGTGTGCAGTACCGGAAATTTGCTTACGGCGAGATATATCCAGAATTTATACATACAGTTATAGGCAATAAAGAATCTTTGCACCAAATCACAATAGAAGATGTGAAAAAGTTTAAAGAGGAATCATATGTATCAGATAATATCATCTTAGCCATCCAATCAGACAAAAAGCTGAATGGCACTGTAACAAAAGAATTGAGAGATTTTAATAAATTTTTTCCCAAGAAAAACTGTAAACTAAGCACAGAAATTAAAGACCTCACACCAAAATTTAAGTTTAAGCATTTTACCGACAATTATTCTCAGGGAGTGTCTACTTCTGTCTGTTACTACTACAAATCTTCCCACAAAATTGATTACAAAAAAGATAGATTGATTTTTTTTCTGTTTGATCTGATACGAAAGGTGGCATACGACAATATGAGAGAGAAGAAATCTCTAGTTTACAATATATCAATTGATAATTCGTCAATGCTTTTTGAACATAAAGATCGAGGCTTTTCTTTTGATTGCACAAAAGAAAAACTTTTAGAAGCACTTGATGAACTTTACGACGTAATAGATTATAAGTGGAAAGATTTTTTGTTTTCTGCAAGTGGAGAAAAATGGTTTGAAAATATATTAAGCGGATATGTTTATAGCCGACCTCCTCAATTCGATAGCAGTTATGCAGAAGGAATAGCCATGGATATTTTGAGTAACCCGGAAAATGAATTTATAAAATTTGATTTTACACAAGCCAAAAAACACGCAATGAAATTAACACGCGAAGATTTAGCCGAATACAAAAACGAATTCTTTAAGATAATACCTGCATTCTGGTTTGTATCTCCGAATAAAAATGAAGACGAAATATACACTATATTCAAATCCTCTCGATTTTATAATCGTTATTCAAAAAAAGTATAAACATGAGGAAATTTATTCAATTTATTTTAATTTGCTTTTTAACTATATTATTGCTTGTAGGCAGTGTGTTAACTCCTGTAACACTAAGCGTGTTATCCTCAAAAACTTATAAAAATAGTTTGAAAGAGGCGGATGTTTATAAAGAAGCCACCAATACTTTCACAGACGAGATAATTAACAACATTTATAAGCAAATAGAAGAGGAATTATTAATTTCTTATGGTAGAAATATTTCTCTTGGAGAAAATCTTAAAAACGAGCTCAACCTGATTATAAAAACTTCTCTACAATCAATTCTTACTCAGGATATTATTCAGAAGACAATTGAACAGAATATAGAAAATGGGTTTAACTTTATAAATTCGACAGATAAATCATTGATGATTTACATTCCTGGCGAAACAATTGTAGACAAATTATCGCAAGAAATCCCACAAATTATAGTCAAAACTGAAAACACTATTGGAGCATTTCCAGTCTGCTTACCCAGTGATTTAGAGCAAGCTGGACTAACTAGCCAATCGACATTAGATTGTATTCCCCAATCCGTTAAAGATACAATATTTAACGAAAAAACGTTCGATGTAATCAACAACTTGGACTTGATAGTTTTGGAATTGCAGAGAAAAAATAAGTTATTGGCCAAGGATGGCGAAATCACCATTGAAGAGTTTTTAGACGCAATAGACACAGACAATTCTAGTGATGCACAATTAAGTAAACCAGTAGAAGACTTAAATCAGTTAAGAAATATAATAAAGGGAATTAAGATCTTTTTATTAATATTTTGGATTATCGTAATCTCCTTGATAATACTATTATGGATTGCTTTCGAAAAACCTAAGTCAGCAAAAATTAGTAAGGTAATATTAGTGATTATTGTTTCCGAATTACTAGTTTTAATACCAATGGCATTATTTAAATATGTAGTGCTACAGAAAATATTAAATCCTAACTTTATAGATGATTACATAGATTTAAAAGATATTTCTAGTAAAGCAATTGAAGTAATACTAAATTTATGTACTTCTTATCTAGAAAATATAGCCAATAATATAATGCTTTTTTCTGGAATAATAATTCTTGCTGGTCTAATCATTTATCTTTTTTCGAAACTTGCCTTGAGAAGAACTTCTCCAAAAACTTCAATTTGAAAAGATTTTGAAAGAATTCCAAAAGTAAAATAAATCATAGCCAAGTTTAAGGCAATATTTATTTATTAATTCTTTAATCATGAATGTACAGCTTTTATTTCTAGCCGGAAGAGCAACTAAGGATGCAGAGCTAATGACTTCTAAAAATGACAAAAAATATGTCAAGTTTTCTATAGCTATCAATGAGTACAATAAGTCTTCTAAAGAAGAAAAGGTGAATTACTACGATGCAATAATACTTGACAAAACTGCTGAAAAAGCTGCAGAGATTATAAAAAAGGGAGATGCAGTTACTATTAGTGGTAAACCCGAATTCGAGGCATATATTTCTACAAAAGATAACGAACCCAAATGCTCAATAACTATAATTGCAGATTCATGGAAAGTTATTAAATAATAAATTCTGAATTTTGGGTATTACATTATGTAATACCCATATTTAAGTTAGTTAATTTAGCATGATGGGAACGTTTCTCAATAAAAAAGCTATCAGCCAAAAAGCAAAAACTGTCAGAGTTCGAGCCAAGCAGAATGCAAATGGTCAGCTAAATATTTATGACATGATTCTCTCCTACGGTTATAAAATTCAAGAAAGCGAATTTTCCGACAAAGATGTTCAAGGAATGATATTATTCGGCAATGAAAAAATAAAAATATTTATTACAGCTGATCAGACTAAAGAAGAGAAATTATTCACTTTAACGCATTTATTTAGCCACATTTGTCTGGATCATTGCATGATAAAAAATGGTTTATTTATGGATTTTAATAAACCGCTTATCGATTACATTTATCCAGAAGAAGTATTTAAAGAGCTTCAGGCGAATTTTCTGACAGCTGAGATTCTGATTCCTAGAGAATCATTTTTGAGAAATTTGAAAAAATATGGGTCAGACATTCAATTATTATCTAATCATTATGGTTTACCTGACAGAGCTATAGTGAATAGAATGGAGAGTCTTGGGTTATTTAATTAAAGTAAATAGTATTTCGGAAACTTGCTTAGCTGCATCCAGTATAACTCTTTTCGATGCTACTTCTTTACAACTCTCTAATCTATGTCCGTTAAAACAAGCTTTATTCCTAAAATTATCCAACGCAAACTCAATAGTTTCTTTTAACAAGCTGCTTGTTAAAGATTTATCTTGTTTTAAAACTTTTGCTAAACCTATAGATTCTACCAATTTAGCATTTTTTGTTTGTTCATCGTGAGACGTCCAAGGAATAGGAATCATAATCGCAAGCTTACCCAATGCAAGAATTTCGAGAGTAGTGTTTGCTCCTCCCCGCGCAATTATTAAATCTGCAACTCCAAAAGCTTCACCTATTTCATTGTCTAGTACTAAATCCCTTACAGTGTATCGGTGGGAAATATCTACTGGTAAGTTATTTTTTATTTCTAATGCTTTTTCAAAGTCTCCAGTAATAGTAGAATTGCCAGTTTGATGAATTATATTAGCTTTTTGTAAAATTTCTGGAAGAATCTCGAAAATGAGCTTGTTTATTATATGAGAGCCCTGGTTACCAGGAGTTATATAAATTGTAGACAATGAAGGATCAAAATCTTTGGAAAGTGAATTAGATTTAACTTGAAAAATACCTTTTCTAATTGGATTGCCTGTAAATATAGTTTTATGCTTTGGATAATACTTTATAGATTCTTCAAAGCTTACAAGTACTTTATCTGCAAACTTAGCAATAAACTTGTTTGCTAAACCTGCAACTATTGTCTGCTCGTGCGTAATAATGTGTATTTTTTTTGTAAATGGAAGCTTCGAATAAATACTTGCCCAAAATGCGACAGGAGCTGCCAAAAAGCCACCAAAAGATAGAAGAATCGAAGGCTTATATTTAACAATTATGTATAATGACTGAATAAATCCAAATACTAAATTAATTAATTCTAAAATTCCAATCCAAAATGTTTCTGGCGTCCACTTCCTTATCAATTTGCCGGCCTTTAAATCGACAAATTCTAGTTTGTATTTATTAGTAACTGTTACGTATTCTGCCGAAGGATTTTTTGTTCCCCTCTGATTATATTTTTCGCCCAACCAGATTATTTCTATGGATTTGTCCTTAAGAAGCTCATCTACAACAGCAAATGCAGGGGTTGCATGTCCGCCTGTTATTAATATTCTCTTGCACTTTTCTTCCATTGAGTTATTATACTTCGCTGATATCAAAACATCCAATTATAAGTTTGATTTGGATAAAATTACTAGGGTTAATATTGATAATCACTAAAATATGTTTCGGTAAACAGTAATTTATCACCTTCATAAACTGTTCTATCAAATTCAGAATTAAATGTTGTTGGGCCAATATAATTTGAAGTTCTCCAATTAGATAATTGTACTTTTCTTTTAGTCTCAACCGATGCGCTTCTAATAGTAACTCTATGGTATTGATATTCTCCATCGTTCCATATTTCTGACCTTAACAGTATTGGTTTTTTAAAATCATTTCTAAATTTAAAATCAACTTTTGAATCTGGCACTCCGAAGAATGTTGCATCTACTAGATCATTACCTGCTGGATCTCCTTTTGGATTCCATTGGTATTTCCACACATACTCTGCATGATTTTGTCTATCTGTAACTGGTAAGCCTGAGTCAAGTACAGAGCGGAATAGAGTAGTAACAGATGTACAGATTCCCATACCTATAAATCTTCCATTCCTTGTAAACGCAAATTCAGCGCCCTGCGGCTGAATATGATTAAAGTAAGAAAATTCTTCGCCAGGGTGTATTACATGATTGTGAATTTCTTCCAAACCAGCGATTGCATTACCTGCTTGTCCAATTGTGTTGTCATAATAGAGATGCATTCTAGTTTCTCCACTACCCATTATCTGTGTAAAATCATAAATATTTAGATTTAATTTCATTGCCTCAGGCTTGATTAATTCAAATTTAATTGGATTAACTTCTTCTTTTGGATTTCTAAGCCAGGTGGTAATGTTTTGAATAGATTCATCTACAAGAAGCGATTTTCCTATTTTGAATTTCTCAAATAAATAAACATTATTGTTTACAACTTCATATTTGCCTTGCTCGACTTGCTGATCAATTTGTTGCTTGTACTGGGTTAATGTTTGAGCTAATAGTTCTGCATTGATTACTTGCCACTCAGGATTATTGTTCACAATCTTAACTCCAAATACATCAGAATATTTTGGCTTCTGATTTTGACCTTTGGAAATTAGATTATAAAACTTCTCGATTAGTGCAACATTTTGATCGTGAATTTTGCACATTTTAATCAATCTTCTATCTTCTTCATCTTTTACATAATCCAAGCTATTAATTGAAATTTTATCTGAATTACTAATAATCGCATCTACAATATGCTGTGACAACAACTCTCTATCAAAATCCATATCATATTTTGAGGTATGACAATTAGTAAGAAACTGATTATTAATAGCTACTACTTCAACATCGTTTGCTTCTGAAAGTCTATAAGGAATTAATGCCATAACTTGTGACTCATCTACCTTCAAAATACTTCGAAGAGATTTATTCTGAATCAAATTTAGTAAATCGTTTGCGATTTTTTTAGGCTCATCACCTTTATCCAAGTCAACAAGGCTTTGTGAATTAACATTAAGATTGAAATCCTTGGCAAGAACTTTATAATTTCTATCATCTACTTGTACAGTAATCACTTTGTTCTCAAATTCTGAAAGAAATTCTTCGTTAATATATTCATCTAGTTCTGATTTACTCATCAAGCCGATATTGTGACCATTTAGTTTTAAAAATGGAAGTGTTTTTTCTTTTAGGGAAGTATTTACAATTATATAGTAACCCAGAAAAATAATGATTATAATTAGCAGCATTAAATGCGGAACGAACAAGTACAGCACTTTATAGCGCTTATTACCTTTTTGAATTACAACATCGCCCAGAGCCATTTCGTTTATATTACTATCTCCATCTGTTTGGAGATATATCCAGTATGTTAATTATATATATTTATGGTATAAGTGCAAAGATTTTAATGCATTTCTATCAAAATATACATGCTTTTGTTTACAATCTAATAATGAATTGACAGGTCACTTTTAAAATAATACTATTAAATATATTTGTTAATTGTTAGTAGTGAAAAATTCATTTTTTGTATCACTTGTCACGAGCATTTTAGTAAGTGTTTTAGTAAGTATAGGAGTATTTTTTCTTCTAGACTCCAAAATAAAAAAGGCAGAAGATAACTTGGATAAAGACTTAGCAGATGTTAGAAATCAAATAGAAGAAACAGCATCAACTTCTGAACTGGAAAACGAGCAGAGTGATGAGCCCGAAACCGTGGCTGAACCTAATTATGTTAATGAGACTTACGGCTTTAGTTTAGATTTTCTGGAAAGCTGGGATGGCTTCGAGGTAACAACCCAGAATAATCCAAATGGAGATACATTATGTTTCTATTTTGCTGGTCAAGGACAAAATTTTTGTATTCTACAAGTACTAATATACAATCAAGAAGACGCAGCTACTATTAGCTATTTAGCAGAAGCTTTACTAGGCGAAAGTTCAGATTATATTTTCGTTAGTGATTACGATAGAGCAGGAGAATGCCTACAGTTCAATGAATTCCAATGTGAGAGATCTGCAGAAGTACCTGCAATTCTAGAAACTTTTGAACTACTGGATTAATTGCGTGTTGAGTATCCAATAAAGCACAGCTTAGCTGTGCTTTATTTAAATTCTTGATTATTAATTACATCGATAGACTTTCCATTACCTTATAAATAACGAATGCTGGCCATAGTACTGCTTTAATTATTCCAAACAATCCATCTGGAATATTTGATGCTGTAGATATATAGTATACCAATGCGCCTATCATCCCTAACCCGTAAACTGCTCCATTCGAAGAAGAACATTGAATATTTGACTTATTCATTTTTAGATAAGTAAATAAATATAATTAATTATATATATTTTTTTGAAGTTATAGAAATGAAATTGAGTTAATGAGGCAGATAGCACAAACAGACAGTACAAAAATAGTACAAAAAGCCTCGCATTTTGTTACACCCGGGGTTTCGCGAAGCTGATACTAAGAAGATTTTTTATCAATAATAATTAGCGACAGACGAGATTCGAACTCGCGACCTCTTCCTTGGCAAGGAAGCGTTCTACCAACTGAACTACTGTCGCTTTTGTACTATTAAAGCTATATTCCCCTCTTCTTGGCAAGCCTGCCTGTCGGCAGACAGGGAAGCGTTCTACCAACTGAACTACTGTCGCTTTTGTACTATTAAAGCTATCTTCCCTCTTCTTGGCAAGCCTGCCTGTCGGCAGACAGGGAAGCGTTCTACCAATTAAAAATATTTCACAAAGACACTTATGATTAAACATAAGCTGAAAAATTATACATCAAAATCAAAAAAAGCATAACCCGATTTTTACATTATCTTTAATATAGCTTAATAATAGTTACTTAATAAATAATTTATACTAAGTAATTTACTCAATCTACATATTATGACCTACGATGTAATAGTAATCGGCTCTGGATTATCTGGTTTAAGTGCCGGAGTGGAGTTAATTAAAAAAGGCAAAAGAATTTTAATTTTAGAAGCACTTGGATTCTTGGGTGGGAGAACTTCATCTTGGGTACAGGACGGCATGCAGGTAGAATCAGGTTTACATAGATATTTAGGTTTCTACAAACATTTCCCTCAATTAATTTCTAAAGCTGAATTAAACTTAAACGAAATAATAATTTGGGAAGACGAAGTAGAAGTTAAATTAGCCAACATTCAACAATCCACAGTTTTAGGTGCTTCGCCTGTATACAAACCTTGGAAAACAATCTGGAGCATTATAGGTCAATATAACTTTTTATCACTTAAAGATAAGTTATCATTAATTCCCTTCGTGTCTAAAGGGCTTTGGTATTATTACAAAAAACCCAACAAGTTGGACAAAATAAGCATTTATGATTTTGCAAAAGAAACTAATGTGACTGATATAGCAATACAAAAAATTGTAACACCTTTATCTACAGGAATTTTTTTCTTAAATCCTAAAAACTATTCAGCCTACAATTTTTTTGGGCTTATTGCCATCCCAATACCGTTAGATTTACATAGAATTAGAGTCGGTGCTTTTAGAGGGGGTATGACAGATGTATTAGCAAACCCACTTGCAAAGTTTATTACCGACAGAAAAGGAGAAGTTAAAACCAAGGCAAAAGTCTCCAAAATCGTAACTTTAAAAGAAAGAGTTGTAGGAGTTGAGGTAAATGGCGAACTTATAAATACCAACAATGTTATATTAGCAACATCTCTAAAACCTGCCCAAGAAATATTAAAAAACTCTGATATTAATCAGACACAATTTACTGATTTTTATAAACTCAATTCTATACCCGTTGTAACAATTCAAGCCGAACTTAAAAATCCGTCAATGGAAGTTGATCATACTACTTTTGCACCAGATACAAACATAGGATGTTTTGCAGAACAAAGCAGAACTACATTCAAAAACACTCAGGGTAGAATTTCTGCAATATTTTCTGAGCCAGAAAAAAAGATTAACTTAACAAAAGAAGAATTATTCGAAATATTTTATCAAGATGCAAAAAGGTTAAAACTGAATATACAAAATAATGTAATAAGATATAGTGTTACAAAATTTCACGATGATTTTTATTCACTTGAACCAGGTTATCAGGACTTTAGACCAACAACATCTACCCTTACAAAAGGATTATACATAGCAGGAGACTATACCAAACAAAAGTATCTTGGAACAATGGAAGGTGCAGTTTATTCAGGCAAAATGGCAGCTTCAAAGATAACTTAGAAATTTGACAAATGCAACTAATTTGCATTAAACTAAGTCAATTAACAAGTTATTATGAACAAAAAACTAATTGCATCCTCTATAGTTATAGCAACACTAACATTGATTGGCTTACTTACATTATTAATCTCGGGCAACACAGAGAAGACTAAAACAAATAAGATAAAAATATTAACTACTAATTTTGCTATTTACGATATTGCTCAAAATATAGTAGGCAATGATGTAGAAGTAATCAATATGCTGCCTGTTGGAGAGAGTGAACATACTTATTCACCTACAGCATCGGATCAGGCTAGGCTAACAGAAGCAAAAATAATATTTGCAATTGGAGTTAACTTAGATAATTGGGCAGTTGAACTAGCCGAAAATGCGAACAGTAAAATTAATGTTGTAGATCTATCGGAAGGAATTGAGTTAAAGGAATCCGAAGACGAATTTGATCCTCACTATTGGCTCTCTGTTTCTAATGCTCAAATAATTTCCTATAAAATTAAAACAGAAATTTCAAAAATGGATCCATCTAATGCTTCTCAATATGAGGAAAACTATAATAAGTATAATCTTGAATTAGAGACTTTAAAGAAAAGCAATTTTTCAAAAATTAACCAACTAGAAACAAAGCAAATTATAACTTTCCATGACGCTTTTTATTACTTTGCAGAAGAAAATGGGCTCGAGATCGTTACTACAATAGAGGAGTTTGCTGGACAAACTTCATCTCCTCAGTATTTAGCTGGTGTAGGAGAAATTATTAAAGAAACTAATGTAAAAGTGCTTTTTAGAGAACCTCAACTTTCGGATGAGTTAGTAAAAGCGCTAGCAAAAGACTATAATATTAAAGTAGAAACATTAGATCCTGTAGGTGGTCAAGAAGGTAGAGATTCTTATGTCAAATTAATTAACTATAATATAGATACAATAGTAAAAGCACTTAATCAATGAATAAAACAGCCGTACAAATAGCAAATCTAACAATAAGCAGTCTAAATAATAAAATCATTCTATCGAAAGTAAATCTAAATATATACAAAGGTGAGTTTGTTTTTTTTGTCGGCGCAAATGGCGCAGGTAAGACAACATTAATAAAAACTATATTAGGCCTTAATAAATATGAGCAAGGAGTAATCAAAGTATTTGAGGAAGATTTAAGCCGTTGGGTAATAAAAAAATATTTAGGGTACACTCCACAATTTTCTAATATCGATCGAAGCTTTCCAATTACAGTAAAAGAAATGATCGAGCTTGAATGCGATGATATTAATTGTCCGCTAAATCCAAAAGAGCATCTTAGATTTTTAAACGCCGAAAATCTTATTGATCGTACCATTCAAGAGTTATCTGGAGGTGAATTTCAAAAGGTTCTTATAGCAAGAGCAATGGTCAAAAATCCCGAGATAATGATCTTGGACGAGCCTATTAACAATTTAGATTTAGCCACACAAAATGACCTATTCGAAATGCTCGTAAGACTTAACAAAGACTTACAGAAAACTATAATTATAATATCTCATGATCACAATATAATCGAAAAGATGAATGGTAGAATTTTCAAATTTGAAGATAGAAAAGTTCAAGAAATTAGTTATAAGGACGTACATTAATGATAAATTATATCCAAAATACAATTGCAATATTGGACGAGCCATTTATGATCAGAGCAATTATAGCTGGAATACTGATAGCAATTCTATGTGCAATAGTCGGCGTATGGATAACATTAAAGAAAGAGTCTTTTATAGCTGACTCTATATCACATGCTTCGCTTGCTGGAGTTGCTATAGGACTAATCTTAATTGATCAACCATTGATTTTTGCTCTGCTTGTTGCAATTCTAATGTCACTTTTTGTTACATATCTAAAAAATAGTACTGCCTTGTCTTCGGATAATCTGCTAGGAATTATTTATCCATTTTTATTTGCAATTGGAATAATTGTTCTATCCATAGATAAGGGCTATAAACCTGATTTAGAGACTTTTATATTTGGCAATTTATTATTTGTTAATTTCTCGGACATAATAGCCGCATTAATTATTCTGGGAATAGTCTCGTTAATCATTATAAATAAATTTAGAGAGATGACTTACATGACTTTTGACAAAGAGGCAGCAAAAGTCAACGGAATCAACGTGGAGCTTTACGAATATATTTACGGCCTTTTGACAGCTTTGACGGTAATTGTATCCGTTAAGCTTGTCGGAATTGTATTGGTAACTGCATTACTAGTGATACCTGCAAATAGCGCAAAGCTAATGGCAAAAAGTTTTAAGCAAATGATTCCGCTATCTATAATCCATAATATTATTGCAGTTATAGTTGGAATATTCTTTTCGACCAACATATCACCTGGAGCAACAATAATTGTAATATCTAGCACCATGCTATTTATTGTAATTGCATTTAAAAAATTCAAACCAAATTAAATGAAGAAAACAGCTATAGAAACAGAACTAAGAAAATATATTAATCCGCAAAAAGCAGCTTTTTTTCCAAGATTTTTTAAATCTGGCCCTGGAGAATATGGAGAAGGAGATAAATTTCTTGGTGTTAGTGTACCGCAAGTCAATCTTGTAGCAAATCAATTTAAAAACGCAACTTTGATAGACATTAACGAAATTCTAAGAAGCGAGTATCACGAGCTGCGTCTTCTGGGGCTAACAATTTTAGTAATTCAGTTCAAAAAAGCTTATAAAAGCGGTGATTCAGAATTACAAAAAAGACTTTATGATTATTATCTTCAAAATACTAAATATGTAAATAACTGGGATCTAGTAGATTCAAGTGCTTACAAAATTGTAGGAAGGTATCTACTAGACAAAGATAGATCTATTCTTTATACACTTGCTAAGTCTAAATTACTGTGGGAACAGCGAATTTCTATAATTTCGACTATGGAATTTATTCGAAATAATGATTTTGCAGACACATTGAAAATCTCCGAAATATTAGTAAATCACTCCCACGATTTAATACACAAGGCCGTTGGGTGGATGCTTAGAGAAGTTG
This sequence comes from uncultured Candidatus Saccharibacteria bacterium, assembly GCA_964393185.1. Classification (GTDB taxonomy): domain Bacteria; phylum Patescibacteriota; class Dojkabacteria; order J137; family J137; genus CAYMSO01. The sequence goes on along the minus strand of CAYMSO010000009.1, from coordinate 47,478 downwards.
CCAAAAAAGATAAAAAACCAGTAGAGAAATTTCTTTCTAAATATTCCAAAGTGATGCCAAGAACTATGCTTAGATATACTCTTGAAAAGTTTCCTGACAATGAAAGAAAGTTTTGGATGGGAAAATAATCTAGTGAGCATGCCCTGTATGAATATGCTTAGGCTTTCCTTGGGTATCATCTTCATTCACGATTAAATTGCCAGTTTTCTTTAAATATAGGCATGCGATTAACGTTGTAATTGGGACAGCCAAAATTAGTCCTATACTTGCAAGCAAGGTTCTTACGATTTCTTCAGCCATAAACTCTCTATTCACAACGTCCCCGAATGAGGTTTGAGTATTAACAAATAATAATAGAAGAGGTAAAGCAGTACCTGTATAAACTAAAATTAAAGTATTCACTAAAGAAGCTATATGATCTCGTCCAATATTCATTGTCTTGCTATATAATTGCCAGAAATTTAGTTTTTTTGAAGTATTGTTAAGCTCGAAAGCTATTGCAGATTGGGAAATAGTAATATCGTCAAGCACGCCAATATATGCCAGTATAATGCTTGCCAATAATACTCCTTGAATATTTACAACTCCATTAGTTTGCTGACGCAAAAAAATTGCTTCGTCGCTTGTAAATCCCGAAAGCTTTGCCATATCTACAAAAATCTCTGTCATTAATCCTATCAAAACCAAGGTTATTAATGTGCCTAGTATTGCAATAGTAGTTTTTTTGTTGACCCCATGGGATAAAAAAAAGTTTATTGGAATAATAATTGCTGCTGCAGAAATTGTAATGAGAATGGCATTCTTACCTTCCAATAACTGTGGAAGGATATATTCAAACAAAATAATGAAAGAAATCCCCAAACTTAAAAGCGCAAATAAGCCTTGTTTCCTTGCAATAAAAATAGTTAACAATACAAAAATTACAAATAAGATTAGAATTGGTGTTTCTCTTTTAAAATCAACAATTTCGTAAACTGCTTCGCCGTTAGAAAGTTGTCTTAGATTAACTATAACTTTATCGCCAACTTCAAAAATATTACCTGTTGCTGCATCAACATTAACGCTAGTTGTAGAGACTTCTTCACCTTCATTTTCTCCCGACAAGATCCGTATCACAAATTCCATTCTAGTTATAGAACTACCATCAATACCTTCTACCGATTTTTCAGAGATTTTTATAATCTCTGCTTCTAATTGTTCCATATCGGAGTTAATTATCTGAGCTGACACGCTAGAGATAGCTAATGCACTAAATAGTACTACAGATAGTATTATTATAATTTTTTTCATAAATTCTATTATACTCAATTAATAGAAAAAAATCTGGTCTATTATAGTAAGTTAACTTTAAAAAGTAATTAAGAATATTGGCATTTATGCTGCTTAAAACATCTAAATATTGCAAGTGAAAAGTTACCAAGATTATTTATAATAAAACTAAGTGCTAAATAGTACAAAAATCCATTATAATGTTTTAGTTATAAAAGAATATGAAATTCAAGCTTCTTACAAGTCTGGCATTATTACTATTGTTATTTTCGGTTGCAATAAATGTATTGTTGGGGCTTTTCGCAATTAAAACAATTGACGATAAAAGTAGGATAGAAAAAGAATTTGCAGATTATAAAAAATTCAAAGAATTCTCGGTCGAAAATATTATAAAAAATCCTTTGATCTCAGAGCTAGATAACATACGCCAAGTTCAGAAAAAGCCCAAACCAGTAGAAGATTTATATGTGACAGGATGGCTACCAGATTGGGATATTCCAAATAGCTTTACATCTGTAAAAGAAAACGTTTCTTCTTTCGACGGAATCAGTCCAGTTTGGTTCTGGGTTAATGAAGATGGCTCGTTAAAAGAAACACCATATATGAATGATCCCGAATTTATTAATTATGCTAAACAAAATAATCTCGAATTAATACCTACAATAACTTTATTTGATGCAGAAATATTATCCAAAATCCTAAACAACGAAGAAAATTTTAGTAGACACATTGATGCTATTATGAATCAAGTTATTGATAATAATTACGATGGCATCGATTTAGATTATGAGTCTACATATTTAAAAGATAAAGAAAAGTTTTTTGATTTATTAGAACAACTTGCACTAAAACTAGCAGAAGCCGACAAAACTTTTGTATTTACAGTTTTGCCTAAGTGGGGTACCGAAGTGTATTATAATGGACTTCCACAAACAAGAATGGTCCAAGATTACAAAAGGATAGCTGACTTAGTTGATGAATTTAGAATCATGACTTATGAATATACAGGTCGTAAAAATAGGTATTATGGCCCAGTGGCTCCAGTAGCTTGGATGGAAGATACTATTCGATATGCAATTTTTTCTGGAGTACCGCGAGAAAAAATCTTGCTTGGAATTCATACCTACTCATATAATTATACAGAAAGAGAAAAACTGCCTAATTTAAACTATTATCCATCTTTTGAACCACAAAATGATGATTCTAAAGAAGATGCTTTGGCTCATTTTCCGTCCGATGTAGAGGAAGTTTTGGCTGCAAACAAAGTCGAAGTGACCTTTGAAGAAGAGTGGGGTGAAGCAATCGGGACTTATACATCTGCTTCTGGCATAAAAAGATATATAGTATTCCCAACTCAAGAATCTATTAATATGCGCAAACAACTAGCAGCTGACTATGGCTTAAAAGGAGTTACTTATTGGCGAGTCGGGAGCGAGGGAGAACTCAAATACTAACAAATTAGCCCTAAACATGTTTAAAGAATTTATTAACCCAGCTGATTTTACTAAATTAATAGGTGCTTATTCGCATGGGCTGAAAATAGATTTAGGAAATGTAGAGATGATCTTTATAACTGGGCAAATAGCTATGGATAAAGATGGGTTTGCGGTTGCTCCAGATGATATAGGTAGACAAACTGAATTTGTGTTTAACAACATTCAAAAAATCCTTAACGAAGCTGGCTCATCTTTGGATGATATTGTGAAAGCAGTAATATATGTTACCGACATTTCTAAATTCAAGGAAGTGTCAGTCATAAGAAACAAATACTTTGCTAAGTCCAAACCAGTTAGTACATTGGTAGAAATTAATAAAACTGTAAAAGATGGATGTGATATCGAAATAGAAGTTATAGCCATTAAGTCAAAAATCTTACCTAGAAGCCTTTAGTCTCCTATCAATTTTTTTTTGAAGATACTCAATCAGGTTCAACATACCTTTTCTTGATTCATCTTCCAACTGTAATTTCAAAATTCCTTGCTTAAACTTATTCAAAGATTCTTTTGCAACATAGAAATCGGTTTGCTGATTAACTTCACTATTCAAAGTGAACAAAGCTTTACCAACATTTGCCAAATATTTTATTCTCAATTTTGTTTCTTCGTCAGGCGTTACAGTCGCAGATAAATTTGAAGAAGTTGCTGCTTCTTCCGAAAAATCATCTGTTGTATGCTCGTCTTGGGCCGGTGTTATTGTTATCATAAACTCTAACTTATCTACTGCAATCTATACTAAATTTAATTCGTATGCAAGATTTTTATAAAAGCTCGCATGCACCCGTTGCTAGATCTTTTTCTATTTTTTTAAATTTAATATCTTTAACAATCCTTCCATCCTGATACTTTACAGTAACTTTATCATTTCTGCCTATTTCTTTAGCTTTAGATCCAGCTTGTGCCGAAATTTTTTCCTTCTCCGCATTAGTTCTGATGGAAGCTAATGTTTTCCTTTGCGATTTTTCTATATCCGAGATAACGTTAGATGCTTTTTGCAAGTCATTATTTAAGAATTCTCTATCGCCAGAAAGCACATCTTCTATCTGATTTTGATTAGTAGATACTTGGATTTCTCGCGGTGTCTGCTGCACTACCTTTACAAGTTTAAAAAATTTTCTAGCAATTTCTGCATCTACAGATTTAATAAATGATTCAAACATTCTGAAGGCTTGATTCTTATACTCTACCAAAGGATCTCTTTGCGCATAACCTTGAAGACCTATTCCTTCTCGAACATCTTTCATTAATTCCAGATGATCTACCCACTTTTTATCAAACTCTTCTAGAGAAACCATCTTCACAATATTTGGAAAATCGTCTTCAAATTCATGTACCTTATATTCAAATGCATTATTCAAGATTTCCTCCAATTCTATCTTATTGCCTGCTAATATTAGTTTCTTAATATATTCTTTCGTTCCAGCTTCATTATTTTGAATAGTATGACTAATTACCTGACCTGGAACTATATCGAAAAGCTCTTGCATTATTTGATCAGCCTGATCATCATTTAATTTAGATCCAGATATACTTAAAGATACGAATAGATCAATTTCGTCATTAACAATATCAGAAATAATTGTTTTAATATTTTCTCTTGCCATTTCAATTCTTTTTTCGTATTGCGACTTTTTATCTTTATGTTCAGGCAAGTTAATGTTTATAACTTTTCCGTTTTCAACAAATTTTCCTGCAGCATTTTCGGAATTTACCAACAATGATTTTCTTCTTGTATAAAATATTTCTCTATGTTGATTCATAACGTCATCATAATCTACAACTCTTTTTCGGGAGTCAAAATTTAATGATTCAACTCTTTTTTGAGCCATTTCGATTTGTCGAGATATGATTGAATTCTCAATTGGAGTATCGTCACTAACTCGTACCAAATTCATAAGTTTCTTAATTATATCTCCGCCAAGTATCCGCATTATTGTGTCTTCCAGCGAGACATAGAATCTTGTACTGCCAGGTTCGCCCTGTCTTCCTGTTCTACCACGAAGCTGGTTATCAATTCTACGGGCATCATGTCTTTCGGTACCAATAACATGCAATCCTCCTAAATCGGCAACTTCTTTCCAAGCATCATCACCTCTAATTCCACCTCCAATAACGATATCTGTTCCTCTACCTGCCATATTAGTTGCAACGGTAACAGCATACTTTTTACCAGCACCAGCAACTATTCTTGATTCTTGTTCGTGAAATTTTGCATTCAATACCTCGTGAGGAATTGCCAATTGATCTAGCATCTCAGAAAGCTTTTCTGATTTTTCTACAGACGTGGTACCAATAAGAACTGGTTGTCCAACATCATATTTTTCTTTTATTTCCAGTGCAACAGCTTTAAATTTAGCTTCTTCAGTTTTGTAAATTTTATCTGGAAAGTCTTTTCTTATATTTGGCTTGTTTGTAGGTATAACAACAGTTTCCAATCCGTAAATTTTATAAAATTCTTCTGCCTCTGTAATAACTGTACCTGAACCTCCGCAAAGCACTTTGTACATTCTAAATAAATTCTGGAAGGTGATTGTGGCATAAGTCTTACTTTCTTGTTTAATTTCTACGCCCTCTTTTGCTTCAATAGCTTGATGAAGCCCCTCCGAATATCGCCTCCCCTGCAAAACTCTTCCCGTAAATTCATCAACTATTAAAACTTCGCCTCCTCTAACTATATATTGATCATTTTTTATATAAAGTGCTCTAGCTTTAAGAGCATTTTCCATATGATACGCCATAGAAAAATCCTCCCAAAGATTATTAACGCCCAGTTCCTGTTCAACTCGTTGTATACCTTGCTCTGTCAATCTAACAGCTCTATCTTTATGATCAACAACAAAGTCTTTGTCTTCGCCTTCTTCTAAATCCGCAACAGCCCTAGCAAATTTTGTGTATTTTTCTGTATCAGAATCTGAAGGTGCAGCAGAAATAATCAAAGGCGTTCTTGCTTCATCAATCAATATTGAATCTGCTTCATCGATAATACAGAAGTATAATTCTTTCTGAACAATTCTACTCAAGTCCCATGCCATATTGTCCCTTAAATAATCAAACCCAAGCTCATTGTTGGTTGAGTAAGTAATATCGCATGAGTAAGCATCTTTTTTGTTAGTCTCTACAAGATTAATGCCACTCATTGAATCAATCTTTAAGGTCATACTTTGTCTCTGTTGTACAAAATCTTCCCCTTTATATGTTTCTAGTTGATCATCTTTTATAAATTTATATGCACCACTAGGAGCAATAATTCCAACGCTAATTCCTAGCTCACTTAAAATATGGCCAGCAAATTCAGCATCTCTTTTCGTTAAATATTCATTTACTGTTATTAAGTGCGCGCCTCTTCCTACCAAGGAATAAAGAGCTACTGGCAACATAAAAGTCATTGTCTTTCCCTCTCCTGTATACTGTTCGACTAATCTTTGTCCTTCTGCCAAAATAATTGCTGACTGATACTGTACGTTGTGGTATGTGTGTTGAATTTTTCTTCTAAAAGATTCGTTCACCATTGCATAAAACTCTGGCATAATTTGATAAAGTTTTTCTTGAATTTGGGTTTCGTAAATAGGAAGAGCTTTTCTATTTTCTATTCTTTTGGTCGATCTTCTATCTTCTTCTGGAATTTTTTCTACTAACTCAGCAAGTTCAGCCTTAAATTCACTGATTTTCTTTTTCATCTCTTCAAAACTCTTGTCCCTGAGTTCAGCTTCGAATTCTTTAATTTTACTTAAATAAGGAAGGGTTTTTTTTATTTGTTTTTCGTTAGAATCAAATAAAGAAAAAAGTTTTCTAATCATCTTGTAGTAATTAATATATCTAGTAACAGTTACGAACAACAGTGTAAAAATTCAATAAAAGTGTCATTGAATATTCTAGCATGAAGTGCAAATTTCTTTATAAAGATGCAACAAATTTTGACCAGTATCATTTAAAATAAGAAGGAAGCTTTAGATAAAAGTTAAGTTACAGCTTTAACAAACTTTAAGCCTAGTATAATATGGGTAAGTTAATTTTGCGGGTTTGTTAACCATTTGCGAAATTTTTGAATAAATAATTTTTTGTTTTATATTATTAGCACTCTACGCTTGTTATGTTTGGATTTAGAAATAAAAAAAATAAACGAAAGAAAACAGAGATCATCTCAAGAAGGCAAGAAGCTTTTAGAAAAAAGAATAATAAAGAAAAACTAAAGAATATAAAAAAACTTCGATTGCCAAAAAAAATACCTAACTTAAATTTATTGTTTTTGACAATTTTACTATTAACTGGAGGTTTATTAATGATTTTTAGCGCAAGTGCTTTGATTGCCTATAGCACACGTGACGGAGATACTTTTTTCTATTTTAAAAGACAAATAATCTGGATAGTTTTAGGAAGTATGGCAGGACTGGTATTTTATATATTGCCGATTGCTCTTATAAAAAAACTGAGTCCTTTGATGCTTGCTGGATCATTAATGCTTTTACTATACATTCTTCCGGAAGCCCTTTTTGGCAAAACTGCGATTGATGGAACTACAACAGGTATACAAATGCCTTTTGTGAATCAAATTAATGGTGCAACAAGATGGATAGATATTGGAAGCTTTTCCTTGCAGCCATCAGAATTAATTAAATTCACATTAGTAATATATTTATCTGCGTGGCTTACTCGTGACTTTAAAATTAGTAAAAAAGACCCTACAGGTGATCATATGAAGAAGGTATTATTTCCTTTTTTATTTATTGCAGGTATTATAAGTGTTTTGATTTTGTTACAAAGAGATTTCGACACCACAGTTATTATCTTTCTAACTATACTTATGGTTTATTATATGTCTGGCAACGATAGACTTCATACAATTGGTACATACGGCATTGGGTTTTTTGCATCTTTATTTGGATCTTTAGCTTTAATTTTAGAACCGTACCGAAGAAGTAGAGTAGCTTGTTTTTTTGATATTTTTATAAATGGACGACCAACAGGCGATAAGGCTCAGGCCGATTGTTTCCAGGTATGGAATGGTTTAGTAGCCCTTGGATCTGGAGGTTTATTTGGGGTCGGTTATGGTGAATCTCGGCAGAAACTAGGATTTTTGCAAGAAGCAGCATATACTGACTCAATATTTGTGATTATAGGTGAAGAGTTTGGATTAATTGGAGCTATTTTTGTGATTGTAGGATTTTTATACTTTGCTTCTTTGGGCTTAAAAATAGCCAGCGATGCCCCAGATAAATTTTCATCATTACTTGCTATCGGAATGACTTCGTGGATTGTTATTCAAGCTTTTCTGAATATAGCTGCAAACCTAGCGGTTATTCCCTTTGGTGGTATGCCCTTACCATTTTTTACATACGGCGGCAGTAGTACAATAGTTGCTTTAATGTCTGTAGGTTTATTATTAAATATTAGCAAAAAGCACAAACATTCACTTTAAGCAACTTAACAAGTAAGGGTATTGCGCTGTGTCAATATACTATATTGTCATGTATTTATCCTAGTGTTAAAAGACTTGATGTGAAGTAGATTTCGTCAACGAAGGTGGTCTCGAATTATAAACAAGCCAGTTAGTAACCATGCTCATTAAATAATAGCTTACCATAACTAAACTAGTATTTTGCATTTTGCCAAAACTTGAAATTCACAAAACTAATATCGAGACTTGTTATTCACTACTTTTCTTCTTTGTTACATAATATTCCATATATTTGCCAAATATAAGTCTAGTCTGAGATTCTAAGCCAGGAATAGCTGCCAAGAAGAAGCCTGCAATTGGTTGCGCTATCCATTCAAGAATTCTTGTTATTCTTTTCCACCAAGGATAGTAGTTTGGTCTTGGTTTTAAATAAAAGTCTAGGAAAATTATTATAACCAAGAAAATTAAAGTTACTCTTATTACCGTTCTAGTCACACTTGGAAGTAATGTTCCAAAAACTTCATTAGAAAAGTCAGGATTCAGCAATATTGGTAAATTTCCACCAAAGAGAATTAGTATAGCAAGATTTGGACCAATTATATGATCAAAAATTACATGTAGTGTTTTGTACTTTGTTTTAAGCGAATATCTGTTCCAGCCTTTAAATAAATTTTTGATCATCCAGCCTGTATCGGATATTCCCCAAGCCCAGCGTCTTGATTGTTTGTAATTATTTTTTATGGTATCCCAATGCCCATCTCCTTCTGCTGCATCCGACATTGTAATAAGGTAAATAGGTACTGTTTCCACTTTGCTGTCAAATTTAAATACACACTTAAAGAATATATGATAATCTTCCGGGGTAACCCATGGCGTCCAAAAATCAATTTCTTTAATCATCCACAACGAAGCAGTATATGTAGACACAGGGACTAATCTATCTGTTCGCACCATCTTAGAAACATTATAAATTGAAGAGAATGAGTTTTTTACTCTGGCGTAAAAAGGCAAGCGCCAAATATTATTATAAAATACTAAAGCTGCAGTAAATAATTTGTATTCACTTTCTTTTGTTGTTAAATACTTGTAAGTTACATACGAGTAATACTGTTTATCTATCTTTGAATCAGAATCACAGCTGGTAATTGTAGTTTTCTTCAAATCCCATCCCAGCTTCAAAACTTCTTCATAGACGTGTCTAGAAGCCCAATTCATATTTGCAGACTTTCCAATAGTATCGGTTGGTTGTAGCACATGTGTAGTAATCCAAATATTATTAAAGTATTGGTCGTATTCTTTTTTAAGTTTTCGCGCGACTTCCTGACCATTTTCTACAGCAGCCTCAGAAGCAAAAACAAGATTTAGTTGTTTTGCATTAAAAGTTTGGTTTTTTAAACATTCGACAGATTCTCTTAGAAGCTCGATAGGCTCATTTACAAAAGGTATAATCACTATGTGTTGCAAATCGCTTGGCTTAATAATCACTTTATTCTGCAATCTCTCGTACTCTTTAATTTGATGTTTAATAAATTTTAAGGTTTTCTGTTTCTCAAACTTAAAAAGAATTCTTTTGTAAAAGCCCGGTAATTTTGTATATGACGAAAAGTAGTGACTCGAGGCAATATCGTCAATACCATCTTGCATATCTTCTCTATTAAACTGTTGCCAAGTATAATTTTTTATAAAATTCAAATGTGATTTTAATTTATTAATTTCGGAAGGAATATCTTCCAGCCCATCTGTCAGCTTTTTCCAATCAATTTGTTCAGAATTTCTGATCTTTCTCAAACCTAACGCAAATTGGATACAAGAAGACAAGGATTTATATAAAAAATATACACTTAATATAATTATATATATGCCTGCTATATCTGGCGCAATAAAGCTTGTAACGATAGGAAACACAATTAATGAATAGCCAAGAATAGGAGCTATTTTTTCGATTAAAATATCTGCCTGTGTTTTATTGAATCCTCCCTCCAAAGTAGTAAAATTAAAAAGTAGAACTTAACTTGTGTATTACATTTACATAATATAAAATTCTGAGAGATTTTAACATCTTAAAACAAATTGATAAATGAGCGAAAAAGTTAAGACATTCAGAAATTACACTCTGATTATGCTTGTTGCGCTATTCTTTATTATACTTACTATTGCTCTAATTTTTTTTGCGCAGGGTAAAAGAGTTACACCTGAAGGCAAAATCATCTCTACTGGCATCATTAAAATTAATTCTCATGTGAGTGATTATTCCGCAGCAATAGACGGGAAACAAGTAGATTTAAATGAAGATCGTATTGATGGAGTTACTCCGGGAAAATTTAAATTATCGATAAGTAAATCAGGTTATAATAAATGGGAAAAAGAAATTGAACTAGAAGAAAGCCAAGTAAAAACTATAAACGTAAAACTTATTCCCGAAAAAGTAAATGCAGAAATACTTTGGGAAGGTGATATTTTGAAAATTATTGACAATGCCAGTTCTAATAATATTTACATAGTTACTCAAAAAGAAGAGGCTAATCAATATAATATTTACAAATTAGATCTAGATTCCGGCTTATTGGGCTTAAATTCAACAGATGAACTAAAAAAAATTACTGAATTTGAATTTGACCAGGCGGATGATTTAGATTTCGTTCTTTCTTACGACTCTAAAAAACTACTTGCATTATCCGAAAAATCTCAACAAGGATTAATTATAGACTTGGAATCAAAACTAGAAGTGCAAGATCTTAAGAATGTAGTAGGCTTTTATCCAGACAGAGTCGAATGGTTAAAAAATTCAGATAGTTTGCTGATTCAAGATGACCAATTAGTGTATGACTTTGACCTTAGCTCCAATAAAAAATCTATAATCTATTACGATCCTTCAGAAAATCCAATTTATACCGCAGCAAATGCTCAGGTGCTATACATTACTAAAGATAGCAAAGGTCTGTACGAATTAAATTCGTATCGCAATGGTTCCTCTAACAGAATTGCTTCCTTTGAAGAAGAGGATTTTGAATCAAATATTATAGCAATCGAAACTGGTAACCAGTCTTCTGATGGAGTCATGATAATCGCAGAAAAAGAAGCTATATTTTATGATTTAGATAAGGAGATCAAAGAAAGGATTGAGGGAGGTTATGATTTTAAAGTCGCTAATAGCAACGGTAGTCAATATATACTTTCGCAAAAGGACAATTTATATAGTTTTTATATACTTATCGAAGATAAGGAAGTTAAAACATTTTTAAAGGAATTAAATTTAGAATCAGACAATACTGAAGTTAAATTTACCGAGATGTCTGATTATATTATTGCATCTGGCAAAAATACATTGTACTTGATGGACAAAGATTCAGACAACCTTGTAACTCTGATTTCTGACGTAAATTTGAATCAGGAATATTTTTGTATAGATAAAGATTTAAAAAATATATACTATTTAGTAAATGATAAGCCTGAGGATTCTCAGTTGACAGATTTACTGGAAGAAGGATTAGACACCCTAAAGATTCCAACTAAACAGCTACTGTATACTGCAAATATTGAGTAAGCTAAGTACTAAAGAATTTTCGTACAAACTTTTTTACTTCTTTCGGAAGTTCACAGTAACTATTTTTGTCGTGTAGTTCTAAAATTTTTGATGATCAAATGTAATCGCAACTTCGTCTATTTTTACAATGAAACCCACAGTTATATACTAAATTTAAATAACTCAACATCTACCTCAATTTCTTTTCCATCACGGAGAATTTTTAATTCAACTACATCATCAATGTATCTTTCTTGAATTAATCTTTGCAATGTAATATCGCCTTCAATTTTCTCTCCTTCCACTTCTAGTATTATATCTCCCTCTGCAATTCCTGCCTCATCTGCAGGGCTTTTTGGCACTATAGCAGGTTCATTATTAGGTCCTTTCTGAACAAGAGCTCCGTAGCTAATATCTACACCGAGTGATTCTTTATTTGAATCATTTATTAATATATACCTAACTCCTAGTACTGGTCGTTCTATGTTCCCATTCTTATCCAAACGATCCAGTAGGTCTATTACCATATTTATCGGAATTGCAAAGCCCACATTCTCGCCACTTTGAGCAACAGCAACATTTACACCAATAACATTTCCTTCAATATCCAACAAAGGACCTCCCGAATTGCCTGGATTAATACTTGCATCTGTCTGGATCACATCGGCCAACAATTCTCTAAACTGTCCTGTTTGATCACTTGCAATAATATTTCTTTTTAGTCCAGAGATAATTCCCGAACTTACAGAGTTATTAAATTCTCCTAAAGCATTTCCTATAGCTACTACTGTTTGGCCAACTTTTAAATTATCTGAAGAGCCTAAATCTAGAGGTTTTAAATTATCTTTATCAACTTTTATAAAAGCAATGTCCAGAACTGTGTCTCTCGCCAAAACTTCTGCTTCTGCAGTAGAACCGTCATTAAAAATTACAGTATAAGATGCATCTTCTAGTTCAACTACATGTTTATTTGTAATAATTGTGCCATCCTTGCTAATTATAAATCCCGAGCCAGAGCCAACCTCCCTTTCTTCAGTACCATTCTGTCTTAATTGCGGTAAGGAAAATCCTTCAAAAAACGGATCTTCTGCAAATGGGTCGTAATATTCATATTTTGGTACTTCAGCAGTTATTACAATGCTGACAACAGCTTCGCTAGCTTCTTGGGCAACTTTAATAATAGCAGATTCTTCATTTACAACTTCAACAGAATTTGTAATTGCATCTCTTAAATCTTTGGCATCTTCGTTTGCACTATCTTCATCGTATTCTTTAATTAAATAGTAAGCTACAATTCCTCCTCCAATACCAAACATGGATGACAAAGCTATACAAAAAGATATTAATAAAATTAGTGCTGATTTTTTCATATTATTTAATCTTAATTACATACATTTTACAACACATTTTGCTATTTTGAGTATTAATGCATTACAAATTGCATTGTAAATTATGATTTAGTTTAGTAGAATTTCCTCTGACTAGAGATAATTTCCTATTATAAATTTTTTATATGAGTTCTACAGCACAACCTCCAGTTGAAGAGCATCTTTCTTGCTCAATCGGATTTAGTGACTTAGCAGATCAAATAGCAGGTGAACACCCCAAATTTGCAGAAGGCCTTAGATCAATTTCCGATTCTCCTTTTTATGATCTCATTAACCCAGCAGCAATAAATGCTTTTACTGTATTGATTCAAAAAACCCTGAACGGAGATAGTACTCAAAAAAACCTTGATTTTCTTTTCAAGAATCTTATTTTAGACAAAAGGCCAGACGAAGGAATAGAAGAAAAGGTAGATAGATTTAAACGTAAGCACATTCAAATATATAGTAAGCACGCCGTCCTCATTGCAGATGCTTTGACTCAGGGTACGATTGATCATATAACTTTTTTGAGCGGTATGCATGGCGGCAAAAGCACCATTGCGTTTCTAACAATGGATAAATTAATAAAACAAGGATTTGAACCAATATACTTAGTTGCGGATGTATTGGGAGAACTGCATATTAGATCACGAGCACTCAATCAGACTAGGCCTGCAATTCCATTCGGAGAACTTCTTTGCAAAGATGATAATGGCTATGATACTAATATTACTAACAGCAAAAAACTATTTGAACTATTAGAAAATAAACGAAGCGAGCAGCTCGCTATATTTCTAGACGAATTTAGCTTTACTAATCCAGAATTAGTCATAAAGCTACTGGGTTTTTCTGGTCCAAATGTAAAAGTAATGTTGGCTGGTTTGGATACTAACTTCAATGGAGTTCCTTTGCCATTCCAAGCAGAACAGTACAGACATCAAATACTCCATGCTAACCTATCAATTAATGGTATTGATCAAAATGCTCTTTACAATGGTCACTGTCAATGTTACTCATTCGTACCAAACTTGTCTGAAGATGAACCTAGAGGCACTCATACCGTTAGATATCTTCAAATACCTTTAGCCAATGGAGGATCGGTATACCTTAGAGATTTGGGAATAGGTCCCTTAATCATTTCAAAAGATTTAAGGCAAGTTGTCTGCTATGCTCCAGCAATGGATTATCAAAGTACTGTTGAATGGTTTAAGGGATATGATGGTGTAGCCGAAGCAATTTTAAACCCAGACATACGTACAGCAGCCATGCAAGAGGAATTTTTGCAAAACTCTATTAGACACTTTGGAGCAAATGAGTCTTGACTGATTTTTTGAACCGTTTCGGAATGTTTGCAAATTGTAGCCATAATATCTACAAAATATAGTTTTCTAACTATTGATTATGTATTATAATTCATATGCTCTTTAATTAGATAAATAGATAGTAATAACCTGATACTTGTAAAACGGATGAATTGTGTTTAGTACTTTAAAAGTTGGAATAATTATCCCGATACGCTATACAAATCGAAGATTTGCGCTATCCGGATCAAACAGATTCTTAACTAATATGCCGAGGTGGTGGAATTGGTAGACACGCTGGTCTTAGGAACCAGTGCCGCAAGGCTTGCAGGTTCGATTCCTGTCCTCGGTACCAAAGGGGACTTCCTCCTTTGAAATAGCCTCAATACCATTATAGAACTGCGCTAATGCCTTGGTTGTAACTCTTCCATTTTCAATAATTACTGCTTCAGGGAAAAGTACCTCATGTAACCTATGTTTAGCCTTAACAGATAGTGATACCCAGTATTGAGGCAGGAGTTGTAAAAAATTTAGAGAGAAGTTGATACACTCTTCTGCTTCGTAAACATCGATATTTGTTTCGGATAACGAAACTTTTTTAGCTGCAATCTCATGGATAAGTGGTCTAGATTTCTCCTTGAATTTTTCTACAGAATAAACATCTGTTTCTACTAATTCTTCAAGTTTATTTAGTCTAGTCTCAAGAGCAGTTAATTCGTTTTTTATATGTCTTTGTACTTCTTCCTTCTCTTGAAGCTTTTTAAGATAAACTTTTGTCACAGCCTCTTTATATAAATTCATTAATTCTTCTGATGGTGTAATTTGAGTTAGCAAATCACAAAACGATTCTTCAGCATCAGCTTTTCTAACCTTATCTCTTTCCTTACAATCAGCTCTTCTACAGGCGTAATATCCAAATCTACCTTTCTTTTTAGACCAACTACCAGTCATAAATTGTCCGCAATTGGAACATTTAATTGTTTTGTTTAAAGGGAAATCAGGATTGTATCCTAAGTGCTTTACTTGATTACCATTGTTATTTTGAGCAAGAATTGCTTGAACTGCATAGAATTCATCTAATGTAATCATTGGTTCATGCTGACCTTTTTGCTCAATTCCAAAGCTATCAACGGATAGTATTCCAGCATAAAATTTATTATGGAAAATCTTTGATACTGACTGACGAATTAACTTATTTCCATGTTTATTTCTTAATCCCTTTTTATTGAAAAATTCTAAAATGTCTTTTGATCTATATCTATCAGTTAACATCATCTTCCATCCTTCCCTTACTATTTCAAATTTATCTGGATCAGGAACATCTGGTTTAGCACCACTTCCTTTAAAATTTTGGTCTTTCATATACCCTATAGGAGAATAGTATACCCAAATGCCTTGTTTCAATTTCGCTTTTATTCCATTAATACATCTTTCGGTTCTAACTTCGTTATCAAACTGTGCAATAGTAGCTAACATGTTTTCCGTTAGCCTCCCCGCTGGAGTATCAGGAGTTTCTTCAGTCATTGAAAGTAACTTTACACCACTTCTACTCAATATTGCTTTAATCATATGATGGTTCTCAACAGAACGTGAGAATCTATCAAATTTAAAGACAATAAAGTATGTAATTTCATTCTTTTTTAGACTACAGTAGTTTAGTGCTTCTTTTAATGAGGTTCTATCGGCTAATTCTGCTGATTCTCCTTCTTCTCTGAATTCTTTAACAAACTCTATGCCTCTACGCTCGCAGTATTCTTTACCTTTCTTAAGTTGATCTTCAAGACTGGTATTATCAATCTGGCTATCAGAAGAAACTCTTGTGTAGATTATTGCTTTGGGCTTGCTCATAAGTTGGTGTAGTTACAATTTGAACAGAAAAGGGACTACCTGGTGCAAATCAATCTTTTGGAAAAGACTGTCCAAGTAGCCCCTCACCTGTAACAGATCAAAGACTATTCTTTTTGTTTTTCTTTCCCATCATAGATTGATTTGCTGTTAAATTATATAACTTCTTCTCCACTTCTGGAACTTTTTTATTGAAAAAATCATTAATTGCAATTTCAGCCATTGTCATAACCATATTAATAACAACTTGTACCTCTTCATCATTTAGACCATTAGCTTTAGAACCTAAAATTTCTCTAGCTTTATCAAGAGAAATTTCTGTTGAGTCAAATTGGTGAATGAATTTCAGGTTTTCTTCAATAGGGCTTTGACGCAATAAATGGATTAGTTAAGAAATAATGTAAAGAAATCTCTTTTTGAATAAAGTTGAGCCAATTAGCTTGAAATTTATTCTTTAATAGACTCTCATAATATATAAACAAGAATTTATTTTCATTTACTAAAAATTTGTTGACCCTAGAACTGTTATTATATGTGCCTCCTTCTGCATCTACTATTCCTTTAATAACAACATTCTTCAAATTTCTATTTCCATGCAGTCCATAACCA
Organism: uncultured Candidatus Saccharibacteria bacterium; assembly: GCA_964393185.1. GTDB lineage: Bacteria > Patescibacteriota > Dojkabacteria > J137 > J137 > CAYMSO01. The sequence continues at coordinate 30,673 of CAYMSO010000009.1, read as the reverse complement.
TTACGATCTTTTTTAGGAATATCAGAAATGAGGTTTAATATTCTTTTCTTTGTAGTAGTGATAAAGAGAACTGAAGGAAATGCGTCACTGTTATGAAGTTTGTACTTCTCAGACAATGAGTAATATTCAAAGTATTTCTGGTATTTTTCTGCAATATCTTTTGAGTATTCAGATCCTTTGTCATATTCCACAAAAAACTCATAAATATTTTCATTTCCAACATCAATTCTTACAAAAGCATCTGGAATCACATACTTGGTTATTTTCTTTTGATCTTCGTTAATCCATTCCTTAAACGAATACATGTATCTTTGATAAGCATCTCCTTGAAATTCGACTAGCTTAAATCCATATTTTTCACATTCTGTTGAGAAGATATAAAATAGTTTAGATACTTCAATTGTATGCTCAATTGCAAAGAAATTAACATTAGTAATTCTATCTGGACAATTAATATTTTCTAAAGGAATTCCTTTGTTTACAGATAAAACGCCAGCTCCCATTCTTGATAGGAATATTATCTTTGAATGATTGGCATAATATTTGACTCTTAGAAGTTCCTGTTTTTCTAATCTAATAATACTTCTTGCAACACCTTGATAATACGAATAAATACCTTTAGCAATCAAAATATCAGCTAGAACTTTAAGGGGAATAAATTTAAAAATACTGATTGTATATAAAATTTCTACATCAGAATTTCTTATAATATTTGAACCACTCATTTATATAAAAAGAATTAAAAAATATTCTAAATCTCAACAATATTTAAAACTACCTACTTGAAATCTATATCTTTACCCCTCATATTTCCTTTTTTCTATTTATCTACATCAACTACTTAACTACTATTAACTTACACACTCTGTCCCGTAGCCATGTCGAATTAGACGACAAATACACAACGTGTAACTTTGTCGAGGGAGTGATTGGGTGGGTTCCGATAGGAAGACACCCAATCAGTTCCGTTCTAATTTGATATGGCGGAGGGACAACACTTTGAGTTAATTTCTAAAGAACGATTTTGAACAAATTTGGTGATTACAGGTTTCACCATAGTTTCATCATTTAATTCATCAGTTAAATACCTTCTTTCTTTATGAGTTTGCTGATTAACTCAAGGGCTTTTTGCTTCTTTTGAATAAACTCTGCTAGCTTATCATCCTCAGATTTCTCTTTGGTAATTGTCTTGGATTTTGCTAATTGAGTTAGTTTACTTTTAATCTCTTGTTCTCGTTTCTTTACTTTACTGGGCATTAGTTTTGTTTAAGCAGTAACTTGTAAAAATATTCGAGTTTGTTACCCTGATGTTTATGCAAAGTTTCTTCTATCCAACGGCAATTAATTTGAAATGTATGATCGTTTTTATTCCAGCCAATGATTTTATCTTTAACTAACTTTTGAAGTATCTTACTTGCAGTTGCTCTATATGCAATACCTAACTTCTCCAAATCAACAAGCGTAAATGTAGCCACTTCATCGACAGTTATTTTCAAATCATCTGAACGGTTTACCAAATGGAAGATGAATAGTAACAGCTCCTTTTCTTTTGGGAATAAGGATTTATCTAGTAGAAGAGCAGTTACAAAGTTATTCTCTGTCTTTTCATTTGCATTGAGAAAGTTTTTTACGAAGTTAGGTATGTCTAAAGGCATATAATTTGTTAAACAATAAATTAGCTTTATAATTCTTGAGAGTTAGTTTGCTGATTAAATTCAAGATATTACTGTGCTAACTATATTTTAAGCCTAAAGCTCAAAACACACCCTTTTTTTGACGTGGAGTTAAAAGCGTGTTAAAAATTTAAAGTATATGTTTTATCATTAGATCCTACTTGCCAAAACAACGGACTATTAGAGCTTTTTGAGGGATAGATTTACTTACATAGAGGGAAATTTATGAGACACTACTATCATAGGTGCTAATAACATTTAAGACTAGTATATCTCTGTGGCTAAGGATAACTTGCATTTAAACCAGAAAAACTAAAATAACCTTTCAAAGGTACACTTTGAAATAACTATTTTATGGAGTTAGAAACAGGGCATTTTTCTCACAATTATATTTTCAATAGCTTTTGCTCGTATGATTCTAATTGATCTCTATTAATAATGAGGAAAATATCGTGAGGACTAACACCGATTGCTCTTGCAATCTTAAAAAGTGTATAACTCATGGGTTCTGATTTAAAACTCTCTATTCTTCTATAAGTCCATAAACTAATATCAGCCTTAATCGCTAAGGTCTCTTGAGAAAGTTTTAGTCTCTTTCTATGTATTTTTAAATTATTGATCAATACCTCACCTGGCTTTCTGTTCATATCCCTGTATTTAATAATAAGTTTCGAATTATAATTTGTAATTACAGTTTAGGTAATACAATTTGAATATATTTAGTTAATTCCTTTCCTAATTTAACTATTTTTTTATTAATATACTCTTGGTCATATAAACCTGCCTTTTCTAAATTCTCTTTCGTATTTAAGATACTTAAAACTTTAGTAAGTTCTAAATATGTTCCTATCTTTCCGGTAGGATTTTCCTTAACTCTCCAATGTATTTCAGATACTTGGTCAGGATGAATCCTGTAGTCTGAAAGAACTTTATCAATAAAGTACATATCAAACTTTTCAGCAATCTTAATCCACATATTAAAGTCAAAGGTATTAGCTCCAAATTCTTCTTCAAACTCACCTACTGTTTCAAAAACATTTCTTCTCATTAGTACTGTTGTAGAATTAGTTAGGCAAGCTTCATATTTCGAGGTATAGTATAGATATTCAACTCCTTTTAGCAATCCAGATGGAGCGAATTCATATCCCCATTTTGACAGAATATTTCTATCACCATCAACCTTATTACAATGAGCAAATGAAAGTCCTACGCTTGGGTTATTATCTAACACGGGTACGCTTTCCTTTAGAAAGTCACGGTGTAGCCAATCGTCATCTCCAAGAATACATAAATATTCTCCCTTTGACTCAGTAATAGCTTTATTCCAATTTCTTCTCATTCCAATATTACTTTCATTTAGAATGTATCTTATTCTTTCATCTGTAAATTTTTCAACAATCACCTTAGTATTATCCGTAGAAGCATTATCAATGACTAATACTTCGTAATCTTGATCAAAATCTTGCTCTAAGGCACTCTTTATTGAACTTTCAATATACGCTGCCCGATTGTATGTTGGAATAGCTATTGTAGCTTTTAATTGGTTCTTCTTCATAGAGTTTAATAAGTGTATCTAAAAAGTTAATTGAATTATTTTCTGACTTTACTTCTTGCTGAATAGCCTTAGATCTCTTAGCTATAAGATCATAGTTATCTAAAGTGTCCAATAATATCTTATACAAACTTTCAGCATCTGCTTCCAGATTATAGCTATATTTAAAAGTATTCTCTATTCTATATTTCCTCAACGTCTCTCCTAACCATGTTTCCTCAGTAGCAATTACAGGAATACCTTGCAACATAGCTTGCATCATTATCCCTGAAACGCGTTCATCATAACTCTTTGGATGATAGGGTAGAATTAGAAGATCAATAGAGTTAAGTGTCCTATAAAAGTCTTCACTAGATAGTCCTTCACTAATAAATTCCACATTATCATAACTACTAAGATTTGATTTTAAATCTTGAAAGATCTTAAATTCGTTTTCATCATATCCTCTAGGATTTATTATTTGTAGAATGAATTTAGAAATTAGATCAGTATGTGAGTTCTCTTCTAGTAATATATTCAATGCTTTTAAGGCTAATAATCCTCCTTTTTCATATCTTCCATCTCCAAGAAATCCTAAATTAATTTTATGATCGGTTTTCTCAGGATTTATAGGCATTTCATTATATGGCAACGGCAGTGTATACACTGAGCGTTTAAGATAAGACTCAACTTTTGATCTAAGATTATCTGATTCCGTTGTGAAAATATTTAGATTTGTGTTCATAGAGACACTCTCAAGTACTTCTTTTAACTTTCCTTCATACTGATTTCTAACTTCATTAATAAGAAGATCATTAAATACTTTAACAGGAGGGTAAAGTTGATGCATCCATAAATTAATCCTTACACTAGGATTCTCACTTGTAAATTGATGAGCACCTAATATTTCATTTGTATATGAAGTAAGACATAGGATTAGATCCTCTTCAGTAAGACCAATAATCTCATTAATACGTATTAAATCTTGATAGAACTTCTTACCTTTGTCTTCGAGATCAGCGAAACAAGTATCCTGTATTAAACTATATAGCTCTACATCTTGTAGTTCATTCTTAGCTTCTTCGGTGATATTCTCATTTGAAATTAGAATTAATTTTATTCCTAACGATCTAGAACCCTTAATTAAAGCAGTTGGAAATTCAACTACATGACCAAAGGATTTAATCAGATTAGGTTCTATTAAAATAATTCTTTTCATGAATTTTTAGCTACTTCTTCCCAGTTAACTAAAGGAGCCATCCAAGGAATATGGCAATGTGTTATTAACGATGGCATTGGTCCTATTAATAGTCTAAATGGCGATCCATCTTCGTATCCCATTAAACCCTGTAATCTTTTAAAAAGCTCTCTGTCTTCAGGTACATTTACCTTCTTAATATACTGATAAAAGATATCTTCGTCTTCTTTCAGTATTGCAACCTTTGCTGCGAAGGTCATACAGGTTGATTCTTGTGACCTCCAGTGATGATCTCTTGATATAAATATAGTATTAACTCTATGAGGTACATCTAAACCAAAATGATAGTCCTTTGCGTATCTAACTGGATGATCAAATAGAGTAATATAGTCAGCTTTAGGTATATCCTCAATACAGTTAACCAATTTTGTTATGGCCTCTTCTTTATGTAAATAATCATCTTCAACAAAATATACCCAATCTTCAGAACCTTGCTTTAAAGCATATTGGAAAACATGCCAGAAAGATTCTGAATTTCCAAGTTTATTTAATTGTACAAACTCACCTTTATTCTCATCTACTATTTTCTTCAATTCTTCATAATTATTACCATCATAAAACATCGTGAAGGTAAAGGTTTCAGGATCAAGTTTAGTTAACGATCTAAAGAAGTTCCTTAATGATAGAGCTTTGCTAAAATATTCAGGACGCACCTCTGGTTTATCTGAATCGCTTGCACGGTAATAGACATGTAACATAGTTAATTATTTAATAAATAATTTCTTAAATTGTTGGCTTCTAAAGCTAAAGATTCACTTAATTTTTTATTGGTCGAATTAAGAATCTTTGAAATTAGATATAAATTTGTTACGGCTAAAAGCTTCGGATTATTGTTATTTACAAAATCACTCATTTTAGTTGCTTTAATAGCATATCCTTGTTGAAGCAGAAACTGATAAAAATCACCTTCAGGTACTTCTTTATCGACTTCTTCTAGAAATACTGGTAAATATTTCTTTATTAAGTTAGTTCTAATAACACTAATTCCATTCCATCTATAGGCATCTTCATATTTCCTTTCTATAGGTTTCTCAATAATTTCTGTAACGAGTTTATCTTTGACTATTACAATTCCACCTCTAAACGCTTCTATCTCAGTAAAGAAATCATCATACCCCAAAAGAATATCATTTTGTAGTTCTTCTTCAGTAAAATTATATGGATTGTCTAAAAAGAAAATATCTGCAAAAGTAACTGTAGAGAATTCGGAATCCACATAGTTCAGTATGCTGTTTAATGCTTTTAATGAACCTCCATCATGATCTGAGTTTTCATGGACTACCACATCAACATCCTCAATAGTCAAATTAAGAATAGGATAAAGATCAGGGCTGGTGGATATGATTATCTTGGCAAATGATTTGGACTTCTTTGCATACTTAACATGTTGATCAAGTAGCGAGCTTTCATAAAGAGGTATAACTGATTTCGACACCTTTTTTCCAATACTCCCCATTCGAGTAGACATTCCTCCTGCCATAATAATTAGTGTATTTCTATTACTTCTTTCCATTTAAAAACTCCTTAATCAATTCAAATAAACCATGAATGTCTGTTTTGCTAATATCTCCCATTACAGATATCTGGATCAAGTCTTTCAAATATTCTTCTGTCCTATCATGATAAAACCATAGTGTATAACCTTTTCCAAATAGATATTCATGCAGATCCTTCGGATTTATATTGTTTGGTAACTTAAAGCAACTAATTGCATTAGCAGCGAACTCATCACCATGGCGTAGATTAACAACTTCTAAATCAAGTTTTTCAAGTTCATCTCTTACCAATGTTGAATTCTCTTTATATCTTTTTATTCTATTTTCAATTGTTTCCTCTAGCATTACTTTAAGTGCATATTCAAGTGTCTGCAAAACTCCAGTTGGTGGAGTAGTTGGTGTTTGACTTTTTAAGGCAAAGTCATAGTATTTGTGAATATCTAGATATAGACTTCTTTTAGGATTACCCTTTGTTTCTTCAAGATAATCTTTCTTAACACTAACAAATGATATTCCTGGGAAAGATTCTAAAGCCTTATTTGAGACGCTGGTGCACACATCAATATGGTCTTTTACCATAGATATTTCTTGGGCACCTAAAGCACTGACTGCATCAACAAAGAATCTAATATCTTTATCTTTAAGTAGGTTACCCACTTCATTAACATGGTTCCAAATACCTGTACTTGTCTCTAATGCAACCATCATTAATACAGTTGGATTATAGGTGTTAATCATCTTCTGAACTTCATCCATAGAGAATATTTCTCCATGAAGCTTTCTTAGGGTAGTGAATTCTAATTCATTTAATTTTAGAATCTTTTCTAGCCTATCTCCGAAATCACCATTTGAAAGCAGGAGAACTCTATCGTCCTTATTTATCAAAGAATGGATAGCTGTTTCATTTGCCAATGTACCTGATCCAACAATTAGTAACTCTTCGTATGACTCATCAGAATCAAACACGACCTTAAGTTGATTAACAATGCTTGAATGGAGTTGTTGATAGCCTTTAGCTCTATGAAAAATATTTTTAACTTCATAATCTAATACTTCTTGTTTAAGACCTACTGGTCCAGGTGTAAATAGTTTCATATTTAATCATTAATATCTAGTGAATTTACTTTATTATTTGCAGGCATACTAATGTTGTAATCCTTAGTATCTATCTTTCGAGTTAACCCATGTTTACTAAGGATAATATCAGTAGCTACTTCAGCAACTAATCTACCAAAGCTTAACTTACCTGCAAGCATAGTATAAAAGTCATCATAGCCCTCTTTATTATGTTCTACTACCGCAAAGTTTCTCCTAATTGCAAAATTCTTAGCTTCTTCCACATCTTCACTACTCTCTATTAAATGGGTTCTAATACCTGTGAATGTATTAATGACCTCTGAATCTCTAACTTTATCTATCATCTCAGAAGCAATGTCCTTGCATTGTTTAATGTCTTCCTCGCTCATTTTAATAGGATCATATGTATTTAACTCATGCCAAGTTGAGCCAAAGAGGGTATTGTTTCCTGCAGGAATAATTACATCGCCCATCTGATTTGGTGCACAAGCAGTAACAATTCTATTTACCATTCTACCTTCAAGCACTGCCATAGAACCGTGAATATAATTTAATGGTAGTTCAAAACCTACAATTTTAGTAATATCATTAGCCCATGAACCTGTAGCGTTAATAACAACATCATATTCCTGTTCAGAATGTGATGTTTGCACTTTCCATTTATTATTATCTCTTTTTATAGATTTTATATCTGAGTTCTCTTCAATTTCTACATTACGTTTTAATAGCTCTTCTTTGTATGCTTCTACGATCAAATATGGATTGATTACAACATCTGGAGTAGCAAATGCGAATTCAACATCTTCATTTATACTTGGTTCTAAAGCTAGTACTTCCTGTTTACTCAGCCTTGAATATTCAATATTTGCTTCTTTTAAATTTTTTTCAAATTCTTCCGCGTAGGCTTTATCGTATTCAGGCATAACTACAAATAATCCATTATTCTTCTCGAAAGCAAATGGAAGTATTTTTTTCAATATTTTATTCTCTTGTGAACAAAATTTTGCAATTTCAATATCCTTATTAACGTACCTTGCACCAGAATGAAGCATACCTGCACATTTAGTGGTTGTGCCACTTCCTAGCTTGTATTTCTCAATTACAGTAACATCGCATCCGTTTAGCGACAGATCTAAAGCCGTGCATAACCCAGCTATTCCGCCACCTATTACACTAACTCTCATAACAGTGAATTAATAAATATTATTGCTCTAGTTCCGACATTAGCTCCTCGAAGAATTGATCAGGTTCGTCTGGGTGTGCATAGAGTCGTTTAAGCTTCTTATTTGAAATAACATAAGCTTTATCTACTCTCATTCGTGATAAGAAATCCATATTGTGTGAAATGACAACAATACCACCTTTAAAATCTTCCAATGCATCTACAATTGAGTCTACAGTATCTAAATCTAAGTTATTTGTAGGCTCATCTAGCACTAATAAATCAACAGGTGCAGCGGTAATCATAGCCATAGCTAACCTTGCAGTTTCACCTCCACTTAATACGCCTGCTCTTTTTCTAATATCTTCTTCATGAAAGAATAAAAAATTACCTAACTGTTTACGTATTATTTCATACGGTAGACTCGGATTAACCTTTTTTATATTTTCTTCGAGTGTAAGTTCTGGGTCGACAATCTCATATTTTTGGCTAAGATAAACTATATTACTATTATCAGCTACGTATACTTCACCATCTAATGCCACATCCTCTCTTGCATTTTGACCTGTCAAAGTTTTTAATAATAGAGTTTTTCCTGAACCATTTCTTCCTGTTAGAACAACTCTATCTCCGTGGGATACTGAGATTTCACCATCTTTGATTAGTTCTTTTTCATCATCAATTTTTAATTCTAAGGCCGATCCTCTAACGATTGTTTGTCCTGTTGCAGAACGATCTGTATCTAAATCAAGGTGAGCTTTTTTCGTTTTTGTTGCTCTAGTTTGATCAATCTTTTGTTGTGCATCAGCTTTAGCTTGATCTAATAGACCTTTATGTTTACCTGCCGACTCTGTTGCTCTATTCTTAAAAAAACCTTTTTCAACCGCTGACATACCTCTGTCGTGCTTCATCTGTTTACCGGTCCTCGTACTTTTCGCAGCACGTTGTTGTTCTCTTTGAATTGATCGTCTTACTTTCTCCAGTTCCTTCTTTGCTGCATCATGCTGTCTTGACAATGATTCTAATTGAGCTGTCTTTTGTTCTCTATAATCCGTGTAGTTTCCACCGAATCTATTTACTTTTTTATTTTCAATCTCCCAAATAGAAGTTGTTACTTGATCTAAGAAGAATGGATCATGTGAAATCACAACTACAGCACCTTTATAACCTTGTAAAAAGCCTATTAATTCCTGTATAGATACTATATCAAGATGGTTGGTTGGTTCATCAAGATATAGAACATGTGGATGTTTGGCAGAAGCAATTGCTAGATGTAATTTCATTAATTCCCCTCCGCTTAATGTATTCAAAGTCTGCTGAAGATTTACTTCCCCGAATCCAAAATTATTTTCAAGTATTTCAGTTATCTCCCACCACTCATTGTGCTGCTCGGAAAGATAATCCATTAATTGCATATCGCTTCGAAACATTGGGAGATCTAGCTGAGGTACATAATACGATGAGCCTTTTCTTACAACATCACCTGATGTAGGTTCTTGAAATCCTGCAAGTGTTTTTACTAATGTAGATTTACCACTTCCATTCGGGCCGACAAGTCCAACTCTATCTCCTTCACTTAAGGAAAGAGTTACATCCTCAAGAAGTGTACCATTCGACACTTCAATAGTAATATCTTTTGCTGAAGTTAGTACCTTACCCATAGTTTCATCGAAATCTTCAAATGACATGTTTGATATTTTAACTTATATTATCTTTCTGCACTATAGATTTTATTATTAAAATGACAGTAATATCGTCTAATTAGATCTATAGTGATTAAATTAATTATTGATTTTAACTCAATATTTAATTAAAAACATTGTATTGTGATACAAATTTTTATATTTCCTCACCACCAACAGAAATCAAGTGATTAATAATAGAATTCTGTACCTGATCTCCTCGTTTAAACCCATTAGCTGTTTTCTCATCAATAATCTGCTGTACCTCATATGCTAAGTCCTCAAACTCATGACATACTGATCTCAAATCTAAAGCAGCGACATCACTTGTAAAGTTTGGGGTGAATTCATACTGTAAGCACCCTTTTCGAAATGGCGTTATTGATGAATGGGTTGGGATCGGTTCAATATATACAACCATATATACATAACCGTCTGTGTAATCTTCATTGTATACTGTGTTGAAATGTATGCCGATATTTCCCCATTGAGTTTCAAAATACTCATCAACTTGATATTCTAAAACATCTAAGTCTTGCTTATCTAACATACTATTAATTCATCAATATATATTGATATTATCACAAATTAGCATTTTTCCACTATAGTTTCTCAATTTTGTATTGCAATACAATGTTTTACAGAACATTTTATGCTATAAATGCAGTGCTTGTTATCAATATTTACCGAATTAATAATTTGCGCTATAGTTATTGAGTTTTCTAAATTCAAATAATATGGATAGGATTTATAAAATATTACAGTTAAATGTTTTAAATTTTGTTCACTTTGATAAGATTATTGATTTCATTAATACTGAAGATCCAGATATTGTAACGTTCCAAGAAGTGAGTGAGAATAATCTAATGCGATCTAAGAACTTTGCTGATACATCTAAATATGATGGTGTAGATTATATCGAGGAATTAAAGAATCGTACAAATCTTAAATATGGGGAATTTTTTAAAAGTTGGGGAGTCAGATTTGAAAACGGAAAGATATGCAACTGGGGAAACGCTATATTTTCAAAATCTCCTCTAATTGATTATGAGTACTATTTTGATAATCAGAATGGTGGGTACCAGTTAAGTGATAAAACCACAGATCCTTTTTTTATCAGTGAGGAGAAAAAGATTAGAGATATTTACTCTATGCAAAAACCTGCAGTATTCGCCAGTGCCTTGTTTGAACTTGATGGTAAATATTTAAAGGTGTTTACAGGGCATTTTGTGATAAGTGATCTTTGTACTGAGAGCCTGCAAAGAGTAAATCAAGTAAGACAACTTATACAGTCATTTGAGAATCAAAAACAATATCCAACAATAATTTCAGCTGATTTTAATATGACAGAAGATGGAATGTGCGTCCAATTATTAAAGAATAGATTTGAATATTTTAGTCATACAATTGATAACTCTCTAGATAAGTCAATGCATCCAGTATTTGACCCGCACAAAGCAATACGAGGTATAGTAGTAGAAAAATTAAAAGTAGATCACATATTAGGTGTCGGAATTAAAACTCATAACTGCTATACTCGAGAGGATGCAGGATTATCTGATCATTTACCTGTACTATTAGAATTTAGTCTATGAAAAATACAAATCTTAAATCTCTACAAAGAAGTTGTAGAGAAAACATACTACTGATGACCACTGAGGCAGGTTCAGGACATTTAGCTGGACCACTTGGAATTACTGATATTCTAATATACTTATACCACGAAAGAATGAATGAAAATGACGACTTTGTTTTATCTTGTGCTCATATGGTGCCCGCTCTATATTCAGTGCTTCATTCAAAAGGCAAGATAAGTGATGATGAATTACTAACCCTTAGGAAGTTTAAAAGTAGGCTACAAGGACATACTTCAATTAATAGAGAATTAAAAATTCCAACTTCGGGAGGAAGTCTCGGACAAGGAATTGGCTATGCTTCAGGAATGGCTTATGCAAAAAGAGTACAAAACAGTGGTAGCCATACATACTGTTTAATATCTGATGGAGAAATGAATGAAGGTAGCACATACGAGACGTTTCTCTTTATTAATAAATTTAAACTAAATAATTTAACGATATTTCTTGATTACAATAATATTCAACAGACGGGATATGGACAGGATGTTATGCCATTACCAAATCTAAAAGGTTTCTTTTCACAATTTAATAACTTAAATGTGATTGAATGCAACGGAAATGATCTAGAAGATATTGATAAAGCCTTTCGAATTATTGATTCTACTAAATCTAATGTAATTATTTGCACAATTATAGGAGGAAAAGGTATCAAGAGATTGGAGAATAATCCTACATATCACTCTAAAGTATTAACTAAAGAGGAATTTAATATTGTTATGAATAATAAAGACGAATGGACATTAAATTAACAGATCTAAAAGTAACAAGAGATGGAATGGGAGAAGCCCTAAAGGAAATTTTTGCTGAGAATCCAAAGGCAATAGCATTATCTGCGGATATTGGTCCAGCATTTAAGTTAGACTCAGTTCGTGAAGGATTTCCGGATAGATATATCGAATGTGGTATATGTGAGCAGAGTATGGTTTCTGTAGCTGCAGGAATGAGTTATCAAGGTCTAATTCCAATATGCGGATCCTTTGCAGAATTCCTACCTATGAGAAGTCTAGATCAGATCCGAGTATCAGTATGCATGAATAATGCTAATGTAAAAATGATTGGTGGCCATGCAGGACTTTCCTATGGTGGTGATGGGGAAACAATACAAGAGTTTGAAGATATTGCTGCAATAAAATCATTGCCTAATATACATATCTTTGTTCCTTCAAATGCAACTGAAGCATATGAAATGACTAAACTAGCTTTTGAAATTGAAGGCCCAGTTTATTTAAGAATCACTCGAGAAATAGAGCAAAATTTTGAATTAGAGAACAGAGGAAGTTTAATCAATGCATTAATAAGAAATGGAAAAGATAAAGTAGCACTTATTGGTAGTGGGCCATTTCTATATAAAGCATATGAACTTGCCAAAATGATTAAAGAAAAACTAGATATTGAAACCTCTGTCTATAATCTTTCGTATATCAAACCATACCCGGTTGAATATATTAAAAGTATTTTAAGAGATAACAATGTCATAGTTACACTAGAAGATCATCAGATTAATGGCGGTATTGGTAGTATTGTTACAGAAATTACTTCTGAATACCTGCCAAGACCTGTTCTTAGGCTAGGGATAGATGGTAGATTTGGCGAATGTGGTACAAGAGAAATTCTTGATAAGGAACTTGGTGTTGACCTTGAATCTATGTTCAATAAGGTAAAAATTTTTATAGAGAAATTCCCATTTTAAAGAAGGTAGATGGCTAGTTATCATAAAGATTACCTTGATTCTTTTCCAGACGATTATAATAGATCTTTTAGAATTTCTCCTGTTGATAGTCTAAATGCTAAAAGAAAACAAATTGAAGAAGCAAGTCCAACATTTATACGTCATCAAGATTTCATAGCTTTAGATATAGGCTATAAAGTTGCAATAATTAAAGATTCTTCTAAGCTAATGTTTGGTGAGATTACTGGGATAGCAGAAAGCAGAGATTCAATAACCGTTAAATTACATTCAAATTTGATAAATAGAATTATTGGTAGAACTGCAGAAATAGAAATAACATCGACTCAATTAGAACATATCGAGTTATATGCGACTTCTGGAACATTTGACGGTTTGGAAGATATGAATGAATTTTAATAAAGAGATTACGCCACAAGTAGGTATAATAGAACCTGCTAGAAACCCGACATCTGAGATTACAAAATAATCAAAATCTCAATCCAGATTGTCAGTATGATTTTATAGGAGATTATTTAGTTTCAGGGTAAAATCTAGCAAGTTATTGAATTTATGTGCCTAAGAAAAGACTATCTGAATTGATTAACGAAAAAATAAGCGGAGTGGCAGACGTGCCTATCCATAAAAGAATCAGAATGTTTTATAATAATATTATTGAAAACGCTTATTCGCCTAGTTTTACTTCGATTTTCACTATTGTAATTATTTTTCTGATCATATTCTTTGTATATTACGAACTTGTCTCCTCTTTATACACAATAGGATTGTTCCCAAATGATTTATTTAGTTTTAATTCTCAAGTCGATTTTATAGCAATATCAGGTATTACTGGGTCGTTTATAGCAGGTATTATTATTTTTATTATTGGACTTTCAAATGATAGTGAGAGTAATTCAGAAAGATTAAAAAGTTTATTAAAATCCACTGAGATTTTTCCAATTTTCATATTCTTTGTACTCTATGTGATTTCTTATAGTTTATTTAAAGGTATAGAGAATGACGAATTCAAATATAAATTTGCAGGTGTATTAATAATATTGGGTATTGAAACATTATTATTACTAATCTACCCACTTTTTCATGCCATTAAAATAAGACTTAAAGATGAGTCATTTGTAAGGAATAGAAATGAAGTAGCTAAAAATTTGATATTAACTAATTTTAAAAGTAACTTAAAATTAGAATTAGCTAGACTGCTAGGGATTAATACCTTTGTTAATGAGATAAAGAATCAAAAAGAATTTAATTTGAAATATTATCCCTTTCTGGAACCAGATAGAAAGTCCTATTTCAGTATAAATAGCATCAAAGAAGGTAAGATTATAGATATTGATTTAGGAAAATTCTATATTTTTATTGCAGAATTAAACAGATTATTACTGAAGAAGGACATAAATATAAAGAAGGGAAATTTCAGAAGATCAACTAGGTTTAAATTTGGAATAATTGATAAGTTTATTGGGCAGGAGAAAGAAAAATCATTGGAAGAAAAAACACTTAATATAACTTTTAATTATTCTTATAGTATAAAGAAAGGAGATTCACTTGTATATATAGAATCAGATTTATCCGGTTTAACACCACAAGATAATGAGGAGATAGAGAAACTTACCAAAAATCTTAATGAACTTATATTCGTTGAATCTAGTGTAACTAACGAGAGAAAGACAAGTGAGATTGCCTCAATTAAAGATGACTATATTAGAGCAATTGAAACAAAAGCTCTATATACAATTGAAAGACTAAACAATCTGTATCTTGAAATTATAGAGGCATTCTGGAAATTCCTTGATGATTATAATTTCGATTACGATTTTAAATCTTCAAAAAATGAAGTCAATGCCTTTCCATTTGATTCAACTTGGTCTGATATAAGACAGATATCAAAAGATATTAAAGAAATCATTGACATTGGAATGGAGAGTAAATCAGATGCTGTTATAGCTAAAACACTTGATTTAAATTCAGGAATACTTTACAAGACATTAAATAAGAAAGAGCCTCTATTATTTAATAACATAATATTTAATTTTCTACTTATTTATAGGAAGATGCTTGAATTAGAGTTTAATGAAAGTAAATTACAAGATATCTTGAAACATGAGATAGTAGTACCTTTATACGAAACATCAACCTATTATATTGGTGGTTCGGTAAAAAGAGAAGTAGATCCAGACAAGTTTGAAACGTATCAATCATTTGTATTTGAGATAATTAGATTGTATCAGTTTCTATTGAAAGAGGCACGTGATAGAGGAAGAAGTAATGATTTCAAGTTACTTATTGGGAAAGTTGATGAATTGTTTAAAGATTTTTTCGATGAACATGATAAATATAGGTTAAAAGATCTAGAACAAATGAGAGGATCAGAGAACGATGTAATGGTAATTGAACTTAAAAACAAAAGAACTTTTTACAAATTTGTTCAAAGAAACAAGGATACGATGTTGTTTGGATTTGGGTCATGGTTACTAAAACACGATAATCCGCGTGAGATTAAAGATTATATCCAGTCTGTATTATCTTATTTACCAGATAATTTATTCGATTTATCGAGTATTTACTCTAAATGTTTAGAAGATAAATTCAAAAGAAGTTGGGATTGGAGTACCTGGAACATCCCTGTTTCTTATAAACCTACTGGATTCCATGAAGTATCAATGGATAGAGAATTTAGCACTTTATTTATAATAAAATCACTACAAATCCTATCTAGAAGTGCGAATGAACAAACAATAAGTCCTTCTAGAGCATTAGTATATAGAATTGAAGGGGATTTGGCAGAGTTGATTGATAAAGCAACCAAAGGGGAAATTGCAGCCGTAGAGGCAATTTTAAATCAAGGGGAAAAACAAAGTTCTGATTTATTAAAAGAGTTGCTTAAGGAAGCTAAAGAAAAACAATTAGAAAAAGAAAATAATAAAGTTATTGGTTATGAAGTACCTCAAAGGGATATTGATACATTTTATAAAAAGATAGTCGAAGAAGTAAATTCTAAACATCATACTGCGACCCAATTCTTTAATTACTTTGGTAAATATACGAGTAATCTTCAGGAGAAAGGAGAAGAAAAGAAATATGGTTATAATCAGATTGTTGATAAAGAAGCATTTATTAAAAATTGGCATGTTCATTATATTGATCTCGAAGATAACTTTGCAGAGGGAGTTGTGAGATTTGAAAATGAGTTCAGCATAAAATCAATTCTTGATAAGACAATAAAGGTAAGTTATAAAAAGCTGAAAGAGTTTCTCATAAATAATCCTGATTCTATCTTGATTAGCACTACTCCACATTTATGGAGTTATGCTGAAAAACACAAAGAATTGATATTGCCTACAGGTTCTATTAAAGATGAAGATATAGTATCAAGATTTAAATATTTATCAAATAACGAGCAACTACCCATTTTTGTACTACAATCTTTCGAGCCACAGAAAGATTATTTAATTGCAGTTCATAAAGATATGTTACCTAAAATGATTCAATTAGATCCAAGAAATACGCCTGAAGATAATTTGATAGATAAATTCTATATGCAGCTTAGATTCATGTCACATAACGAACAAGCTCTTTCCGAGATATTAAAACAAAACCCTGGGTGGCTAAAACACTATAAAACAAAGGCCGATAAGATAGCATATCTAAAGACAAAAGGTGTCTTCCAAATGTATGAGAGGATAAGGATAGAATTCACTGATAATTCAAATATTGGGGTAAGTTTTCAACTTAAGCATCCTTATGCGTAGGTAAAAATTGCGTAATATTAATTTATCATCTTCTAATAGTTTAAATGGAATATCATAATATAGTAAGTCACATACTTACCTACACTGATAACTACTTATTTAAATAACATTGGTCTTTCAGGACTCAAAAGACTATCGGCAATTTCTTTAATTCTACAGAAAAAGTCATAAAGTTGTAAAATCTGTACGGAAGTTGTATTTTTTTGCTAAGTAACTTTATCATTGTAGAATAGTAACCATACAGCTATTTAGAGATAAATCGAGAGCTACATATAGACCAGCTATGCCCCCACCAATATACAGACATTCATAATACTCGAATTATTTAGACCTTCATCTGAAAGGGAAATACTATTGCTCGACTATCTTTTTGTAATGTACCTGTCTAGACTATTCCAGTACATACCTAAATTCCTCATAAATCTTTAGAAAATCCTGATATTGACCAGGAAATAGAAGGTGGTTTTTTAGTTCGTCAAAAGCAACCCATTTTAGTTCTCTAATTTCGTCTGGTTGAATTTTAATTTCTTCTTTATTACCTATAAATTTGACTAGAAATATTTCTTTTTTTTGGCCTGTATATGGATGTTCTGGATCCATAGGATTCTCTTTTGTAAATTCATCACGAAAATCATATTGAATTGCATATTTACTTTTACTAATAATTTTAAATTTACTTTTATCTTGTCCTAATTCTTCTTTTAATTCTCTAATAAGATTTTCCTCTGCTGTTTCATCACCTTCTTTTCCTCCTCCAGCCCAATTCCAATCGTTTTCTGTATAGCCAATTGACTGCACAATAAGAAATTCTTTGGCTTCGTTAAAAATAACAGCCATAATACCAAGGCGATAGTTAGGGGTTAACAAGCTTTTACTCACTTATGTAATTTTAAAGGTAATACTTATAATTATAACTATTTACCTTATAAGTGTAAAGGAAATTCACAGATAGCGTTAATATATATAAACTACTAGGATCCAAAACGCTTTAAGCCATTTTTTTAATTTTCAGAAGTAGTCGTAAAGTTGTAGAATTTTTTCGTCAATTGTACTACTTGCTCTCAATATTCTCCTTATAATCAAATTCCTGCTAAACCAATTACTTAACTCCGAAGTTACATTAAAAACCCAAACTAATCTTCATCAAATCGAAAACCCGCTATTCAACTGCAAGTTTCTGCTAAAATATTAAAGTTCAACAAAATATTATGTCTACTCAAAGGTTAAAATTAGTCTCTTGGAATGTTAACGGTATAAGAGCAGCAATTAGAAAAGGATTTACTGATTATGTTAAAAACGAAAATCCAGATATACTCTGTTTACAAGAAACAAAAGCAAAAAAAGGACAGGCAGAAATAGATCTTTCTGATTATGAGGAGTACTGGAATTCAGCCCAAAAACCAGGTTATTCGGGGACAGCTATTTTTACAAAAGTTAAGCCTTTAACTATTTCTTACGGATACGAGGCAGAAGTTACCGACGATCAAAAAAGAGATACAAAAAACGAGGGTAGAGTAATCACTGCTGAATTTGAAAAATTTTATTTAGTAACAGTTTATACTCCAAACTCAAAAAGGGATTTATCAAGACTAAACTTTAGGCATAAAATTTGGGATCCCGCATTTCTTAAATATCTTAAAGGATTAGAAAGAAAAAAACCTGTAGTTTTCTGTGGAGATTTGAATGTTGCTCACAAAGAAATTGATATTGCACGACCAGATGCTAACAGAAAAAATGCAGGATTTACAGACGAGGAGCGAGAAGGATTCGACAACATTGTAGAAGCCGGTTTTGTTGATACATTTAGAATTTTTAATCAAGAAGGAGGAAATTACACTTGGTGGAGCAATTTTGGAGGAGCCAGAGCAAGAAATGTAGGCTGGAGGATTGATTATTTTTGTGTTTCAAAATCTCTTAAGAATAATGTTAAAGATGCTTTTATAAAATCCGAGGTAATGGGCTCAGATCACTGTCCAGTAGGAATTATTCTAGATATATAGCAAACATTAAATATATAGCTTACTATAAATTTAAATATAATGTTTTTATTAGATTGTTACACAAGGGTAATTTCTTGTAATATTAGAGTGAAGTCAAAATTTATAGTGAACTATATTTTATTAACTTGAATAAATCAAAAATGCAAAAAACTAACACCACAGTAATAACTGGATCTTTAGGAGCTGGAAAAACTACAATAATTTTAAATTTAATTAAGCAGCTACCTAAAGATTATAAAGTAATCTGGCTCAAAAATGAGTACGGAGATTTAAATATTGACTCTGAGCTAGCAAAGGAAAGTAATATTCAAACTCAAGAAATATTGAACGGGTGTTTATGCTGTGTTTTAATAGGAAAATTAAAGAATGCGGTAGAAGAAATAGTAAATAAATATAATCCTGATAGATTAATAATAGAGACTGCTGGTACAGCCTATCCCTATCCAATAATCCACGAAATTAGCGCTATCGACAAAGTAAACTTAGATGGGCTTGTAACAGTAATTGATGCATTAAACTTTAAAAAATTTGATGATAAATCTCCAATGGCCAAGGCGCAAGCGCAATATATCGACCTGATAATAATTAATAAAATCAATCTTGTTACAACAGAAGAATTAGAGCTAGTGGAAGACGAAATTTATGATTTATATCCACTCACGCCAAAAATCAAAACTGCGAATGGGGTTGTTGGCAAAGATATAATACTCGGAATTGATCATAAAAACTTTGCAACATATTACGACAAGAATACAGATACTCATCCAGAAGTCGAGGTATTTGGATTTGAATTTAAAGGTACCCATACTTTTGATAGACATAAACTAGAAAAGCTTTTGAATAATCTAGACAAAAATGATTTTTATCGTATTAAAGGAGTAATAAAAACACAAAATGGCTATAAACTTCTCAACTATGTTTTAGGAAAAATATCGTGGAATGATTTAAAAAAATATAGAGGCTCTTCAAAAATTACTTTTATGGGCAGAGACATAACTATATTTAAGGAACAA
Organism: uncultured Candidatus Saccharibacteria bacterium; assembly: GCA_964393185.1. Classification (GTDB taxonomy): domain Bacteria; phylum Patescibacteriota; class Dojkabacteria; order J137; family J137; genus CAYMSO01. The sequence continues at coordinate 10,708 of CAYMSO010000009.1, read as the reverse complement.
ATACAGCAAGAACTATATCAAATTGCCTAGAACCATTTATTATTCCATTGACACTGCATTGCCAAATGTACATAATGTGAAGTAGCTAAATTAGGTATATTTCCACGATGATTAGAAAAGCCAGTAATTACATAAGATTCCTTGATCAGCTTACAGATACAGATGGTGAACTAGTAGGAAGAGAAGCTGTTTTCTTTTCTAATATATACAGAACTAACCTTAAAGTTCCTGCAAGTTTTGTAGTCACAACTTTATGCTTTGATGATTTTTTGACGGCAAACAATCTTGTGGGACCTCTGGTTTCTATACTAAAGCAAGTTAAACCCTTTGTTAGAGAATCTGCAGAAAATGCATCTCAGCAAATAGCAAATATTATATTTACAGCAAGAATTCCTGATTTAGTAGTAGAAGAGATTGTAAATGCATACAACATAATAGACCATGGCAAAAATAATACGTTTGTATCGCTAGAACTTTCTCATATTCTCGAGGGCAGGTATATTCCTTTAAGTCTACGCGATAAAGATCCTGCAGAAATTTGTGGCGCCGAGGCATTAGTGAATAAAATCAAGTTTTTATGGTTCGAACTCTTTACGCCAGAAGCTATTGAACTTCGCACTAATGGTTATTACAAAGGTGCTCTCAGTACCGCTATTGTTGTAAAACAAGATGTAAGGCAAGAAATATCTGGAAAAGCTTACTCTATACCTCCCATAACTAAAGAGAATGATTCTGTAGAATTACATGCTGTATATGGCACTTGGTCTAGGGAAGTCGAGAATAATGCCGATATATACAAAATCGATATAAAAGAAGGAACCATTTACGAAAAAAATATAATTTCGCAGGACTACATGTTAATCAAAAAGGGCAAGATTGAAAATCAAGAGAACCCTTTACTGCAAGTACCTATCTCGAGAGAATGGAGAAGATCTCAAAAACTCGACGATGAGAGAATTTTTACAATTGCCAAAACGTTACTAATTGCAGAGAAAGCTTTAGGTAAGCCAATTGAATTAAAGTGGGGAGTTCAGGGAGGTGATATATTTATTACAGATATAGACGAAATTTTTATTAAGCCGGATTTAGAAGAAATCCCATTCGAAAACAATATAGAAAAAACAGAAGAATACATTGCAAAAGAAATAGATGATGAAGTCAAAAAACTTACGATAATGGATCAAGAATATAATAAAAATGGACCTGATTTTGATGCACTCCAAAAAGAAATTAACCAAATTGTACAGAATAACAAAAAGGCTTTAACAGAAGATATTAACAAAGCAAAAAAGAAAGACCTTAAGCTAATTAGTACAAAAAGCGGGACCAAACTTATTACAAAATTGCCAACAAAGTCAATTTCCGAAAGAATAAATATCCAAACAAAACTGTTTATTGACGTTACAGGAACCAATATAGCAACTTTTAATTTGCTTGATTTTTTTGATGGAGCATTCATAGATGGAACAAGTATTATTTTAGAACACGATACTTTGCCAGAAGCCATAGCAGAAGATAGACAAGAGGTAAATGCTTTAATCGATTCCTATACAATTGATTTAAGCATTTTGGCCAGGAATTGCGAACCGAAGGAGATGATTTATCAATTCTCCAACATAGGTGAGGACGAACATAAGTTACTCAATATAAATTCTACACAGTATAATTTCTTTGGGGATGAGAGATTTATCGAATATCCCGAAAGCTTAATAATTGAATCTTTGGCAGTAAAAAAATCAAAAATTATAAATGGGTGTAACAATATTAGTATTTCTTTTCCCGCCATAAGAAGCACACAGAATTTAGAAGATTTAAAAACAATTATCTCCAAAAATGGATTGAAACGATCAGCTAACTTGAAATTTTATGTGGAACTTTCGATCCCATCATTTGTACATGATTTAGAAAATATCGAACCAAATTTTATAGATGGAATCATTCTTGACTACAGCACATTGCTAAGACTTTCGGTTTATAGAAAAGAAACTAGAGAAGTTGATCATCAAATATTGATAGATATTGTTAAAAAAGTAACACAAATTTGTTCTGCTAAAAATATAGAGCTACTAATAAAAACAGAAAATCTGGAACCAAATATTCTAGATAAGCTTATGCATTTAAAACCAGATGGAATCATATTTACACAAATTCCTACTCAAGAAACTCTTAGCTCATTAAAGAAAATTGAAGCTAAATAGCTGATTTTGTTAAAATCATTCATAGTTATTAACTAATTAATTTTTATATTACATCAATGGGAACACTAATTTTTTTGGGGATTTTACTTTTCATATTTGGATCATTTGTATTATCACTCTTGTTTACTGTGGAGCAGCAAAATGCAGTTGTGATTGAGAGGTTTGGGAGATTCAATAGAATCGCAAGATCTGGTTTGCATTTTAAGTATCCATGGATAGATAGAATAGCAGGAAAACTATCGCTTCGAGTACAGCAACTCAATGTAAAAGCAGAAACTAAGACCAAGGATAATGTATTTGTTCATGTAATGGTTTCTGTTCAATATTATGTAATTGCAGAAAGTATTTACGATGCTTTCTATAAACTCGACGATCCTACACTACAAATCAACTCATATGTCTTTGACGTAGTTAGAGCAAGAGTACCTAAAATAACAATAGACGAATTGTTCGAAAAGAAAGATGAAATTGCTACTGCCGTAAAAGAGGAATTAAACGAAACAATGGTTTCTTTCGGCTTTGAGATTCTTAACGCACTAGTAACCGATATAGAACCTGATGCTAAAGTGAAAGCATCTATGAACGAAATTAACGCTGCTGAACGACTTAAATACGCTGCAAAAGAAAGAGCAGAAGCAGATAAAATTCTTGTAGTAAAAGCTGCCGAGGCTGAAGCTGAATCTAAAGCTCTTCAAGGAAAAGGTATTGCAGATCAAAGAAAAGCTATTATTGAAGGCTTAAAAACATCTGTTGAGGAATTTAAGGACACAGTTCAAGGAACTACAGCTCAAGATGTAATGAACTTGGTTTTAATGACTCAATATTTTGATACTCTTAAGGAAATAGGCCAGAATTCAAATACAATATTAATTCCTCATTCTCCTGGTGGAATGGAAGATGTTGCAGGTCAAATTAGAAATGCATTAATTCAAGCCAACGAAGTAGGAAAACTTAATAAGTAAACATGACAATCTAAAGAAGAGCTCAGTAAAAACTTAAGCCTTAAATCCGACCCAAAACTGATAACCAGCAACTGATGACCGATTACTGGTAACTGACTACCGACAACCGATTACTGGTAACTGATTACCGATGACAGATAACTGACAACCGATTACTGATTACTGCTTATAATACCTTACATATACGTCAAGTGTAGTTGTTAGGAATATCATCACTATTGGTCCAAAAATAAATCCTAACGGGCCAAACAAACTAATGCCACCTAGCACGCCCAATAAAGTTAATGCAGGGTGTAAACCTGAGTCCTTTGGAACAAGTCTTGGTCTTAAAAAGTTATCAATATTGCTAACAATCAAAACATAGTTAAGAATAATAATAAGACCTTTAAAGTAATTTCCAGTCAATACTAATATCAGGCCAATAGGTACTGTTACAACTCCCGAGCCAAGAGGAACAATTCCTACAAAAATACATACCAATGTCCAAAATATTGCATAATCTACTCCCATTAAATACAAAACCAATCCCGAGGCAATACCTTGAAAAATAGCTATAATAAATGTGCCTTTGATCATCGCAACTCCCATGTCTGTAACTTTTCTTAGATACATTTGATCTAGTTCATTATCCAATGGACTTATCTTTTGTATAAAGTGTCCAATCTTTTCTTGTGATGTTAAAAAAACTCCAAGTAAGAATACAAAAACAATTGTATTTGTAATTATGGAAATAGTGGAGCTTCCCAAAGTAAGGGCTCTATCGGCCAAGAAATTCAAGGCTTCCCCTAAAGTATCTCCCACAAAGTTGGTAACTTGTTTGACAGTAATTTGATTGTCTTCTAGCCCAGGTACTTCTCTTATACGAGAGTTCACATTATCCAACAATTGATGAACATCAATATCAGCAAATGAATTTAAATTGCTTGTAGCAAGGAATTTTTGTATATCTCTATTAAACTCCAGTACTTGATTATAAGTCAAAAGCGTTATAAACGCTATTGGAACGAGTATACATAAAAATATTACTAGAATCGTAGTAAGACTGGCTATGGATTCGCTCTTACTGATTTTTAATAATTTATTATAAACTGGCCTGAATATGGCTGCTACAAAAAAAGCTAATGCCGTTAGAGCCAAATAGGGTTTAAGCACAAAAAAAGATACTATCAAAACACCTGCTAACATTATTAAAAAGAATGTTTTATTTTGTTGAGATTGAATAGCTTTCATTTACTATATCTAAATATGATTTTATGATATCAAAGTTAGAATGCAAAAAACAGAGTCCTTTTTACTTCCACAGCCAAACTTAATTACTAATCTAAAGCATGCGTATTAGATCCTTCATCCCATCTTACCTCGGGGTTTGAAGACAATAGATTCCTAAGTACCTTTTTAATCTGATTATATTTATCTTCAGTTTTAGCTTCGAACTTAATCGTTATATATGCACCATTTTGGGATGCCCGAATTGTACCCATTGTATCATCTGTATCAAATCTAACTCCATCAATATAATTAAACTCTGCCCCAATAAACTCTTTTTCTAAAAATGATCTGATCTCTGTATCAATATAGGTAAACTTCTTGCTGTCAGGAAAACCAAGTTTGATTTCGGGACTACTTATGTAATGTGGTAATTCGTCTGCAGCCTGTCCCAAAGTTTTGCCAATTCTTTCTAGATATTGCATTAATCTTAAAGTTGCATATGCCGCATCATCATGACCGTAGAAATTATCCATAAAGAATATATGCCCAGAAAGCTCACCTCCGAAAGGAGCTCTCTCTTCTTTTATTTTTGATTTTATGAATGAATGACCTGTTCTCCACATTACAGGAATACCTCCACAGCTTTCAATCGTCTCTCTAACTTGTTTAGAGCAGAGGGTATTAAATACAATTTTGGAATTGGGCAAGAAATCAAGTACATCTTTGGCAAATAAAGCAACAATCGAATCCATCCAGAAAACTCTTGCTTTTTCGTCAACAACAGCCATTCTGTCGCCATCAGAATCATAGGCAAATCCTATGTCTGCATTAGTTTCTTTAACCTTATCGGAAACTCGCTCCAACACATGACTTTCTGTAGGATCAGGATTACCAAGAGGAAAATTTCCATCCAGTTCACAATTTAGCTCAATAACTTCGCAACCCATACTTCTCAAAATTTCAGGATAAAATTTTCCAGATGTAGTATTGCAACAATCAACTACGACCTTCCACTTTCTTTCGATCTTAAAATGCTTAGTGACATCTTTTAAATAATCTGTAAAAATGTCTATTTTTGTATTGATTCCACTTCCATTCGAAAATTTTTTAGACTGAGTAACCTCCCTCAATTCCTGAATTTCAACCGAAACTAAAGTATCTGAGTAGCCTATGCCTAGTTTCATACCATTATATTCTTTTGGATTATGAGATGCTGTAATCATTGCGCCTGCTTTTGTTTTAAAATGATAGCTGGAATAATAAACTATCTGACTTAGAGAATGACCTAATTCATATGTATTAATCCCTGTTTCATTAAGCCCTGCTATAAAAGCTTTTGAATAGTCTTCACTATTTAGACGATTGTCCCATCCAACTGCACATTCCCTAATTCGTCTTTTTAGCAAGAAAGTACCATATCCCAAACCTAAAGTATAATAAACATCTTCATTTAATTCTTTATCTACTAGTCCTCTAATATCGTAACCGCGGAATATATTGGAAGATACATCTGTAATATTATATTTATTCATACATTAATTATTAATTTTGAATTCAGTTTATCACGAAACGAGTATAAATTGACAAGATTCTACACACATAAGCAGACTATAGGTTATAATTTAAAACGAGACAGATAAAATATTAAAATGATTACTAATGAAGTATCAGGTACTCCTATTTTATAAATATATTAACATCGATAATCCTCAAGAAGAAATGCAAAAACAACGAGAACTCTGTCAGAAGCTAGATTTAAAATGTAGAACCATAATAGCTAACGAAGGCATAAATGCAACCTTAGAAGGTACTGTTGAAAACACCGAGAAATATATAGAAGAAATGAAAAAAGATCCAAGATTTGCTGATATTCATTTTAAAAAGAGTGACAGCAATGGCAAAGCATTTCCTAAAATTAATATCAAAGTTAGACCTGAAATTGTTGCAGCTAAACTCGGCAATATGGATGTAGATCCTAACCAGACAACTGGAAAATATATAACTGCAGATGAACTGCATCAACTTTATAACTCCGGAGAAGAGTTTTATATTGTTGATATGAGAAACGATTATGAACACAAGGTTGGATTTTTTGAAGGGTCAGTCTTGATGCCACTACATAATTTTAGAGAATTGCCAGAAAAAATAAAAGAAATAGAACATCTAAAACACAAAAAAGTTATTACCGTTTGTACTGGAGGTATTAGATGCGAAAAAGCTTCTGGCTTTTTGCTACTGAATGGATTTGATAATGTGTATCAGCTTCATGGTGGAATGCATTCGTATATCGAAAAGTATCCCAATCAAAAATTTAAAGGCAAACTTTATGTATTTGATGGAAGAGTTGTAATGGGATTTAATGTAGATTCTCCTGAGCATGAGATTGTAGGAAAGTGCGACAAATGCGGTTCAACTAGTGATGATTATACAGATTGCGCTTATTTGCACTGCAAAGGTCACAGACATTTTATTTGTTGCGCTAACTGTAAAGATAAAGAGGGCAGAGCCTTCTGCTCTAACAGCTGCAAGGAGAAATTTTATGCTGAAAGCAAAGAGTTTATCCGTACATAGCTTTTATACTCAAGTTAAAAGATAATCATCAAATAATACAGAGTGCTATCTTCTTAAAAATAAGAAATATTTAGTATTGTCTACAAAATTCTTTTATTGTACACTATCTCCATTCAAATTAACTATATGGAACCACTACTGGACCACTTGAATGTTTCTAGACTATTATTTCCACTAGGTGAATATGGTATGTTAGGGCAAGTTCCATTGCAAATACACGATGCTTATCCACTATCTTATATGTTTAATACAGATGAATTTATTAAATACTATAATGATTATCTAGGCAATCCTTTGGTAATAGCAGATAATACCAATTTTCTTACAGTTAGCCCTGTTTATATAGTAGGAGGAGATTATTATGCAGTTACACTAGCAAAAACAAATAATCCTATTCCTTTTAGGGAAGAAGTGCACATTGAAGAAATTCTAACTTATGAGCAAGTAGGTAGACTTCAAGAAGTTTGGTCCTTAATTGCCGATCAGAATTTCTAGAGTTTGCTATAAATTTATAGCAAACTCTAGATTTTAATCATGCGCTAGCAGATTTTATAAACTCGTTAAACAATGGATGAGACTTCATAGGATAAGTTTTATATTCCGGATGCGCCTGAGTAGCTATAAAAAACGGATGAATATCTTTTGGTAACTCAATCATTTCTACAAAAAAATCATCTGGTGATGTTCCCGAAAATATAAAGCCACTCTTTTCAAATTGTTCTCTATAAAAGTTATTAAATTCATATCTATGTCTGTGTCTTTCTTGTACTACTAAATTATTTTCGTTATCGAGAGTACCAAATTCATACTTTTTATAAATATCAAAAGCTTTTGTTCCTTTTTTAATTACACAATCAAAAGTTCCTAATCTCATAGAAACTCCTTTACCTTTTATTGTTTGATATTTTTCGTTAAAAGGAATGCTATGAATAATTTTATGTGGGCTTTTAGGATCCACTTCCTCTGAGTGAGCTTTTTTAAGATTTAATACATGCCTCGCATATTCAACGCAAGCAAGTTGCATTCCATAACATAATCCTAAATATGGAACTCTGTTTTCTCTGGCAAATTTTATAGCTTTTATTTTTCCTTCTACACCTCTTGTTCCCCAGCCAATTGGAACTACAATACCGTCAACATCTTTAAGTAATTTATCTATATCATTTTCTTGTTTTTCTGAATTAATAAATTGTAAGTTTATATTCTTATTTTGATTAACAGATGCGTATTTCAATGCATGTATTAAAGCAAGATAAGAATCAGAAAGTTGACAATCGCCTGTACCAAAATATTTGCCTACTATAGCTATTTTTGTTGCTGTTTTTGATTTTTTTAACTTCTCATTTTTATGAACAAAATTTTCCCAGTCTTTTAAATCTATCTTTTTGTATTTCATGCCAAAGTGTTTCAAAATCCCTCTATCAAATCCTTGCTTATGAAGATGAATAGGTACTTTATGAATATCACTCAAATTTTCGGCTGAGTAGATATTTTCTGGTTTTATATTAACTTTGAAAGCAAATTTATATCGTCTTTGACTGTCTACTGGTAACTCACTTCGAACAATTATAAACTGTGGAGAAATTCCCATATTTTGTAAATCCTTTAAGCCAAATTGGGCTGGTTTAGTTTTTGGCTCACCTATATGCACTGGGACAGGTACATAAGTCACATGAACATGAGCAACCGGCTCTGTAAAAGCCAAAATTCTAGCAGCTTCGTAATACAAACCATTATTGTTTTCGTATTCTCCAACTGTTCCTCCAAATTCGATTACTACAAAATCCGCCTTCGAATCTTTTGCCGCATTTTTGATTCTATCAAGTATTTCGTTTACAACATGTGGTATTGCTTCTACATCTTCGCCGCCATAAAACATTTCTCTTTCCTTCTGAATTACAGAATAATATAGTTGCCCCATTGTCATAAAATTTGGTTTCCCTACTTCCTGCTCTAAAAATCTTTCATAGTTACCCAAATCCTGGTCGGCTTCTAAACCGTCATGGCATAAAAAAGGATCGCCATGTTCTATAGGGTTAATCGTTCCTGAATCTACATTTAAATAATTCTCACATTTGATAGGACAAACCTTGTAGCCTTGTTTCTTAAGTAGAAGCGAAATAGATGCAGATGTTATTCCCTTGCCGAGTCCCGAAATTACTCCTCCAGATACAAAAATATACTTGGTCTTTTTCATTATTGAACAAGAAAAAAGTTAAATGGATTAATGTACCGAAGTAAAACTTATTACTGGGGGTACATTACATATTATGTGTAAAATCAAAAATTGTAAATACAAATCTTACTATGGAGTAAAAATATTTATACAAAGACTAATTATCAAAAACTCAATAATAATCACTAAGTTTATCTCAAAAAGCAGCACAATATTCTATTTTAATATATAATGAATAGTTAATTATTATTGTGATATGTTTACAGACAAAGTCCCTATAACATTTATTGGTGGAAAAGGAGGTAGTGGAGCAAAAAAATTTACCATCACCCAGAATGCATCGGGCGGAGATGGAGGATATGGTGGTGATATATACCTAAAAGGATCGTTAAGCATGTCTGATTTACGAAAATACGCCATAGGATCGAGAAAATTTAAGGCTGAAGATGGAGGAATGGGAGGAGCTAACACTGCTACTGGTAAGAAAGGAAAGGACTTAATCATAGAAGTGCCAGTTGGCACAAGACTTTACAACACTTCAGGAGAAGAGATTTTTCGTGTTGAAGATACAGAAACACACAAACTTGTTGTTAGAGGCGGAAAAGGAGGCAAAGGAAATTATCACTTTAGAACTGGATTTCAATTCGAGCGTGAAAAATCTACCCCGGGTAGCCCAGGAGATGTGCTAGAAGGAATTTTAGAACTTCGACTTGCAGCAGATGTCGTTTTTATAGGATTTCCAAATGTAGGTAAATCAAGTATGCTTAATGCACTTTCCAACGCGAATGTTAAAGTAGCTTCATATGCATTTACAACTACTGTTCCTCATCTGGGAACTTCGGATGGTATCAAATTTATGGATTTACCGGGTTTAATAGAAGGCACTTCGGAAGGTAAAGGTTTAGGTACAAATTTTGCAAAGCATGCAGAAGAAGCGAAACTTGTAGCCCACTTCATCTCTTTAGAATCTGAGGATGTAGAAAATGACTATTTAAAAATGCGAAAAGAAATTTCACAAATTAGCAAAGTTATTGCTCAAAAGCCCGAAATAATTCTACTTACTAAATCAGATTTATTTGAAGAAGATTTTGTTCAATCTAGAGTTGAAGTACTTAAGCAGCATAACAAAAACATTTTTGTACTTTCAACCTTTAGATACGACCAAGTTCAGAAATTCAAAGATTATGTAAGGAAAATGCTTAATTAATTTTGAGTTATCAGAGCAGAAGGGACGTGCTTATTATTTACAACTCTTAACCCATAAGTACAAACATAACTACACAACAGATTCTTACAAAATTCTTACAATCATTTAATTAGTTCCTTTACTAATTTTTACTTTCTAAATTAAAATTGATTATAACAACTTTTTATAGCTTATTTATGTTAACTAAAGAAGATCTACTATCCATTCAGGTGTTGATTCAACAAAGTTTGGTTGCTAACAATAAAGCCCTTATAGAGGATATTGATAGGAGAATGGATGCTAAACTTGATGCCAGGTTTGAAGACTTCGAGAAGCGAATTGACGCTAAACTTGATGCCAGGTTTGAAGACTTCGAGAAGCGAATTGACGCTAAACTTGATGCCAG
>CAYMSO010000008.1:0-83590 GCA_964393185.1 uncultured Candidatus Saccharibacteria bacterium | reverse complement strand
TTGTCCCGTCTGATAGATTTACTATTTTTCCCTGAAAGTTAATTGTACTTGCTGCTTCTGCTTGTACATTGTTGGAGAGAATAATTGTAATTTGCAATAGCAACGAAAACAGGGCCACTACTAAAGCGACCTTTAAAAATAGGCGTTTTATTTGACTATATTGAATTCCAGAGCCCATGAATTATTTTAATTTTAGTCTATCCAGGACTTGTAATAATATATAATTTATTGGCTAAAATTTCAATTAGATAAAGCAAAATTCAGGATTAGACCTTTTCTTTTTCAATTTAAATTATTTCAAATAAAAACAGCTATCTAAAATTAAGATAGCTGTTTAGACTGCACTAAAGGAGATTGTTATCTTCTAAAAACTCCTACTATCCACTTGTGGCTTCTTTTTGTGTGATCAATCTTTACTACTTTAAGTCCAGCTTTCTGTGATCTTTTGATTAATTCTTCTTCGGTAAAATAGTGAAAAAATCTTTCCATCTTTCCATAATCTTTGTGATTTTTTACAACTTCCTCACCCTCACCTTCTCTTACAACTAAATAAAAAATACCATCTTCCACAAGCGCCTCTGCTATCTTTTTAAAAACTCCATCTAAATCCTTATCTTCAATGTGATGTAACGCTCCTCTGGACCAAATACCTTTGTATTTATTTCTTTCCAGTTCATGCTTCACAATGTCTGCATATCTAACATCTACTCCTGGGTTTTCAAATTGTGCAATCTCGACCATTCTTTTAGAAATATCTACACTAGTCATTGAATATTTTTGAGAAAGATATTTGGTATCTAATCCAGGACCACATCCTATATCTAAAACCTGTGCTGGAGGATTGACCATTGTTATAAACTCGTCTAGCTGATCCTGTGCAACTAATTTACCTGCGTATTTAGAATGATAAGCTTGAGCATTAACATCGTAAGATTCTACTGTTGTTTTTATTCTACTACCAAGCACAAATGCTGATTCATCACCATCTACCTGCTTAAGCTTAATGTGATTAAGTTTTCTTTCGTGATTTTGAATGGTCTGGAGTAACTCGTCTGGTGTTGTTGCTGTGTATAGTACTGCTAGCTCCGTTTCGTCAATATACATTGCCTTTTGAAAAGCAACAATCAAGTCATTCCAAAAATCCCCATAAAGTATAACTGGTTTGTGACTTCCATAATATAATTTCGCAAGACACCAAACTAATCCAAATTCCGAAATAGTTCCAGTACCACCTTTACATACAACGTACACATCTCCTTCTTCTATTAAGCCGAAAGTACGCATTACATAGTTCGAAGAAGCCTCGGATTTGTCTGTTACATTTGCAAGATTTTTGCCTTCAAAAAACGAGGCCATTTTAGGTTGCCAGTAAATGGCGATTGTATCACCATTTACGGATTCAGCACCATCCGTTGCAGCTTTCATAATACCTGGACCCCCACCATTAACTATGGTATATCCATTTTCTGCTAACTTTTTTGCTGCTTCCCATACAGATTGATATATTGGATCACCTTCAGGTATTGCAGAATCACCGAAAAAAGTAACTCTTTGAATTAATCTATCTGTCTTAACATCTACTTTAAGTTCGTGCTTTGCCAGCTCGGCTTTTTTTGGTAGTTCAACTATTGTTGGCATAATTCAGGTGTAAGAAATAAAAAATATATACATTTGCAATATATCTGAAAATTAATTTAAAAGCAAAGTATTAAGAAGCGGGTCAAGATGAAAGAATAAGTACAAGTTTCAAGTTATAGAAAGTTATGATTTTACTGGCTATGTAAGTTAGTTCTATGGTATGAGTCACAGAAATTATATACAGTTAATCCTTCTTGTTACACATGCATTAGGGATATTAGTACTTAAATTCCAGCTACAGCTTTCTATTTAATGCATTATCAAGACGCTTAAAATCGCTTATAAAATTGTTTGATTTAGAAAAGTATGATCCAACACTAACTCTATTTAAATCGTGCTGTCTAATAAGTGAGGCAGTTTCTAGATTTACACTTCCATCAATACTAATAAGTTTGCTAAATCCGATTTCACGTAAGTACTCTACCCTATTTAAGATTTCTGGAATAAACCCGTTGCCTTGTGCACCGGTTTGTATTGTCATAAGTTGTATCTCGCAAAATTGATTATAAAATTCTAAACTTTTTAGTGGGGTTTCTGCCTTGACTGCAATTCCATACTCTATTTCACTTCCACTAACAAAACCTATAACGTCAATATTGCTTTCTTGATGTACAAATACTTTAACTTTAAATTTGTTTGCTAGTTTTTTAATTTTTATAATTTCGTTAGCAGGATTTTCTGTCATAAGATGAAAAGCTAAAGTAAATCCAGTTTTATTCTTTTTGGATATAATGTAATTGACTGCATCATCAATACTAATTGTTGTCTTGCCTGGAAAGATATCGTAATCTATATTAATATCTATATCTATCTGATCTGTAAATTGAGAATACAAATCGTATTGTTTGGTAAAGGTGCTAAAATTGCTTTCTAATATTGCTGGGGAAATTAAAATTCTACTTTGTTTCATGTAAAACGTAGGTAATTATTAAGACTGTCTTAAATATAGGTTACAGTAAAAAAAATCAAACAACAAGTATAGAATATTATTTCGATCTATAAATTGGAGGCATTGAATTATTATCTTCAATATACTTATCAAGTTGAGCTTCGTTCCATAAATTTCGTGGATCTGCTATGTGCGACAAAAATAATATACCATTTAAGTGGTCCATTTCGTGTTGAATCAAATGTGCAAAAAAGTCTTCTGCAATAAGTTCTTTACTTTTTCCATTTAAATCATAGTAATTAAGCTTGATTCGTTTAGGACGCGCCACAGGACCATATAGTCTCTTACCATCAATATTTATAGACATGCACCCTTCCCATTCAAAGGATTTTTTTTCATCTAGAATCGCAAGCTCTGGATTAATTACAATTTCCCATTTTGCTTTAGTAACTCTTTTCTTTCCTCTACCCTGCTCCTCTAAGTCTAATCTTCTTATAATAAAAATTCTTTTCAAAATACCTAACTGTACAGCAGATAGACCAGCTGCTTCCTTTATATAATGCTTGCACGTGTCGAGTAAGTCTTGCGCTAAATTTTTAACATCCTTTAGCTCATTAACGTTGGTATTTATTGGCAACGATTTTTGCAAAAGTCTTTCGTCACCAATTTGAATTATTTTTCTAACCATTTATTAGTCTTTATCTTTTGAATTATACTATAAAACATAATTGCTTCACATGAAAACATATTTAGCACAGTACAAATTTGCGCTATGTTAGGTGTAGTATACTGTACACTGTAAATAGAGTACATAGTTCCAGAGATAAATAACTGAGATATCTATACAATTTGCAAATATATAATACTGTAAACCGTTATAGACATAGACAATACTTAGATAATATTTTGTAGCAAATATGTCTAAGATTGAGAAACACCTACAGACAAATCGATCGAAAAGTAGAGAGTGGGGTAGCCTCTATATTGACAATCTGTATTGAAATTTCTAAACTTTAATCAATTGCTAGATAGGTTTTAGTAAAGCACAGCTAGCAAGCTATTTTATTTATTAACTTTCGCGATAATGAACAAGGCAAAGTTAGTAGACTACATTGCAAATAAGACAGGGTTAACAAAGAAAGACGTTAACTCAGCTTTGGATGCAATGATCGATGCAGTAGTTAGCACAGTAAAGGGTGGCGACTCTGTAACATTAACAAATTTTGGTACATTTGTTGCTGTAAAGAGAGCAGCTACTACCAAGAGAAATCCTAAGACTGGTGCTCCAGTAAAGGTTCCTGCAAAGACTGTTCCAAGATTTAGACCAGGAAAATCATTCAGAGAAGCTGTTGCATAATCTGATAGTATTTAAAAAGTACCCTGTGCATTGATAATTCTTTGCACAGGGCTTTTTGATTAATGGAGAAATAAAAAAATATCAACCAATCAACATTCGTCACTCCGAACCTTTAGTTTGACTGATTTTAAATACTAATTTTCTGTTTCCGTTCCATTCATCAATATCTATATTTCCCGCAATATCTATATTTGCTCCTTTTTGTTTTTGTGTAAGTAGGGTAGAGTATTTGCCAAAGCCTAAAGCCTCAAAGTGAAGCTTACCATTATTTGTCAAAAGCAATTTCGCATGTTCATTTGTTTTTCCTATAGGTCTTAAGTCCGAAATTTGCAAATTAGACATCGCTAATAGAGGTTTTTCATTTCTAGTTCCAAAAGGTGCAAGTTTCGCTAAATCTTCAGCTAATCTCATCGACATTGCCTCAGGGGATAGTAGTGCATCAATTAATAATTTGGGAATTAAGTCATCATCTGTAATATTTTTATCTGCATACTCACGAATAAAGTTTTGCAGGTTTTCTAAATTTTCTTGCTTGACAGTAAATCCCGCTGCACCCGCATGACCACCAAATCGGACTAGGTATTCAGAGGCTTCTTTTAGCAAGGTAGAAATATTAACAATATCTCCACTACGAGCGGATCCTTTTATAATTTCGTGATTTTTTGAAGCGACTAAAACTGGTCTTCCATATTTTTGCTGTAGTTTACCGGCAATTAAACCAACTATGCCCTCGGGCCAATTATCTCCATAGGCAAAAAGAATTTTATTGTTTAATTGAGACTTTATCTGTTCTTCTGCAATCTCTAAATATTGTTTTGTAAGTTCTTGCCGTTCTTGATTGAGTCTATCAAGCTTTGCTGCAAGCACATGTGCGTTTGTTTCGGAGGTAGTGGACAATAGCCGTACAGCATCAATTGCAGAGCTAATACGTCCTGCAGCGTTTAATCTAGGACCAATCAAATAGCCTATATGATATGTATCGGCTTTTTCAATGTTGACTGCTGACAATTGCATTAAAGATATTAAACCTTTGTTTGTGGTCTTCCTCAACTGTTCAATTCCTAGCTTTACAATAGCTCTATTTTCGTCTATAAGAGGCATAACATCACATACAGTACCTAGAGCCACTAAATCTAAATACTGCGTCATATCTATGCCTAAATTAAGTGTCTCGTTAATTCCACAACAAACTTTCCAGGAGATGCATGCACCACAAATATCATGGAATGGATAATTACCTAATTTCTGATGCACAACTGCCTTGGCAGATTTTGATACTAGATAATCGCCAATGATTTTGCCATCATCAAATTCTAAGGATTGTTCAGAAGGAATAATTGTATGATGATCTGTAATTATGAAATCGATTTTATCAGCATATTTGGCTACTAAATCAATATCTTTAACACCACAGTCAACTGTAATTATAAGCTCACCGCCTTCATCAATTATATTATTGATGGAATCTTCGCTTAAACCGTAACCCTCATCAAACCTACTTGGAATATATGGAGTTACATTTGCTTTGAGTTTTCTATACAAAAAATCCCACATTATTGAAGTTGCAGTAATACCATCTACATCAAAATCTCCATGTATAAATATCTTCTTCTTGTCTTTTATTGCTTTATCAATGGTTTCTACGGCTTCTTTAATATCGTTAAGAAGTAGGGGAGAGTGAATTTGGTTGACGGTAGGATTAAAAAATATATCTTTATCTTTTATACCACGTGATGTTAATAGCCATTCAAGAATATCCGAATGCGATTGCTCGGGCAAAATCCACTTCATGCAATAAATTTTTTAGAAATTAATAAAAAACTAAGAACTTCTTATTATTTTCCACTAATAATTATTCCTATTCATTTGGTCAAACTTAGAGATATCATCCTCGCGAAACCATTTTAAAAAGATTTTTATAGCTATAGCGCTCCCTCCAACAATTGCTAGTGCTAAAATAATATAAAATCCAATACTCATTAATGTCTGATTTCTTTTCGCGGCTCTATAATCATCTGTTATCGGTAATATTTCGCCGTCCGAGGTTGAAGCAAAATTTTTTCTAACTGTAACGACAAACGATTCTCCAAGTTCGAAAGCTTCTACCTTTCCAAATAACTCAGAAACTCCAATCTCTGTTGAATTAGGGCCAGAAGCAGGTATAACCTCTATTGGAATAGAATACTTTCCACCCTTTGCAATTTTTGTCTGATAAGTAGTACGCGAATTCGGTGCAAATTTACTTTTGCCTTTTACTTCCCAAACTATTCTTACTCTATCACTATCAACATTAGAGGTTAAAATCATCTCGAATTTTACTGCCTTACTTTTGGGGTCTTGTACATACTGCTTTAATTCAGCTTTCAGGCCTGGCACATCTTTAATTTCGGCAGGAAGGCCTTGCTCCAAGGCTTTCGTTGATTCACTCTGGGCATTTACATTTGATAATGGTAAAACCAATACATTTAATAGTATTAACGCAGTTATTAGGGCGTTTCTTAAAACTTTCATAAGATAATTCTAAACTGTAAAGGAATATTAATCAAAAGTTTTGCAACCAGTTTGTAAGAATTTTGTTAGAGTTTTAAACTTTAAAATAACGATAGAAAACTAGCTTTGCATTTCAGAGCTTACTATTTTATAATTAGTGTACACGTTTAAATTCTGCCCGTCACAGAATGAGTGAAGGAAAGAAATTCTATTAATTTCCGAAATTAGAAATTGTATAGAAGAATAGAATCCTTCGGGTAAGCCCGAAAAAGCTGTAATTAAGTGCCTAGCAGTTCTTCGCTAGGAAGTGAGGTGGTAACGCTGGATAATCTTCAGTCCTCAATTTAGTTATACGAAAAATATTTATGTTCTTTATTATTTCGATGCATAAATTTAGAACTTACTAATTAGACTACACTATTAATTTAAAACTATGAACTTACCAAATGGACCTTATAATCCACAAACCACAGAACAAGAATTATTAAATACATGGCTGACAAATGGGTATTACAAGCCCGAATATGATCCAATACAGGATAGGCTAATGTCTTTGGAAGAAATGAAAAATGATCCACGTGAAGCATGGTGTTTAATTTGTCCTCCGCCAAATGCGTATGCACGGCCTCACATAGGTAATATTTCTGGCTATGCTTATCAGGATGCTATGGCAAGATATCAAAGAATGAAAGGCAAAAAAGTATTAGTTTTGCCTGGTAAAGATCATGCAGGATTAGAGGGTGAAGGCGTATTTGTAAGAGAGGTTTTAGAAAAACAGAGCCGAAACAAATTTGATATGACCAGAGAAGATTTTTATGCAGAAATGATGGGCTTTTTTATGAAGAATATAGACATTGCGAGAAATGATGAAAAATCAATAGGCTTATCTGCTGATTACGATAGAGATACTTTTACCTTAGATCCCGATGTTGTAAAGACAGTGTTAGATACTTTTGTGGAAATGTACAATGCTGGAATGATTTATAAAGGAGTGCGAATAGTTAACTGGGACCCTAAAGCAAGATCTGCAGTAGCGGATAATCAAACAGAATACAAAGATTCAGTTTCTTCGTTTTATTACTTTAAGTATTCTTTTGACCAGCCCGATACAAAAGCTCTTAACTTGAAGCATAAATTTATGAATGAAACTGTAAAGTTCAAATTTGAGAGAAATAAAACAAAAGATGAAAAAACAACTTTGCCCTTCGCGTTTGGACTAATGGACGATATAGAAGTGTTAGGAATAGGCTTTGATGATGCAGTTAAAGGGCAAGTTTTGGAAGGCAAGGCGATCGGCGTTTTAATGAGAATTAACGCTGTGCCTAGATTAATTGTTGTCAATAATAATGTGGACAACTTAGAATCACAACTCCAAGAAGTATTTCTATTCGAATCAAAATATTATGCAGGTTCACACGTTATTGAATTTGAAAAGTATCCTGAGGATAAATTCTATACAAATGGATTTATTATTGGAACTGTAAGACCAGAAACTATTTTCGCCGACACTGCAATAGCCTGCGATCCCAAGGATGACAGGTACAAAGAATTTGTTGGAAAGCAAATAGAAGTAGAATTCTTGGGAAAGAAAAAAAAGCTACATTTTATTTCGGATTTTGCTGTAGATAAAGATTTTGGAACAGGATTGCTTAAAATTACACCTGCTCACTCAGTAGAAGATTGGGAAATCGCGCAAAGACATTCTAAAGAGTGTCTACCTGCTATTCAAGTTATAAATTATGACTTAAGACTAAACCATCTTTGTGCTAAGTATGAAGGGTTAAGAATTAACGAGGCTCGAGTAAGAATTGAAGAAGATATGATCAATCACGGTAATTTAATTTTTGTAGATAGAAATTATACAAATAGAATCAAAATTGCCGAAAGAACAAAAGCGCCAATAGAGCCATTACTATCTTCACAATGGTATCTAAAATACGATGGCATAAAGGAAGCCGCTTTAAAAATGGTAGAGGAGGGTAGAGTCACAATACATCCGAACAATATGGTACAGAAGTTTAAGTACTGGATGGAAAACCTGCGTGACTGGGCAATTTCTCGTAGCCTTTGGTGGGGATACAGACTTCCTGTTTGGTATCATGGCCAGATTAAAGAAGAAATTGATAATGAAGGACAAGTTAAGGAGCTGATAAAACTGCCCAAAATCCTTTCTAAAGAAATTGAATTGGCAAAGCCTGAAGATGCAGAAGCTATTTGGGAAATAGAAGTTGAGGGATGGGAAGACAACTTTGTTAATGGAGAACTAACACTGGAGAGAATCAGAAACGAGTTTGGTTTTAGAAAAGATAATAAAGAAGAAATTGAAATTATTCAGAATAGCATTCAAGACCATTCCAGAATCTATTTAGTAGCAAAAAAGGGAGGCAAGATTGTTGGATGGGCCAATATCGAAAACATTAATAACAAAGAGACTAAATGGACAAATATTTATGTAAAGAGAGATTTTAGAGGGCAGGGCATAGGAACATTGTTAATGAATAATCTATTTAGACTTTACCCGCAATATGAGTTGCATTTAGCTGTTCCTGCACATAGTAATGTAGTTAAGTTCTACAAAAACTTAAGATTTACAGAGTATTCTAGAAATTCTGAAAATGAATATAAACTTCCAATCATACAAATGAAAAGAGAGGGTGATTCAAATGAATGGGTGAATTTGGAGTATAACAATCCCGATCATTTGCGGGTGCAGAGAGAATGCCCTGGAGAAGGGTGGATACAAGATGAAAGCGTTCTAGATACATGGTTCAGTTCAGGTCAATGGATATATGCTACTTTAAGTAAGCATAATTTGATGGATACATTTTTTCCTACAAACGTTTTAGTTTCGGCCCATGATATTTTGGAAAACTGGGATTCGAGAATGATGATGTTTACCTATTTTAAGCACAAAACACACCCTTTTGACCACTTATTTTTGACAGGTTTAGTACTTGGAACTGATGGTCAAAAAATGAGTAAATCTAAGGGGAATATAATAGATATGGATAAGGTTAGAGAGGCATATGGTACAGATTCAATCAGAATGACTTACTTTTACCAAAATTCTGCAGGTGGATCGTATGTAGTTAGTGAACCGAAGCTTAAAAATTTTAAGAATTTTAATAACAAAATTTGGAACGCAAGTAGATTTGTAATGATGAATCTAGAAGGATTAGAAAATACACAAGTATATGCATTAACAGCAAGTGATCTTCGACTAGAAAACAGCAAAGAAATTTTTGATCATATCAATAAACTTAAAGAAAAAATTACTAAAAATATTGATGAATTTGAATTTGGCTATGCAACAGAATCTTTATATGATGAATTCTGGCATACATTCTGCGATATTCAACTAGAAAACTCAAAAAAATTTATCTACACTCAAAAGGACAAAGAAACAGGAATTGTACTAAGTCAGCCGGATATAGAAGAGAAGGAGGAGACGCAAAGAGTCTTGCTTTATACACTTAAGAATTATTTAAAAATGTTGCACCCATTTATTCCATTTATTACTCAACGAATCTGGGATGAATTACCAAAAGAGGCTGGAGATCACAAGGTATTAATGTACTCGTGCTGGTAGCAAAGGTGTAAAATACGTGATTATTGTGAAGAAGTACTAAATCATCGATTCTCGTACTAAAATCGAGTAAAGCTCAGCGATTTTAGTACTTAACATGCAGTATTATTAAAGTGAAATAACTGTATCCATTTTTATATCGTGCGATTCTATATCTAACTCTCTTGAATATAATTGCTCTAGAAAACAAATTCCTATCTTAAAAGTCTCGGGATGCCTGGAAAGGAATTTATCGTACCAACCTTTTCCGTAGCCTATTCTGTTACCTTCAATGTCGAAAGCGAAACCGGGTATAAGTGCTACATCTATATTCAGCTCTACATCAGAAAGTGCTTTATGTGGCACTTTAAATTTCCCACTAACCTTAAAATCCTGTAATGATTTAATTTCTCCTACCTTAGATTTAGATATGTATGGAATTAGTACTTTTACTTTTTTATCAATACAGTATTTAATAATATTATGAGTATAAACTTCATTTGAAGTATTAAAATAGAGAAGAGCAGTTTTAGCACTATTGAATTGTTTTATTTTTATAAGTTGATTCAAAAGGGATTCACTTCTTTCCGCCTTATTGCTAATTTTGTTTCTAAGCTGTTGGAATCTTGCTCTTACAATTTGTTTGCTAAGATTTTTGTTCAAATAATTCAGGATAAATTAGTATAGCTTTAAAAAACAGCGCAATTGCATCTGAACCTATTATTTCTCCATCCCTAAGTTTTTCTAAAACTTCGTCTTTAGTTAGCAGCAAAAGTTCAATATCTTCTGTTTCGTCAAATTTTGTTTCTCCTGTATTTTCAAGTTCTGTAGCAACGAAGCCATACATTAAGCTTCCGTCTTTAGACGGTATAGGACAAACGTAGCCAATCTCGAAGAAATTTTTTGCTGTATAGCCTGTTTCCTCTTTCAGCTCCGCTTTAGCAGTTTCTAATGTACTTAAACTTTGTTGTATTCTTCCTGCTGGTAGCTCAATTGTAACTTGGCCAACACCATGTTTATATTGTCTAACCCATATTATTCTTCCATCATCTAAAATTGGGATTATGGTGGCGACATGTCCAAGTGCAGATACATAGTAATCATCAAAAACTTTGCCATTAGGTAGTTCTACTGTATCTTTATATAAAGGAAACCATTTGGAAGGAGACACATCTTCATGCTTAAGCAATTTCCACTTTTTCATAAGATAGAAGTAAAAAATTAAAGGTAATTTTCCATACCGTTTTCTTCCATTTTCTTTATAAATTCCTTTAACCTAGTATTTTCGTGCTTATGAAAAATTGCTACAACATCTTTTGTGTTTACAACTACCATTCCATTTAAACCTATTGTAGCTATTAATTTATTTGGTTCAGTATTATAAATCAAGGTGTCTTGAGAATCTAAATCAAAAGAATTTCCAACCTTTACATTTTCTTCCTGACTTGTCTCAAGTGCCTCTTTAAATGCTATCCATTCGCCTACATCACTCCAACCCATGTCGGTTAGCATAACTAATGCATCATCACTTTTTATATACTCAGCAAATGCATAATCAGCAGAAGTTTTTTCGCATGTCTTGAATTTTTCTAATGCTTCTGTTCCAAAATCAGAGTTAACTATATCTTGGCAAATTTGATAAGTTTCTGCTGCTGTTTTTTTTACAGTCTCTAAATAATACTCGGGTAAAAGTGTCCAGTATCCGGGATTCCAACCATAATTTCCTGATTCTATATACTTTTCTGCTAATTCTTTGCTAGGTTTTTCTACAAATCTAACAAATTTTCTTAACGACAGATGCTGATTCATTTCTCTAATCACATCTGCAAATTCTATGTATCCTCTATGAGGAGATGGAAAACGTGCAGGCACAACTACAAGTATTGCTTTTTTAGTTATTTTAATTTCTTTTTCGGATTCCCTAAGACATTCTATAAAGATTTCTGGATTTTTTATTAAATGATCACTCCATTGTATAGAAACTACCTCACCAGGAAATTTTTTATTTAAATAAGATACAGCTAAGGTCACTGCTGGAGCGGTATCCCTCATTTCAGGTTCTAAAATAAAATTCTCAGCAGGAAGTTCAGGTAGGATGGCCTTAACTTCATTTTCGTACTGTTTACCTGTGCTTATAAAAATATCTGAATCAGCAAATCCTTTCTTGAGTATTTCGTATCGTAATCTTACTAGTGGTTTGTTGTTAACTATTGGCAAGAACTGTTTTGGCGACTTAATTCTGCTGGCTGGCCAAAATCTTTTTCCGGTACCTCCAGCAAAAATAACTATTTTCATCAAGTCTGTATTAATAATTAAAAATTCGTAAGATTTTCTAAGCATCTTACCGTGCCCACATTTTACTATGAATCTTAAAATTTTAAATAGTCGCAGCAACTCAAAGTACTTCTTAGAGATGTTAAAAAGTAAGAAACTGGATATATCTAGCAAAATTAAGTAGGTACTGTTTTAAAAGTCATGTACTAGCAAACAATAAAAATGCAGCCAATGGTTTCACGAATCTTGCCTTCCTCAAGAGCTATTTATAGTATTATTTAATTAAGTACCATTGATTGCTGTTAAGCTTAATGAATAAGTTTCTAGAAAGAAAATAATTATGTAGTTGTTGATATTTAATCCTCGAAAGAGGTTGTAGGTAACTGCTTACTGGGTTCCTTTAAAGCTTTATGTAAAGCTTCTATACTTATAAAAACACATTTTTTTCTAGCATCATTAACTTGTAATTCTAGTTCATTAATCATATATTCAAGACTAATATCCAAGGCATTTTCAGGAGGTAAATTTTTAACTTTCTCGGTGAGTATTGATGCTACTCCCAAGCAAATAGAGCAGCCTTCTCCAGTAAACTTTGCGTCAGAAATTTTATTGTTATTAATTAGTAAAAAAAATGTAATTTCGTCTCCACATGATAAATTTTGCACAAATCCTTTTACATATCTATTGAGGTTTTCCGGGATACCAAAATTACGAGGATTCTTATAGTGTTCTAAGAGGAGTTCCTTCCCAGTTTTCATAGTCCGCTTATTTTATTTACTTCTGCAATTTCATCTCCAATTACATCTGTTCTCAATTCAAACATATATTTGTTGAAAAGTATTTTGCACTTATTAAATATCTCTTCAGTAATATAATTATTAGTTCTATTGCGCGATTTCCAATCAGTAAAAGTATCGATATTTGAATAGAATAAGTACTTACAAATTTTGTCTATATCTTTTCTTCTTATATTTTTGATGTGCAGATTTTCGTAGACATAATCAGAAATGTAGTACAAAAAATCATAATTATCAAAGAACTTGCTTTCGAAATCAATCACAACGATAAATACCACCCATAGAACAAGAGAGACTAGAGCGGCACTAATATTTAAATAATAAGTTAGTATATAAAATACGAACGCAGCTACTCCAAGACTTCCAGCCACTGTATAGCCAAACATATTTAGTCGTGTTTTTTGATAGAAATGAATCGAAGGAATGCTGATGCCTTTTTTGGGTTGGGGTTCTCTGGTAAATATTAATAACACAGAGCTTAAGAAAAAAAATGCTGGTACTATAGAATCTATAACATCAATATCAAGTAGTTGCGAAATAATAAAGGTTAACAGGTTTACTATAAATGCAATGATGTAATTTTTATAACGTTTCGACATACATTTATTGTAAACTAATCTTAATACAGCTGGCTTTAGCCAATGGAAGGAGATTAGTCTTTAAATTAAGTTTATTCACTAACAACATAAAGTCTGTTGCTTTTTATTATACTTTTTTGTACAGAGTAGAACCAGAGCAGAGCACTGGTTCTAATTTTTTTATGCAAACTGTGCAAATGCTTTATTAGCTTCTGCCATTCTCTTAACTTCCTCCTTCTTTTTGATTGCATTTCCTTCGTTTTTATATGCATTCACAAGTTCTCTTGCAAGCGATGTGCTAAAGTCACTGCTTCCTCGGGAGTTTCTGGCAGCCTCTATTACCCATCTGAATGCGAGTGCAACCTGTCTCTCATCAGTTACTGGAACTGGAACCTGAAAGTTAGATCCTCCCACTCTTCTTGATCTAACTTCAATTTTAGGTTTAACATTATTGATAGCTTTTTCGAATCCTTCTAGGCCAGTCAATTTTAACTTCTCATTCAATTCTTCTATTGCTTGATAAACAACTTTTCTGGCAACATCTTTTTTGCCATCTTTCATAACATAATTTATGAATTTAGACACAATCACACTATTATACATATGATCGGGTTTTAAATTTCTTTTGGGTGCTTTTTTTCCTCTCATTATATTTTTATAATTTAAATAAATTTTAAAGTAAATTAGAAAAGAGATCTGCAATTTATGAGATCTCTTTTCATAAATTGCTGATTACTGTTATTCACCAGCTTTTATTTATCCTAAAACTTATTTTGCTTTAGGTTTTTTTGCGCCATATCTACTTCTTCCTTGCCTTCTTGCTTCTACAGCTCCTGAATCATACACACCTCTTACTACCGTATATCTAACTCCTGGTAAGTCAGGTTTTCTACCTGCTCTTACAAGTACCACAGAGTGTTCTTGCAAGTTATGACCTTCTCCTGGTATGTAAGCTGTTACTACCTGTTTGTTAGAAAGTCTAACTCTCGCTATTTTTCGCAATGCCGAGTTAGGTTTTCTAGGTGTCATAGTCTTTACAGAGACACACACCCCTCTCTTAAAAGGATTTTGTTTTTGAAAGAACTTATCTTTTATTGCATTGTAGTTAAACTGTAAAGCTTTAAACTTTGCTTTTTGTTTGATAAGTAATCCCTTAAACCTAACCTTTTTATTCTTTGGCTTTCTAGGTTTTCTTACTAATTGTGATATTCTTGCCAAATTAGTTAAATAATAATTAAATTAATTCTGTTCTGCCGAAGTTAGCAATTCTGCTTTTGCTTCAGCTTCTTCAATTTCTTCTTTATTTTTTTCGAAAAGTACTTCACCTAATGGTACTGGTCTTCCAATTATAACATTCTCTTTCAATCCTCTCAAATGATCTACCTTACCCATTAATGCCGCATCTGTCAAAACTCTCACCTGTTGCTCGAATGATGCTGCAGACAAGAAACTTTCTGTTCTAATTGCTGCATTTGTAATACCTAACAGGATATTGTCGTACTTGATTTCTGCTTTATTTTGCGATCTAAGTTTAGCATTTTCTGTTTCAATGTCAATCACGTCTACATAATCACCTGGGAAGTATTCTTCGCTATCGCCGTTATCGTTCAATAATCCATATCTACCCATTTGTCTTGCAACAATTTCGAGATGTCTATCATCTACTTCTAGACCCTGAATTGCATATACAGTCTGTACTTGTGCAACTATGTAATCTTGAGCAGCATGTATACCTTTCAATTGTGCCAATTCTTTTGGATCAACAGATCCGAATGTTAACTGATCACCTTTTTGAACTTTATCACCATCTTTTACAATAATGTCGGACAAAGAGTCAACAGATTTCTCTATCTCCAATGCTGTTTCTGCCTCTAACACTAACTTGCTTTTCTTTACTTTAACTTTACCACTGAAGTCTGCATTTATTTCAGTTTTGTCTTTAGTAATAATCAATAATTCTCCTGATTTTACAGTTTTACCGTCTTTGACTACTACCTCATCACCTTCTGTAAATGTGTAATCAATAGTTTGTTTATGATCTGCAGTTACTCTGATTATAAATTTCTTTTTATCTTCTATAATCTTTACAACACCTTCAATCTCCGATAATTGAGCCAAAGCTGCAGGAGTTCTTGCCTCGAACAATTCTTGTACTCTAGGAAAACCTTGTGTAACGTCTGCTTTGCTTGCTCTAGCGTCTGATTTACTTTTTAGAGTCAACTGTGTTGTTGGTTCTCCAAGCGCTTGTGCAGCAATAACACCTACTGCTTCTCCTAGATTAATTATTTTGCTTGTTCCATTATCGTATCCATAACATTTTTGACATAGACCATGCGAAACTTTACAAGTTAATGGACTTCTGACAATAATTTCTGTAATGTTTTCATTTTTGGCGATTTCTTCTGCTAATTCGTAAGTAATTTCATCTCCAGAACTTAGTATTACAGCCTTTGTTTTTGGATCTATTAACTCAGATGCTATAAATCTTCCTCTGATTCTGTTTGCAAAAGAAAGCTGTCGCTGATCATTTTTGCTAATTTTGATACCTTCTGTTGTTCCGCAATCATGGATTTTGGTAATCACATCTTGACAAACATCTACTAACCTTCTAGTTAAATATCCAGATTCTGATGTTTTCAAACCAACATCAGCAAATGATTTTCTGACTTGCTTCGCAGCTACAAAGTATTGGAAGTTATCTAATCCCTTGGCATAATTTCCCTTTAGTGGAAGATTAACTACCTCTCCGCTCATGTCTGCTACATATCCCCTAACTCCAGAAATCTGTTTAATCCATGCACTTACAGGAACAGCTCCAGAAGCATCTAAATCTAATAGATTTTCTGTACTCTGGGTGTTAGATTTTGCAAGTTGCCATACTTCTTCTTGTATTTCATCTGACTTATCCATCCATACATTTTTCTGTAGTCTCGTTAATTCGTTCTGGGTAATCATTCCATCGAGATATTCAGAGATTAATGCATTTTCTTCCTCATTATAATTATCTAATCCTTTCTCAAGAACACTTTCAGCACCAAAGCTGAATTCACCCATCGAAATGGAGAAGCCAAGCAATGTAGCAAATTTAAATCCAAGATCTTTGATTTCGTCCAAAGACCTAATTGCTTGCTCATTTCCATATTTCCTAAATATATTAGAAGTGATATTTGCAATATCTTTCTTAGACAAAGGTTTGTTTATAAATTCATAACCTTCAGGTAGAGTTTTATTAAATAGAATTCTTCCTGCAGAGGTTACAACAACCTTTCCATTCATCAATAAACCTACTGGTTCAAAAAACCTAATTCTGTCAATTTCGTAGTCAGCAAGAAGGTCTTGAACATTACCATAAAAGTTTTTTGGATTCTTTTCGTCACCTTTAATTAAAGTAGCAAAGTAGACTCCCATGGCCATATCTTTTGCTACATTAACAATTGGAGTTGCATCTCTAAGCGCAATCATATTGTCTTTTGCGAACATTCTTGTTCTAGCCTCCTCTATAGCTTTTTGCGAAAGAGGTAAGTGTACAGCCATTTGGTCTCCATCAAAGTCGGCATTGAACCCCTGACAAACCATTGGATGTAATCTGATTGCATTTCCTTCTATTAACATAGGGTAGAACGCTAGTATAGAGTATCTATGTAAAGATGGTGCTCTATTTAGCAGAACTGGTCTATTTTGAATTACTTCCTCTAAAATATCCCAAACCTCTTCTGATTTTTGTTCGAAAATTATTTTTGCTCTTGTAGGGTTTGCTGCGTAACCTCTCGAAATTAAGTCTCTGATAATAAACGGTCTAAACAATTCTAATGCGATTGATTTAGGAAGACCACACTGATCAAATCTTAATTCGGGTCCGGCAACAATTACAGCTCTACCCGAGTAGTCAACTCGTTTTCCTAACAAGTTTTGTCTAAATCTACCATTCTTGCCTCTCAAAACATCAGATAATGATTTAAATGGCATTTGTCTACTATTTAGGGCAGGAGCTCCTGGTTTATGATTATTGTCTATTAAAGAATCAACTGCTTCTTGCAACATTCTTTTTTCATTTCTTAAAATGATTTCTGGTGCACCAAGATTAATTAATCGTTTTAATCTGTTATTTCTGTTAATTACCCTTCTGTAAAGGTCATTCAAATCATAAGTAGCAAATCTTCCTCCAGGTAGCTGAATAATTGGTCTCAAATCTGGTGGAATTACAGGAAGAACTTCCAATACTAACCATTCTGGTTTAATTCCTGCTCTTTTCATTCCTTTCAAAATTCTTAATCTTTGAATGGCTTTGGATTTTTTTAATTGAGATTTACTATTCTTCATAGTATTCTCCAATTGTTCTAGTTCCTTGTCGATATTGATTTTGCCTAATAATTCACTAACTGCATCTGCGCCCATGCCTGCGTCAAAAAAGAAAAAATCATAATCTTCAAGCATTGCCTTATCTTCCTCGGATAGAGTAGTACCTACTCTCATTCCGGTAATCAAATTTTTGATATCTCCGAATTTCTTATCCAAATTATCTTGTTTTTGCTTAAATGCAGATTTGATTTTTGCAATCTCAGTTTTTTCGTTATTGTTAATTCTTTCTAATTGCAGTTCTAGCTTTGCTTTATCCTTAATCTCTTTTCTTTTTTCTTCTCTCTGTTCTTCTATTTCTTGCTGAAATTCAATAATCTTATCTTCAGATTGTTTATTCAGATCCTCTAGCTCCTTCTTTTGAAGATCTTTCAAACTTTCTAGAGCAGTTTTCTGTTCCTCTTCATTCAATCCTGTTACAACGTATCTGGCGTAATAAACCACAGTTTCTAATTGCTTCTGAGGAATATCTAAAATTAATGCTAATTTATTAGGTACACCGTTAGAAAACCATACATGGCAAACAGGTGCTGCTAATTTAATGTGTCCCATTCTTTCTCTTCTTACTCTTTTGTGAGTTACTTCTACACCGCATCTATCACAGACAATACCCTTGTATCTCACCTTTTTATATTTGCCGCAGTAACATTCGAAGTCCTTTGTAGGACCAAAGATTTCTTCAGCCATCAGTCCACCCGGTTCAGACCGGAAGGTTCTGTAATTGATGGTTTCTGCCTTTGTGACTTCGCCATGTGACCAGTTAAGAATATCCTGAGGTGAGGCTATGGTTATTCTTACTGCATTAAAGTCTTTTAACATATTTTTTAAATTTAAAAATTTGTAATTAAAAAATTATTATTCAAATGACTGATTAATAACTTCTTCTGTACTTACAGAGACATTATTTCCAACCGAATCTACAATTTCTTCTAATGCCATTTCGTCTCTCTCAAAATCATATTCTGCGTTTATTTTGTCTAATTTTATTGCCAAACCTGCCAACTCTTTATCCAATACGTTAAATGATTCAGGAACATTAGGAGCTGTTATTGGCTGTCCTGAAATAATTGCTTTGTAAGCAGCAGCTCTTCCTACTACATCATCTGATTTTATTGTTAGCATTTCGTGTAGTAAGTAAGGCACTGCATGTGCTTGTAATGCCCAAACTTCCATTTCTCCCACTCTCTGGCCTCCCATTTGAGCCTTACCTCTTAATGGTTGTTGAGTTACAAGAGTGTAAGGACCGGTTGATCTTGCATGTATCTTACTATCTGCCAAGTGGTCCAATTTTAGGAAATACTTTTTGCCAACAGTCACTTTTTGGTCAAACTTTCTACCGGATCTTCCATCGTAAAGATCTACTTTTTCAACATATTCAATTCCCTGTTTCTGTGCTAGTTCAAGTAGCGAGTTAATTGAATATTCTCCGAATGGCTGTACTTTGACCTTAACACCTAATTTATCTGCTAGTAAACCTATATGGGTTTCTATTAATTGTCCTAGGTTCATTCTTCTAATCATAGAAGCTGGACCTAAAATAACATCGACTGGTTGACCATCCTCAGTATATGGCATGTCCTCTTCTGCTACTACCTTTGCAATCAAACCCTTTTCTCCGTGGAAACCTGTTAATTTATCTCCAGCAGATATCTTATGAGTTCTTGCAACCCATACCTTCACTTGTTTTAGTACTCCAGGGTTTAGCTTGGCTCCTTTAGCTCTGTCTAAAACCTGAACATTTACAACAACACCTTTTTCTCCGTGCGGCATTCTTAAAGAATTATCTCTAACATCTCTTGCATACTCACCAAAGATCGCCCTCAACAATTTTTCTTCAGCAGTAAGCTCTGTCTCTCCCTTAGGCGCAATAATTCCTACCAAAATATCGTTGGAATCAACATTTGCTCCAATTCGGACAATTCCATCTTCATCTAGATTTCTAAGTGCACGTTCCCCCACACCAGGAATATCTCTTGTAACCAGTTCGTTTCCTAGTTTGGTTTCTCTTACTTCTTGTGAATACTCGTGAATATGAACAGAAGTTAAGATATCATCTTTTACTAATCTTTGCGAAATCACAATACCATCTTCAAAATTATAACCATCCCATACCATATAGGCTGTTCTTAGATTGACACCAAGTGCTAGTTCTCCATTATCGGTACAAGGTCCGTCAATTAATGTATCTCCTTTCTTAAATTTTTCTCCGGTCAACACTCTAATATTTTGCGAGAACGAAGTATTCTGGTTTGTTCTAATAAATTTTTCTACCTCGTAAGTAGTTTCAACTTTTGCTCCTTTGTATTTAACAACCACTTTATTAGCATCTGATTCTATAACTTCCCCATCCTGCTCTGCAAAAATAGTTCTACCACTTGCTTTAGCTGCTAATACTTCAAATCCAGTTCCTACTAATGGAGCTTGAGGCCTGATTAATGGAACTGCCTGTGTCTGAGTTTTTGATCCATAGAATGTTCTTGCTGCATCATCATTTCCTGAGAATGGAATTAAAGATAATCCCAACCCAGCAATTTGTGCTGGAGCAACATCCATATAATCTATTTCGGAAATTCCTACCTTCATGTAGTCCTTTGATGTTCTTACATAAGTAGTTTCTTCAATGATGTTTCCATTGTCGTCTGTTCTTACGTTTGCGCTCGCAATCTTGTGCTTAAGTTCTTCATCGTAGTCCATGTAAACTACCTCACCTGTCATAAAAGGAGCTATTTGTATAAATTCTATATTAGCTTTCTTGGCGGCTTCTACAATTTTTTCTGAAATCTCACTACCTTTCTTGGCAATAACTTTTCCATTAATTTCTAGGTCCGCACTCAGTAATCTACTTTTGAAATCTACAACTTTATCTTTGTTAACATCAAATTTAGAAGTGACCTTATAATATGGTGCTTCAATAAATCCAAAATCATTAATTCTCGAGAATACAGATAGTTGCAGTACCATACCAACAGAAGGTCCTTCTGGGGTAGTTACAGGACAAAGTTTTGAATAATGTGAATTGTGTACATCTCTTACCGAGAATGTAGCTCTTTCCTTGGTTAATCCTCTTGGACCACCGGCCGTTACTTTTCTTTTGGCTTCTAGCTCGGAAAGAATGTTTTCCTGATCCATGTATCTTAGTAAAGCTGAGCTACCAAAGAATTGATTGATTGCGGCAATTACAGGTCTAGTATTTACAACCATTGCTGGTGTAACTTTTTCATCTGTAGAGTAGGTGCTCATCTTGTCTCTAATATTCTTTTCCATGATAAGCATTCCAACTCTTATTTTTTCTGCAACTATTTCGTTAATTCCTCTCAATCTTCTATTGCTTAATGAATCGATATCATCAGGTAATCTAGTACCATTATTTAGTTGTACCAAAGCTTTAATAACTTCAACAATATCTCTCTTTTTTAATAAATAGTCTTCAAGCTTAATATCTTCGTCAATTTCAAGTTTTTGATTTAATTTGTATCTTCCAATTTTGCCTAGATAAAATCTTCTTTTGTCGAAGAACATTCGTTCTAAAAAGTTTTTTGCATTTTCTATGCTGATAGAATCTTCTGGTCTTAATTTTCTGTAGATATCTATTAAAGCCTCGTCCTGAGATTTGGTTGGATCTTTTCTTAATGTGGCTTCTACAAATTTAAATTCACCAGAATCTATAGGTTCTAGTAATTTCTTAATTTCGTCTGTTGATGAGTAACCTAAAGCTCTTAGTAGAGTAGTTAAGATAACTCTTGGTCTCTTTTCTAGAAGTTTAACACTCATTACACCATATTTATTTACTTCAAATTCATACCATTTTCCTCGGTTAGGCATTAGTTTTACTGAGTACAGCCTTTTGCTTGGAGAAGAAGCTTTGCTTTCTCCAAATAAAATACCTTCGGATCGTAATATTTGAAAAACTACAACTCTTTCATTTCCATTCACCATAAATGAAGCTCTATCGCTCATTATTGGCATGTCGCAAAGGAATATTTTTTGCTTTTTAATTTCCCCAGATCTTTTATTAACTAATCTTACTGTTGCATAAACTGGAGCATCGTAAGTTTGGCCTAAGCGTTGTGCATCTCTAAATGTAAGCTTGGGTTCTCCCCATTCTATATCTTCGAAAGATAGTTCCCAGCTTGAACCAGTATAATCTTGGATTGGGTTGATTTCGTCGAATAATTCTTCGAACCCACTTTCAACAAAGTCCCTAAAAAATTTCTTCTGTGCCTGGAGCAGGTCCATGTCAAAATCTTTTGCAGGATGCTTTGTTAAGTTTAGTCTTTTGGTTGGAGTCATAATATCCTACTAATTTAACAAATTTATTAAATTACCTTGGTAGACAGCAAAAAAAGGCATCGTTATTTATGCCTAATATTTAGTTTGCTTTTTATTTGCTGTAAAGGTTTTTGAAATACAAGTTGAGACTTTTTAACTACCGGTACGACCAAGATAATAACAGAATTGCCCAACATTGTAAAGTTTTATCTCAACTTTTTTAGAAGTACAAATTAATCTTATCTAAGATATTTGAAAGGTGTCAAGTAAAAAACAAGTTGCCCATCCAAACATATAGTAGGTCGGAATTTCTGTAAAGCTTATGCAAATATCAATGGTATAATTTCGTATGTCTTCAGCTCAATTAAGCCAGGCCGAAATAAAGCCATATCTTGCGAAGGTAAACTTCGCGGATACGCAACCAATATTGCTTGTTGGTCCTTCTGGTATAGGTAAAACACGCAACATGCACTTAGCCGTCAAAACTGGCCGTTTCGGAATTGCTATTTCTTCTACAGAAAGACCTAGAAGAACCGAAGAGATTGATGGCATAGATTATCATTTTTACAGGTCTGGCGATTTATTAAAAGAATTGAAACTTGGTAATTTGGTTAATTTAACCTATATTAAGGGCTATGCGTATGGATACAAAGCAATAGATTTGCAAAATATTGTAAATTCAGGAAAAACACCGATTATCATTACATACTTTAGAGCCATAGATAGCCTATTGGAAGTTTTCCCCGAAGCTCAAATCAGAATCATGATGCCAGATAAGTGGAAAAAAGTTGAAAAGCTTTTAGTAACCAGAATGAATAAAAGAATTGAACAACTGAAATTAGAATTTTCTAAAGATGATACTAAATTGAATGAAGCTCAGGCTGATTTTGAAAAAAGAATTGTAGATACTAAGTATCAGATAACTCAGACATTTTTGCCTGATGGTCAAATTAATTTGAATGGAGAAGTAGGTAGGTATATATTTAGTCACCCAAAACAGGCTAAATTCTATAAAATACACTCGGATCTAGACGGGAATAAAATGTTGCTAGACCTACTTAAAGAAAAAGGTGTATGTATGTCTTTAGAAGAGCTAACTCTTCTCGAAAGTAATTTATGAATCGATACCAATTGCAGGAATAATATCCTTACAAGCTTTTTGCACTATCTTATTAAAATCTTTTGTGCTAAAATTCTAAGCTGTAAAGTAGATCAGATTTAATGTCCAAAAATTCTAAGACTGCCAATAAAAATCAAAAAATAAGACAGCCGATTGTAGCTGTTATGGGTCACGTGGATCATGGAAAAACAACCTTTCTTGATGCAATCAGAGGCACAAGGATAGCAGAAAAAGAATTTGGGGGAATAACGCAAAATACTAGAGTACATGAAGTTACTTCAA
This sequence comes from uncultured Candidatus Saccharibacteria bacterium, assembly GCA_964393185.1. Classification (GTDB taxonomy): domain Bacteria; phylum Patescibacteriota; class Dojkabacteria; order J137; family J137; genus CAYMSO01. The sequence goes on along the minus strand of CAYMSO010000008.1, from coordinate 59,975 downwards.
AGACTGGATTTAAAATTACTTTTATAGATACCCCGGGTCACGAGGCTTTCAGTGCAATGAGAGAACGAGGCGCAAGGGTTACTGATTTTGTATTTCTGGTTGTAGCTGCAGATGATGGAATTCAACCACAAACTAGAGAATCGATTGAATTTGCTCAGAAGCATAGTGTTCCAATAATAGTAGGAATAAATAAAATAGATGTTGAAGGTGCTGATATTCTAAAAGTAAAAACGCAATTAGCAAGTTTTGGAGTACAGGTAGAGGAATTTGGAGGAGATGTACTTTGCTTTCCAATATCTGCAAAGAATAAAGTAGGTTTAGACGAAGCTCTAGAAGGCATTGAACTTTTATCCGAATTAAATGAATTAAAACCTCACGAAACAAAAGAAAATATTTTGGCAGAAGCATTTGTATTGGAATCTAATTTGGATAAAAAACTTGGTCATTGTGCGGTATGTATATTAAAAGCAGGTCACTTAAACCAAAGAGTGACAGGATTTACTAAAAATACAGAATTTAAGGTAAGAGCATATATAAATGAAGAAGGTAAGCCAATACAGACAGTCGAAGAATCTCAGCCATTTACTGTAACAGGATTGTCCGAAGATTTGCATACAGGTGATATTATTTACTTTGCTGAAGATAGAAAAGTTATTGCAGATGTACAATCAAAACTTAGATCTGGCGAAATAGTAGAAGACTCAGTAGAAGCCACTGGAGATATGGATGCAGAAACACTTTTCGCTCAAATGCTTATGAACCAGGCGGAAAAGAAGAGTGGAGTGTTTCAAAAAGAACTTAACTTAATAATAAGAGCTTCAACTCAGGGAACTTTAGAAGCATTGAAAGCAGAATTGCAATCTCTCGAGACTGAAGAATCTAAGGTAAATATACTAGCTGCAAATACCGGCTTTGTTACTGAGGACGATATTACCCGAGCAAAAGTTGCTAAAGCAATTATAGTTACTTTTCAATCTCCAACACCTTCCAAGATTATGGCAATTGCCAGAAACGAAAAAGTGTTGGTAAGAGATTACGAAATTATCTATAACATTATTGATGAAATTGCTGAGGTACTCGATAGTTTAGACCAACCTAAAGAAGAAGAGGTGGAAGTTGCAAGAGCCAAAGTCAAGCAAGTCTTTACGTTGTCTGATGGTAGCATGGTAGTTGGTTGTGAAGTGACTAAGGGTACATTTGTAAAAGGCTATAGAATTTGGATAGAAAGTGGTGAATACGAATTAGGTAGAGCAAAGGTGAAAATGATTAAACAAGCAAAGAATGAAGTAAAAGAAGTAAAAAAAGGTAGTGAGTGTGGTTTGCAGTTAGATAGTATTATAGACGGAGTCAAGCTAGGTGATGAGGTAGTTGCATTTAGAGTGGAGAAGTACTAAATAAACTATGGACTTTAGCAAGTAGTTTTTTATTATCTTTGAATCACAAGATTTGCAGGTGTATTCCTTATCCTACTTATATCACAGCTAGTGCTTACACAAAACAACAGCCTCGACATTTAGCAAGTGTATTATCTTTAGATACAAAGCTGTCAAAAAGATTCAATTCATGCCAAGGTATCTATAAGGCTCAAGGTAAAATATACTTATTGATTCAAATTACCTTCAATTTGATATATTATGTTACTAATAATAACTTCTTAAATACTTATTATTTATGACAGGAAAAATCAAAAATAAACTTAAGACTCTACCTGATGATGAAAGAGATAGTTATGTCGACAAACTAGCTCTAGCCATTACTGGTAGTATTACTCTAATAATATTCTTGGTAGTAATAGCTTTGGCAGCTGCTTTTATAAACGATCTTTCTATTAGAAACCAGGAAGAAAGATTTAATGTGCTGGAGAGAGACCTAGTTGCAATTATCGAAGCCTTAAACAATAAGAATGCAGAAAATGCAAAAGATATTGAATTACTAAGAAACCAGACTGACGGACTAAAAACCGTTTATGAAGTTATAAAAGCAAACAGTATCTTGAGCATCCTGGGTGATTCATTACAAAAAGCTGAATTAGTCGAGACCTTGAATGCTGCAGATGCAGGCTATACAGTATTTGCTCCTAGTAATTCTGCATTTGACGATACTGAATTATCGGATGATACAAATGAATTAGCAAATGTACTCAAATATCATGTAATACCTACACGTTATAGTCTTCAACAGCTTAGTCAGTTAGAAGGAGTTCAGGATGGAGTAGAATTAGAAACCTTGACTGGCGAAACACTGACGATTAAATATGATAATGGAATTATATATGTGAATGACATCAGAATAATACAATCCGATTTAGAAGCAGACAATGGAGTAGTTCATATGATCGGCGGAGTATTAACTCGATAAAAGATAAAAAATAATATCGTAAGCAAAGAAGCGGCCATATTGATCAATATGGCCGCTTCTTGTCATAATTACTTCAGTAGAATTTATTCATGCCCTTCTAACCATTTTTGTGCTTCTAAGGCAGCCTTGCAACCATCAGCAGCAGTCGTTATTGCTTGCTTGTACTTACTATCTTGAATTTCTCCAGCTATAAAAACACCATCAATATTGGTTTTAACTGTACTAGCATTTAAAGGTACAACATAACCACTTTCATTTAAAGGTAATTGATCTTTTATAAATCCGGTAACTGGAATATGGCCAATAGCTAGAAAAAGACCATCTACCTCAAGATCTTGTACAAAGTTATCTTTACTATTAAAAATTTTTATACCTTTGACTACATCTTCACCCAATACCTCTTTAATTTCGGTATTGTATAGAATCTCTATTTTTTGATTATTTTTAGCTCTCTCAGTCATTATAGGACTTGCTCTAAACTCATCCCGTCTATGAATTAGATAAACTTTCTTGGCAAAACGTGTAAGAAAAGTAGCTTCTTCCATAGCCGAGTCTCCTCCTCCTACCACAGCAATAGTTTTTTCCCTATAAAAAGCTCCATCACAAGTTGCACAAGTAGAAACTCCTTTGCCATAAAATTTTTCTTCACCAGGTATACCCAACATTCTAGGCTCAGATCCTGTAGCTAGAATAACGCTCTTGGCTTTATACTCATTTCCAAAATCTGTTTTTATAATTTTGACTTCTGCAGATAAATCTACAAAATTTACATTTTCGTACTTTATTTCGGTACCAAATTTTTCTGCTTGTTTAATCATGTTGGACATTAAATCTGGTCCCATAATACCTTCCGGAAAACCAGGAAAGTTTTCGACCAAAGTTGTTTTCATTAATTGCCCTCCCCAGATAGTTCCGGCAATTAATATTGGTTTAAGATTAGCTCTGGCAGTATAAATAGCAGCGGTTAATCCTGCAGGCCCTGATCCGACTATTATAATTTCTCGAATTTCTTCACTCATATTTTAAACGTTAACTTATGCTTTGTAATTATTTTGTAAGAATTGCACAAGTGCTGGTTCAGGTTGAGCTCCAATAGATCTTTCTATCAATTGGCCATCCTTAAAAAGTAAAAGAGTAGGGATTCCTTGCACTTGATACTTAGATGCTATCTCTCCATATCGATCTACATCTAACTTAGCAAATTTGATTTTGCCATCCCAAGATTCGGCAAGTTTTTCGAAAGTGGGCGCAATAATTTTGCATGGTGTACACCAATCAGCCCAAAAATCTACAAAAGTGTACCCCTGAGAAATTTCTGTATCAAAATTATCTGTTGTAAGTTCTACAATATTTTTTGCCATAATAGATAAATAATAATTATTAATTTAATTAATCTTAAAAAGATTTGTGACTATTTTCTCGAAGCTTTGTAATTTTTCTTCGCTAGACTTTTTCTTTAAACAGTCTTGTGATTCCTCTTTTAATAACTCTATTGCAAGCTTGTTTAAACTTGCACGTATAGCCGAAATTAATTGTATAGTTTCTACTGTTTCTCTTCCAGAATTTATCATTTTTTCGATTGCAAGAATCTGCCCTCTGATTCTTGAGATATGATTTTGAACATTTTTATTAATTTGATTGCATTTAGATTTATCCACAAGTTAATATACCCCTAGGGGGTATGTTATGTCAAGCTATCTTTTCATGAATTGTTAATTTTTCAGCTGCATAAATATCGTAAATGGTTTTTTGGGCTAAGGCCAAAAAACCATTAGCATCCAAATCACGTTTTAGTGTAGAAACAAGAAAATTAATATTTGATTGTGGCATTTGCTCTTGCAAAAAACCGAGAGCAAGTAAATCTTCACTTGTAGAGGAATAAATATATATCTGATACTCGCAGTTGCAATCCAATTTTTTTGTGCTGATATCGTAAGCCAATTTGGTCCAGGATGCATATATACTTATATCTTGTATTTTTTGGTAATCAAGTTCGCATTTTAACGCGTAGAAAAAGCTTATTGAAGAGGTGTGAATTAGGATTTTCATTTGGCTTTATTTAAAAACTAATTTTTTATAGTTAGTGCTAGTTGCCACTGATACCAAAAAATCTGTTAAAAGTACCAGTTGGTGTATTTAAGAAAATCTTGGATGAATAAATTAAAGTAAGAATTATCTACGTTTGTATTGTTGTTTTCTATACCTCCAAAAAAACCTATAAAGATTGGCCTTGTTAGGTGAGGGCTAATTTCGCCGTTTAAGTCTAATCTTATAGTGTTATTTTGTTTTACATAATATTCATTAATTACAGGTTTAATAGAATTGAAAATATCCAAGACAAAAAACATCCCCTCTTCCAGTAATTGTTCCCTACAATAACAGTGTAAGCATTCAGATATAGTTGGATGAATGTTGTGAATAGGTCTGATTTTTAAATAAGTAACCAGACTTTCAAAACCTATTTCGTTCTGTGTGTAGGCTTCGATTATTTGTCGAGTGTTATTCATAATTTATTTAACTAATAATTAGTAACTTCATCATTACTTTCTGGTATTCTTTCGTTTTCTTGAATTTCTATAATGTTTTCCAGATATGCTTCGATTTCCGTTAACACTAATCCAATTCTGGGTATATTTTTGCCCAAAAGTCGTTTCTGCGGAATATAACTTTCTTGCATTATTGGCAAACTAGAAATGCCATAATAAGTAACATCTGACCGTTCTATAACTTCTTGTAAGAAATCAAAAACTTCCTTACCTGTGTAGAAGAGCAACTCATCATCTAAAAAAACAAATCTTACTTCGGACAGGCTAATCTCTCCGGCTTGCAAAGCTTTCTGAAATGATGCTTTATCGTTAAAGTATCCAGCTTTTATAGTTGGAAGTGAGTTAATTATCTGTTCTAACTGATGATTCCAACGTATACTATCTTCAAAAATTAAGACATTTGGCTTGATGGGCTCCATAAAATTAAAATAATAAATTAATTAAGTAGATATTAAATTAATACATTGTCCCGAGCTTGAAAGTGTCTGTTACATATGGTGTCAGGAATCGTACTTGGTGGTATAATCCTGACATATATTTTTGATTCCTGACATTGAGAGATACATCTACCGAAAAAGTGTTTAAGGTTAAAGAAATAGCAGGATTGCTTCAGGCAAGAGAAAATATGACTCTAGTTTCGCTTCCAGGTGGAGGTAAAACTAGACTTGCACATAACTTCCAGGACAAAGAAATGCTTTCAGGTTTACTACCTGACAAACAGTTAGAAAAAATAGTTTTTTTGCATATAGACCAGAATATAGGGCAAACATATATTGTAGATCATTTCAACACAATTTTAAGGCAGTACTCTGAAAAGCAGGATTTGTTGTCTAAGCTTTTCGACATTATAGGATTGAACTATAGAGTGGTATTTATAATAGACAATTTTAAACTTGATAATGATTTCTTCAAATTTATTTATTCGCTTAGGAACGTAAGTATAAATAAAATTCAGTTTATGTTTTTAACAAGTGCCAGCGATTTTTTGGCAATAGAGAAATCAGCCGTTGATTTGGGTAGTGTAAATTTTATGTTTCATAACGTTGTCTACTTGCCATATCCATCATACGAACTGAGCATTGAATGGGTTAAAGAAAGAGAAATAGAACTTAATTTTAAAGTTAGTGATGGTGATGTAAACAAAATTTTGGATTTTAGTGGGAGAGTGCCTTCATTAATAAAAAATTATTTAAGAACTCTTAGAAATTATAAAAATCACGAAAAGACTATAAGAAGCGCAGAATTTAAAATTATTCTATCTAAATTTTGGAACAGTTTTACTAAGGAAGAAAAACAAATTTTGAAAGGAATCAATATGGGTATTCTTAAAAACTTAACGTCTAAACAACAAGAAATAGTAGATTATATGATTAATTTAGGTTTACTAAATCAAGAAAGAAAAATATGTGGAAAGTGGATTAATTATGTTAATGGAGAAAATCAGGAAGTAAAATTAGACGTTTTTGCAGAAAAAATTTTAGTTCAAGGTATAGATGTAACAGAAAGATTTACTCAAAAAGAATTACTGTTCTTAAATAAAATTTCGGCAGTTAAACTACTACAAAGAGAAGAAGTGTCTAGAACAATTTTAGGTGAACAAGCTTCAGATTGGACTATAGATAAGTTTGTATCAAGATTAAGAATGAAATTGAAAGACTTGAGTTTAGATCCTAAGACTATAAAAACTATTAAAGGCGTAGGTTACAAGTTATAAAACTACTTCAATTTTCACTATCTTGTGTTCCAAGTTGGAACCATTCCATTACTTAAGTAAGTTTACAATAAATGAGGTATTCGAATTTTTCTAGGTGTTATTAATAACAATAAAGTGGCAAAAATCGCAACGCTTATTCCCATAATCCCAAAAGCATTCTGGTAATTAGCAAAGTCGGAAATGATTCCTATTAAAATTGGACCTACAATATACGATAGAGAAGTCGAGAGGCCCGATAAACTCAGGATATGCATTTCGGTAAATTCTCCACGGGCAGCCAGATCAGAAAAAATTGATTCCCTTAGAGAATCTGCTACGCCTAAAACCGAGGTAGATAAAAATATTAGTGTAATAATTGTTGCTTTGTCGTTAGACAAGCTAATTAAAGACATTGTTATTCCCGAAATAACTAAACTAGCCTGAGCAATTTTCTTTTTGTGCCATCTGGGGGCTATTGCCGATATAGCAAAAGATCCAACCAGTAAAGCTAAGCCGTAAATAGTCATAATCAAAAATTCGGGAATGGCAGAATCTTTGGCTAATTCTTCGCCAAATAAACCACCTATAGTCCAATACGTTGCATGCATTATACTTACAGAGAAACTTGTTAAAATTACCGTCTTAAGCAACCAACCTAATCTAATCCAAACTTTAACAGTTTTAAACTTTGAATCTACCACTATTTCATTTTGGTGCTTGGAAGAATAGTGTGATTTTCTATTAACAAAAATACTCAAAAAAATTACTAAGCTAACAAGTTGAAGCAGTAGTAATGTGAATAGAAACAATTCGGGACTATTTATTAGATAAGCACCAAGTACTGGACCTATCATTACAGTCAAACTTCCAAAAGCGTTAATTATCCCCCAGTTTCTGCTATATGAATAAACCTTGCTTTCCTTAACAATGTAAGCTCTGTACCCAAAAAATAGTAATTCATAATAAATCCCCCAAACAATGGATGCCAGTATAAATAAAATAAAAGGGAAAAACTTTTGACCGCTATAAGCCAAGATTGTAACACCAACGCTCAAACTAGTGCCCAAAAATATAAAAAGTTTCCAGGATTGTTTTTTGAATAATTTAGGAGTAATAATATCAAGAAAAATTCCTGCAATCGAAGAAGAAGCCATTACAATACCCAAAAGCAAGTTTGAATCTAGATTTCTTTCTACAACAATAGGAAAATAGTAAGAAATAGTAGATTCAGCAATAAGCATAATGCATGTTGGAATTAAGAATAAAGAGAATGCACTTGTTCTAGCCGGATTTGGTCTTAATAATCTCATAATGCTAATAATTCAATTTATGATATTCTTTAGTTGATCCAAAATCAATAATTTAATAAATCAACATGCATGAATTATAAAGAAGAATCAGTAAAACTACATCAAAAGCTTGGAGGAAAGCTCCAAATCCAATCAAAAGTAAAAGTGACTAACAAAGAGGAACTGTCACTAGCTTACAGCCCTGGAGTGGCAGGGCCATGTATGGAAATAGCCAGAGATAAAACTCTGGTTAATAAACTAACTTGGCGTAAAAATCTTGTCGCAGTAATCTCCGACGGATCTGCAGTTTTAGGTTTAGGAAATATAGGCCCAGAGGCTGGATTACCAGTGATGGAAGGTAAATGCTTGCTACTTAAAGAATTTGGAGGGGTAGATGCAATTCCTATAGTATTAAATACTCAAGATACCGAACAAATTATTCAAACAATTGCCAATATAGCTCCATCGTTTTCGGGAATAAACCTAGAAGACATAGCTGCGCCAAGGTGTTTTGAGATAGAAGAAAGATTACAACAAATGCTCGATATCCCCGTATTCCACGATGATCAACATGGTACAGCGATAGTTATACTTGCTGGACTAATCAATGCTGGAAAAGTAATAAATAAAGATATTAAAAATTTGAAAGTAGTGATTAACGGCGCCGGAGCAGCATCAATTGCAGCAGCTAAATTGCTGCATACATATGGTTTTAATCATATTGTAATATGTGATTCTAAAGGAATTATTAGCAAAGATAGAACTGATTTAAACCAAGCAAAAATCGAAATTCTAAAAATCACAAATCCGCACAATATTGCTGGAAATCTAACTACTGCAGTAAAAGGAACAGATATCTTTTTGGGACTTAGTGTTGCAGGTGCATTAAGTAAAGAAATGGTCAGAAGTATGAACGCCGACTCAATAGTATTTGCAATGGCAAATCCTGATCCAGAAATAACACCAGCAGATGCAAAAGATGCAGGCGCAAGAATTATTGCTACAGGCAGATCAGATTATCCAAACCAAATAAACAATGTTCTTGGATTTCCAGGATTATTTCGAGGTCTTTTAGACAAAAACGTGAAGAAAGTAACTGACGAAATAAAAACTAAAGCTGCCGAGGCCATCGCAAGCCTTGTGGAATCTCCTTCAGAAGATATAATTATTCCTGACCCATTCGACAAGAGAGTACCACAAGTAGTTGCAGATTCAATTTAATCAAAATAATAATAACTATGAAAGCATCAGATTTATTTGTAAAAAGTTTAGAAAATGAAGGAGTGGAATATATTTTTGGAGTAGCCGGCGAAGAAAACTTGGATTTATTAGAATCAATAAGAAAATCAAAAAAAATAAAATATGTTCCAACCAGGCATGAGCAGGCAGCAGGTTTTATGGCAGCAACAGTAGGTAGGCTTACTGGAAAACCAGGCGTTTGTCTTTCCACTCTTGGTCCGGGGGCTACAAATTTAGTTACAGCAATCGCCTATGCAAAACTTGGTGCATTCCCTATGGTTGCAGTAACAGGACAAAAACCTATCAAAAGAAATTTGCAAGCAAGCTTTCAAATTTTGGACATAGTCAATATGATGAAACCTATTACAGAATGGACACGATCTGTACAATTTGCTAGCCATGTACCTTCAATAGTAAGAGAAGCTTTTAGAATAGCCGAGGAGGAACGCCCAGGTCCAACGCACATCGAGCTTCCTAAAGATATAGCTACCGAAGAAGTTGAAGCAGAACTTTATCCGGTAGATAAAGTCCGCAGACCAATTGCAGAAATTAAGGCCATAGAAAGAGCGGTAGGAATGATTGAAGAATCAAAAAATCCATTAATAGTAATAGGGGCAGGAGCCAATAGAAAACGAACATCCAAAATGCTTTTTGAATTTATAGAGAAAACTAAAATTCCTTTTATAGATACCCAAATGGGAAAAGGAGTAGTTGATGAAAGGCACGGACTATATTTAGGAACTGCGGCACTACTACAAAATGATTTTGTTCACGAAGCAATAGATAAATCAGATTTAGTAATTAATATTGGGCATGATTCAATAGAGAAGCCACCTTTTGTAATGAAGCATAATAATCACAAAGTTATCCATATAAATTTTTTTGGAGCAGAGGTAAATACTGTTTATTTTCCACAATTAGAAGTTATTGGAGATATTGCCAATACAATTTGGCAAATTAAAGAAAAAATTACTCCCAAGAATTGGTCTATCGAAGAATTTTTAAATATAAAAGCACAAATGCAAAAAAGCATCGACAAAATCGAGACAATTTATTCTGAAGGCGAAATTAAACCTCAGGAAATTGTTCATTCAATTCGAGAAGCACTTGGGGTGGAAGATATACTGGCTCTTGATAATGGAATGTATAAGCTGTGGTTTGCAAGGGGTTATAAAGTTTACAATCCCAATACTTTACTTCTAGACAATGCTTTAGCAACAATGGGAGCAGGCTTACCATCTGCAATTGCAGCAAAACTTATAAATCCGAACCAAAAAGTAGTTTGCGTTGCAGGAGACGGAGGTTTTATGATGAGCTCACAGGAATTAGAAACTTTAAAAAGATTAAATCTAGATTTAGTAATAATTATCTTGAATGATAATCAGCTAGGCATGATTAACTGGGAGCAAAAATTAAAAGGTTTTGCAGAGTTTGGATTAAAACATTCTAATCCTGATTTTGTAAAATTAGCCGAAGCTTTTGGAATAAATGGCCATAGGGTAGAAACCATCAAAGATTTTGAGATGATTTTGAATTCAAGTCTAGACGGTGGAATTCACTTAATAGAAGTCCCTATTGATTATTCCGAAAATAAAAAATTTACAAAAATTTTAGAAAAAAGCCACTAACACCAGATTGCTCTGCTTATATAGAATAACAGTAGCTTTTTATTTAATTTACAATGTATCCATCCAGTACAAAATTTGAATAGAATTGTAATGTCGTGATATAATAATATTATCACGATAGCGAGTTACCTTATAGGTATGTCCTATAAGATTATACTCGCTTTTTTTCGAGCTTAATTTTTTGACTGCTTACAAAATCAATATATTTTGAGAATTTTCTTAATAAAGAAGAGTATGTAAATGCGTATGGTATCTGTTTTAGTTTATTCTTCACATTCTTCAAATATGATAAAGTATTATAACCTAAGAATTAGATTTTAATTAGAAGTAATGGCAATACAATCACTAAATCCTTTTACAGAAGAAATCATAAAGACATACCAAGAACTTAGCGATTCTGAAATAGAAACAAAACTAGCAAAAGCTCAACAAGCATTTGAGGCTTGGAAACATACAAGTTTTGAAGAAAGAGCCAGTTTAATGTTAAATCTAGCAAAAATACTACAAGCCGAAGCCGACGAATTAGGTAAATTAGCAACTCTAGAAATGGGAAAGCCCTACCAACAATCTCCCGCCGAAATAAAAAAGTCTGCATGGGCTTGCGAATTTTACGCGCATAATGCACAGAAATTTTTGGCAGATGAACATATAGAAACAGAAGCAACAGAAAGTTATGTAAGATTTGATCCATTGGGAGTGATAATGGCGGTAATGCCCTGGAATTTTCCATTTTGGCAGGTATTTAGATTTACAGCGCCTGCTTTAATGGCAGGCAATGTTGGAATTCTTAAGCACGCTTCGAATGTTCCACAATGTGCGCTTAAAATTGAAGAGCTGCATTTAAAAGCAGGCTTTCCGGAAGGCGTTTTTCAGACCTTGCTTATTGGCTCTTCTAAAGTAGAAAAAATATTAAGAGATAACAGAGTTAAAGGCGCAAGTTTAACTGGAAGCGAATACGCAGGCAGTCAAGTAGCAAAAATTTGTGGAGAAGAAATCAAGCCTGTTGTATTGGAGCTCGGTGGCAGTGACCCATTTATTGTTTTTGAAGATGTTGATTTAGAACATACACTTGATCAAGCCATTATAGGCAGAACTCAGAATAACGGACAAAGTTGTATTGCGGCAAAAAGATTCATTGTAGAAGAATCAATTTATGATCAATTTATAGAAGGTTTAAAATTAAGACTAGAAAAACTCAACATTGGTGATCCCATGATGAGGGAAACGGATATTGGACCCTTGGTGAACAAACAAGCTGTGGATGATGCAAATGACTTAGTCAGAAGAGCAGTGGATGCCGGAGCTAAAATTGAATACCAAAGACAAATTGATTTTGATAAAGGCTTTTTCTTCTCTCCGATCATTATCTCTAATATTGATGAGAATGTGCCTTTGTATAAAGAAGAAGCTTTTGCGCCAGTGTTTAGTATGTATAAGTTTAGTTCAGTAGAACAAGCAATAAAAATTGCAAACGATACAGATTTTGGCCTTGGAGCTTCTATTTGGACAAAAGATATCCAACGAGCAAAGATTCTTGCAGGTAACATTGAATCAGGAAATGTGTATATTAATAAGATAGTCTCTTCTCATCCGCATATGCCTTTTGGAGGAATTAAAAAATCTGGAATAGGTAGAGAACTATCAAGTTACGGAATCAGAGAATTTGTGAATATTAAGAGTGTGATGGTGGGGTAGAGTTATTCTTTATTCAAAGAGAAAATCAAGTATGGCACTTCGTGCTCAAGGTCTGATGGCAGGGTATCTATAGCTTAATATATCTCAACAATCTTTAAGCGTTGACCTACAGATAGAGTCTCATTAGTTTTTAAATATACTGGACCTGGAGCTGTTCGCAAAGCGTTAAAGCCTGGTTTAACTGGCTCATCACAAATATATCTAGAATTTTGAAAATGCCTAACAATAATTATTTTTTGTTGATCACTATATTTCATTCCATATCTTTCTTCATTCTGCGCAATTATCATATCTATCATTTCTTTTGTATACCATTCACCCCGAGTTGCTTCTTGAGAGCTTCCTTGCCACTTTGCAGTATCTGTCCAAATATTAAGAACAGAATTATTTTGAAAATCGCCAAGATTAGTTACTTCTAAAAGATACCGAGGAGTTTGGATATAGTAAGTTGCAGGTAAAGGCATTTCTTTTTGGTCAGCCTCAGTCAATTCGTAATTAGATAAGTCATAAAGTACTTTTCCGTTTGCATCATAAATTGTTGTTTTATCAATGCCTGCGTCTCCACCAGGGATATGTCTAAATGTATGGAAACCTATAGACATAGGAATAGTTTTATTATTAGTATTTACTACTGTGTACCATCTTTCAAAACCATCCTTGCCAAAGTAAACCTCGGAAACACCATTAAATTTAAAAGGAAAGCTTTTACATCCTCCAAAATGTAGCTCACAAGATGCATAGCCTGGTCGGCTTTGTAAATTTTTGTCATGAACTAATGCAGACACAAAACCATGCTTAGGAACTTCAATTGCCTTTGGATTAATACTAGTTCTATCTTTAAATTCTTCGGCAAATGCCGTATCAATTACATTAGCACCTGAACCTGATTGAGGTACCATAACATGCCCCGTTAATCTTACTACTCCCTTATTACCATCAGTAAGCGTAGTAGGAAGGAAATTATGTGGTTGTACTATCTGTCCACTTAAGTTTAAAGACAAAACACTTCCACCTGCAGTTGTGAGGACAGCTCTAGAGCTATGATTATTGGGATCCTGTACCAAGATACTTGGATAAGGACCATTTTCTGGAGTAACTGGAATTACATCTGCACCTTCGAAATAAGACATGTTCAAAAAATATTATTAGGTGATTATATCATGTCATTTTAATTTGGGAACAATGCTAAAGCGGTCGCCTTTGGCGACCGCTTTAGCTTCTATAATTCTACAATAAGAATGCAATTACTAAGCAGTTAGCTAGGTAAGTACTAAAAGTAAATGCAGTATTTAATAACCAAAGTGATTTCGGTTTATCTTCAAATAAAACATTGTTAACTGTAGTCATGGATACAATTATAGTGGCAAGTATTGCTGTAACTACAGCAGCAGTAACCTCAGAGTAATCATTCAATCCACCTACATAGACAATCAGAATATACAAAATAAATGCAGTAACAAAACTAGCAATAGAACTTAGTCCCATAGCCATCATAGGGTTACCAGCACTGCCATCCATTTTGATATTTGTTAGCTTCATCCATCTTTGCCCAGTAGGAGTTTTTGGATGGTACCAGATCATTCCCAAAGCTATTGTCGAGACAGTTGCTGCAAGAACAGTAAGCAAGTTAACTTCTACATTAAGGACAGTTATTTCCATAAATGTTGAGAAATTAAAAAATTAAATAAGCTACCATTAGTAAAATGATAACTTATTTACAATAGCAAGACAAAGTAATAGGTTTAAACTTCAGCTATCTCCCTAGTATTATCCTTCCCAGTAATTACAATATTTATAACTGGATAATTACAAAAAATATCCTTTTCATCTAAGTCAGTAATTATATCCGGCCATTCAACAACAATCACATTTTTAGGTTTTATAAGATCCGTAATTCCAAGACTTTCCAAGTCTTCCTTACTTTGAATTCTCCATGCATCAATGTGGTAAAGCTTGCCAGAGATATTCTTTAGCTCAAATTTATACTCATCTACATAGTTATAGGTAGGAGATTTAATTGTTCTTTTAATTCCCAGTGCTTGCGAGATTCCTTTTGTAAAATGAGTTTTGCCAGCACCTAAATCGCCGTGCAATAGAATAATTAAAGGTTTTTTATTTAATTGCACTATCCTTTCTGTTACAAATTCATTTGCATAAGTTATTGTCTCATCAACAGAGTTACTAATGAATTTATTTTTACTATCACTTAACTTACTTATTAAATTACCACTTCTATATGTTTTTAGTTCCGTAGAAGTAGAATCAATCACAGTTGATTTAGTTGTCCTAGGCAGTTGCCCAGCATCTATAATCAAATCTATTATTTTTGTTTGCCGAGCAGAAATATTATTTAGAATATCAGCAATACTATAAGGTGTTTTCTTTCCATAAGGTACAGCAGTTGTAGCAGAAATAGGTCGACCAACTTTAGAAATAATGTCTAGTGCTATTCTGTTGCCTGGAATTCGAATACCCAAAGTACCATTTTCGGCTTCAAGTCTTCTATCCACAATTTGCTTTGATTTGGAAATAACAGTTAGTGGCCCGGGCAAAAATGAATCATAAATTCTATTCGCTTCGGCATTCAGTTTAATATACTTGCGCGCCATTTTTTTGTTGGAGCATGCAATGGAAATAGGTTGATTTTCTCGCCTTCGTTTAAAATCTAGTAATTTATTTACCGCTTTAGCATTAGTAACATCAACTCCAGCCCCATAACAGGTATCGGTTGGATAAATGACCAAACCACCAGATTTAATAGTGTTTATTGCCTCAAGAAGAAAATTTTTATCCTGACTAGAAACAATCTTCATCTTTTTTTACTTTGACTAGTCCTGTAAATCAATATAACCCAGAGACCGCTAGAAAACATCAGTATACCTATAGTAATCATGACAGCATCGAAATATGCATCACCAATATTTGCAACCATTCCCGCGACAGTACTAAAACCAGCCATGGCAGCACTCATTACTGCATCGTAGGTACCATATTCTAATCCTTCCCGCCCTTTATCTAAATGACCTGCAAATAGTTTTCTCCAAGTAACTAAATTAAAAGCAGCTCCAGTTCCAATAATAAATTGCAGAACGTAATATAAATATTGATTCTCGATTAGTGGATAAAGTATAAATGGAAATCCCATAAATACATTGCCTAAAAATAATATAATAATATCATCTTTATACTTTTTGATTTTGTCCGTTAAAACTCCAAGCGGAATTTGAATACTTCCCTTTGCAAAATAGTAGATAGCTGTTCCGATTCCAATAATTTCTAGCGCATCGGTACCGAGCTTTTCTGCCAAATAAATACCCACGAAGGCGTTAATAACTATATATAATCCCCAGGTAAAGATATCCGAGAAAGTAAGATAGATTATGACTTTGTTGATTTTATAATGATCAAAAATATTGTTCATTCTTGCTAAATCTGTTCAAATATTATCTAAACGATTATATAGTAATCTTAAACCAAAATGTCGGATTTGGTGTATTTTCTTATGCTATGTCGAAACACAGCTCTTTAAATTAAGTTTCTTCCTTAACAACATAAAACTATGGACTTGAGTCCGTGGTTTTACTACTATTCTATACTCATTCTTGATCCATGGTAAACTATCTCATATTTAGAATTCAACATGAAAACAATTCAATTAGTCGGACCTTTCATTACTAACTATAGTTTAGCTCGAGTAAATAGAGGACTTGCTTATGCTATGTCTCAAATCCAGAAAGAATATAAAGTACAACTTTATCAGGACATGGATAAGTTTGATCGATATCCAACTTCAGAAGATCAAAAAAAATTTCCAGAAATTATTAAACTTTGGAACAAAGAAAAAGAAGAATCTGATGTAGTAATTTACAACGATTTCCCCAAAACAGGCTATGTTGCACATGGACTTAACAAACTGCCAGGAAAAATAAAATTAATGTATCTGGCTTGGGAAGAGAGCGTTTATCCCAAAATGTGGGTAGACGAGGTCAATCAAAATCTACATGGAGTAATGGTTGCGTCATCCTTTGTTCAAAAAATTCTTAGAAAAGAAGGAATCAAAGTGCCCATTGCTGTGGTTCCAAATGGTATAGATAAAAATGTGATGGTCCAGCCTACACAAAAATACCCTCTTAAAACCAAAAAGAAATTCAAATTTCTACACATAAGTTCTGCAAGAACCAGGAAAGGAATAGATGTTTTACTGAAAGCGTATTTTGAAGAATTTACAAAAGAGGATGATGTTTGCTTAGTAATTAAAAGCTTTCCCGGACCTGAAAACTTGGTTAACGATCTACTAGGTGAGCTAAGGAAGGAGAATTCTCCAGAGGTAGAGCATATTTTTGATTCAGAGCTGACAGATCAAGATTTAGTAAACTTAAATGCATCTTGCGATTGTGCAGTCTATCCAACTAGAGCAGAGGGATTTGGACTACCAATAGCGGAAGCCATGTACATAGGCATACCAGTAATTGCTACAAATTACAGCGCCCATCTAGATTTTTTTAGTGAGGAAAATGGCTTTCCTGTTAAGTACAAATTGGTCGAAGCTACTAATTCCGAGATGATCAATTTGGGAGCAAAATGGGCAGAGCCAGATTTGCGAGATTTAAAAAGGCAAATGAGATTAGTTTATAGTTCTCAATCAGATTCGAAACTAACTGACGTAATAGCTCAGAAAGTTAAAAACGCAAAAACTACAGCACTAAATTTAAATTGGACTAAATCAGCAGAAGAAGCCCTCAATTATATAAAGAAAATAGAAAAGATTGCACATCTAAAAAATAAAAAACTTGCAGTACTAGGTAGAATAAATAGCGAAGATGGTGTAGCCGAATACACAGCAAATATCTACAGAAATATTCAACACAGTTTTAAAGAATTTTACTTTGTAGGTAATAAAGATATAGACGATAGAGTAAGAGAGGATGAGCCAAATGTTGTCAGAATCTGGGAAGTGGGAGATGAGAGTTTTGATGATGTAATAAGTTTCTTGCAGAAAGAGCAAATTGAGTTATTCCATATACAATATCATTCTGGTTTTAACTTTCCTGTAAGAGGATTGGATAATTTAATCAAAAAATCCAAAGATCTTAAGTGTAAAGTTTATGTGACACTACATGCGGTCAGAGGTCCAGGTTTTGATTTTATTAAAGAATCTCAAAACTTAAAACTTGCAGATAGACTTTACATTCATAATATAAATGATTATAACTATGCTAAAACTTTTCTTAAAAATGTATATAGAATTCCTATTCCAACACTAGAATTTACAGATAGAAATAAAGAGGAAATAAGAAAACATTTGGGATTGCAAGACTGTTCTCCAATAATTGCATCTCATGGATTAATGAATTCCAACAAAAACATTCCAAGTATTATAGAAGCAATTAAATTATTGAAAACAACATATCCCAACTTACTGTTTTTAAGTATTAATGCAGTAAGCAGCAATAACATAGCTTCTGCAGGCGAATTCGAGAGGGCAAAAGCATTAGTACAGAAATATGATCTGCATGATAATGTAAGATTTATAACCAAGTTTCTAGATGTGAAGCAAATAGAAGTATTACTACAAAGTGCCGATATAAATATACTTGCCTACACAGAAGTTGGGGAATCCTCAAGCGACGCAGTTAGAAAATGCTTAGCATCTAAGAACCCGACAATTGTTACAGATATCAAGATGTTAAGCGAATTCGACAACGAGGTTTTTAAAATTTCTGATGCCTCTGTTACAGCAATTGTAGATGGTATAAAAAAGATTTGGGAAGATAAAGCTTTATATAAGGAAATTCAAGAAAACGCGCGAGCATACAATAAATTAAATGGCTTTGAAATAAAAAGCCTTGAGATGATCATGCAGTATTAAGTATACTTAAAGTAGATAGAAAGATCCTAAAAAATGTTGTTGATGCAAAAGTTTTTCAAAAAAAGAATTATAACCGTAAGTTTACTAATATTGACTGTTGTTGCGCTTATAGCCTACACACAAAAATCTACAGTTTACTTCAGCTACGAATCGCCTAGCGGTCTACAGACCTTTAAAAGTGAAACCGCAAATCCATCTAGCTCAATAGTGCAGCCTAACAAACAGAACGTAATTAAAACTGAGGTTCCTAAAGACCAAACTCAGAGCTCGAATAATCAAATTTCTCAAATAGATATTTCTCAATTTAGCCCTAGTTCGATAAAAAAAATACCAGCGGAATTAGAAAGTTCAGATACTTATTATGGTGTATATTTCAGTACATTAAATTACACTCTAGACAATTTAGAATTCAGACTTAAAAAAGAAGATGAATCGTATACAGAATATTTTAAACCTCATATAGCTGATGGAATTCGGGGAGATGAGCTTGCAGTAAAAAGATTTGTGGTTTCGGATGTTTTTACATATCCAGATGGCTTTGTAGCTGTTGAAACAAAGAATGCACCTGCCGATATAAAGATTGATCTAATTAAAAAGGATCAGACAGGAATAGCAAAAAGTTCTACAGCAGTTTCTTTCGAGAAAGAATTTAAAGATAAGTTCTGGAACAAAATAGGGATAGATATAGTAACAAGGGAAGAATGGGGAGCACCTTCATATTCCCTCTGGACGCCTGCTATTTACGATGTAAACAGAATTGTGATCCACCATACCGCAACTAATGAAGATCTAAATAATCCGGCCAATACAGTCAAAGCAATTTATGATTCCCACTATTATAGATGTGCCGATAATTCTGGTTCTTATAATTCAGCCAACCCCAACTGTGACGAAATAGATGAGTTATGGACAGATATTGGTTATAACTATCTAATTTCTTCTAATGGTACAATTTTTGAAGGCAGAGCAGGTGGGAATGGAGTTGTAGGAGCACATGCTGTACCTAATAGTAGATCAATCGGTATAGCAATAATAGGCGATTATACAGGTATTGAACCTACTGCTGCATCTCTAAATAGCTTAAAGCGCCTTATGGCTGCACTATCTGTCTATAACGAATTAGGCAATCTAACATGGGAAAATAACGTTTTTGCACATAGGCATTATCTAAATACGGCCTGTCCTGGAAATAGTTTTTATCCCATACTCCCAAATATCGTTTCGCAAGCCAATGAATTGAAAAATACGTTTACACATATTCAAACATATATAGAAGAAATTGAACTTTGGATGAGCACATTAGTTTATCAGATCGATGGAGTACATATAAAAATGAGTATTAGTAAGGAAGGCCTAACTACTTCCCAATCAAGTAAGCTAGCTAATTTGAACCTTGGCATGGGTAAAACTACCGATAGACCCAATGCCTTTGTTATCTTTCAAGAAGAACATCTACTAAAAGAATACTTAATGCTTTTAAAAATATTAACAGATAATGCAGAGATTAATTTTGCTACAGAAGTGGGTAGATAAGAAGTCAGCAATTGAGAATGACAATATGTTAATGCTATAATTAATCTGTTAACTTAAAACAAAATTTCCATGGAAAACAAAGCAATTAGAGGTTTCTTGGCCTCAGTCGCTACTATGGCAGTAGTGACAGTCAATTTATCCAGTTTGTTGGGAACAGTTAATGCACAGGAAGGCATACCAATAGAAAATCCAATTAGCTATCCCAAAGATGAGCTTGTCAAAGAAGAAAATCAGCAAGAATCAAAAAATTTGTCTGAACAAATTAATATCGAGGCTTCAAGTGCGAAACCATCAATAGAAAAATCTAAATTAGAAAATTATTTACAAGCTAAAAATATTTCGAAGGAGAGATTTGATACAACTAAAACACAAGTTGCGCAAAAGCTACAAGGTGAGCATGCAAAAGATTTATTCTTTGTTAAGTTCGTGGATGATCAGGAGAACGATACTAAAATAGCTTTACACGAGGAGGTTAAATCAATTGTCGGCAACGAGCCTGTACGTGGTGGGTATATAAAAAGGAGTAATAACTTCGATATTGTAAAAATTAATCCTGAAGTTTCCCTTGAAGATCAAATGGCACTTTATGCTATTAATCCGAATGTTGAGTTGGTTGAACCGAACTATATTTTCAAAAAATCTATTTGGAGTGTAACAGGCACAACAGCAAAACCAGATGATTGGGGAAGTGATTCAAAGCATTGGTATCATGTAAAAACAAAACTGCCGGAGGTGTTTAAAGCCCAAGGGTGCGGCACAGCAAATGATTACTTTTGTGGTGGAACAAATACAGTCACAATTGCAGTTATAGACACTGGAGTGGCATACGAAGATGCAACTTTAAGCTTTGACTATTACAACACAAACTATACTATAGATTATGATAAATCACCCCAGCTAAGCACTTCACAGCTGTGGTCAAACAAGGGTGAAACATATGGTGGAGGTGATGATGACATAAACTCTTTCTGTGATGATGTTTATGGGCTGGATGCAGATCAGTATTACGACAACTTTCTGGATTGGTATCTATACGATATGTCTGGAGATCTCGGTAGCGGATGGAAGCCAGCTTATAAGGATTTATGCCAGACAAGTAACGATCTTAAGGACGATGGTAGGCCAAATGATGATGATGGACATGGTACTTTTGTAACAAGTATTCTTTCTTCAACAATTGATGATGGCCTATATTCTTTTGGGATGGTTCCAAATGCAAAAATAATGTCTATCAAAGCACTGGACTATACAGGAGCAGGAACATCTCTATCTGTAGGGGATGCAATTTTCTATGCAGCATACGAAGGAGCACATATAGTAAATCTGAGTTTAGGTACAGATGAGGATGCAGACTACATAAGGTCAATGGTAACGTATGCCAGAGATAGAGGAACACTGTTAGTAGCTGCTACTGGAAATGACGGAACATCAGTTGATTACCCAGCAAAATATTCTGCAGAATTTAACAATGTAATAGCTGTTGGTGCAACAGAAACAGACGATTCTAGAAGTTCATACTCAAATTATGGAGCTGAGGTAGATATAGTAGCCCCAGTTCACTCGGGTTCTACACAAGGCTCAGCTGTGACTGGACTTACTTTTGCTGATACTGATTCAAACGAATGGGATCCTGATGTTAATTTTCCAAACAAAACACTAGACACATTGGCAGAAAGATCAGCAGCAGCTTCATTTAAAAATTTTGACGAAACCTATTTACGAGGAACATCATTTGCCGCACCCCAAGTAACAGGAGCAGCAGCGATGCTAATGTCAAAGAACTCAGCTCTAACAGCAGCACAAGTTAAGAGTATTTTAAGAAATACTGCATCCAGAGTGTCAGATGGAGTATGTAATACCGAGGATGACAATCAGGTAGGTTGCGGTATTGTAAACATTAAGGCAGCTTGGGATGTCACAGTACTAAATTCATGGGGTGACTGGGAAAAGAGTGGTGCATCTTTAAGCCAGGTAAGTTTATTAGAATTTGAAGGTAAAATAGTTGAAGCAATAAGTGGTATAGATAATGTTGCCAGAGTTAGAATACTGAATGCAGATGGAACAGTTTATAGGGATTGGGAAAGAAGTGGAAGCTCAGTAGCCAAGGTTGCACTAGCTTCTCATGGTGATAAGCTATTTGTATCACTTCCAGGTGTAGATGGTTTTGTTAGAACTAGAATTTTTGATCTTTCAGAGAATGCTTGGGGCGAATGGAACAAAAGCGGTGCATCATATACTGAGGTAACTCTAGAAACAGCAGGCGCTTATGTTTTTCAAGGTATAAGAGGTATAGATAATGTTGCCAGAGTTAGAATACTGAATGCAGATGGAACAGTTTATAGGGATTGGGAAAGAAGCGGAAGCTCTATGGCAAAAGTTGCTTTAGAAAATGTAGGTAATTCTGTATTCACATCTGTATCCGGAGTAGATGGCTTTGTTAGAACTAGAAGATATGACTTAAATACCCATACTTGGAATGATTGGAATAAAAGTGGAGCATCTAACATGGAAGTAAACCTGATTGCACTAGACACTACAAAGCTTGCTCAATCTATAACAGGGTTAGATAAAGTGGCACGAGTCAGAATATTAAATTCTGATGGAACTGTTTCAAATGACTGGGAAAGGAGCGGATCTTCTACAAAACCAGTTGCAACAGCTTACATAGATAATACTTTAGTTTTAAGTATTGTAGGCGAAGATACTTATGTTCGTACTAGATTTTACAGCCCAACATTGAACCTATGGGGAGCTTGGGATAAAAGTGGTGCATCAAATGATACAGTGACGCTTCAAACTATTGGTGTTTCTAATGTTTATCAGGGAATAAGGGGAACAGATAACGTAGCAAGAATCAGATTATTAAACATAAATACTGGGGTGGTTCACGATTGGGTTAGGAGTGGTAGTACACTGGCACCAGTAGAGATGGAAAAATTAGGCTCAGATAGAATGTTTGTAGCTATTCCTGGTATCGATACTTATGTAAGAAATAGAATTACTTATAGACAATAGAGCACAATAACAAGAAAGAGAAAGGGCATTAGCTCTTTCTCTTTAATTACTATCTCTTAGCACTAAAGCCTCTTCACAATTTTACCCAAGTTTCAGGAAGAATATCAGTCTTTATATTACTATCTGCATACCAATTTCTTGGAGCAACAATTATCTTATTTGGAGTTTCGGAAAGCCACGCTCCCCACCAACTAAACGTACTGTTTGCAATTATAAAATGTTTACACTGCTTCATTAAATTTATATCTAGGTGAGGATTGTTAGTAGCATAATTTATATCTACATAGACATTTTCGGAGTCAAATTTAATATTTTCTCTGACCCAATCCAAATCATCTGAAAAGATAAAGCAAGTAGGCCTAGATAACTGAGCACTTTTAGTAATGTATTTAAAAGCTTCCAAATAATACTGTGTGACCAAAGCACCATGCTTACTATTGGTGGAGGAATTACTAACATAGTCTCCTCTTCTTATATGCACACATATAGAATCTGATGATACTATATGATTTAACATCATTTCGTTTTTTTCGTCAAGACTGCTTTTTATAGTGAATTCCTTGACTAAAATATTTTTTATATCATCAAAGTACTTACTGCTTTGCCAGTTTCCTTCTAAATAAATATTTTTATTAACTTTGAAAATATTGGGGTCAAAGCTTCTCTGTTGCTGTTTTATGTATGCTCTTTTGTAATAGGGAAGTAGTCGTTCATACCACTTTTTCTTTAAAAAGGGATTAATATCCTTTTGAGTTGCCAAATGACCTTCAATATTATAATTACATAGACCGTAATCTCTTAATTGATTTAAAGATTTATAGTAATCCCTTAATACTGGATTTTCTAATTCGGAAATTATATCCAATTTTAGTTCTGTATCTTTGAGAATAGAAAGTTTGCGACCTAAAGCATATTGAAACATTTGATTGCCAAGACCGCCTGTTAATTTAACAATAATCATTTTTTTGTAGCTCTAACATGATAACCGAAACATAATAACTCATCAGAACCAGAATCTTTTGAACTTAATTTTTCTAATA
Organism: uncultured Candidatus Saccharibacteria bacterium; assembly: GCA_964393185.1. Taxonomy (GTDB): domain Bacteria; phylum Patescibacteriota; class Dojkabacteria; order J137; family J137; genus CAYMSO01. Next base: position 36,070 of record CAYMSO010000008.1, on the reverse strand, counting down.
GTTGTATAAGATTGGTTATAGCTGTCCATTCATTTTGTCCTAATTCAATCTTATCGGAATATCTTTCTCTAACATAATTAATGCGATGAATTTCTTGTGCCAAATATTCAAAATAATTTCCATTCGCAGTAACCTCTTCTATTTCAAAGTTAAATTTCTTTAAATTATCTTCGTAGAAATATTTGTTAAACCCAGTACAAAAGTGGTATGGAGCATAATGAGTTAAGCTAGCAAACGGTGCAGTAATAATTAAATGTCCTCCAGGTCTCAATAATCTAGAAAACTCTTTAATGGCTTCTACAGGATTGGGAAGATGTTCAAATACCTCGATGCACATTATGGCATCAAATGACTTGTCCTTTTCAGGTATTTCTGTAATATCAGAAATGATATCGATTTTTGAGTTATCGAAGCTACCCGTCTGTAAGCCTGATTTATCTCCTTGCCCATCATACTGAGCAAAGTCTTGAGATACATATTCTAAATGTTCACAAAATTTCTTATATTGTAGCTCTCCTGCTCCAGCATCCAGTATTCTTAAACCTCTAGGCAATTCTGATAGTGTTTTCTTAAGCCAATTTTCTCTTCTTGTTTTATTTAAAGAAGCATAGTCAATTAACTGAGCCATAAAGTATATGTAATAATTATAATTTCTTATGTTCGAACCAAGTCTCAGCTTTTACGAAGATAGTGTTGATGAATGTGTCTCCAAATACAAAATAACCATTATTGATAATTAGATTGATCAGTTCCTCATCTTTTTGCCCCTTACCATCTTCCGAATAAGTTAGAGTTTCAACACATATAACTATCGGAAAATTTTTCTCAAAATCTATAGATTCTATAATTACCTTGTCTAAACCCTCCACATCTAAAGACAATAGCTCAGGGAATTTATTATCAAGATATTTATGTAGAACGTTTCGGATAGTATTTACAGGAACTTTTATTTTACCTAAAATATCATGGCCATTATTCCTGACTAATAACTCTGCATCTTTTTTTGAGAAGGTATTAAGTGTAGGTATAGACATTTTATAGAAAGTTAAATCTCCTTCAATATCTGATATACCAATGTTTAAGTTAATATCCTCAGATCTATGCTTCTTGAAGAGTTCGAATTGGATTGGATCAGGTTCTATACACATCCCTCTCAGACCTGCTTTATAGAATTTATAAGTATTACTGAGGTAGTAAGGATGAAATGCCCCAATATCTAAAAAAGAAAATCTATCTATTTTCATAGAATTGAAGATATATGCAATAATTATATCTTCACCACACTGAGAATAAGACTCATTTCTGAATTTTTCATCAGACAGAGTTTTAAGATTCTTTTTTGATATTAAATTTTTCATAAGGTCCATTGCGCCTGTGGATAAATTAAGCCTTGATTAATAGGGTACTTAGTATTAGTAAAATTAATTTTGTATGCTTTGTCGTGCCATTCTAGTTTATTTAATTGTTCCCCTTCCGATAATGTAACTGTCACATAGTAAATATTGGCTTTAAGAAACATTGCTTGAGTAAACATTTTGACAGTGCCACTTCCAACAACACTGTCTATTTTAAGACCATCTGAATTTGAGTAATTTTCGAATATTACATCCCCATCATTACTAGTCATAGATACAGTAAAAATTGGATTTTTTACCTCTCTTTTACATTCATAGTGAAGCTCTACCTCTAATGAATCACCTGTCTCGAAATTATCTGTTAACTCACCATTCTTTTTAATTTCTACCTTTGTAATATTACAATCTGGGTCAATTGTAATAATTTTATCAGAGAAATCTTCCTGGTTTGAATAAGTTTTCTTGATTTGATCTGCTTCGTAAAGATCGCATACTCTATTGGTATCCCCATCCATTTTAATTACCCCATGGTCTAGCCAAATAACCCTCTCACAAGTATTTCTAATTGTCTGCATGTTATGAGATACGAGTATAAATGTACCTCCTTTTTGTCGATATTCCGATAGTTTTTTAAGACATTTCAGTTGAAAAGCCAAATCTCCCACACTCAAAACCTCATCAACAAGCATAATATCGGGATCTGTATGTACAGCTACAGAAAATCCTAGTTTAACACGCATGCCGGAGGAATAAGTTGAAACAGGGGCTTCTATAAAATCTCCAATTTCGGCAAAGTCTATAATTGTTTTCAATTTCTTATCAATTTCTTTTCTAGTCATACCTAGTATGATTCCGTTCAGGTATATGTTTTCCCTACCCGAAAGGTGAGGATGGAATCCTACGCCTACGGCAATCAAAGCCCCAATATTGCCACGCACTTGAATTTTACCCTTGTCTGGAGGAAAAATTCCGTTTATTAGTCTTAGTAGGGTAGATTTACCTGACCCATTTTCTCCTAGAAATCCGATTTTCTCGCCTTTCTTGACTTCGAAATCTATATTATTTAAAGCCCAGAATTCTCCCTTTCTTAATTTAGAATAATTTGTAGGGAATCCAAGCATATTTCTTGCTAAATCAATTGATCCGTAAGCAATATTTCTTTTAATACTTCTGCTGAATTTTTTGTAAAGTCCTTCGACCTTAATAACTGTATCCTGTTCCATATTAAATCATGCGTTCTATAACTCTATCCTCAGATATAAAAAATAGCCTCCAAGATATTAAAAATAAAATTACTGCTAATCCTGTCGATATAATAAATCTATCAGGATTGTCCATTTGCCCATAAATTATCAAGTCTCTAATTCCACCTACCAAATAGGTAAGAGGATTTAACTCTATTACTTTTTTTAATGTATCATTGTTGATATCTTTGGAATAAATTACAGGTGTTATGTAAAAAACGAATCCAAGTAATGTATTAAATATTCTTGTTATATCGCTTGCTACAATATTTACAACGCTTATTATTAGCCCCATAGCTGCTCCAAGTAGAAAGAGAGGTAGGCTCAGGACAGGAAAAAGTATGATGCTCCAATGCGGAACAACTCCAAATGCTAAAAGAACTACAATATTTAATAAAAAAGTAATAAAGAAATTTGCTAAGTGTTGACCGGTTTGTTTAAATAGCAATGCTTCGTGAGGATATCTTACTTGAGCAATGAACTCTCCACCTGCATCTAAAGTCTGGGAAGATGCACCGTAGTATCCCATGAATAATCCCCAAATCGATGAACTAATAAGCACATAGGCAGGATAAGGAATATCTACTTCGCCTGGTGATAAAATTCCTGTCTGATTCATAAAGACCCAAGAAACTATACCTATTATCGGAGAGATGAGTATCCAGCTCATGCCAAGGAAAGATTTTTTGTAAGACATAAAAAAATCCCTTTTAAATAATTGGATTATGAGTTCCCTTGATCTATAAATGTTTTGGATCATTACAATCCAACTTCTGAAGAAACCTATTTGATGTCTAGAATATGGTGTATAAACTACTAGATTACTTTTTTGCATAGTTATTAAATCAACGGCTAATTATCTCAGATAGTTTACCATTAAAGCTAATTTTTTTGTAAGTAATCAACATACTCATTTCTAGAGCTAAAACCCAGGTGTTTTGCAAATCCATCTATATTCCCATAAGCTAAATAAAGATTATGTTTTTCGTAAAACCTCTTTAGCGCCAATCTCTGTTCATCTCGTCCAAATCTTGTTCGCGTATAATCTTTATCTTTAAATTCTTCTGGAACGAATCTTTCGCTTAGGTGCATAGATACTGCTCTAGGACAGTTCAAAAATCTATATCCTGCTTTATTTAATCGATAAGCAAATTCGTTATCTTCAAAGTAAGTATGGAAATTTTCATCGAAACTAAATTTGTCAAATATGCTACGACGCCACATTGTTGCTCCTGCAGGTATCCAATTGCATTCAATTTGATTTAAAGTACTAGGGTCATCATATTTTTTATTTTCATCCAGATCCCTAAACAAAATCCAATCATCGTTAATTATATAATTAGGGCGATTAATTTGAACTAAATAATTAGGAAAAACGACTTTAGATTGTACTCCGGCTAAGTCTTCCGACTTGATAGATGCAAGAAGATTTTCGAAGTAAAAAGGCATTATAAAAAGATCATTATCCAGGAAAGCTACGAACTCATTCTCGGATTGCTTTAGTCCAAGCTTTCTCGCACCCCCGCCTCCATTATTCACAGTATTGAAAATTACGTTTATATTAGTGTGTTCACTCTTTAAGCTATTCAAATATTCTCTTGTGCCGTCTGTAGAAACATTATCTACGATTATTAAATTGAATTTTAAATTACAGTTTTTATACAAGGTTTTAATCGTTCTAGCTGTATCTTCCTGCCTATTAAATGTTGGCATAATAATATCGAACGGTTGGGTATGTTTATCAAATTTACTATCTACATTCATTGCTCTTGCAAACTTCTCCAGTGAGGACTGTGTTCGGGGATATGGATAATACCTCCCTATAATCTTATTAACTTCTTTTTTAACACTATTTTTTATCGACATGCACTAAATTATTAAAAATATTTAAATACTTAATATGCATTTTTTCTATAGTAAATTTTTGCTCAACTAATTTGAAAGCATTTTTTCCAAGTTGCTCTTTATTTACTAAAGCTTTAGAAATTGCTACCGGCATTTGTGTTTGGATTTGATTTGCGTCTACTAAGTATCCGCTTATTCCATCTTCCACCATTTCTTTTATCGCGCCTACATTAGTTGATACAACTGGCTTAGATAAGCACATGGCTTCCAAAATCACCAAAGGCATTCCTTCAAACTCAGATGTCATAATTAATACATCACATTTTGCCAAAATTGTCTTAGCTTTTTCGTTCGAAGCTTCGCCTGTTAGTAATAAATTGTTTAAAGACTTTGCGTTTTCCGCTATGTTGTCCAGTAGCTCACCTCCACCTACCATAACAAAATTATAATCTGGTATTTCTTTTGCTAATTTAACAACTTCCAAAGCCTGTTTCTCTGGCGACATTCTGGCAATCCATGCAACTTTGTTTTTTCTATCTAGGAATTCTAATTCTTCAGTATTAAGCAGAGAATTATTAATAGAGCTTAAAGTCTGATTAATATCTATGCCATTATAAATCACTTCTATCTTCTGGGGATTTATACCATAAGTTTCTGTATGTAATCTTTTTAGATGTTCGCTAATAACTAATCTCTTGGATAAGTATTGATCAAAAACCCTAGAAAACCTAGGCGTTCCGCCCTGATCTTTTACGCCACCTTCGCCGTGAATCAAGTCTACGATAGGTACATATTTATACAAATATGGAGTAGATAAATACCCAGTATATGAGTTGGAAATAAATGCTAAATTTATATCAAATTTCTTAATAAGTTCTATTAATATATATCCATGCAATCGTTCTGGCAGTCTTTCAATATGAATTATATTGGATGTAAATTCTTTAAATCTATTCTTCCATTCATGTTTAGGAAGCTTAGTTGTAATGATATAAATTTCCCAACCATCTTTTTTTAAACCTGTCATAATATCCAAATTGACTTTTTCGGCACCACCTATGGTCAACCAAGGAACAATAAAAAGAAGTTTTCTTGCGGAATTTGTATTGTCATGTTTCTGAAGACGTACAAAAACTTTTGCAAAGCCCATTGCAAAACGAGTCCAAATAGGATGCAGTATTTTGTAAACCAATTTCACTTTATATTTTTGTATTTTTAATAGTAAAATGTATTGCTTATTAAATTTAGCAAAAACCCAAAAAATATTATATAAGAAATATTAATTAAATATGAAGAAAGCTCTAATTACAGGTATAACAGGACAAGATGGATCTTATTTAACTGAGCTGTTACTCGAAAAAGGCTATGAAGTTCATGGTATTGTAAGAAGAGCGTCAAATTTTAATACCGATAGGCTTGATCACTTATATGAAGATCCTCATACAGAAAGCAAGATGAAGCTTCATTTTGGAGATCTAACCGATACATCTGTAGTAGATAAATTGATTCGAGAAATCCAACCAGATGAAGTCTATAACCTTGGGGCACAAAGCCATGTTAAGGTAAGTTTTGAAATGCCTGAGTACACCGGAAATGTTGTAGCTCTAGGGGTTCTGAGAGTATTAGAAGCTATTAGAAATTATGCACCTAGCGCTAAGTTTTACCAGGCATCAAGCAGTGAAATGTTTGGAAAAGTTGTAGAAACGCCTCAGAAAGAAACTACTCCATTTTATCCAAGATCACCATATGGCGTGGCTAAAGTTTATGGTTATTGGATTACAGTGAATTATAGAGAAAGTTATGATATGCACACTTCGAATGGAATTTTGTTTAACCATGAATCCCCAAGAAGAGGCCGAACATTTGTAACTAGAAAAATCACCAGAGACTTATCACTTGTCAAACTGGGCAAGAGAGAAGCATTATACTTAGGAAATCTAGACTCAAAGAGAGATTGGGGACATGCAAAAGATTATATCGAAGCTATGTGGCTTATGCTTCAACAGGAAAAAGGGGATGATTATGTTGTTGCAACAGGAGAAATGCATAGTGTAAGAGAATGTGTAGAGTTTGCAGCTAAATATCTCGATTTTGATTTGGTGTGGGATGGGAAAGGAGAAGAAGAAGTAGGTATAGACAAAAAATCTGGCAAAACTATAGTTAAAATAGATCCGAAATATTTTAGACCGGCAGAAGTAGATTTACTACTGGGTGATCCAACAAAGGCAAAACGATTACTTAATTGGAAACCAAAATATACTTTTGAATCTTTAATTGAAGAAATGGTTAAGTTTGATTACGATAACGAGCAAAGCGGTAAATTTAATTACTAACTATGGCTGTTACTTTACAAAATTTCCATAAATATTGTATATATTGCGGAACCCAATACGAAGCAAACGATATAGAAGAATTTGCATTTAAGTGTTCAGCTTGCAAGCGTAGCCACTATATTAATCCAACCTTAGGTGTGGGCGGACTTTGTTTCTATGAGAATAAGCTTTTACTTATAAAAAGAGTTAAAGATCCATACAAAAATACTTGGGATATACCAGCAGGCTTCGTAGATGTTAAAGATGGTTCTGTAGAAGATGCTTTAAGAAGAGAAGTATTAGAAGAAACGGGATTTCAAATTAATAACCTTGAGTACCATTCATCAACAAGCATGGAATATGAGTTCCAGGGTATTGTAAAACCACATATGTCTTTGTTTTACACCTGTAAAGTTCAAATTACTAAAGACTTTGTAGAGAACACAGAAGTTTCGGCAATCAAATTCTTAGAGACTAAGAATATTGATATATCAGAAATAGGTTTTCCTGAAGTCAAAGATCTCATTGCAGGATTAAAATGACTGTTTATTTAACGAGATCAATTAAAAGTATTACCTGCTGCAATTTTGTGTTTGATTGATTTTAATACATCAGCGATCTGATCATTTGTATATTCAGTAGTTAGCTCGCATATAGGAACATCTCCATACCAGCTTGCCCACTGATTGAAAGTGCTAGGTACTCCAAGTATAAAATCACATCTAGCCATTGAGTATAAATCTTGAATCATGTTTCCTCTAGAAATTTTTACTTTTATATTATTGTATAAAGATTCTTCCAAATTGGTTGTTTCGTCGGAATAAATCACAAAAAGTACTTGTTTTTTTAAATTTGTCTCTAACATTTCCCGCCATTTTATCATTCCATGTTTGTATTGATCTAAAGAAAGAAAATACTTACCGTCTATATGCTCTCTATAATCCTTATGCCTTATGTGCACAGCTATTTTAATCAAGTCACTATCTATTTCGGACCAGAATTTATCTATATAATTATTATATTCCGTAGCAGGTCTAAATGCATGCCGAATTTCTTTCCTATACTTATTCATGCCATCGTTATTCCTAAATAACCAACCTCTAAAAAAGTAATACTTACGTGTTAACTCTTCAAAAGCAGGATTAGTAGGAGGTAAAATTATTGTAGATCCATTGTTTCTAACTTCAAACCCTCCTACTTCAAATACTCTTCGTAAAATGGCGAGGTAGAAAAAGTTTAACAGTTTTCTGTATCTCAAAATAATACTAGGAAAAAAACTAAACTTATTATTCGGATTAGCAAAGAGATCATTTTTAAATTCTTCAAAGTATTTTGCATAGTTGAAAAAAGCAGGGTTAATTAACTTGTGTTTTTTTTCTAAACAGAAAGCATATATACTTGCAAAATTCCATAACTGATTACACATTTGTCCGCTTGCTTGAGTTATGATAACAGTAGTCATATTTAGAATTATCCAAAGAAATGATAATATATAATTGTTTATAAACATAAAACTACGAACTCAAGTCCATAGTTTTATGTTGTTATGGAAAAGCTTAATTTAATGACTAATCTCCATCCATTGGCTAAAGTCAATGGTTTTAAGATTAGTTTACAATAAAACTTAATTCTATGGATAAAAATTCAAAAATTTTTGTAGCGGGTCATAGAGGATTAGTTGGTAGCGCAATAGTAAGAGAGTTGAATAAGCAAGGATATAGCAATTTAATACTTAAAACTCGTGAGGAACTAGATTTAACAGATCAAGCAAAAGTTAAAAAGTTTTTTGAAGGAGAAAAACCAGACTATGTAATTGATGCTGCCGCTAAAGTTGGAGGCATAGTTGCAAACAGTATGTATCAGGCGGATTTTCTTTATCAAAATCTACAAATGCAGGCAAATCTGATACATTTTTCTCACGAAAGTCGAGTCAAGAAACTACTATTTCTAGGTAGTTCATGTATTTATCCTAGAGAATCTAAGCAACCAATAAAAGAAGAGTATTGGCTTACTGGGAAGTTTGAGCCAACCAATTCGGCTTATGCAATTGCCAAAAGTACAGGGATAATGATGTGCGATAAATATAGAGAACAGTATGGCGATGACTTTATATCTGCTATGCCTACAAACATTTATGGACTGGGAGATAATTTCCATCCCGAAAATTCACACTTAGTCCCAGCTATCATGAGACGTATGCACGAGGCTAAGATAAACAAATCTAAATCAGTGATCATCTGGGGGACAGGGACACCCAAAAGGGAACTTTTGTTCTCAGAAGACTTGGCTGAGGCTTGTGTCTTCCTGATGAATAACTATAGTGACTATGGCCATATCAATGTTGGCACCGGAGACGATTTAACAATCCGCGAGATCGCAGAAAGTATTAGAGAAGTTGTTGGGTTTGAAGGAGAGTTGGAATTTGATACTTCAAAACCAGATGGAATGCCAAGAAAAGTGATGGATGTAAGTAAACTTAATAATCTAGGTTGGAGTGCAAAGACAAATCTAAAAGACGGACTAGAAAAAATGTATAAATGGTACTTAGAAAATATTAACAATGTAAGGGAGAGATAGTTATTCCAAAGCTGTATTAAAGTAAATATCGAAGTACTCATCCTTTGCAACCAAGTTAAACTGTTTTAAATACTTTTCCTCTGGAATGTATTTTTTGAATTTAGGATGAATATAGTGTCCAACAATTATATAGTCTATATTTTCTTCGTTAGCTCTAGTAAATAGCTTATCTCTGTCGTTTTCAAAATAAATTTCATTTTGCCAGGCATGTCCATAAAAAGGGTATAACCACATATCACCGCGGCCATTAAACAAGATCTTTATATCCTGTTTTGAAGCAGTATGCAGATCAAATTGTTTAAGGGCAGGGCGATAATAATTTACTTTTTCTGCAATAGTTCGAAGGCCTTCTCCTGCATAAAATTTATTGAAACTATGTCTTAATTCTTCTTTATCTACATATCGAAATAATTGAACTACATGTAAAGCGCTAAAAGCAGACATTAGCCCAACAATTGTTAATACAAATACTTTCCATTGAATCCCAGATAATAAAAATAGTGTGGTAACATATAACACCATCGTAGGGGTAAACAAGAATAATCTAAGATCCCATTCATCGGGATAATGAAACACAAAGAAAATTAGTGTAAAGAAACTAGTTGTTGTTAACAAGATAAGGCTCTCTTCAGCAATCTTTCGCTTGTAAAGATATATAGAAGAAGTGACAAAAAATATTGGAAGAATAAACATAAAAGCAAGTCCCATGTGACCATAATCCATACTAAAGTACTCTGGATCCCAATTTGGCATTTTGTAAAACCAATTGACAAAGTGCTCAACATTTTTAATAAAAGTATCTATTCCCGGCGCAATATTCTCGTTAGCTCCAGGAACATATAAAAAGTCACCATAGTAAATTCTAGCAATAACGTAGTTCGGGAAAGCAATTACACTGCTAGCTATTACAGTAGGTATCAGAAACTTCAAATCAACCTTTTTGCGATTAATGTATAGGTACCTGAGTAGGAATAACCCGGTTATGCATCCAACTACTAGTCCGTGAAACTTAGTACCAATTGCAACAGATATTGCAATCGAAGTTAGTACTAGATTATATTTCGAAAAATGATTCTTCAAATCAAGTAACTTTGCAATACTTAGTAGCACTATGGCTATAAAAACAAGATCGTTCTGCGTTGTAAATGATTGTTGCCAAAATAATGGGATAGTAAGTAAAGAAGATGTTGCTAAAAAAGCTAATCTTTTGTTGTAATTAAAGTGCCTAGTAAAAATATAAATAAGGCAAACCAGGATTATAAAAACAGAAAATAATTGTGGTAATTCAACAAAGAAATCCTTCCCCAAAATTGAAAAAGCCTGCATATTCAAAATCTCTGCATTGGAAGCAAGTGTATTTGCCCTATCAATTGGGGTTTCTGGGTCGTGCCACATTGTTCCCCTCTGATTGGCATTAGCAATTTTTGTAAGATGATAAGTCATACTGTCCCAATTTGTGGGTGGGTATAAAAATACTTTGAGAGCAGAGTAAGCAAAAAAGAACAACCAGCACAAAGCAACAGCTACAACAAGTAAATTTAAAAAATCAGGTATTTTAATAAAAGTTTTGATCAAACCTAAATACTTAGCTCCAAGAACTTTTGTATCATTTCTGTGCTTGTATAACTTATGAAGTAAATAAGCAGCAGGTATAAGCCATAGTAATCGCATAAGTTCCCAGCTATAAATTCCTAGCAAGGAGAAAAACCAAGTTGCTAATACTAAAATTGACCAGTAGATTATTGTAAGGTTGATAATACTTTTCATTTAGCCTGACGAAATGCTTCCAGATAATTATTAATAAATCTATCGAGCGAAAACCTTGTGTGTGCCTTTTCTTTTGCATTCTTCGATAGATTATTGTAATCATCCTTGCTTAAACTAAGTAGGGTATTAACTCCATACCAGAAATCATCATAATCTTTCCATTTAGCTATATAACCATTTTTAAGATGATCTACAATTTCTTTATTACCACCTGTATCAAACGCCACCACAGGTGTACCAGCTGCCAAGCTTTCTATCATTGTGGTAGATAGATTTTCATACCACGACGGGAAAGCTAGAACATCACTTGCTGCGAAATATTTTATTGCCTCTTTATTATCAATGTAACTTAGCACTTTATAATCAATTCCACTAGCTTTAATTAGCGGCTCTAATTGATCAGAGAAGTAACCTATAAGCAATATAAAGGTCTTCTCCCTGTTATCTATTTTTATATCCTGAAGGGCATCCATAATCCCTTTCTCAGGATTAGTAACCCATGCGGCTTGAAAAAACACAATTTTCTTGTCGGTAGGAAGATTAAACTCTTTTCTTAGCTGCATTTTATCTAAACCTTCAAACCTGGATAAATCTATCCCATTGTTAATACACATGATTTTTGATTCATCTGGAAACATTCCTGACTTAATAACCTCATCTTTAAGCCATTCGGAAGGGCAGATTATAGTCATATCACATTTATGATAAAGCCATTTTTTAAGCTTTTTGATAAAACGTGTTCTGTTTCTATACATTTTGGGATACATATCCATATGCTCGCACTTTTTTTGCCGAAAACATTTCTCAGTACATTCCCCGTGAATTGTAGGAGCTTTGCCCATTATTGCCCAAGTATCGTGCAGTGTCCAGAATACCCTTTTGTGTGCACTAAAAATAGGTAGCGCTAGTATAGAAAAATAGTGCCCATGCAAATTGTGTAAATTTATAATATCAGCTTTTCTATAAATACTTTTGAAGGGAAGTAAAAACGGCCATGCAAAGAAAATATCGTTAAGCCCGGTTAAGTATCTTAAAATATTCTCGATATTAAATTTATCTTTTTTAAAAATTATCTTTAGTAGTTTGTCTATTGGATTTTTGGGAGTTGCAATAACACGTTTGCTTTCCTTTAGCTTAACCCCAGAAATCATACTTGTTTCTATTCCTTTAGTTGGAAAGGTTTCCAACAAATGAGTAGCTATAGTTTCGGCTCCTCCACCTGCTCCGAAAACAGAGTTAATTAAGAGGATATTTTTAACCCCTACTTCTTTAGCCATTCGAAAACGTTCTTAAATTTATAGTATCTTGCATAGAAGTATTGCAAAAATCTTATGTAATATCTCAAAGATAATTTAGAGCCCCAATATCTTTTTCCTACTTTGTCGTGTTCTTTTACAAATTTTGCGGTTTGGCTACCAGTTTTCGAGTCCGGATGAACTCTGTAAATTGCAAAAATGTCATCAACAAGTTTAAATTCATGGCCATTTTTAAGAAATTTAAGCCATAAATCGTGATCCATACAATAGTTTAGAGAAGCATCCAGATAACCTGCTTCTTTTAGAATCCTATCTCTAAAGAAGATAGCTGGTTGGGGAGGGACTATAGCCCAGTTCCACCATCTTATAAGATCTTCTTCTGTAACAGCATTTTGAGGTATAAGAGACTCTTCATTGGTTTCTAAGTCAAGTAACTTACATCGACCATAAATTATATTAGTCTCTTCATTTTGAAAATAATTTGCAACTTTAGCAAGTACGCTTGTATCTACATACAGATCATCGGCACACAACCACGTAATCACTTCACCAGATGCCATTTTAAAACCTTTATTGAGTGCATCGGATTGACCGTTATCCTTCTCGGAGATGTACTTTAACTTGGTATGCTTATTTTCTTCAATTATTTTTACAGTATTATCTCTAGAACCACCATCTATTATTATATGTTCATAGTTCTCGTAATTCTGACTTTTGATGTTATCGATTACATCTTTTATAAATTTCTCACCATTAAATACAGGTGTGATTATAGATATTTTTATTTTCTTTTCCATTTGATATTAATATAGGGATTTTTTATTTTAAAAATTGTGCTTAATCTATTCAGCGCGTGCCTGTATTCTTCAGACCCCAAGAACTCTTTAAAGTTATTCTTTGTCATCTCTTCTCTTTCTTTTTGTTTAGCAAGTCTTATGTCTGTCATACTCTCACTTTCGCTGGTATGCACTCTGTATACATGGTAAAAACCAGGGATATGGACAAATCTGGCACCTTTGCTCGCCATACGCATCCAAAAATCCCAATCTTCAAATGTCTCTCTATCAAAGCTGTAACCTACTTTGTTTTCTTCCCAAAAAGATTTTCTAAATACGGCGATCGTAGAAATATAGTTCCAATGGAATAAATTGTCGAGTACAAAAACATCTGGTGCAATAATTTCTTTATCATCTTCCTCAAATTGTTTTGTATCAGGATAAGCTACATCATAATGACCTACTTCTAATACTTCGATTGCATGCTTCAAATAACCTTTACCTAATTTATCATCTGCATCCAAGCAGCAAATGTACTTTCCCTTGGCGGTACTTATTCCCAGTAAACGATTTTCTCCTATAGAAGCTCGATGATCTTGAAAAATGATTTTTGTATGCAACCATTTTCTTTCCTTCACCATTTCTCGGGTTCCATCCGAAGAGAATCCTTCGACTATAATAATTTCTACTTTGTTGCCAAGGCCTTGGTCAAGCACTGATTGTACTGCTTCATCTATGTATCTACCATAGTTATATAATGGAATCACAACAGAAACTAAAGGTCCTTCGTGTAGTTGATTAATTATATGGATAACTTTCTTTGGTCTTAACTTGATCAATTGTTTTTTTAGATTTTCGCCAAAAGGTAAAATTCTAAATAGAATTCGTAGCGCAAGTTTAATTCTTTGTTTTAACGGTAAACTTCTATCTTTTATCAAATTTCTAATTTGCCAAAGTATACTTCTCTGAATTGCTTCGAACTGTACCCGCATACCCTCTAAAGACTGATTTTGAAATTTAAGTATCGAAACCTCACGGCTCGCTTTTCTTAAGTCTTTCTCGTAGTTATTTACTACATTGGTAAGGTGTTTGTTCTCGTCGGTGAGTTTATTATGTCTATCACGAATATATATCAATAAGTTTTTATAGTTAGCCTTAAAGATCTTTGTGTGTTTATCGATTATACTTTCATATAGACCTAAATCTTTTCGTTTGCTACTGGTAAGCATAGATTGTTCTCTTCTTCTATACTTAAACAAAGGCTCTTCTAAAACTTCCCACAAGTAACCACGTTCTACTATCGAAATCCAAAAATTCCAATCCTGATATCCAACTAAAGTTGTGTCGTAACCGTTTACTTTCTCCCATACTTCTTTTCTAAATAAAGAGGCAACATGGGCTGCATTTTCAGTCAGCATTCTTGCAATATTTGGTCTTTCGAATTGCCATATTCCCTTCTCATTATCAAATAGTTCTACAAAAGTGGTAACGAATCCTAGTTTTTCTTCTATATCTTTTTCTAGTATATCTACTGTCTTTTTTAAAAAGTCTGGATAGTAAATATCATCTGCATCTAAACAGCAAATATACTTACCCTTTGCTTCACGGATCCCAATGTTTCTAGCTTCGGGAAGATTCCATTTTAGTTTTTTTGTTACGACTCTAAAATTTAAGTATTTTGAGTATTTATTTAAAATTTGTAGTGCTTTAGGGTCATCCGAGCCTAAATCAACCACTATTAATTCGAAATTATCGAATGTTTGATTAAGTACAGATTCAATTGCTTCATCTAAAAAATCAGGAAGATTATAATGTGGAATAATTACAGATGCTAGAACTTCTTTCATAAAAATATGTATTCTATTTTAGTAAATTATTATATACTATTCCAATGTCTAATTATAATAACAGTACTATAGATATAACGCAATTTAGCACTATTAGTCAGACTATTAGATAACTATACAGAGATCATTTAATTAAAAAAGATGTAATAGAGATGTGAGCTTTTCGACTACATAGTTGTAAATATTTCTTACCTAAGTTTAACCCGAGCTTATGAGAACAACACAGAATCAAAGAAAATATATTGGCGCGGACCTAGAAACTATGTCTGTTGCAGTTAACTACTATAATTGGCTAATACAAGAGTTTGGACCATATATTGGTAAAAAAACATTAGAAGTTGGTGCCGGTTCAGGTACATTCAGTAATTATTTACTACATTCGGGTAGAATTCAGGAATTGTATACAGTAGAGCCATCTACCGAAATGTTTGATCAACAGAAAAATGAACTTAAGTCGCTACCTTCCACAACACTAATTTCTAAATGTGGTTTCCTAAATGAAGTACAAAACGAACTACCCAAAGATTTCGATACCATTTTTTATATAAATGTTCTCGAGCATGTAGAAAAAGATTTAGAAGAGCTTAAGTTGATTAACGGTCTAATGAAACATGGCGCTTACGTGTGTATTTACGTTCCTGCACTACAATTTCTCTATGGAGAATTTGATAGAAAAGTAGGCCATTATAGGAGGTATTCGAAGGAGACATTAGGAAATATACTAAAAGCTTCAGGCTTTGAAATCATAAAGTTAAACTATTCAGATATTTTTGGTATATTGCCATGGCTTATAAATTTTCGATTACTCAAAAAAGGTGATTTAAGTACCAAGTCAGTCCAAATTTACGATAGACTTGTAATTCCAGTTGTAAAAAACATGGAGAAATTGATTAAACCCCCTTTTGGTAAGAATCTTTGGGCGATTGGAAGGAAGTCTTAATTATTTGAGTATATTAAACTTAATAATTTCCCACAGAGCTTTGAAGCCATCATTAAAAGCTTTCATTTTTTTTCCTTCTTCAATTGTTCGAGCATTGTAGGTGATAGATACTATTCCAAACGTTAAGTGATTCCCATTTTGTTTTCTAAATTTAGAGAATTTAGCAGTAATTTCGGGTTCTAAACCAAATGTACTTTTAGATTCTATTGTTTGTGCGATCTCTCTAAATACATCACCATCTGCCATTTTGTAGCACACCTCCATGTCGGGTATCCAAGTTTTGATTCTAGGAAATGTAAATATATTTGATACAAAAGATAAGAACTTATTACCTATGTAGTTTTGTAAATAAATTACTTTATTCTTTTTCCCAAATCTATTTCCGTACACCACGTTCAGGTTTTCTTTTATTTTCTTATTCAACATATCAATTATTTCTTCTGGTTCATATTCAAAATCTGCATCTTGTATTACTACAATATCGCCTGTAGATTTTAATATTCCATTCCTAACGGTTTGGCTTTTACCTGAATTTTTTTCGTTGTGGAACCCCTTAACTTCTGGACTCTGCTTATCTAACATGTCTACAATTTTACCAGTTGAGTCTTTTGATCCGTCGTTAACAATAATAATTTCCTTTTTAAAATCATTAGGAAGAGATAAAGCCAAGACTTTCTTGACCAAGTCTTCTAAAGTTTTTTCCTCGTTGTAGGCAGGTATTATAAATGATAATGTATTCATAAGTGGATATAATATTCTAGAGTTTTTAGTAAACCTTCTCGCAACTGAACTTCAGGATACCATTTTAATAAATTTTGTGCCAGTCTAATATCTGGCTTTCTTACTTTAGGATCGTCTACGTATTCTTCGGTAGGGGGGATCTTAACTATTTTGCTTGAAGAATTGGTAAGCTTAACTATTTCTTTGGCAAGTTCGACTACTGTGAATTCATTGGGATTTCCAATATTAACTGGCCCCATAACGTTTTTTGCTTGATTCATTAATTTTTCGAATGCTGTCAACAAATCATCTATATACTGAAAAGATCTTGTTTGTAGTCCATCACCGTAAACAGTAATATCTGTACCACCAAGTGCTTGATGTATAAAATTAGTTATAACTCTTCCATCCAGAGGATCCATGTAGGGACCGTAAGTATTAAATATTCTTACAATCTTAATATCTAAATCAAATAATCTTCTATATTCATAGCAAATTGTTTCTGCTATTCGTTTTCCTTCGTCATAGCAGCTTCTAGCTCCAATTGTGTTTACGTTGCCTCTATAAGTTTCTTTTTGAGGATGCTCAAGTGGATCGCCATAAACTTCCGATGTTGAGGCATGAAGAAGTCTTGCATTATATCTTTTTGCAACTTCCAAAACATTTTTTGTTCCAGTTGTACATACATTTATTGTTTCTAAAGATAGCTCTCTATATCTGGGAGGCGAAGCAGGACAAGCCAAATTGTAAATCTCGTCTATGGTATTCAATTTCTTTAATAGTCTGGAATGTCCCAAGATATCAAGAATTGAATGATTAATGTCTCCTTCTATAAACTCATAATTATCATTATTTTCAAATAACTTAGATTTCCATTGCTCGGAAGAACTAAAATTATCTATGCCTATAATTGCGTAGTTTTGACTGAGTAACTTTTTGCAGAGATTTGTTCCTATAAACCCTGCAGAGCCAGTTATTAATGCTAATTTCATGGAATTCGATAAATGCTTTTAAATTAAATATACTAATATTCTTTTTGTTAATAATTAAAATTTTTTAAACTAACCTTTTGCTATACTAGCTTAGTTAAAAAATTTTGTCATGAAAAATATTTTAGTAACAGGAGGTACTGGCTATATTGGATCACACATGGTATTAGCCTTAATAGAACGTGGTTTTAATCCAATTGTACTGGACAATTTGTCTAGATCGGATGACTCAAATTTAACAAGAATCACAAAGCTGACTGGAAAGAAAGTGGAATTTATTCAGGCTGATTTAAGATACGATCTGGGCAATTTGAGAATAAACGAGCCAATCGATGCAATTGTACATTTTGCAGCGCTAAAAGCTGTGGGGGAATCCGTAGAAAAACCATTGGAGTACTACAATAATAACGTTGGTGGAACTATCAACTTGCTTAGGTGGGCTCATAATCAAAATATAAAGAATTTTATCTTTTCGTCTACGGCTGCGGTTTACGGAACACCTTTAGTCGCGGAAGTAAAAGAAGATTCACCGCTGCATCCGGAATCTCCATATGGATTTTCCAAACTATTTTCTGAGCAAATTATTAAAGATTGTAATAAAGCATGGGGGCTTAATTCAGTTGTTCTGCGCTACTTTAACGTAGGTGGTAATCATGATGATGGATTGATTGGAGACACAGATAAAAATTCTAACAATATTATTCCAAGAATTATGACTTCTCACCTTGGCTTAAATAATTTTGAATTACAAATATTTGGTAATGATTATGAGACGCGGGATGGCACTTGTATACGAGATTATATTCATGTAGTTGATTTGATAGATGCTCATGTTAAGGCCATTGAATATCTGGATAAAAACTCAGGGCACCATGTATATAACCTTGGTACAAAGCAGGGCACAACTGTTATGGAAATAGTCAAGTCATTCGAAAAAGTAACAGGAGAAAAGTTAAAGTATACGATTGCTCCAAGAAGAGCCGGGGATGCAGTTGCAATTTGTGCCAATTCAGACAAAGCCCTGAAACAACTAGGGTGGAAAGCAGAGCGAAACATAGATGATATGATTTCTTCTTCCTGGAAGTGGTATAAGTCAATGGCATAACAATCATATATTGGTTACTATCCTACAAAACGTAGTGGCAATCGTAATGAAAAGTTATTAAGATTCTTTTTGAGCATCAAAAATCGCCTGAATTAATGATTGCTGTAAAGCTATTTCTGAACTAACTATTGGACGTTTTATCTCTCTATTTTCTAATGTGTGTCCATAAAAAATTATATCTTTACAAAATTGCAATAATTGATAAGGTACTGGTAAAACTTGCTCTCCAGTTATATATACAAATGTCACACTTGTACTTGTTTTTTCCGTATCATTTTGACCAAAACTTTGTATACGTAAATGCCGTGGTAAACTTGGTACAGTAATAAACATTCTAATTTCATCTGCTACATCTATCCCCTCAAGATTCGACCTAAATTCTGATAGAAGAGTATTCTTAAGTTCTCCAAAAAAACGACTTAGGATTATCTCGTCCTTTACAAGATTGTTGAAAGAATTAAATTGCGTTAACTGTGCAGAATTCATTTTTTGAGGATTTAGCAATTCACGTATTTGTGGCCCATAACTTGTTACAGACTCCGAAATAACAATTCCTGAATTTAATTCTCTAACCATTGCTTCATAATCCTGACTAAATACCTGTGCGCTTTTTAAATAATCAACGCTACTAAGATTAAATCTGGAATCTAAAGATAATTTGTAAGCTTCTTCTATTATTGCCTTAATTCCAACTGGTCCACTGGGAATAATCCCACCTCGGTTTACTCCAAACTCCTGCACAGTAATTTGTCCATCTAATGATAAAGATCCCATATTTAGGCTACTTAAGTAGCGAATTATATATTGATAATTGGCGATTTGTAAATATAAACATATTATGTAGTAGATCAGTGAAATGTTACTGAAGTCAGACCAATAGATAAATCAATATGTTACCGTAGCAACTAGTTAAAAGTCGCATAGTGGATTTCAGCAACATATTGATCGTGAAATACTACAAAAGCTTTAGAAATTAGGCGTGAAGGTTATTTAGTTTAAACTGAAAATTAAATTCTTCTCCTACGAGTTAAAACATGCTATGCCGGCTCTAGATGCAGCTGCAGTTAATTTTTGATCTAATGTAACTAACTCTAATCCTCTATATTCTGCAATACTTAGAAGTAAGCAATCTGTCAAAGACAATAATTTTGTTTTGTTTGCTTTTGTAAATTGATTAAAGTATAGATCTATACCTTTATTAAATTCTTCATTGTTAGGGAAAATCAAATTCATTTCTTTCAATATTAAGTCCCTAACCAGGATAGCAGTACCAAAAAATAATTCTTCATTTTGTTTTTTTGTCAATGAATATTTTGTAGGAATAACCTTTGTAAGTAGAGTAGTTAGCTCTGTTAGTACAAAATCAGTGATGTAGCATTCCTCTCCTGGAATTTCTGATATAGCCTCAGCAATTAATTGTTCTTTATTTCTAAGCTGAATATATTTTTCAACAGCTTTTAATGTGAATATATTTGTATCTATCAAATACATTTTTTACTAACCTAACAAATCATCATCCAAATATGCATCTTCAATTTTAAGATCCTTTAATGTCATATTCTTTTCGGGAAGATTAAGTTTATCTACTATTTCATCCCATTTTCTCCAAAACTCACTTTTTTTACCAGCTATTCTATTTGAAGCGTATTTGCTAACACTGATTTCTAGGACCTTAACAATAGGGACATCTAGCTTAATTGAGAGATCTTTAAGCATTTCATATGTTTCTATTTTTATAGATAAGGTTGTATATTTGTTCGCCATAGTTTTTGCCTAATGCATATACATTATATTTTAATACTTACTCTGTGTCAATAATGTATATACATTAAAATCATCTTGTTACCTGAAAACTCTTAACTTCCTCCAATAACTTTTTTGCTTCTTCGTTGTTGGTAAAGTGTTCACGCACAGGTCTTAATAACTCATTTAGATATTTAATCACTGCGTTTTTTAGATCTAGTGGGAAAAGTTTTTTCTCGACAAAGTCTTTTCTTACTTCTTCGTAGCTAGAATATTCTACAGTTCCACCAAATTTATCATCACGTTCAACTACAAACTTGCCATTTTGCAAAAGAGGTTTTTCTCTCAACAAAAAGTGTGCTTGGAAAATAATTTGTTTACAGTAGTCCAATATAGGATTGTCCTCTGCAATTCCTTCAGGACAGTATGCTTTTATTATTTTTCTTTTCACATCTTCTTCCGAATCTGTCATAAAAATTGCAGTATCTGGCTTCGATTTGCTCATCTTCATCGAAATAGTTCTTTCTACTGGATCAATATCATATCTGCTGACAGTCAATACTATTGAATTATTATCCGATTTCCAGTCTTCAATTGTAGATCCACAAACTGTGAATGGAAGTTGAGGAATTGAATCAACAGATAAAATAGCCTCGCTTCCGGAGTAATTATCTTTAGTTTTCATCCTTACTTCACCATTTGCCTCAACTAGTTCAAATGAAGCATTCTGAAAATTTGTCGATGGATTATTTTTATCTAAAATAATTTTAGTTCTAATTTTATTACCCATGGGTTTTTGTAGCCCCTGCAGCATCCCGTGGCTAACAATAACTGGTTTCCAAAAACCTAATTCAGGACCCACTTCGCGAGCCAACATATTAATTTTTCTCTGATCCATTCCAAGCTCTGTTACCTGGCACTTCATCACATGGAATATATCGGCAACTTGCATGCAAGGGTAGAGCATGTGTGCAGCTGTCAGTTCATCAGTTTCTGTCCGTCCCATAATTTCGACAGTCTTTAAGACTCTTCGTAGGCTAGAGCTTTTTGTAACTTTCATAACTAATTCCCAGTATTCTTTTTGACTTATAAAATCACTCGTCCATAGAAATTCGGTTTTGTCCAAATTCATTCCCACAGCTTTCCAAATCTCTATAAAATATTTACCCACCTTCTTAATCCTTTCCATATCACCTCCCATTTTGTTGTTTAAGTAACCAAACCAGTCGGCAACCCACATTCTAAAGATAAATCCAGCTTCAATCATTTTATTTGTATTAATAGCTCTAATAACTCCCTGTGCAATATGCATTTGGCCTGAAGGCTCAAAGCCATCATATGTATAAAGAGTCTCGCCCGAAGTTAAAATTTTTGGTAAATCTTCAGCTCCGATAACTTCGCCTCCGGTTTCAGAGCTTCCAATAGACATAATCAAATCTATTCTTTTTTGTAGCTCAGCACTAACTTCAACAATCCCAGCATTTCTAAAAATCACATTTAATTTATCAGAATTCATTACCTGGATCAGAGACTTTCCTAAAATTTCATCATCTTGCAGCTTCGAATTTAGAATTTCGGGCTTGATAATCATGATTCCTTCATGATCATGTCCCAGCCCAATCTCGTCTTCTGCCAAAATCATCCCTTCGGAATCTATACCTCTTAGAGGCTTTTTTTGTAAGATAATCTCTTGATTTTCAAAAATTAAAAAACCAGGGACTATTTTGCCCTCACCAAGATAAGGTACAAAGTCCCCTTCCTTAAAGTTATTAGCTCCTGTCACAATTTGTTTTCTTGATTCACCATCGTCTATTTGAACAATTAGCAATCTATCAGCATTGGGGTGCTTTTCTAACGAAAGAATTTTGGCTATTTTGATCTGAGCTACAAGCTCTAAAATTTTTTGTTTTGTTAATTCCATTTTTATATATTAATTACTAATTATTATTGATTTTATTCTTTATTGTACTAAAACTTCTATCAAAATCACGAATCATTTCCTTTACGTAAGGATTATATTTCATCATATCATCAAAAAGCTGCGAGGTATCGTTTTCTACAGCTAATTGATTATACAAAAGTCCCTCAAAGCCTTTGGTAGAAATATTATTTTTTCTTACATTCATTAATATTCCTATCCTACCTATCAGAAAAGCAAACGCATGTGTATATGCAGCTTGTTTGTCATGATCTTCCGGCGAAAGCTCAACCATATCACAACCAAGTTCTTTCCAGAAGTTTAAAAATATTTTACTTAATTCATCTGCCTGCGTGCTAAACACTCCGGTAGGCCGGTGATTTCTAATTCTTAGCTCTTTAAAAATGAATTTTAGACCTTTAAAGTTTTTGCCGTTTTCGGTGCTGTCGGGCCCAAACATAGGATGGGTAGACAAAATGTCTATATCTCCTTGTAGATTTTCTAAAAGAACATTTGCCGGGTGTATAGATACAGAACACACATCAACAATTAAACTACCAGGTTTTAGAAACTTGGAAATGTTTTTAATAGTATCTTCAAAAACTGAGATTGGAACTGTGGGAATCACGATATCACAAGAAGCTACATCCCTAAGTTCGAAGAAAATTTTTTGATCAGGAATTTCTCTGCGGGAGTAGGCTAATACCTTTGAATTCTCTAAATGATTTTTAAAAGTATTTAATAGAAGCTTTCCAAACCTACCATTGCCTATAATTCCAATTGTGATTTTTTTCATATCCATCAATTAACTAATTTGTTAACTGAGGACTGGGATTTTGCCAGCGGTACCACCTCAATTTCCTCTTACGCTGTAGGTTTGGAGGACACTCGTTATTCAAGTTTTAAGCTCAGAAAGTGTAGTTTAGTTTAATTAGTGGCAAGGCTCGCAGCAACCGCCATGCTTTCTACTTTTCACTTTTAAACCTATTGCTTCCGTCAATGCTTTTAAGAATTTTACCTCAAGTTTTTTAGGCTGGCAATGGCTTGTGGTTTAAAGCTCAATAGTTATCTCAACTTAAAATAAGCTGTGTCAACGAGATTTCTTGTGAGCAATAATTATGATTCGGCTTGATTATTTACTCCATTATTGCCAATTTGACCTGTTCTACAGTATTCAAAAAAGAGGCTTCTTTGTACTTCTGGAGTTAAGTCTAAGCCTTGAGATTGAGCAAATAATTTAATTTTTTCTAAAGCTCTAACTTCCTCAAGGCTTTCTGGTCTTATATAATCTGTTATATCATCTTGTACATCCATTGGAGCATCATATCGTGCTGTACTGTCACGACTTGTAAAGCTTGTTGCTCCGACTGCACCATAAAATGTATTACTCATAAATTTAGTATAAGAATTAGATTGTTGCTATTCTATACCCATTTCTAATTGTCTGGCAACCAAAATTTTTATCGCATTGTAGGTATTTACTATCCAAATTGTTGGCGACTTTTAGTTACTTTGTTTTGTTTAATTAATCCCATAAACTTAAACGACAAATACTTTTTGATCATTGCAAGCTTACTTTTTAGTGGATAATGTCTAAGTGCAATTAACAGCCAAGCTTTCGTCTGTTGCTTTTTAACAAACAATAATTTGTTCTGATCGGTAGATTGCATATATTTGTGTCCAACGGTTGTATCCGGAACATACATTATTTTATATCCAGCTTTCCGAATTCGAATAGCAAGTTCAACTTCATCTAAATACATTTTGATAGGTTCGTAGTATAGTCCTACTTTGTCTAGTGCCAAGCGTCGATAAAGTACGCAGGTGCCCGATACGGCGAAGACTTCTTCGGTCTTATCGTACTGCCCCTTGTCTTCTTCCATCAAACCTCGGTCGTAAGCCTGCATAAATCCATCATAAATAAGACCAACCGAATTGATCAAACCTTCATTCTTGTTGCTCCAGAATTTTATTTTGGGTCCTACCGCAGCAATTTCACTATCAGATTCTATTACTCTTAAAAGTGAACTTAATAAGTTTGGTTCTACATAAGTATCTGGATTTAGACAAAGAATATAGTCAGGCGAAAAGTTATCTATAGCATATTGCATTGCCCGATTATTCCCACCGGTTAAGTAAAGATTAACAGGAGAAGACATAACTTCTAGTCTTGTATATTTGTTTTTAAAATCATTAACAATTTCAAACGTTTTGTCTGTTGATGCATTGTCGAATACAATCACGTTGTAGTTATCGAAATCTTGATCAAGAACACTGTTTAAGCATTCTTCTATATCTTTTTCGTTATTCCAAGTAACTATTACAACAGAGACCTTATATTTCATGTTTATAATTTTACTCACAACAGTTTAACACTTTTCAGATTCGATGAGTGGTGGTCCGTCATCCTTAATTTAAAGACAAAGCAAGAGGTACAAGGTCGGAGTTTCATTTCGGAATAACTCAATAAACTAATAACCTAAAACTAAGAATACGCCACTCACTACGTTTAGCGTAAATTAATTGATATACTGTTACTGAAGATTTATGATTGATAAATGGCGAATTTAATAGATATCTTAATTCCTAAAGTAAGTGCTCAGGCAGATAGTATTGCCCAACCAACTTTTGGTCCAATCGAAGGAGGTGGGTCTAGTACGGTCAATGCAAGCGTACTTCTTTCGTCAACAAAAACATCTGTAGCAAACGGAGAAAGATTTAAAGTTAGAATCGAAATCAAAACCAATCAAATCCAGATTAGTGAATACAGAATCGTAGTTGATTTTGATCCTTCAAAGTTACAGGCAATAGATGCTGATAATACAGTAACTGGTATTCAGGCTACAAAGCTAGACACAGTGTTTAGTATTCCCGATCCATCAACAGATAATCAGATAGATTCTGTAGGTCGATTTAGATACAGAGCAATTGCGCCATCTGGACAAACTCTAGCAGTAAATACCAATGTTGTAGAAATTGAATTTCAATCTCAATCACCTGGAACTACGCCAATAAAAGTCATAACAGATATAAATGGAACACAATTAGTTAGGACAGCGGGTGTTGGTTTGCAATATAATTCTAATGAATTAACTATTCAGATTTCTACCCAACAGGTTGGGACTGATACTGGAGGCAATACTGGAAATAACACAGGATCAAATACCGGGAGCAACACAGGAAATAACACTGGTACAAATACTGGCACGAATACAGGAAATACAGGAACGAATACTGGTATATACACAGGAAATAGTAATGTAACAGGTACCAATGCATCTAGTATACCCAAAACGGCAATTGCAGACGATATTGTGTCTTATGCACCATTTATAATAGGTACAATTATGATTGTCCTTGGATCCACTCTATACGTCAATAGCAAAAATCTAAAAAAGAAAAAACATAATTGATAATAAGTAATTGATTTGCTATCATTACTCGGTCGAGTTAACCCTTAATGAATCAAAATAATAAGAGCGTAGATAATAAAACAGTTGTAGTAGAGGGGACTATTGTAGATATTCTGCCAGGCTTGGAGTATAATGTAGAAGTTGATTTTAAAGGATTAAAGCATTTTGTGAAATGTTATGTTTCGGGCAAAATGCGGACAAACTTTATTCAGTTAGTAAAAGGAGATCAAGTAAGAGTAGAAATTTCCCTATATGATATTAATGTAGGTAGAATAGTATACAGACTTACCAAGCGTAAAACAGAAGGAGGCCCTCCAAGAAGGCCGAAGAAATAATTCTGTTTACGAAAATAAATAAATTTGATATAAATACTCCTTGAAATTTAAATACTATGAAAGCAAAAGCAAGTTTAAAAAAGAGATGTAATGGTTGCTACATTGTTAAGAGAAGAAAAAAGGTAACAACGCCTAATGGAAAAATAAAAATAAAACCAGTTTATTACGTTTATTGCAAAACAAATCCAAGACATAAGCAAAAGCAGGGATAATTTATTTAATAAACATTTTTATAGCCAGATGCTATAATCTTAAGACAAATTTTTTTAACGAAAATATATGGCCAGAATAGTGGGAGTTGAGATACCAAACGAAAAAAAAGCAAAAATCGCGCTTACCTACATTTATGGAATAGGTAGAAAAACAGCTTTGGATATATTGAATGCTACAAATGTTGATCCAGAAAAAAGAGCAAAAGAATTAACAGATGTAGAACTTAAGAGGTTATACGAATATATAGAAAAAAATGTTCCGACAGAAGGTCAAGTAAAACAAAGAGTATTTCAAGCAATTAAACGACTAAAGGAAATTAGAACCTATAGAGGATTAAGACACAAGGCTGGTTTACCAGTACGAGGTCAAAATACCAGATCAAATTGCAGAACACGAAAAGGAAAATCTATAGCCGTTGGAGGATTAAAACCTAAAGCAGGACTAAAGTAATTAACTATATTGATTTAATATGGCAAAAAAAGATTTAAAACAAGTATCAACAAAAAAGGTGCAGACCAAAAAGAAAAAGAAGAAAAGCGCACCACCTAAAATTTTGATTCATGTTAAAGCTACTTATAACAATACAATAGTAAGTACTTCTGACTACGAAGGTAACGTGATCTCATCTAGCAGCTGTGGGGCAGTTGGTTTTAAGGGAAGCAAAAAGAGTACCGCATATGCATCTACCAGAGCTGGAGAAGATGCAGCATCAAAGGCACGTGATCTAGGTGCTAGAGAAGCTGAAGTTGTTGTTACAGGTATAGGAGTAGGAAGGCAGGCTGCAATAAAAGGTATTAGATCAGCAGGTATCAAAATTACATTGTTGTCAGATCATACACCAATTCCTCATGGAGGGTGTAAGCCAAGAAGACAACCTAAAAAATAATTAGAAAGTAATATATTAAAATATGAGATATACAGGACCAAAATGGAGAATAAACAGAAGAGAGTCGGCAACAGTCTTAGGCTCAGGTGAAAAGTGGAGAAGAAGACCAACATTACCTGGTCAGTTTCCTACTTTGAAGAAACGATCATCGGAATATGCTTTTCAGTTCAGAGAAAAACAAAAAGTAAAAAGAACCTATGGGATGACTGAAGCTCAATTCAGAAGATTCTACACATTGGCACTTAAATCAACAGGCAACACAAGCACAAGGCTACTTCAGTTGTTAGAGTTAAGAGCAGATAATGTATTATTCAAATTAGGCTTAGCAGAAACTAGAACACAGGCAAGGCAATTCATAACACATGGTCATATCAAGGTAAATGGAAAGAAACATAGAACTCCTTCAACAATTATGAACGAAGGAGACGAAATCGAATTTTCTGATAAATTTCAAAAATCACCTATTGTAAAACAAATTCAACAATCTTTAAGATCGCATGTAGTTCCGAAATGGTTATCGAGATTAGAAAATGGCGGAAAGGTGATTGCCGTACCAACTAGAGACGAAATTGATCCTTCAATTAAGGAAAGATTAATAATTGAGTTGTACTCAAGATAAAATATAATTTATATATAACTAAAGATATTATGATTGCATTAAATGCTTTTAATATAGATAAGATAAGTGATGATGCAAATCAAGCTGTTTTCCAAATAGGACCTTTTCCTAAGGGATATGGTAATACAATAGGAAATATTTTGAGAAGAATATTACTATCATCAATCCCTGGCTCTGCTGTTTCTGCAGTTAAGCTAAAGGGGGTTGAGCATGAATTTTCTACTTTAAATGGATTAGCTGATGATGTGCTTACGCTTCTATTATCTGTGAAGAATATAGTAGTCATTTCCAAATCAGACGAGACAGTTGTACTCAAACTAAAAGCTGATGGAAAAAAGGGACAGGTGGTCGAAGTAGCAGTAAGCGATATTCAACCAAATTCGGCAGTAGAAATTATTAACAAAGATTATATAATTACAAAACTTACCAGCGATGTTAAGTTTGAAGCAGACCTATATATAACAAATGGAATAGGTTATAGCATGCCCGATCAAGAGGTAAGGAAGGAATTAGGAGTATTACCAATCGATGCTAGATATTCACCAGTTAGACTTGTTTCTTACGAAGTATTGCCTACCAGAGTTGGACAAGAAACAGATCTTGATCAATTAAATCTAAGTGTAACTACAAATGGAGCAATTACACCAGAAGAAGCTTTGTTTACTGCATCGGATATATTGTTCAAAATGTCTGGACACCTACAAGAACTTGCTGATTCGATGGCTACAGGTAAAAAACTAAAACCAATTTCCCTAGCAAAGCCAGCAGAAGAAGTAAAGGAAGAGGTAAAAAATGCAAAACCACTTCCAGTAGCAGAAATGAATCTTTCTACAAGATTAACGAATGCATTACTAAGATCAGGATATGAAGACTTGAATAATTTAGATGGAATGACAGAAGAGGAATTAGCAAACATCAAAGGCATGGGGCAAAAATCATTGGATGAATTAATAAAAATATTAAAGAAACACGAAATTAAGATAATTTAAGTTTACTACAATGTTTACTAATAGAAAAAAGTTAAAGCTACAAGGAAAAACAAGTGCTCACAAAAAAGCCCTTGTTAAATCCCAAGTACTTGAGCTAATAAGAAATGAAAAAATAAAAACTACACCAGCAAAAGCAAGATTACTAAAATCTGTCTTTGATAAGTTAGTAACAAAGGCAAAAGTAGATAGCGATCATGCAAGAAGACAGGTATCTGCTTTTTTTGGTAATAATGAAAGATCTGCAGATAGACTGTATACAATTATTGATCAAAAGTTATCGGATAGAACTTCAGGATATACACGAGTCATCAAGACTTTATCCCGAAAAGGCGATAATGCTCAACAATGTTATGTAATGTTAGTAAATACAGAAGCTAAATCTAAAAAATCTAAAATTAGTAATGTATTACAGAAACAAGAACAGAAAAAGAAAGAAAAATCTTTAACTGGAAAAATTAGTAAAGCTGTAGAAAAAGTTTCTTCTGGTGGAGGTACAAAGACAGGAAATGTTTCGACAGCTAAAACTCGAAGAAATAGTAAGTAAAATTAGTAAATTAAAATTATGAAAACAAGAAGTATTAGTCAAACAGAAATAGAAGAAAAATGGTATTTGGTGGATGCAGCGGGCCAGCGAATTGGTAGAGTTGCAACAGCAGTAGCAGAGCTGCTATTAGGAAAAAATAATCCTAAAATCAAAGATTACATAGACCCAAAAGTCAAAGTGATTGTTATTAATAGCGAAAAAATCGACGTAGCGCCTAAAAAAACTTTTACTAAGTTCTATACAAAATATTCAGGTTATCCCGGAGGATTAACAATTGAAGATTTGCAAACAAAGGTTTCTCAGGACCCAACATTTGTCTTACGCAATGCTATTAAAGGAATGCTTCCGAAAAATAAGAGAGGAAATAAAGTTATAACTAACTTGAAACTATTTGTAGGATCAGAACATCAATACGAAGCACAAAAACCAGTTACACTAGACTTAACTAAAGTTAAATAAATTTGAACTATGTCAGAAAAAAAATATACATATACAATAGGAAGAAGAAAAACAGCAACTGCATCAATTAGACTTTTTGAAGGAAAAGGCGCAAGTACTGTCAACAGTAAACCGTTTGATGAGCTATACAAAGATAGCTATTCGAAGCATGTGATTAGCGAGCCTTTTCTAGCTGCAGGTTTAAAACTAGAAGATTTTCATTTTACTGCTGTTGTTAAGGGCAGCGGACCTAAGGGTCAGTTGGAAGCAATTAGACACGGATTAGCAAGAGCAGTAGTAAAAGCAACTCCAGATAATAAAAAAGCTGTAAGACAAGCAGGATTGCTAACCAGAGATCCTAGAATGGTCGAAAGAAAGAAACCAGGTCTACACAAGGCAAGAAAAGCAGAACAGTACTCAAAACGTTAAAAAATCTTACAATTGAAAGAATTTTGAAAGAACAGCCCATATATAATTACATATGGGCTTTTTTAATACTCGTCGCAAAGGTGCAAAATCTGAGCAGTTAGCCATAGATTACATAAAAAGTCTAAAGTATAAGCTAATTGCACAAAATTATACTTATCGTACTGGAGAAATAGATATAATCGCGATTGACGATAAAGGATTTTATGTATTTATCGAGGTAAAAAGTTTAAGTAATTCAAAATTTTTTTACATATACGATACATTAACTAGAAAGAAATTAAAGAATTTAAAAAGTATAATTAATTACTGGCTATATACAAATAATAAGCAAGATGTAGTTTGGAGAGTTGATTTTATAGGTATTACATACGATAATAATAAGTATAAAGTAGAGCACTTTAAGTTTATCGGTTTAGAAATATAACTTGAAATTCAACTTTTAGCAATGGTATACTATAAGTGCTAAAGAATTAAGTTGATGAATCCGCAACCAAATAATTTAACAAACACACAAGAATTTATGCCAAATTTCTGCGATAAATGTGGGAACAGGTATAGCTCCACCGACTACGAGACAGTATCAAAGGATGAAGGCAAAACTATTTACAGAGTTACTTGTAAAAAGTGTCATAATTCATTTTTAATGCATTTTTCTACACCTGTTGCAGGAGTAGCTACATCTTTAAGAATGCCTTTTAGATCAGCCATAACAACTAACGAAATAAAAAAATTCTCTTTAAGCGATAAAATAGCATCAAACGAAGCTTTAGATGTTTACATCTCGCTCAAGGAAGTAAAAACTATCAAGGATTTTAATAACTTATTCAGAACTAAAGTTCAATAAATCGACTTGCCTCTTTCATATTTTCCGGGATTTCCTTAATATCTGCACCTGTAATGATATACTGAAAACCTTGGCTTATTATATAAGCCGAAATATTTTTCCTATGATTATCGTCGAGCTCAGACATCAAATCATCTATAAGAAAAATACAGTCGTGGAACTGTCCTTGTGATTTTAGATATTGACTCTGCGCAAGTTTGAATATAAAACTCCCAATCCGTTGCTGTCCCCTCGAGCCAAAAAACTTTAAATTGGTATCGTTAAGAATAAATTCGTAATCGTCTTTATGAATACCGTATAAAGTTTTTCCAACAGCAAGCTCTTTACTTTCATTAGCTTTATATTTTTCCAACAGCAATTCAAAATAATCATTCTCTGCCTTAAAGTTGGGCAAGTATTTAGTTTCGAAATTAAGAAAATCATGATAAATATCAGCTGCAACAGCTTGTGTATAACGGTAAATCTGATCAAAAAATTGATTGCGTTTTAGGTATATTTCCGAACCTAGCAAAGCTAGCTCTTTAGTCCAAAAATCCAATTCGGCAGGAGATGATTTGCCTTCTCTAATATTTTTGATTAAGGCATTCCTATTTCTTAGAATCTTTTCATACTTCAATATTAAACTTGCGTATCTAAAATCAATCTGAACTAGAAAATTATTAAGATCTTCGCGCCTTGTAGAAGGAGATCCATTGACTAAATCGACAGAATGAGGAGCAAAAAGTATCACCTTATATTTAGCATTAATTTTTCTGCGCAGTGTTGGCTTTTGATTTAAAAGTTTTCTTACTGTTATTCTATCTGGAGCTTTAGTTATGATCACTTCCAACTTGTCGGCTACAAAGCTAACCTCAATTTTCGCAAATTCTGCTCCAAGGCGAATCACCTCGGATTTAGAACTGATGGACCTAAAAGTATTTCCTGTAATTGCAAAAAAAATAGCTTCCAAAAAATTAGTCTTACCACTGCCATTTTTAGCGATTATCAAATTTCTTAAATCAATATCCGCAACAGAAATATCTAGATTTCGATAATTTCTTAATTTAATACTATTAATCATTAATTAGTTTTCGTAAATTACCTCAATATTATATACTAGAAACATAAGAAAATTAGACAATATGTTATGAAAATTGGGATAGACCTATCTTGTATTAATGAATCCATGGCAGGTATTGCTTACTATACATTCGAGCTTGCTCGTAAGATTCAACAAATAGATACTCATAATTCGTATGTGGGATATACCTATTCTTATAAACAAGCTGAATTATTTAAGGATTTTTTTAACATGGAAATTAAAGTTATGGAAGCGCGACGACCTAACTTCAAATGGATAGTAAAAGTTAGTAGTGATTTGAAAAAAAATAAAATTGATTTATTTATCTCTACAGCCAATTTTTCTTTTGGAATAATCTTTCCAAATACAATACAAATTTTGCACGACATTATTCCAATAAAATATCCTCAGTTTTGGCCAAAAAAAGCTTCTATTTTTTATAAATATCAACTTAAATTAGAAGCAAAAAGAGCAAAATATTTTGCTACTAATTCATTAACTACTCTTAGAGATTTAAATAAGTACTGCCCGGTCACAAAGAAAAAATCGCGAAGTATAGGTTCGGGGCTGAATGCCTGGGTGTTTAAAACTCCCACAGAGCAAGACAATACTGAAGTTAAAGACAGATTAGGGTTACCAGATAAATATTTATTATCCGTAGGCACGATTCAGCCACGAAAAAATTATGTAAACATAATAAAAGCCTTTGCTAGACTTTCTAGGAATTATCCTGATTATCATTACATAATAGTTGGACAAAAAGGATGGTTCTACGAGGAGGTTTTTGATGAAGTTAAAACACAGGCCTTAATACCTAAAATCAAGTTTTTAGGCTATACCGAAGAAAACGACCTCAACTCAATCTATAGAATGGCTAAAGGATTTGTGTCGATGAGCTATTATGAAGGAGCAGCATTACCATGTTTGGAGGCTTATGCAACTGGCTTAAACGTTTTAACATCAAACATAGACGTTATGAAAGAAATTATGAAAAACAACGCTTTATATGCTGATCCCTTTAATGTTTCTGAGATAGCCACTCAAATGGAAGCACTTATAAATCTCCCCGAAAAAATCCCCAATCAGCAATTCTTGGAAGAGTATAGCTATACCAAAGTAGCTGAAAGGCTTATTAGTATTATAAAAGAGCACTATTGACATAATTCTTCCGATGATGTATGGTCTCTTAGTCTATTTAAAAAAATAACTATGGGCAAAAAATTAAATACTGATTTAGACAAAGATCAAAATAAGGAAGAAGAAGATGTACTCGAAGAAGATATAGTAATCATTGAAGATGAAGCAGCTGTCAGTACAGAAGACGAATCAACATACAGCATGGGAGATATTATTCATGCAGAAGATGATGTAGATGAGGATGCACAAATTTTGACACAAGGAATAAAGTCTTCTTCGGGAAGCGATGACGATGGTAGCGATAATGATGACGACGATACTTGGGTTGATGAAGATCTTACACTCGATGATACTGATCCATTCCTAGACATGGAGGATTACGATCCTGAAAATAGCATGTACGACGAGTAGGTCAAATCATATACACTACAAAGTTTCCGGCTTTATCATATTTCTATCTTGACAAGCAGCAATCTGCTATAATTACGCGTGATTAATTTTTAGGCTTAAGCTTTTAATGAAATATACATACAAACAAACTCGAAAAGATAAGGATCTGATCGAGTACGAGGTTACCATAGACTTTGCTGAGTACAAGACATTTGTTGATCAGGCTTATAGTAAACTTTCCAAAGATGTTGTGATTCCTGGTTTTAGACCGGGAAAAGGTCCTAAAGAAGCTATTGAAGCTAAATTAGGTACCAAGTTGTTAGACGAAGCAATTAGAAACATGTTGCCTATTCCAGCAGTAGAAATTATAGAAAAAGACAAAATGAAGCCGGTCGCGCAGCTTCAGTATGATTTGCACAAATTTGATCCAAAAGAAGGGATTATATATAAATTTAGTTTTACAAATTTTCCAGAAGTAAAGTTGGGTGATTTTAAAAAAATCAAGGTAGAAAAAAAGGTAGAAAAAGTTTCTGATGAAGATGTAGATTCAGTCATCAGAAGTATTCTCAGATCAGGTGTAAAGCCAGAGGTTTTGAAGAAATACGAAGTCAAACCTAAATCAGATAATAAAGATGCAGAGAAAACAGAAAAGAAAACTTCTTCAGAAGAGACAAAAGTTATTGACTTTGAACTCAACGATGAATTAGTTAAAGAATTAAAGTACAAAGAAGAAAAAACTCTTGATGAATTAAGAAAATCAGTAAAAGAACGATTGGAAGGATTGAAGAATGAGCAAATGGAAGAACAATATAGAAACAATATAGTTGAAGAAGCACTAAAAATTACTAATATTGAAATTCCAGAATCGTTTATAAGATCAGAAGCAGAAGCTTACGAAAATGATTTTAAAGCAAGACTAAGTAATTTGAACTTAAATGTTGATACCTATCTTCAAACTCAAAATACAACTTTGGAAAAGAAAAGAGAAGAATGGAAAAAAATGGCAGAAGACAAGGTTAAAATAGATATTTTACTAATTTCTGTTGCAATGGAGTACAATCTGGTTCCAGAGAATAAAGATATTGATGCAGAAATAGAAGCAATATCAGATCAGAATCTTAAAAAACAGTACGACACAGATCGAGGTAGAGAAATGATTAGAACTGTATTGACTAGGAGGAAGGGGGTAAATAAACTGGTGGAGTTAGTTGAGGGTAAGAAATAATAAAGACAGTTAGACGTCAGATAGTATTTTTAAGTTTTGATTCTATTCAATCATTTTAAATTTTTTAGCAGCGCTTTTATTATTTCTATTTTTTGCTGATTGAACACGCTTTTATGGCAATAGTATCTGAGGAGCCATTACAACCCAATATTGAAATATTCGGTAATAAACCTGAAGGGATAGAAGTTTTGCCTGGGTTTGACTCTAAAAAAGCAGAAAAAATTTTTACGGAAAGAATCAAGTCGCTTAGCCAAGAAACCCCAGAAGTGATGTTGATAGCTCCAATATCTGGTTCATTAACAGCTGTTGTGCTTGCGTTGCAATCACAACAATTATCTGTTACTTACGCATTAATTAACAACGGCCAGAATAAATTTATGCAAGTTCATCCCGAATCTATTAGTTTGCCCAGAGTTTTAGTCGATGGAATAATCGATACTGGAGCAACATATAATAAGCTTGTAGGCGAGGGAATACATTTACAAAACACCATAGCCATAACACGTAAAATTGGTACTCCTAAATATATTCCCGGGGTAAGCAATACACCATTATTACCAAATATCGAAATAGAAGGCCAAAGTGTAGAACCCTGGATACTTTCTGGATTCGGCATGGATAGCGGTGTCTGGAAGTTCATGATAACCCAAGATCCTACTAATGCTGAAAAATATGCAAGATTAACAGCGCTAGAACGCAACTGCAGCTTGATTTTATACGAAAAGAATAATAGCATTATGGAAAGAGTAGTAGCCGGCACGTTTGATATAGAAGGATATCAAAACTTTCTTGAACTCAACCAGAAACTTGATGGCAAATTTGGCAAGAAATACATTGAACATCTAACAGAAGTCAATTTGTTACCCACTCCACAAGAAAAGCTTCAAGCAACTGTTAACTTTCACAGATTATATTTATGCGGACCGCTATTTTCTGAATCTTAAAAAATTGAACCTATGGATTTTCTGACTTTAAGCAAAGTTTGATTGGATATTTGCCTGGCCTTTTCACCGTTTTGTTGGATTAATTTGACGATATGATTCTTATCCGTTGCTAGCACAGCTCTTTTATCTCGATAGGTTGTAAAATATTTTAGAAAAAAATCATAAAATTCCTCTTTGATTGTCGTATCTCCTACAGTACCTTGCCTATAT
>CAYMSO010000007.1:0-88277 GCA_964393185.1 uncultured Candidatus Saccharibacteria bacterium | reverse complement strand
TTTACACTAAAGAAAAAACTAAGAGAAAAAATTAGTGAAGATAATAGAATAGCAAGTGGTAAAAGCAATGGTTGAACATTAATGGTTATTGCTTCTGATTCCTTACTATTGTCATTATCTACTACTTTTGTAGTCTTTTGTGACATGTAATATAGATATAACTTAATAATTAAACTAAAAACATTCTATGAGATATTAAAGCTAATTTCAAACATTTTTTTTCTTTTTCGCTTTATGTTTATTAGAATGCTTTGTTATCTGTCGTGAAGTATGGGTTTTTGTATTTTGTATTGATATTTCGCTAGCACTAGTTTTTATAGATCTGGCGTTTAATACATCTAAATTCATGACTATTGAAGTAGCAACAAATGTATATACAAGTTGTAGGGTAATCAAAATGCCTAGAATTATAAAGTTTTCCTGCATGCTAAATATTAATGGAGCAAAAATAACAAACCAAACAATAATTATTTCTTTCAGAAAGCTTAAATCGTCTTTGGCAAAGAATTGCATTTCTTTCTTACCAAGATATCTATATAACATAAATATTATAACTACTAAGGATATTACGTGAAGATACAGTTGATATTCCTTTATTTGGTAAATTAAAGAAAGAATACTTAATGTTGCTAGGTTTAATAGAACTGTTAGTAAAATAAGGCTACTTAATTTGATGTAGTAGTTGGTACTTATTTTTTTTCTACGGCTAATACTGTAATAAATTAATATTAAGTTTAAAGCTGCAACAGAAACAATCGATAATACTATTATATTTCTTAGTAAATCATTTTTGTTCGAAGGCTTAACTTCCAATATTCCAAAGTCAGCAAGCTTTTCTTCTCCTAATTTATTTTTAATATTATTTTCTAAATCAACAAGCGATGTTCTTTCAAAATATATTTTATTATTTTTTCTATCTATCTTGCTTACATTATCTAATTTTGCAAGTTCATCTTGGTAAGCAGAGTATTTAACACTAATTTTTTGATTAAAGTCTGCATAATAAAAACCATTATTAACAAAGGTTAAAATTGCTCCGGCTAGTAAAATAAATAAACCAGTAATTGTGAATATTATATTTCTCTTTTGTACTATTAAATCAAACATATAATTTAGATTTTTTTCTTAATGGTTAGTTGTAATTGTTTAAAGGTTGTTAAATAGATAAAGGATATAGCTATTATTACAGCACAAAGGCTGATTACTACACCAAACACGTCTTTTATAATTCCAGGCAAGTCTGTCCACATTAGTAGTAGGATAACTATAATTATTAATAGTATAGAGTCAAGTCTCGTGGATTTTTTTAAGTTGGTAATTTCTTTGAAATCTGTAGTAATTATCTCGATATTTAAACCTGTGAACAATAAGTAAGAAATAATAAAGCCTATAATCGTTCCTATAGATAAAGTAGCACTAAAGAATTTTAATAATACTATCAGGAAAGTAATTTCTAAAGTTAGCACTAATAAAAACCACAACGCATTCCTAACACCATATTTGTACATTATATATAATCCTAGAAGAATGGTGCTTATTATAAATGTTATAGCGATCGTTCTTGCTCCATCTGGGTTAAATTCGGGCACAACATTTTCTGTTAAACTTTCTTCAATTTGTACATTCCAGCTAAGTGGTGTATTTTCTTCAAAATACGATTTTGTTAAGTTCATTGCAATTATCAACGTTTCCAGATCTATATTCTCTGTTGAAAGGAAACCTCTTAATGTAGGTGTTTCTTCTTTAGTCTGGGGTACCAATTGGTAAGTCAGAGAGCCGTCTACAGTCATGATAAAAGATTGCGCCGAGCTAGAAAGAATAAAAGAATCAAATTCTGGTTTAAGATCTTTACTTAATTTCAAACGAAGGTTCTCGTTAAAAGTGTAGATTTTCCCGTTGGTAGTATCGAACGGATAATTATAGGAAAGTTCTACGTTTGTTATATCTGCATCGGAGATTTGAAATGATTCATCTGTAATGAAAATTATTTCTCCTTTTGTAACTAACCAGCTTGCTATACTATTTTTATTTGTATAATAATTAGGAAAAGTTATAGAAAGATAATAAGTAGTTTTACTGCTCTCTTCTAAATTAATTTCTAGATCGTAAAGTCCTGCTGCCAGCGCTCTGTTTTTTATTTGTTTTAAAATAGATTCAGCTTCTTCGTCTTTATTTAGATCTTGTGAAGCATCACCAAAGTCTATTATTCCTCTTATAATTGTGGAAGAAAATATGCCGTTGCTTGGTTTAAAGCTGCCAAAATCTTTAGGAATTCCTATTTTAGAGAAACCAATTGATGGATACCTATAATTTTTATCTTTAATATTAACTGTAAATTCTGGTAGTGCGAAGGCCAATAGAACAAAGATTGAAAGAAAAAAGAAAAGTAATTTAATTTTAAAATAGTTCACTTCTTTAAGATAATATAAAAAAATATAGCATATACCAAGCTCAAAACAAAAGTTCTTACCATGAAATACGTAAACTAGTTGGTTGCAAGTTTATATTTTGTTGCCCTACCCTCTCCTTCTTGTTTGATTAATCTTTTTCGTAGTAAATCATTCAAATCTCTGTAGGCGGTCATTGTCGAAACATCCATCATGTGGCAGTAATCTTCTCTTTTTATTGTTTGCACAGTCTGTAAATATTTCAATACCTTTAGCTGTCTTTTATTTAAGTCAAGGAACGGCTGTTGTTTTGATTTTTCATCCTCAACAACAAATTTATTTATATCCTCTCTAGTGATTACTAATTCTTTTGCTACAGAATCACAGAAGGCTTCGAGCCATGTTGTTAGATCATTTGCTCTTCGGCTCATCGAGTATCCAGTTAACAACATGCTTTCTGCATTATTAAACATTCGCGTAGTTGATGAATAAATTTTGGATGATAATCCGTTTTTAATTAGTATGTAATCTACAATAGAAATAATACTAAGCTTGTTGGCAGCAATAAATGGAGATAACTCTATTAATCTATACACAACAATTCCTAATCTAATTATTGAGTTAAGTGCGGGTTGAGTAAATTTATACCATTCAATTATCGAATCAACCTCTGCATCAATAGCTTCACTTTTGATTTCGATTTCTCTTAGTTCGGCAAAATTATCGAATGTAGAATCAATTCTATCATTTAAGTTTCTAAACCGAATATCCCACGAATCTCTCCATTGAGTAATCAAAATACCGTTAAGCTGTTTTATGATATTGGCGTCTAACTCTGGATAATTTGCAGCTTTTTCTGAGCGATTGAATTCAATTAAGGCTCTAAAGTTAGACAAAATTTGCTTAGACATATCGTCCATGTCTGTTGGTCGTTGGCCAGAAATGATTTTTTCGGCCTCTTTAAACGACAGTTCCTTATTTATAAGATTGCCCATGTACAAAATTTCTAAGGCTTTTACATACGTGGACAGTTTAACTCTTAGGTTATACGATAAATCTGTCATTTGTAGTGCAGTTTTGTTATGTTCAATCTTGACTAGATTGTTAACTAATCTATCGGTATAAGAAAAAATAGGGTTATACATTTGTTATAAATTTTAAAGATAACAAAATGATATCATTTAAAGTTTAGCCTGAAAAGGATACATAAGTTATTTTTTACTTCTATTAACTAAATATGAATCCTGAAATGTTACTCTGAAGAAGAAAATTATTTGTAATCAGTTGACATGTTTTCGGTCAGCTGGCTAAGAGATTCGAACTCTTGACCCTCTGTTTACGATACAGATGCTCTACCAACTGAGCTAAGCCAGCTGACCGAAAACTCGTACACTTTATATTATTGAGAATTATACAATGCGATCTACTTAGTTGTAAGCTATTTATAAAGTTATTTAGTATTTCTGATTATGAAATATTAATCTGAGTTATTTTGTTGTGCATTGAGTTCTATTATGTTTTTCATAGCCTTTACTCGTCTTAGTCCGTTATCTTCAACATTTATCAGGAAACCTTCATATACGTGGTTGACTCCTGAATCGTCCACTTCTAGCCATTTCTGATCTTGTAAAGGTTTGTTTTGATGTATAACTTCTATTTCCCCAGTTTTTACACCACTTTTTTCATCATAAAATGGTATAGAATGAGTATACTCGATGATTTTTACATTGCCTTTGCTATCTTTCTCGATTTTGCTTACAAGAAGTATATGATGTGAATTTTTTCTTTTCCATTTTGTTCTGATTACATCGCCAGGTAGAACATTCCCAATTTCTATAGTCTCACTATTCTCTAGATTAGTAATAATTTCTGCTCCTAGTTTTTCTACTGGTTTCAGCTTATAAGCCAATCTATGAATAATATCGTTCTTCATTGGTTTTAGCTTTGACCATATATTCTTACCATTAACCGCTTTGTACCATCCATTAATAACGTGTATTACAAAACCGGAACAGTCTATGCCTATGCCTTCATTAATCAAAAACTCCCTTATTTCTTTTTCCGAAGATTTGATTAAGTCAATCCCTCGTAATTTGGCCCAAATTTGAACTTCGAGTTCGATTTCTTCTGGTGTACCTTTTCCAACTAAAGCTCTTAAATCTTTAGTCCTTTTTAGATTTATATAGTACGGGCATCTAATTTTTTTATTACCGATTTTCAAGTTAAAGTAATGGTCTATAATTTCGGTTGCTTCCTTGGGTAGTTTATAAGTCATTTGTTATTATTTTTCTAATAGCTCTTAGGGCTTCTATAATCCATGGCGTAACAGTTCCATTATATACTATCTGGTAATTAAATTGCATTCTGGCTATTTCCTCGAGCTCATCTTTTTTAATGCCTGCTCTCTGGAAGAGAATTAAGAACTCTTTTTCGTCGTTGGTTAGCTTATATGTCGCTTTCTGAAATATCAATGGTTTATCCTGATCTTCATCTATATAAATTACATTTTCTTTTGTGGTAACTTCACTATTATCAAAATTCTTGGAGCTATTGTCGCTAAGTAACTTATATATACCAGATTTTAATTCACAATCGATGACGGTTGCATCTTTTTTTGCTCGCAAAAATACCTGAGAGCCTTCTAATTTCTTTAAACTTTCAAAATGTACTTCTTGCTGTATGCCCAAAAATTCTGCTAGGTGAAGTAATTGCATTGGAGGTTGATCTGGATATTGTTTAAGTTCAAGTTGTGTCTGAAAAGGTATATTGGCTGTTTGTCTTGCATTAATTTCTATTAACAAAAACTTGTCGTTTTTATATATAAAGTCAATTCCAAATAAACCTTTGTAATCGCTTTGCATTAATGCTTCACCTATTTTCTGCGCATTTTCTTCTACT
Organism: uncultured Candidatus Saccharibacteria bacterium; assembly: GCA_964393185.1. GTDB lineage: Bacteria > Patescibacteriota > Dojkabacteria > J137 > J137 > CAYMSO01. The sequence goes on along the minus strand of CAYMSO010000007.1, from coordinate 82,992 downwards.
GCTTTGCTGAATACTTCGTCTTCAAACATTCGTTTGCCTGCGTAGCTAAAATCATTACCAACAGTGGCACTAGAATTGGATGTTAGACTTTTTTGTCCAGTAATTTGATACTGAACAGATCCAATATAAACTTTTTGATTGTATATACACATGTTCAGAGTGAAGGTATTGCCATCTACAAATTCTGAAAACTTAACAATATTGCCTGCCCACTTCTTTTTGACCTCGGCAAATTCAGCTTTGTTTTTAACTATAAATGTTCCTGAACCAGTGTGACCTCTGTTTAGCTGAATTACAAATTTCTTGCCTAATCTTTTGACAATATCCTCGTAATCCCATCTTTCTATCTGCTCTGGAAATGATAGCGGATAGGAAAAATTGTTATCCGAGAAAAATTTCTGCGAAATTATTTTGTCTTCAAAAAAGTTGTAAAAGTCGTGTTTATTGTTAAGTAATTGACCTCCGAGTTGTTCAACTTTGTACGATACTACACTTGATGGAAATAATGTTAATCCAAAAAATTCTTTCCCCTTAGTCTTGCTTTGTATCCATGTGATTGTCATGGGATCCGATAATAGTTGATTAGTTGCTTTGTTTTCTAAAACAACTCCTTCTCTTTCTAAACAGAAAACTGAAATTCCTTTTTTTAATAATTCATCAACAACTGAACTATCTTCTATACAGCAAATATGGTAGTTTGTTAAATGTTCCTCAAGACCCGTTGCTCTTTCGGCTTCTCTTGAGAAATAAATCAAAGGTTTTTGTTTTAGAACATTATTTATTTTATTGAGTAAATCTTTCATTTTTTAATTCTATAAAGATGAAATCTGTCGTAACTCTGCTCTGGTTCTAGATTTTTAAATTTAAAAGTATTGGAAATAATTACTGCTCCATTTTTCATTTCTCTAAAAAGTTTATCTTTCATTTTTTCCATATGTTCTGGATAAATATATAGATAAGCTATATCATAATCCGAAAAATTATGTTTGTAAAAGCTCATGTTGATTATTCTTGCATTATTGATTCTTTTTAGAAACTTAATCAATTTAGATAGTAAAGAAAGGTAAGGATTTAATTCTATTCCAGTTGCAATAAAGCCATTGCGAGCCGCCCAAAATACAACTCTTCCATCACCAGATCCCAGATCCACAAATTTAGCTTTTTCTTGATTCAGCGGGTTTATACCTAGATCCTTCCAGTATGTTAATGCAATATTGAGTCTTTTTGTAACTGATGGGTAAAATGGAGTCGAAAACATAAGCGAATAAACAAAGTAAAATCCCATAATCATCAACAAGAATACACATAAGAGCGCTACCAATTGAGTTATGACTTCCATTTACTACAGGTAATAATTTAAAACCACAATTAATTTAACAATTTTAACGACCAGAAGCTATACAAATAGCTTTAATATCTTGTTTTTTAGCTCTAAGTCTAAGATAGCCGGCAATACTTAATAACGATGTGTAAGACAACTCTCTAAAATTCATGTCGTTCATGAAAACTTTTGCTACTTCTAATTCTTTATTTGTTATATTAAAAGCGTCTCCATCAGTTTGGCTTATAATCTTTAGTATTTGCGGGCTTCTAAGGGAAGATTGGTCTACAATTGCATCTGCCAAAGATTTTTGCATAATAGGGACGTCATTTTTATATTTTTGGCTAACTATGGGATGGCAACTTTGAGTTTGAACTACAATAATTTTGGGCAATTTGGAATCATCGTCAAGCTTTAATTGCAATCCTTGAACAAACCCTACTAATGCAGTTCCCGAAGATGCTGGTGCTATTAAATAGTAGTCACTTCCTATCTTGTGTTTGAGCTGTTTAAAGATTTCAAATCCCAGTGTCCAATATCCGGTCAAAATATCCGAGTCAATGGCTGATCGTAGTACTTTAGCCCCGGTTTTTGAAGCAATACTGGCACTTAGCCGTTTAGCTTTAGTATCAAAATGTAGAAAAAACTTAGAACTGTGTGCCGTTAATTTGTATAATGACTCTTTCTTAACCTCGGAGATATTGGGCGAAACTATTACATGTACTTTCAAATCAGGTACTTGCTGTGCATAAGTTAGTAAACTTATAGCAGCATTTCCAGATGATGGAATTACTACTTCGTTCACACCTTCTGAGACAAGTTTTGTAAGTTTATAAGCATAACCTCTATCCTTCCATGAACCTGTGGGATTCTGGTCTTCTCTTTTGAGGAATATCTGATTATTATTATCTCTTACGAGTTGTAATTGAGTATCTCCTTCGCCTAATGTAATCAATTTCTGAACACCAAGTAACCCTTTTTTTACTTCTCTATAATTCCAAATTGACATTTTAGAAATAAATATAATATTGTGATAATATTACTATACAAATAAAGTTTTTAAAAATATATAGTATGATTGTACAACAAACCAAAGTTCAAGATAATTGGGTCAAATTAAGCGAAGATGGAACATATACTTGTCCTGAATGTGAGAATACTGTAAAACCTCTTACTAATACAACCGAAGGAATTGTAGAAGCAGATATTGACCAAATCAAACAAGATTTAAAAAACTTTCCAACAAAAGTAATATATGCTATCTGTCCTATATGTGGAATGGAATTTACTTTCAGACTTGTCGGAGAGGACCTTTTTCTAGAACCTAGTGAAGAAGAGAAGTAATGATATAGCTAAAAGTCTTCTGCATAAAGTTCTTAAGATATATTTCTGATTAAAATTTGTTACTTTGGAAGTGACTGGTCTATACTAATGTTATGGACAACATTATATCCGAAAGCACATCAGTCAAAGTCAATCCCTATATGCTACCCTATTTAAGGGAATATCTACTTAGCTTAAAAAATAATAATTATTCTCAACAAACTTTAAAAAATTATGCCAGAGATTTGGAAATCTTTATGGCTTTTTTGTTCTATATAGAAACACCTTTCGAGAGAATTTCCAAAACAGACGTAATAGAATTTAAGGGATTTTTAAGAGACATAAACTATATTCCTATACTACATGCTTTCCAAACAGGTAAAGAGCTTACGCAAGACTTAATAGACAAAAGCAGACAAGACATTTCTCAAAAGAAAAAAGCCTTGTATAAAGGGCAACTCTCCGACAATAGTGTTAACCGAATGCTGTCAGCAATCAGATCTTATCTAACTTTTTTGATAGATATAGATAAACCTGTACCCGTAGCTCCAAGTGCTATAAAAATGATTAAAGCTGAGAAGAAAGAAAAGCGTGTTGCAGAATTTGATGAGTTGGTTAAGTTGATAGAATATCCAAATGAGTGTGAAGAAGATAGAATAGTTGGGCATCGAAATAGGGCATTGCTTGAACTTATATTTTCAACAGGGATGCGTATTTCCGAAGTAGTGAACTTGGATAGAGATCAAATTAAAATGGTAGATAACCAGATAGTAGATAATAAAATTTATATATCTGGAAAAGGAAGAAAACAAAGATTTGTATACTTAACAGATCGTGCTATTCACTACTTAAATATTTATCTTGCATATAGGCACGATGATTATCCTGCACTTTTTATTCCTACTAAAGGTACACGCAAGGCAACGGACAATCCATATATAGTTAGACTATCTCAAAACTATATTCAAATGAAAATTGCTGACTATAGAAAAAAAATTGGAATTATAGTTCCGACAAGTGCTCATAGCTTGAGACACGGATTTGCAACTTATTTAGCTGAACAAGGAGCAAATCCGGCAGCAATACAAAGGCTTTTAGGACACTCTTCATTACAAACTACTTCAAAGTATGTTCACGCATCAGACAAATTTGCCGAGAAAGCTCATAGAGATAATCATCCTTTGCAGGAGTGAAAAGCTTACTCCTCGGTATTTCTATTGTTTAGTCTTTCAAGTCTTTTGATTTCATCTTCAAGTTCGTCTATTTCGTTTTCTAATTCGGAAATTTCTGCCTCGTACTCCGACTTTAGTTCACTTTTATCTAGCTTATATTCTTCTTTCAATTCTTTAGTTACCTCATCTCTTGCTTCTTCTCTACCAAAGTAATAAGCTCCAAAGCCTGCACCTAAACCTACACCTACTAACAATACTACAACTATAACAAATATACCTAACTTCTTAAAAAATGAGTCCATAATTTACAATTAATAGATTAAAATATTTTCCTTACATTATATTCCAAGTATAATCATAATGTTAAGAATTATTCAACATGGAAGAAAATTATCAAAATTTTAATTTATCTCAAATTAAATTAATTGTAGGACTGGGAAATGATGGCAAAATTTATCAAGACACTCGTCATAACGTTGGGTTTTTATTTTTAGATCAGTTAGAAAAAGAGTTTAAAAAAGATTCAAAATTAAATACATATATAGGTCAATCAATACTAAACAACTCAAAGATTACATTAGCTAAACCTACAACAATGATGAATCTGTCTGGCATAGCTGTACACAAGCTGCTTAATTACTATAAATTAAAAAACGAGGAATTACTTGTAGCACACGATGACCTTGATCTGGTACTGGGAAGTTTTAAGATTCAATTTGGGAAAGGCCCAAAAGTTCACAACGGTATTTCGTCCATAGATGAGTTTATAGGAAATAATTATTGGAGACTTAGAATCGGAATCGATAATAGACCTGAAGATATTAGATCAAAAATTGTTCCAAGTGATTATGTACTTAATAAATTTGGTCGAGATGAACTAAAAATTATAGGGGATGTGTTCACTAAAATTTTGACTACTATCAACATTAAAAATTAGTTATACTGACTTTGAAAGATTGAACTTATGAATGCCAAAAATATTCACAGCAAGATTTTTAATCCCCGAGGCTTGACTTGTTTTCTTGCAATGCCTATTAACTTAATTGTGCCGCTGATTATTACATCGTTAATATGGGGTATTCCATATCCGTTAATTGTAGTAAATAAGGATTTGGAAAAGTTTGAGTCAGTATTTGAAAGGATCGAACTGCCTAGTGAAGTTGATCAGCAAGGGAACGTTATTGGCACGACCACTCAACTATCAAGTACATATACTAAAGTCGGTAATCTAATAGATAATGTGGCAAAGGAAAAACTAAGATTAGAGGAGTTGAATAAGATAAAAACCCAGGATCCGGAACAGATCCCATCTGGAACTTTTAGTAGTTCCAACGAAGAGCCTGAAGAAAAAAAAGAAATTAAAAATACTTGTGATATGTTTGCAGGGAAAATAATTGTTTCTAAGATAGCTCAAGAAAATTTAAGTAAACAACTTTTAAACAATTTTTCTTTGGCAATAGAAGGATCAATCGAAGCTAATTATTATACATATGTTGTTTCCTCACAGCTAAGGTTGATACCTATAAATGCTGAAAGCTTGAAACTTCACATAGAAAATTTTGATTTGGATATACTGAAAGACTTTAAATTAAAATCCAATGATTTTAATTTTGAAGAAAACTCCTATTATCTGGTATACATGATCAATGACAATGTATACGATAAAAATGATCCGAGATGCAAGAATTAATTAGGTGCTAGTAGCTATTTTAAACTGTGTATAGAACACAGTGTTTAATTGCGGACGCAGCATACAACCCACGGGCTGTAGCGATATAATCCGACCTAAATTTTAAATGTTCCAGTTTTTAATAGTCCACTAGCACTAATTAAATATATCACAAAATATTAAATAATGCAGCTGATGTTGGGTATTGGCGTCTTTAGTATGTATGTTGCAAAGCTTTTTTGGAAGTTAAAATCTACTCTCTTTTCGACAAACAATTGAAAAATATGGTTATAGAGTGATATATTTTAATGGAAAGTCAACCAAAATTCTGCCCTAGAAAGTAAAATTTCTACTAAGAAAGTCACCTATTTAGTATTATTTTAATAATTAATTATAAACAATGGAAAACAAGCAAGAAAATTCTGCCAACCTCGAAGCTCCAAGTAAACAAGGTACAAACCCTGTAATAGTTGGAATAGGTACTTTTTTTAATTTTCTTCTTGCTTTGCTAAGATCTTTACTAAAGATTTTGTCAACCCTGCTAAAAACTTTTATTAACTTCTTTGGAGTATTGAGCTTTACAGCTAAATTAACATTTATAGGTATTTTGCTTGCAGTGATTGTGTTAACTTTTTTTGTAGGTTATAAGATGGGGCAAAACAGTAGAGAGAAGGAATTTGAAGAGGATTATGGTGTTGAGTACGATCAAGTAAAAGATTTTTTAAAAGGAATAAAAATTGACAATTAACTTTAAAATTAACCTACAAAATCATGCATACTAAATTATTAACCATTCTGGAGAGAGAAATCCAAAGACAGAAATATACTTTAGATTTAATACCCTCCGAAAACTTCACCTCTAAGTCTGTTAGAAAGGCTGTCGGATCAGTTTTTATGCATAAATATGCAGAAGGTTATCCGGAAGCCCGCTACTATGAAGGAAACGAATTTGTAGATGAGTTGGAAAGTTTATGTATAAAAATGATTTTAAAGGTATTTGGCTTGGATGAGTTAGAATGGCACGCAAATGTCCAGCCACTTTCGGGAAGTATTGCAAATCTAGCTGTGTACAATTCTATTCTTAAGCCTGGAGATAAAATTTTGAGCATGTATCTTCCTGATGGCGGACATCTAAGTCACGGCTGGAGTTATGATGCTATTAAAGACAAAAAAAATAGTTCAAAAAAAATAAAATCTCAAAATGAAGAAATGATATATACAGGTGGCAAGAGAAAGGTAAGTGTTGTATCCAAGTTATATAATGTAATCCAGTATAAGACTGACCCAAAATCAAATTTGTTTGACTACAATTTTATAGAGAAACTTGCTCAGAAAGAAAAACCGCAACTAATCATAACAGGAGGTACTGCTTATCCAAGGGATCTAGATTATAAACGGATGTCCGAAATAGCTTCTACCGTAGGAGCATATTATTTAGCAGACGTTGCTCACGAAGCAGGACTCATAGCAGGCGGGGCAGTTAATTCACCGTTTAACTATGCTGACTTTGTAACTTTTACAACTCATAAGACACTCAGAGGTCCAAGAGGGGCTGTTATTGTATGCAAAAAAAAGTATGCAGAAAAGATAGATAAATCTGTTTTTCCTGGAATGCAAGGTGGCCCATTTCAACATACAATAGCCGGTTTAACTCAGGCCTTATTCGAAGCAGATACAGAAGATTTTAAGCAATATGCAAAACAAGTAGTTTTAAATGCAAAGATCCTTGCTAGCGAATTAATGAATATGGGGTTCGATGTTATCACTGGAGGTACAGATAAGCACTTGCTATTGATCAATATGACAGGCAAAGGGCTTTCTGGTAAGCAAATTTCTCGTGCACTTGCATATGCTGGAATAATTTCTAATAAAAATACTGTTCCGTACGAAAAAAATTCTCCTGTTAATCCATCTGGACTAAGAATAGGTACTCCAACGGTAACAACCAGAGGAATGAAAGAAGAACAAATGAGATTCATCGCAGAAATAATAAATGAGGTGACTGAATTTGCAAAAAAGCATGCAGATTTAAGTTTTGAAGATTTTAATAAAAAAATGTTCGATGCATATGAACTTCGAGAGGTAAGGTTAAGAGTAGAAAAGCTTTGCGAGGAATTTATGGTGGAATAGTAGCGAATATATTTAAGAAACTTTAGAATTCCAGCATACTTTGACTTGAGGCTTCTACCACTCTCTTATCAATAAATCTATGTCGAGTGCTAGCAACTTTACTATCATTTGTCTTTTGTAAATCAAACCATTTAGGAACCGTGGTTGGGTAAGTTACATTGGTATATGCCACTCTTATTCCGATTCTTTGCAAGCTTTCAACTGTACTGGGAACACATCCAACAAAGGAAAATGTATCTATTACCCTAGGTCTTAAAACTAAAGCGTTATATTTGCCTAATTCAATGCTTCCCCAAGTACTCGAAAATCTAACGCCTGATATGTATGCTGTTGATAGTCCTGCTTTTTTTAGATAGCTAAATAAATTATCTAGTTGATCTAAGGCTAATTGCCGACCAAAAGAATTAGTAAAATCTTTTGTAAGTTTTGGCGTGTTGAGTTTTGTTAATGCAAAATATTTCTTTATTCTAGGATAATTATTTATATAGATATTCATTTGTTTATTGAAGCTAGCAATGCATTTATTATAATTTTCCTCAAATTTACCAGTTGTATCTCTGGTCTCAACTAAGAACAAAATAGGTATTCCGGCACTGGTAAAACAATTAACTAGTTTATTTAATTTTTCCAAATAGATCGTATAGGTATATGTATTTCGACCATCAATATCAGAAATTTGCCAAGGTAGATATCGAATATAAAAATTTGGATGCACGCATACAAGAAGCTTACCACTAGCGGAATTAATATCTTGACTGATTTGAGTTAAAGCAACCTCGGTATTTAACAGTATGCAATGATCTTCTTGTACATATATTTTATCTACAGTAGTGTCACTATTCATAGGCAACTGGTGAGTTTATTGGGCTATTTTAACAAATTTCTTAGTAGGCAAGCAATTGTAATAGGTCCTATGCCTCCGGGTACGGGGGTAACAAAAGAAGCTTTTTGAACAAGTTCTTTAGACATTATAAAATCACCTTTGGCTTTCCCATTTACCACTGTGCTCGTTACATCAATTAAAATAGCATCTTTTTTTATCATTTTATAATCAATCAAATCTGTTTTTCCTGTTGCACTAACTATTATATCTGCTGCTAGACTTAATGTTTTTAAATCATGAGTAACTTCATTTGCAATGTTAACAGTTGCGTTCATCGAACAGAGAATATTTGATAACGGTTTGCCAATCAAATTCGTGTTATTAATTATTAAGACATTTTTTCCATTAAAAAAAGTAATTTTATCGTGATTTTTGACTAAATTATCCCAAGACAGGTCTTCTTTTGTACAAATATTTAAACACTCTAGAACAGCCTCCACTGCTGCAGGAAGAATTGATCCGGGCAAAAAATGTGAAACACTTCCCTGCTGAATGGCTGTTAAACCATCAGAGTCTTTGAAGTGATCAAGCGAATTAATAATTAAATTTTCGTATGGTTCTAAGTGTTTATAAAATGGTAGCTGGATCAAGACGCCGTTTATTGCCTCGTTCGAACGAAATCTCTTTATTTCAAAAATTAGCTGATCTAATGTAATTTCTTCTGGATAGTAGTAAATCTTGGTATCTACTCCTACTTTTTCTGCAGCTTTAGATTTAAGCTCTATATATTTTTTGGATGATTCGTCGTTAGATGCAAGTACTATGGCGAGTTTTGGCTTGGGATGAATATCCAGAACTTTTAGTTTAATTTGTCTAAGAATTCCCTCTGCAATTTGTTTTCCGTCTATTAAACTCATCGATGTACTTTAATACTGGATAATTATATAAGTATATACTAGAAAATGGAAGGATATTGAGTGTCTTTAGAGATATTGAATATATTTGCTATACTTGTTGCACAAATTAGCGCAAAATGGAAAACTTCAAATTAAATGCTTCGGCAAAAATCTTGGGTCAAGATATAGTCAATATTATAGAAACTGATCCATTGTTTATTAAACGTACTGCAGCCCAATCAAATCTTTTAAATACTCTATGGCAATCATTAGAAATCCTTCACCATGGTTGGGAATTGCATGTAGATAAATACGTATACGATAAATTATTTCAGCAATCTATTATTGATTTGGCTAATAATGTTCACCACAATATAAAACGTTCTGATGGTACAAGGATCCATGTCGAACCCCAATTCCTAATCGCTGTGGAGCTTAATTTTATGTGTGGTGCTTATGCCACTTTAATTAATTTTTTAGATTATTTAATTAAGGTAAAACGTGCTCCAAACAGCGGAAAAGAATCTATTCAGGAATGGCAGAATGAATGTGCTGTTTCTGAGTATAGAGAATTAAGTTTTCATTTGGACTATGGTAATACAAGACATATATGTCACAGAAGTGATAGAGATTTGTTAGTAAATTTGAAATATCCTTTGCAGGTAAAGTTTGACGAAGCCCAAAAAGCAAATATCAATATAGAATGGGAACTAGCGAATTTAGCTCAAGGTATTATGAAAGGATATAATTTACATTTAGATTATTTTAATAAAGCAATTATAGCTATTAAAAAAAGCCCGCAGCCTAGATTTACTTTCAGGAGCAGTATGAAACCCGCTTATACACTGCTCTACAACCAACTTGTCAAGACAATGTTTAATTACGAAATCACCGACAGTACCAAGCCACATTTAAGACTCAAATTATATGAATATGTTAGTAACATGATTAATAATTTCTCTGATCCAACAGAGTATCACTAATTATTCTTTGCATCAAAAGCCTTTAAAAGAGTGCCTGCATTCCTTGTAAGTATTTTAAAAACTTCAAAGAAAGATGCGGCAATAGCTATAAACATAGAAACAATTAGTGCAATTCTAATTAAGCCTTCATAATCTGAATCTATCGGGAATTCCTTATTAAAACTGAATGCAATATACAGGAATGCAAAGTTATTAACTATGTTTGTGCCTGCTTTGTAGTTATCATCCCAAATAATTAATCTAGTAAAAGAAATTATTATTCCTATAAATATAGAGAAGTTAATAATACTTACTAATTGCTCGAATTCTGATGTTAAAAATTTTAGATCGTCGTAAAAAGTATTGAATAGAATCAAAAATATAACCTGAAACAAAATAGCAAACAAAGCTTCAAAAAAATTAGAAAATTTTTTGTCCCATTTTTTCTTGTCTGACTTTGCACTTTTCTTCTTGTCCCAATCTTCAAGCTTTTTAAAAAATGCAGAGATTTTTGATTCGAGTTGTTTCTCGTCCATGTTTGGAAATTAATTATTAGAATTAAGACTATTATTAATCTTTCAAACGAATTATGCAAGTTGACATAAACTAATTATTGTTTTACTATTATATATTCAATATTTAACTTGTTACCATCTAATGCTATGAAAAGGGACTTCAAAAATCAAAAAGATGGTAAGGTTAATAAGTAATTGCTTACAAAAATCTTTACTCACTAAGAGAGTCAGCATAACTACTCCATCTAAATTCAAATTTAACCGTTATATTTTAGAGTTGACTCTAAAATTATAGTTCACTTTAGATATTAATAATTGCTATGCAAAATTTGATAGAAAGAAATATTTTCGAATTTAGTAAACAGAATATCGATATTAACTATATAAAACCAATAAAATCTGGAAAAGAAGCAGAGGTACATTTAGTTACATACGAATCAGATCTATATGCTTTGAAAATTTATAAAAAATTTACAAAGTATACAACCAGGCTAACCTACATGAATGTAGATAAAATTAGAGGTAGAACTATGAAAAAGGCTATGATTCAAAAATCTAGGAAAGGCAAGGGCTTGACAAGAAGTTACTGGACAACGCGAGAATTTTTAATTATGAAGAAGTTAAATAAATATAACGCTAATGTACCCAGAGTTTTGGCATGTACAAATGATGCAATTTTGATGGAGTATTTTGGTACGCAAGATAGACCAGCACCTTTGTTAACAAAAATAGAATTAAGCCAAGCTGAAGCAGAAAATATATTATTGACTATAATTAAAAATATTGAACTATTTTTGGAACTAAGAATTGTTCATGGAGATTTATGTGAGTACAATATTTTAGTATGGAAAAAACAGCCAATAATAATAGATTTTCCTCAATTTGTAGACATAGACAATGTATCTGTTATTGAAAAGTATAAAAAAGATATAGACAATCTGAAAAGTTATTTTCGAAGGTTTTTAGGTTCTAAAGCTGATGAGTTGTTGGACAGTATAGATGTAGAAAGAACTTTTGTTTACTAACTTGAAAGAAGAGGTTTTTTACCTCTTCTTTCTTGCGAATTAGTTAGTTTAGAAAGCACAATGATAACTGATCAATCTGTAAGTTCAACAATTTTTTGACTTCTGTATTATTTGTTTTTAAGTCTACATTTTTAATTTTAAATCTCTTGTTTATTTTATCTTTCTCTAGAAGAATTTGGCCAATGAAGTTTCCTTGGAAAAGTACTGGCATTCCGTAATGCCCAAATTTTCTATTAATAGCTGGTACGTACGCTTCCCAAGTGTAGTTAAAATTAAAAATATCGCAAAGTATTTTTCTATCTATTACCAAAGGATCTAAAGGTGGCAATATATTTAACTCTTTGTGTAAATTTTGTAAACCTAGTTTTTTTATGTCTTCAATTTGATCTCTAAGTATGTAGTAGCGAGATTTTTTTCCATCAATTGTTAAATTTAATATTTGCTTTTGAATTAACATCTTTTTAAAAACTTTTAGAAGTTCTGTTCTAATAGCATATCCACAGCGATTGGAATACGGTATCCTTACAATTCCTAAATATTTAAAACTTTGTCTTAAAATGAATTCTATCGATTTTCTGGTAGTTATTTTTTTATTAATAATTTCTACTGGTATTGTATTTTCTGTAAGATCATAAAATTTCTGATTTTTCTTTCTGTAAGAAATCATAATTTGCCCAGTATCCCATAAATAAGCAAGTAGACCTGTTCTTGTATCTTTCCCAGTCCAGGAAAAAATACCTTTAACTTTAGGAATATGGCTTAGATCTTTAGAAGAAGTCGGACCGTTCTTACTTATAAACTCCAATGTTATATCGATTTCTCTTCTATGCTTATTGTAGTAATCTTCCTGCCATGAATTTTTAATACGCATTCTTGCTGTTAGGTATGGAAAAGATTCTAATGGAACTATTGAATACAGCTGGAGCCAATATTCAAATCCCTGTCTTTTAGTATAAATATAGTCATTTAAGTCATCGGGCTTAAACTGTTCTACTCTATTGAATAATACCAATTCTTGATTTTTGGCTACAACGCTTAACGGATCTACTTGCAAGCACGAATAATGATTTAAAACATCAGATATATTTTTAGACTGATTATGTAAATACGAACGATTTACTAAATAATTTTTAATCTCATGTCTACTAAATTCAATCATATTGTCGCTCATTTATGGCAATTTTGTTATAATTATATATGCATAATATATTGCACAAAGAAAATCAATTAACGCGTCCTGATATAATTCAAATATATCCGGACAGTGCTGTTGCATTACTTGGCACTAACTCGAGTAACTTTGAGCTTGATAAATTATCGTTATTATACAATAATTTCGTTTTCAGCACTTCCACAGGCGATATTCATATTGAATTATTTGCAACTAACAGAAACGATATAGTTTGTTCAAAAATTTTGTTACAAAGGTGCCTCGAAAGACTTGACCTAAGATATCCAGGAATTATGCATCCAAAAATTTCAGAAAATTGTCGAATGCCTTATTTTAGATTACAACTTGTATGTTTACCATTCAAAAACCTTGAGCAGACTGATAACAACATGAATATGGCTGGATTTGCTGAAGCAGATCGTTTTGAGAAAGAAGAAATTAGCTTGATAGCAATTAACCCCAAGGTTAAAACCAAAGATTTGTTAGCCATTATAGCGCATGAACTTACACACATAGTAGATATTTATAATAATGGCAGGCACGATTTTGGTGAACTACTTCCTTTTGCCTTAGCAAGCAAATTATTGGGTAAATACGATTTTCTCTCATTAAATGATGAATATATAAATCCTCAATCTCAACTTAATTTTTTTAGAAAACATGTGGGACCAAAATTATTAAAAATGTTGAACATTGTTAATACTAAGGATTTGCCGCTAACTTCTGAGGAATTAAAATATTACTTTAAACAAAGTTCTTTAGTAGATCGACAGCTATGTACACACTTTGATTATGCAGTTGCAGCTAGTCTTGTCTATGAGTTAGATAAACATTTTAATGATGGTAAGGTAGATTGGCACGTTTTAAGGATGTTTGCAGCAATGAGTAATTATCATATGAGCACTAAAGAAGCAAACTTACTTATGAATCCTAGAAGAATACAAACGGACATTTTAATCCGTGCTCTCCATGAAGGTTTAGGGTGGAGATTTATGCATATCGACAAATTCCTAAATCAAGTATTCACCAATATATTGCCAAATAATGAAAACTAATACCTTTCACCCTACATTCACGTGCAAAAGAGAATTCGATACTATTCTAACTAATGTTATACTAATAAATGGTCAACCAAATATATAATCTCTATGTGCTTAAATGTTCGGATGGAACTTTGTATACAGGTATAACCAATAATCTTAATAAAAGATTAATTATGCATAGACTTGGTAAAGGATCTAAGTATGTTAGATCAAGATTGCCTTTTCAACTTGTTTATTTGGAAAAATGTCAAAATAAATCACAAGCATTGAAAAGAGAATTAGAAGTAAAACAACTTTCTAGAGCTAAAAAACAAAAATTATTTAGTAATAATTAAATTTATATGAAGAATATCTTTAAAATTCTTAGGCTTGCAAAGCCTATGCATGGACTAATGTTAGTAATAATTGTTGTTGTTTTAATAAGTACCACTTTCGATTTAGTCACACCTTTGCTTTCGGGAAGGATTTTGGACGAAGTTAAAGAGCAATCCGAAAATTCCGATAAAGAATATAATAAATTAATTACTTTACTAAGTATCTCGTTAGTATCCACCTTATTTTACTTGGCAACCAGGTCAATAGGACAACGCCTCGGGGACCATCTGGCAGGAAAAGTAAGAAAATATTTAACTGAGGTTTTTTATCACAAAGCGTTGACTTTGCCACAATCGTATTATGATTCTGAAGTATCTGGAAAAATTGTAAACCAACTTAATCGAGGAATTACTTCAATTCAGCAGTTTATGAATACTGCCACAAATTATATAATTCCAACTTTCTTACAGGGAATAATAGTTATAGGAATTCTTGCATTTTACAACATAGCACTGGCTTTGTTAATGATAGTAATTTTTCCTATTTATCTTGGCATAAGTTCTATTTCGACAAAAAGATGGGGCAAGAAAGAAGAAGTAAAAAATCAAATTGAAGATAAAACAAGAGGTAGAATACAAGAAGTGATTTCTAATATTAAGCTTGTAAAAGGTTTTACCAACGAAAAGAATGAATACAATTTAATTTCAGATAATCTGGCTGAAATAAATTCAATTTATAAAAAGCAAAGTAATGAATTCCACATGTTTGATTTTTTACGAGAATTGAGTCTTTATTTAGTGCTTTTTAGCACTAGTATAATTATTTTCTATAATGCTTTTGAAGGAGCAATTACTGTTGGAACTGTAATCATATTAATACAACTTGTAGATAGAGCAAGATATCCGCTTTTTGGAATGTCTTTCATTTTGGGACAGATTCAGGCCGCAGAATCAGGCTCTAAAGAGTTTTTTGAAATCTTAGAGTTGGAGTCTAAAGAACATTATGACAATCAAGAGAAAATTGAAAAAATCAGATCACCTAAACTTGAATTTAGAAATGTTGCATTTAAATACGGCTCTTCGCCAAATGTATTAGAGAATGTATCTTTTACTATTCATAAAGACGAAATGGTAGCTTTAGTAGGACCAAGCGGTGCTGGTAAATCAACAATTGTAAATCTGATTTTGAAATTTTACGAACCTACTCACGGAGATATTTTTTTAAAAGACAAGAATTATAAAGAGCTAACACATAATCAAATAAGGCATAATGTAGCCTTGGTATTTCAGGAAAATGAATTATTTTCGTCTACTATAAAAGAAAATGTAGCTTATGGCTCCACAATAGATGATGGTAAAGTAGTTGAGTCACTAAAGAAAGCAAACGCTTGGGATTTTGTTTCTAGCTTGAAAGATGGAATTAACACAGAGGTTGGCGAAAGAGGGATAAGATTATCGGGTGGTCAGAGGCAAAGAATTCAAATAGCTAGAGCTATTTACAAAGATTCGCCTATATTAATTTTAGATGAAGCAACGTCGAGTTTAGATGCTAAATCAGAGAGTGAAGTTAGCGATGCTATAGATAATCTTGTTAGAGATAGAATGGTAATTATTATTGCGCATAGATTCTCGACAATTCAGAATGCAAACAAAGTAATTGTGCTGAACGATAAAAAAATTGAGGCAATTGGAACTCCACAAGAATTATCTAATCAACCTGGAATATATTCAGATTTACTTAAGTACCAGATAGAAGGAAATAAAAAATTATTAAAGAAGTTTGAAATTTATTAAAATATTGCTCCCGAATGGGAGCAATATTTGAAAGTTTAAGATTTATTGATTAGCTATTACTTTCTTGGTTTCTACCACCTTCTCTTTTTTCTTTTCCTCTTTGAGAACCTCCATTGTTACCTCCTTGGTTATTTGAATTTGCCATAGCGCATAAAATTAAAATATTAAATATTGTTACCATTGGTAACTAGATAGTAATATAGAGGAAATTTTTAAAAGCCTAATTAATCGGATGTAAAATAAATGTAAACACTGAACTTCGAATGTTTTTATGTTTGTGGCTACTATTTTACAATAGAATATTAAACCCCATATATTACTTTGGAACTCATTGTTTACACAGTACAGAAGGAATTAGAGGAACATTGAGAACTTAGAAAAAATAGCTAACTTTAATAAATCTTTACATTAACTTTATAATTTGTTCAAGCGGTAGTGATAAATTAGTTTATTCAATTTACTGGCGATGAAGAAAGTATTTGTCCTAGAAGATGATAAGGAAATCTTAAGTTTGATTGCAATATTATTAAAACAGATTAATTGTGATTTTCAAAGTAATACCAAGGCAAGTGGTTCATACGAAATGATAGAAGCATATCAGCCGGACTTGCTGGTACTTGACTACTGGCTAGAAGATAGTACTGCAGATGAATTAATCAAACAAATCAAAACTAGCGATACACTCAAAGATATGCCGATCATTTTGATTTCTGCAGTAAGTGATATAATGAATATAATTAATAACTTTGCAATAGATGGTTATTTAAAAAAACCTTTTGATATTTTGGAGTTTCAAAATAAAGTTAGGAATTTTATAGCTTGAAAATTAAAAATATTAAATTGTAAAAATATGTACTACAAGATTGTAATTATCGAAGATAATACTGAGCTTTTAGAATTTCTTAAACTTTATCTTAAAGAAAAAGGTTCGTTTCAAGTCAAATGCTATGCTGACGGTGTGGCTGCTCTGAAAGATTTAAAAATATATAAACCAGATTTAGTTGTAATAGATTTGGTCTTAAAAGATTTAAAAGGATTAACTATCTGTGTAGAGCTTAGAGAGATGTATCCGGATCTTCCTATAATAATTTTAACTGCAGATAATTCAAAAGAAAGTAAAATTAGCTGTTTAAACGCAGGCGCTGACGATTATGTTACCAAACCTTTTGATGCAGAAGAACTATTAGCAAGAATTAACACTAAATTAAGAAAAAACTTTAATACAGATACCACTTTAGAAATTGAAGATTTAAGCCTAAATACAGATACTTTGGAAGTACAAAGAGGTGGCAAAAGAATAGAGCTAACTGCCAAGGAATTTGAGCTATTAAGATATTTAATTATTAATAAAGAAAGAGTTCTAAGCCGCGATAAAATTTTAAATGCTATTTGGGGGTACGACGCTTCTTTAGATACAAGAGTAGTAGATGTTCATATTGGTAAGTTAAGAGGAAAAATCAACAATGGCTTTAAAAAGAAATTAATAGAAACTTATAGAGGATTTGGTTATAAAATTGCATAGGTTACTTTTCACTCTTTATAGTATCTTCGAGATCCGTTAAGTTCTTATTTAACTCCTTTGCAGCTTCTATTACTTTATTCAAATATTCCAGCTTACTTTGATCAACTTCACTTTTTAAAAGTTGAGCGTAGCCAATTATTATACTTACTGTAGAATGAGTTTTATGAAATTTTTCTGCTATAACTTCTTTTGTAGTTTTGGTCATAAATTTTTTCTTAAATACTAATATTATACAGCATACAATTTACATTTTTTTTACACTAAATAACCAATCTTTTAAATTAGATGGAATATATTAAAAGTGAATAATTTATTATTACAAGTTTATGGAGGATGTTAGAAATTACTTTATAGAGTGTATTCAAAAACTATATTTTGTAGAAAACGCGTTAATCGAGCACATACCTACTATGTCTTCTAAAGCTCAAAACCCGGATTTAAAGAAGATCTTAGATGATCATACAGAAATAACTAGGGATCATGCTAATAGGCTTACAGATTTATTTCAGTTAATAAACGAACCGCCTCAAAGCATAGAGGATGAGATATTTTTAAGTCTTGTAGAGCACGCTAACAGAAGTGAAGAAAAATATCCTAATTTAGGAGATACTCTTCTAATTGCTTCTGCCATGGGGGTAGAGCATTACGAAATGTCCAAATACCATACTCTCGAAGCACTAGCGCATCACCTTGGTTTGAAAGATGCTGTTGAATTACTACAAAAAAATAGAATGGACGAAGAGGATGCTTCTACCAAACTTCATAAGCTTCATACAAAAATGTAATGCTTCTTTGCCCCAAGCAAATTGGGGCAAACTACTTTCGTTTAAAGTAGAGTGTATTTTGTGTGATGGTTATTGGTTAATGTGAACTTATAGTATAATTGGCTAATGAAATCCAGAATTACTAGTATTTTAAAAATGCAAATAGTTAAAAATGTAATAAGGGTTTTTGGATTACCTATTATCTCTCTTATTATTTATTATTTTGTAAAAAAAGAGACGATAGAGTATTTGCCCGGTACACCTTATTTATTGCTAACTTTACTTATAATTTTACACTCTTGGGTAGGAGGCTTAATCTCAGGTATCTTTGTTGCTAGTATTGGTGCAGTCATATCTCATTATTATTTTATTGAACCTTTCAATAGCTTTAAAAGCTGGGACGACAAAATATTACTACAGTTCGTTATTTTTTATGTACAGGCAATAATCATTGCTTTGATCATTAGCAGAGTTAGTAAAACAACATCTGATTTATCTATTGCTCACGACGAAATTAAATCGAGTCATAGGAGGCTTCACAATATATTGGATGGAATTAATGCTTATATAGCTTTACTATCAATTGATGGCACAATCGTTGAACAAAATAAACTTTTAGAAAATTTAAAACTAAGCTCTAGCATAAGTAATGATAGCGGATATATATACGATTCATTACCTTGGAAAAAATCTTTAGAAACAAGTCAGAAGCTTAGGAATGCGATAGAAGATGCAAAAAACGGACTAGAAACATATTTTGATGGAAAAATCCAAACTGCAGAAGATAAGTTTATTGACGTATCTATATATATTGCACCAATATATAATAATGGTGGCAAATTAAGCAATATATTACTTACTGCTATAGATATTACTGACAGAAAAAATTATGAATTGTATTTACAAAGAGCTACAGAAAATTATTATAAACTTATAGATTCTAATATTGTCGGAATGATTATTGTTGATTCTATAGGTAATATTATAGAGGCTAATCAAGCTTTTCTTAACCTTATTGGCTACGCTGACAGCGAATTCAAGGGGAGTAGTCTCAACCTTAAAAGTCTAATTAGGCTCGAAGACCACAATCCGGAAGTTGAAGATTTAGATATGTTATTGACCCAGGGCTCTACTCTTGCAGCTCAAAAGGAAATAATAGATAAAAACGGCAATGCTATTCCTATAATAATTACTTCTGTATTGATTAATGAGCAAGAAAAAAGATACCTTTCATTAATTATAGATATTACTGAACATAAAAAACTGGACAAAAAGAAAGACGAATTTATTAGTATTGCAAGTCATGAACTTAAAACGCCACTTACTACTATGAGAGGGTATGTACAATTGCTCCACCAAAATTTTTTGCAAATTTATAAAGAACGTCTGGACTACATAGATATTATGCAAAATCAAATCAGCAAATTGAATGAGCTTGTTGATGATCTTTTGGATGTTTCAAAAATAGAGACAGGAAAATTATCTTTAGATATAACTGAGTTTAATATTGTAGAGCTTATTAACGAAGTGATTAAAGAAACAGCTCCTTTTAGCCGAGAGCATAAAATTAACTTAATAGCTAATCCTACTAGTATTAAAGTTAAAGCAGACAGGTTCAGAATTAGCCAAGTGTTGGCAAATTTTTTAACTAATGCAATGAAGTTTTCTCCGCCAAGAACAAATATTAATATTTATGCTGTTATAGAAAAAGACTATGTTATAGTAAAAGTTCAGGATTTTGGTGTTGGAGTAAAAAAATCTGAACTAAAGAATATATTTAAAAAATTCTATCAGGGAGAAAATAATCGCGTGCCAGCAAATAGAAAAAGTATGGGACTCGGATTATATATATCGTCCGATATAATAAAACTTCATAATGGTAGTATAGGTGTAGAAAGCGAGGAGGGACAAGGATCTACTTTCTATTTTGCTCTGCCGCTTTAAATCTTTTTTACAAAAGCTTCACAACTATCAAAAATTATCTTCAACAAGTAACTCTATTATTAATATAAGAATAATTAAATAACTTAACTTATTAATTTAATCTACATGTTAACAAACGAGATGATACTAGAACTAAATCAAGAAATAATGGGTTCTGTTAAATACGATATGATAACCCTTGAAAAGTGAACTACTTCTTACTTGCAAGCTTCTTTTCTATTCTATTTAAAGCATTCTTTACTTCAGTGTCGGAATCTTTAGACTCAGGGCTTCCTTTATGTATCAATAAACTGGTTAAGACTACCATTGTAAATAATTGCAAAAACTCAGATTGCCAGTTTTCGAACGTAGAAGCCAAAAACGAATTTGTATAATCTTCTGTCTTTATTTCTGAGCCATGTTCCTCGGCTTGAGTCTTCTCTGTCTGCCATTGAAAATAACTTTGCCCTAACCAACTTACAATAAAAAGTACAAACAAAGTGATACTGAGCGAGTAGTTTTTGACTAGCTTCATAATATATATTAATAAATATTATATATTTTAGTATTAAACACACTGCACAACTTTTTCTTAATGTAAATTATGTGTAAAGAAAAATGATGTAGTGATTTTTAAAAAAATTGATATGCAATACTAATAGTGATAATCTACAAATAGGATTAAATTACATCAATGTTAAGAAAGCAGTTCCTGCCATCTTTTTTACTATTGATATTACTTCTGACAACATTTAGTATATTTTTTATTAAATTTTTGCAATCCCTAAAAGTTGATCAAGAAGTACCTTCAATTAAAGGAGTATACGATACAAAGAAGTCTCCCTATCATTCTAGCAATGTGCCTACTGAGGGCTCTATACTTTCGGAACCTCCAATTAATGTAGTAGTTAGCTTTAATTTACACCTATCTTCAAAATCTGAAATAAAAGTATTAAGAGATGGAAAAGATTTTAGCTATGGAAAAACTCATTTGGATCAGGATAAACTAAGCATGTGGCGATTGATGGATAATCAAGCCGGCGACGGCTTATATAGAGTTGAATATAAAGCATGCTGGGAAATAGACGAGACTTGTAGTTATGGATCATTTTTGTTTGAGATTAGGCGCACTATTGATGGTAATTATAAAGATTTGACAGGGCAAGCAAAGGTTATTGTTAACATGGAAAACTTGCGTTTACATCCAGAAGATATTGTCATATCTAGAGGAACATATGTAAAGTGGATCAACAACGATTCTGTTCCACATCTGGTTTCTGTCGGAGCAAATTCAACTTTGAATTTTAACTCTCACGAAATTTTACCTGGAGAAGAACACTCTTTTGTTTTTACTCAATTGGGTGAATATTCTTATTATTGTGGTTTTAATCCCGACAGTATGGCGGGAAGTATTGTAGTGGCTGACTATTAGTTGGTGGCTATTTTGAGCAAATCTAACTCCTCATCAATTCTTATGTTTTGAACAAAGTCCGGTAAATGGCTTACTATTATTAATGCGCCTTCATAATTATTTAATGCTTCAGCAATAACTGGAATATGGCGGAAGTTTATATGATTTGTAGGTTCATCCATGATTAATAACCCTGGTTCCTGAAGTACAAATCTAGCATAACACAAAAGTCCTTTTTGTCCTTCGGATAGAGAACCTACTTTGTTTTGTAATATTTCCCCTTGAAGTAAAAATCTACCTGCTGTTGAATATATTTCTTGTGGATTAATTTCTTTTACTACACTTCTGAGAGATTCAAATGCAGTTTGTTCAAAATCTAATTCTGAAAAATCCTGACTGTAATATCCTACTCTAACTTCTGGATCAATTTCGGCGCCTTCTCTTTTTAGTAACGACTTTAATAAAGTGCTTTTCCCAATACCATTTGGACCTTTAATGATTAATCGTTTTCCTCTTCTTAGTTCTATATCAACTTCTTTTTTAACTACATTGTTATCCTTTAATAGTTTAATTTCGTGAATTTTTATTAATGGTGCAGGATAGTGTTGGGCAGGTATTGTAAAAGAAGGTAGAGTTTTGTCATCCCTTCTAATATCAACCATTTGTTCTTTATCTTCTTCAATTTGAGCTCTGACTTTATTTGCTAATCTTCTCATTGCCACACTTTTACCACCTAATTTGTTAACTTTCTCGAATCTATCTTTAATACTTTTTTCAATCCGTGAATTTAATAACCTTTGTCTTTCTATGTGTGCTCCTATTTGTTGTATAACATCGTAATAGTTTCCTACAAACTGTTCTACTGTGTGGCTTTGTACATTAAGATTTAATACTCCATCTGTAAAAGAATTTAAAAAATCTGCATCATGAGAGATAACAATACAAGTTTTTTTATAATTAATTAAAAACTCTGTGAGATGGATAATTCCTTCATAGTCTAAATTATTGGTAGGTTCATCAAGTAAAAGTATATCGGGGTCCTGAATTAATGCAAAGGCAAGGAGTAGTCGTGCTTTTTGTCCTCCCGATAATTCTTGCACAGTCTTTTCTAGTGGAATATTTAGATTTACAACTTTAAGAATTTCTTTTACATCTTTTTCTAGACCAAAAACTTTTTCGCTAAATGCTGTTTCGAAATACTCTATAATTGTCAGATCTAGCTTATCTGTTGGTATCATTTGTTCGGCAATACCTATTCTCGCTCCCAATTGAATGTGAATTTTGCCAAAATTAGGCCTAATCTTACCTGTTAGCAGTTTAAAAATAGTACTTTTGCCAGCACCATTTTGTCCCATTATGGTTACTTTAGAATTTTTGCGTACAGAAAAACTGGCATTGTCCAGAATTACTTTTTTATCGTTGTATTTGAAGGTAACATCATCAAATCGTATTACTACTTCCTGCTTATCCATAGGCAAATTTGAACCCAGAAATGATACCACAGTGTGATATAGAAAGAAATCTCAAAGCTAAATGGTTTAAATTCAGACTGTTGTTTAAATTTGAACTTTAGTAGTAAAAGTACAATAATAAGCTAATACTTATTAAATAATGAATATGAATTTATCTCAAATCGGTTTTATTTCTAATATAAAAAAAGAAACTCTAGAAAATAACAATTTTAGAAAAGTATTATTTACTGGTTCTAAAATGCAGTTAGTCCTAATGTATTTAAAACCTGGTGAAGAAATAGGTCTCGAAACCCACGAAGGTCACGATCAATTCTTACGAATCGAAGAAGGCGAAGCTAAAATAATTTTAAATGATGAAGTAATATTAGCTGAGGATGATTTTGCAATAGTAGTTCCAGCGGGAATTAAGCATAATGTTATTAACACATCGACAGAAAAGCCTTTAAAGCTTTATACTATTTATGCTCCACCAGAGCATGAAGATGGAATAGTTCAAAAAGAAAAACCTTCAAGTAATTAGTAAATTTAAAATTAATTATTTATATGAATAGTCAAGTAACACATAATGAATCAGAAGAATTGGGAGAGGATGATGTTCAACTTTTCACTGTAATTAAAGGTACAAACTACTTCTTTAATTCAAAAAATGTTTTAGCTTCGGGTGCAACTGCCCAAATACTTGAACTTTTTAGAAGACAGGGTGATGGCTTTATTTGGACAGGTATGATTGCCAAATCAATAGAAATGCCGGCTGTTACTACTGAAGAGGGTACTGTTACTTATGCCGATGAAATGTCAGAAAGGCTAGAAGTTATAAATAATGAGCTAAAACTCCAACACGAAGCACACCAAGCTTTGCCATTAAAATTAAGAAGGCATATAGCTTTTCCACTAGCAACAGCGGAAGGTCCTAAAGGAAAATTTTACTTGATTATGGATTTAGTAAATGGTCAATCCCTACAACAATTTAAGTTAAATACTGATAATGTAGAAACGTATTGTAGTAGTATGCAGAGCCTTGCAGTAGCAATTGATTTTATGAATCAAATTGTAAATCATAGAGATATAAAACCTGCAAATATTATAGTAAAGGGTGATGGCACTGCTGTTTTAATTGACTTTGGCTTTGCTAATTTTAAAAATTCTGAACAGGTTAGCATGACACCACTTTATGCCTCACCTGAACAAATAGGTTTTAATACATTTAGTCATTCAGCAGATGTATATAGCTTTATGGCTACTGTTGCACACTTTTTAGTCGGAATTTCAGAAGACTATTCTCCATTTAAAAGAGATTCACAGTTTTTAGGCGAAGAAAGAAGAGTAACCGATAAAGAAGAAGTTATACTAAATGTTAATATGCTGGGAGAAGAAGAAAGCGACTTACGGGATGATTATGTTCAAAATTTATTTAGAAATATTCAAAAAATTAGAGGTTTAGAATACTCTGAAGATGATGAAATTCCTGAAGAAATTCAGCTCATTTCTAAAATCTTAAAGAAGTGTTTAATTAAGTCTGAAGATTTAAGATTCAAAAATGCTGCACTACCAGCATTGATAGTCTTAGAGCTTTTTTCCGGTTTGTTTATAGCTGACTATGATACAAGCCTGGCAAGCAGTATTGCCAGATATGCGCTTGATAAAACCGATGAGAATAAAGATGATTTACTACTTAAGTTTGAAAAAGATCTTGAATCAAATGTGAAGTTAAAGCAAATTTTATCTGACTTAGTTAAATTGGAGAAATATGAAACTTTAGGTAGCGATAATTTTGACGATTTTATAAAAATGCTTGAATAACCTAAAAGTCAAATGTGAGAGAGGTAGTACTATCATCTGCATTTTTTATTTCTACCTTAAACTTTGTGTTTACAATCTGTATTGTTGGGATGTAGTGTGAATCTGATTCTGTCTCTGGCAAAGTGTACTCGTAGACGTATCTTAAGTCTGTGCCATCTAAATTTACAATACCAACTTTTGTATTAGTTGTGAATGCTATTTTAGATCCGTTGGAAACAAAATCAACTATTGTAGCTTCTGCCAAGTCAATAATTTGTCTTTTATTTTGTCCAGTAGAATCTACAATCCAAATATTTCCTGCATCGTCTACTACTGGTTCATCTGAATTTTCAGGATTAGAAGCATCTTCTTCTGCTAAGGAGAAAATTATAAATTGACTGTCATTGCTCCATTTTGCATATGCTACACCTTTTTGAATAAAACTAGTTGCTTGAATTATAAGCTCGTTATTAGATACTCTGTTTTGATAATTAATTGTAAAAATTTTTTCTCCTGAAGGAGCAATATAGTCATTGCTTCCTACTGCAAATTCTTGTGGAGTTTCTGGAATTTCATCACCATCCTGATAAAGTTCATCGCCAAATCCTTTAACTTCTTCCTGGTTTGGCTTTTTTAATATTAATGCAAGAAAGATTAAAAAAATTATTATAAGTATAAGTGCAAATGCTAACTTTTTTCTTTTTGCGGAGTTAGTGTTTAGTTTTGACATGAATATAATAGATTAAAGTTAGTTAGTTTCTTTATTTCCTCTAGAATAACATAGATATCGTCTGCATTGTTTCCCTCAGCGATGTTGATATTTACAAAATAGGTGTTAGTCTCGTCCATTACGACTCCACCTGTACAGTCAGGATTTTTATCAATATCATTTTTATACAGTTCTAAAAATTCCTGTGATTTTTGTGGATCTGATATTTGATGAATAGAAATAAAGGCTGCAGTTGATTTAGATTGACTTAATATTGGATAGGTAAAATTTGCATCAAAGTATTTACACATATCATTTTCTTCCCACTGAGATTTTGTACACTCATCTTTATTGAATGTGTAGTAATTATCTTCTTTGATAAACCCTTCCATTCCTAAATCTTCTGGATAGGTTTGCCATGTTGCGGGAAGTTCTAGGTCGTTCACTACTTTGTCTCTTAGTGTTTCTACAGAGGTAATAGTGATTTCGGACTGTGAATCATCTATTTGCGATTGATCTTCTTCCTGAAAGTCTTTTGATTTTTCTGAATTTTCTAACTGATTCTGGTTTAGTACTAAATATAGACCTGAAAGTATAATTATTGTTAGGATAATGGTAGTAAATAGTTGATATTTTTTCATTAGTGAACTTAATAAAAATCAAACTCATTAATTAAATTTCGCACGGAATCTTTTATCTTTTACTAGTAATATCAAGCTAGATAATGAAATCCCGGCCATTAGTGAAAGTGCACTATTAGCAATTAAGCCAATTAATCTAAACTCGTCATGTTCTGCCTGGTAACTAATTGTAAAAGGAAAGCCTCTTTCATTAGGACAAATTACATCACATTTATTGATTTTGACAAAGGAAAACGATAAGTAGTATTCGTACACTATTGGCAATTTATTTTCAGAATAGTCAGTTGAGTTTGTGTAATAATCTTCTGGTATTTGAATTGTTGGTACTTTGACTATTAGGTAGCTAAAAATTAATATTGGAATAGCTAATATTAGCCCAAGTTGTAGTTTTGTTTTCATATATGAATCAAGTCAAAGTGAATACTATTTTAAATCTATTGAATATATGACAGCAATCAGTTTTTCTTCTTTGATATTATATACATTTACATTTGTCATGTTTCCTACTGCAACTGGTTCAAGTATTGCTACTTTGTCCATCTGAGAATTAAACACTATCTCCTCACCCTTAGATATTAAAGTATTTTCGCCAGTATCTAAATTCAGCAGGTAATATTTACTACTAGTATCTATGTCCTTATAAATTAATTGATTTTTGGATACTATTTTCAAAAAGCTTGGAGTGTACTTAGTTTTGAGCTCGTTTAAAAGTATCATAGTATCTAATTTATATGTCGTTATCTTATCTCGCATTGCAAAGCTTATCAAATTAGATTCATTGCTTATGTCAAATGAAAAGTAATTATTTGCTATATCTTCAGGTAAAACAATATCTTGGTAAGATTTGTCATTAATATTGTATCTTACTATTTTTTCAGAATAACCGATTAGAAGATTACTATCATTATCAAAGTCGTAGTGATTGGAAGACAATGTATTGCCTAATCTAGCAATTATTTTATTGGATTGAATGTCTATAATAATAATTTCATCTTGAATTGTTTCAATTGCAATATAACTAGAATCCTTATTTAGCTTATAAGAATCAATGTATGATCCTACAAGAGTGTCTTTGCCACTTAACAATAGCATTATATTTTCATTATCTAAGTAGTAGATATTTTCTCTACAAGCAATTATCGATTTTGTATTATCAAAGTAGTTCTGACCAAAGTAATCTGAGTTTGCTTGATTTGCTATAGAATAACCAGTGTCGTTCAAAAGAATTTCAAATTTATTACTATTATCAAAGAGCAGTAACTTATTAACACCATCAAACACTGCATCGTAAATGAAGTCATTGTTAGTATTTTTTTGTAATTTACATTCTATATCTAATTCTTTCTTAGAGTTTGTATCTATATAAGCTTTGTAAGTAAGATAACTAACAAGTGACAATAAAACTATTGACAGTAAAATTATTGATATTTTCTTACTAGAGAAATTCTGAGTTATAATATTCATATTACTTTTGTAGAGTTACTAACAGCTCATGCATATCGTTCTTGCTATATCGGGTAGTTCTGAGACCTTTCTCATACATAATTTCATTTGCAATCAAGTCATAAAATATACCGCTTTCAAGTACACCTGTATACATTATACTATATATAAAATCATCGTCTTCTATTAAAAAATAGAATGCAGCACATTCTATACCAGTACCTAATATACAGCTTCGTGGAAAAGAATAGTAATCAAACATAATAGCAAATATTTCGCTTTGAGCAGCAATTTCTTTGAGTTGATTTGTACTCACCGAATTAGGGTAAACATAGCCCAAAGTTTGTTCAGCAAACAAAGTATATCGTTTATTTCTAGTAGATTCATTAGATAAATAATAATTGATTAGCGACTGAGAGAGATTCATATTTTTGTTTGAACTAAGAATATTGTTAATCATATAAGAATCTATATCAGTATCAAGATCAGCTTTAAGGATCAGACCTTCATAAGTTCTATTTTCAATAACCTTGAAGTTAGATGAGTATTGTTTAAATTCATCAGATGAATTTACCCATGTCATATTTTGGTCACGCATAGACTTCTGTACTACTCCTCCTAAATCACCTATATAAGTTCTGGCAGATTTATCTAGCTCTTTACCTAGGTATAGTGATCCATATTTAAACTTTGGATCTACAGCTTCAAAATATTGTTCAGATATTCCAGCAAATAGGTGAGATGGCTCAATTGAACCTGAAACATAGTTTAGGTTTGTATAATTTCCGCCATCCTTGCCATCACATCCGTTTCCTGCTCCATTTTTTGCTTCTTCTAAGGTGTCACATTTGGATAAATAAGATATATAGCCAAGTGTTTGCATAATTATGTTTTCACAATTATATATATTACATTTAGGTAATTCGTTTCCACGTTTATATATAATTGTGTCAGGTGCGGAAGCATCAAATACTCCTTCTGGTTCGAAAATATATCTAAATAACAAGCCAGTTATCGTTGCGTTGTCATAGTAAGTTTCTAGTATTTTTATTGCTTGAATTAAGTTTTCCAGTGTAGGTTCGTTATTTGTATATAGCTGGTCTATTTTACATGATCCATTTACTATACATTCACTTAATTCTAATGAGTTGTCCTTTCTACAAATAGAATCAAATTCAAATAACTGGCAACCTCCTTCGTATTCTTCAGATATTGGATAACCATAATGACTGAACCACTCACCTAGACTTTTATACTTTGTAAAAATTTTTTCTAGTACAGCAAAGGATTTTGCAGTTTCTGTATTAATGTACCAATACCAATATAAAGTTCCATTCTGAAATCTTTGATATCTGGCTGATTCCCTTTCTATACCATTATTTACACTTCGATCAGTTGCATATGACCATTGTTCAATGTTTTTTCCATTTGTGTCGATAGGCAATCCTGGTTTACCACAGGGGCCACCATGTTCAATATATTCTAGCCACATGCCATTTGCAACCAAGTATATTTCATCAGCAAGGTGGTTATATATAAGAGCTCCTCCAGATTGGCCGTTTGTCCATTCATCTCTCACATCAATATCGCCAGATTTAATATCTTGGTAATCTTTTACCCATACTTTACATTCGCTAGACCATAGATGCAATTGGCCCCTCCAATCTGGCATTTCTGTATAGCTTCCACTATTTGCCCACTCTTGTTCTTGTTGTCTAATTAATTCTTCTACTCGTGATCTTTTACTTGTCTGATCGTTTTCTCCTACCTCACAACTATTATTTCCCCCAACCCAAGTGGATTTTGGATCAATTGTAGAGTTCTTGCTATGATCAAATACCCTAAAATGTAAATGTGTACCCCCAAGTGGATTCGAAGCGGTTGGTCTTGGAACTACACAGCCTGTATTACCAGTTTTGCCTATAATCATGCCTTTGAATACCTCATCTCCAACGTTCACATTTTTTTCGCTTAAATGTAGGTATCGGGTAGTCAAATTCAATCTTGGGTGATAAATGTCAACATAAATTCCAGCTCCGTACATATTATCTGAACAACGGCCATCCCTTTGCGACAACTTGACTATTCCATACTCAACAGCCAGTACGGGTGTGCCATATGGAGCTGGAATATCGACTGCGTCGTGGAATCCAGAAGGTCTCATGCCGTAGTCTCCGTAGTTCGAGATTCCATAATCTCTTTCGTATGGATAACCTAAAGCACCGCCACAATAATTCTCTCCTTTAGGATATACAAATCCTTCACACATACCTTGTAAATTTTCGACCCAGCCAGTATCTCCGTTTTTATTTAAGTAAACCTGAAACCAGTTTTGCCATTTCATAATAATTCCAATATTTTGCCCTGGCTTGAGAGTTCCTACAGTATAAGATTTGACACCTGGCGCAGGATAAACAGGGATGTCATTTGTACCGCAAATATGCACTCTAACCATATCGGGGACTAAGCTGACCTGAATATCGGGTGGATCGTTAACATGAGCAATAGTACCTTTTGGCACCCAACCTTCTGTACCGTCGGGTAGTCTTACAAGTAACCATCCTCCATAATTATTATCATCAATAAATGCTTCCCCAATGACCTGTACTTGATCCCCATAATCTAAATCAGTAATAGGTGTAAATCTGTCGTCTGGACCTGTTCTAACTATAACTCCGTCAAATCTTATTACTATTCCTGTATCTCCAGTTGGTTGGGGCAGTATGTCAAATACTGGGGTAGGAATCACATTATCTATGATTACAATGTTTGTAAAACACGAGGCATTGTCTTCCACCCATCCTTCTTGGTGATCACCAGTAGGAAATATAATTAATGACCAGCCTGGTTCTCTACCTTTAATAATAAATTGTGTATTTTGTTGTATATATCCGATTATTTCGGAGGCGGTAGACATATCTTTATAAACTGGATGAGGTAAGGGACAAGAATATTCTCCTTGCTCTTTTTGAGTCATCTGAACATCCATTGTAATGCAGAAACTATCACGTCTTTCGAATGGAATCCACGGATCATTGGTCATTACAAAGCATTGTTTGTATAAACCATAAGGCATTGACTCGGGCACTCTAATATCAAAAGTAAACGCAGCAACAGACCCCCTGCCATAACCACTAGCATTATTGTTAACTCTTAAGCGACTTGGAGTTCGCCAGGTAGCTGGATCATAAAATGGCGAAGCTACTTCCACTCCGCCCTGCTCTAATGGCTTATTTATAGCTACTAATTCAATGTTAGTATTAGTCCATATAGCTGTGCCTGCATTAAAAAATCTTGGTTGAATTGTAAATTTATACTCCGAAGCAGGTTGACTTCTATTGACTGGAATTGTTTGGTAAAGTTTTGCATCATTGTATTGTTCTTCAAATCTTGAATCCCAAGTTTTTCTAACAGGGAAGAATTCAATTATTCTGAATCCACCTAGAGAGTTTTCTGATCTTGTATTCCAATGGACTTCTACACCAACTTGTGAACCAACTTGTGTATCCCAATATTGTGTATTGCCTGGGCAGAAGAAAAATACTCGGTCATTTTCTGTGACGATTTCGTATTCATAATGCCCGCCATTGATAGGTTCACAAATTGCATGGTAACCAGTATCTCTAGGTGCTTGCCATATACCATGTATGCCACAGTTTCTACCACTAAACCGTAAGCCATCCCAACTGTAGTCTTCACAGTTATCAATCCAACCATCACTGTCTATGTTATATGGTACAGGTATGGGCCCTCCAATTGCATCTGTTTCTCCCATTACATCTCCAAAATCTGGGGGACTTAATGGTTTATCTGGATTAGACAATACATTAATATCATATTTCGGAGCAAAATTTCCCCAGTCTCTAAACCAGGCAGTACTTTCGTGCACAGCATCTATTAATAACTCGTATTCTCCAGGGAATATTGGCGTGTTAACTTTTAGGGTTATATTTTGTAGCTGTTCTTGCCAGCTTATGTCTTCTGGTAAGATGACTGAGTTGCCTCTTATTTCGGTAGGTACCAAATCCAAAGTCCAGCCTTCTGGTAGTTCACCTCCTGTTCTTTTCCAGATATATGTAATTCTTACAGGTTTATTCGTATCGGTTTCTACAGCAGGCCATGTAAAAGAACCAGTATTTTTGGCATTAAAATTAATATTGAAAGATTCCTGGCTTAGTACTTCGCTTGGTAACAAATCTAGTTGATAAGTAGAGTATTTTACAAAATTATCTTTGGTTGCTGTATTAGAAATATTTATGCCTGTGCCATCAATCTTGTAATAATCTATTGAGTAATATGGTGCATAAATAATAGAATCATAGTAAACATCGGTCAAAGTTGTATTTGGTAGCAGATACTGAACATAAACCGTTTTATAGCCGAAGTTAGGATACGAAACATTATTTTTATCTATGTCCCATTGCAAAGCAGAAGAATATTCCTGCCAATTTGTCCAGCCATTCAGTTCTGATTCAGTTGGATTTATTCCTGGTGCAACTGGTAACGTGCTGTCTGGTAGTGAGCTTGATTCGTAAAATCTCATCAATGCTGGTCTAGTGCACAAATTGCAGTTGAATTCGGACATATTAAATGTCAAATCCAAGTTAACATACTTCGAATTTGTAAAGGCATCGTTATTGTTAATGATAATGTTTCCGCTACCTTTAATAGGATTGTAAGAAATATGAGAAGATATGATACTCGACAAGTTTCCTAAGGCGTCTTTCAGTCTTAGATAAACTCTTTGATCACCGATTAAATCTTCCAGAGCCCAATTTTTTGTTGAGGAATAGTTTTCCCAGCTTGTCCATGCCAAATCGCACTTAGCTTTTTCTGCAGTGTTTATTATTAATGCACAATCTTCTCCTGTTTTCGAAAACTGCATTTGAAGACCCCAGACTCCTAACGTACCATCAAATAAATTAGGATCTGATGCCGCTATATTTAATACTATATCTCTATGCTCCGTATCAGCTTCTCCATTATTAATAACTAAGAATCCAGTAGGTGCTGAATTATCAAGAATAATTGAGTCGCATGCGATGTTCGAAACTGCACCAGCATTATCCATAACTTGAACGCAAATCTCCTTTACACCATCCTCCATTGTATTATTCAAAGACCTATTTAAATTTTGAGAATAAACGTACTCAAACCATTCTGCATTTATGTCAAATTCATTTTGTGAGTAGTGGTAACGGATTTGCTGTATTCCTGCTGGTGTTTGGATAATTTCTAATCCAAGTTCAACTAAAGAGTCAGCAGTATACTCTGCTCCTTTGTTTAAATTTAAAGTCACCTGTGGAATGTTGTTTGTATATTTGATTGAGTCTGCAACAATGTTACTCTGCAGTTCTAAATCCGTATAAGGATCTAAAGCGCTTGTTTGCCTTAGATATTCATTTCCCACTGCATCTCTTACTTTTAAATAGCCAAAATAACTTTGTCCATTTCCAATTACAGGATAACTTACCAAGTAACTGTTCAACCCGTTTTGAGCAGGTAGCCATTCGGACCAGTTTTGATTATCAGTCGAGTAAGAAAATTCAGCTATGCCCGCGCATGCTAGTGGTAATCCATCATCTACACAAGTATCGTACGCATAAAAGTTTAGGTAATTATCTTGAAGCGCAGTATATTCTGGATTGGTTAAATCTCCTTCAAAAGGGCTAATACTTAAATTAAGAAATGCTGGTGCTGTAGTATCTTTTATAATTTTGCCCTCTACAATTGTTGTATAGTTTTGTAAGTCTACAACTTCTACAAATTTATAATTATTTCCTTCTATGCTCAAAGTACATGCGTTCAAACTGCTTACACAATCATCTACAAAGGTATTTGACTGATTCCAAACATTCCAATTTCCTTCTATTCCAAGAGCTTGTAAAGTTGCATTGTCTAGTAAATCTAGTGCATCGTGCGTGTACCAATTAATGCCATCATTCGAAAATCTTACTCCAACTATTTTGTTTTGAGATTCTAATTGATATGTAACAGTATCTACTGAACTTTGATTAGTAATATTAGCTGATTGCCCGGCAATTTGGAAAGTTATTTCTCCTCTTATGTCACTTGGAGAGAGGCGAACTATTTTAATATTTTCTTCTGTTCTATCATCGGAGTCCGTATCGGTGTTTGTTTCGTTAGAACCATCTTTTCTTATATTATTTCCCAATTTGTCCTTACCAATGGCGGAAATAGAAACTAGATATTCGCTATCAAAATCTGCAAATTCAGGAACTGTTAAATCAAAATCAATTTGGAATGTACTGTTTGGTCCTAAATTTATTCCTTCAAAAATGTAAACGCCTTCAGAAACAGAAAATTCATAATCTAGAGTTTCTACTTCGTCTAAGTACAATTTAAAAGGAATACTATTAATATCTTCTGCAAATTTTGTTAAAAAGCTTACGTCAACTTGTATTGATGTATTGTAAACTGGTGCTTTTCCTACTGTCTTAACTATTGCTTTCAATTTAAATTGTTGATCCCTAGTTACATTTAGTCCGGTATTAATTTGCGGATTAATATTTAAATCAGTTATTAATAATGGTTCAGCTGCTTTCCAGTTAAAGTTATAAGTTTTTGCCGGATAGTTTCGAGCTATTAATGTATCTTCTTCAGGCCTATTAGAATATTCTGATACGGTGACTATGCTATTGATCTTGTCTCCAAAAATAACCTGCTCATTTGTTAGAATTTGATAATTTATAATAATTTGCTCGCTTGGCAACAGATCAAAATTACTCATCTCAAATTCTTGCGTATTATCGTTATAAACTACATTGAATGTATTGCCTAGATTGCTAATAATAGAAAACTGATTATTAACATTAATGAGTACAGTATTGTTAGGAATAGTATCTTTTAAGTTTAAATTATAAGCAGAGTCATGCCCCGTATTTTTGATTCTTAATTCAACAGTAGAAATTTCGCCTCGAGCTAGATAACCATCAACTATCCTTTTTCTAACTTGTATAATAGGCTCTATTAAATTTAGTGTAACTTCATCTCTAAAAGTAAACTTAGAGTCTACTATATTTTTATAGTCAACTCTAAAAAGGTTCCTTACAATAACTGCTTCTTTTAAATTAGCATCATCTAACACTTCAATCTGATAATCTATTCTAAAAGTGCTACCTCCTTCTACTTTGCCCAAATCAAACAAATACCCTCCAGCAATTGATTGTTGATACGTTGGATCTTTAGAAAATGTCCCAGTAGGAGTAACATTCAAAGAGTCTTCTACAAGTTTTGTACCGACTGGTAAATATGTTCTAAAGTTAAAATCTTTTGTAGGTGTGTTTTCTGGAAAAGTAATTAGTGTATAAATATCGAATTTATCTCCGATTCGAGCCATTACATTATCGGAATAGTCATCTTGAGTATTTGCTAATTTGATACCTTTTTCGAATTTAGGTTCACTTAAACTATCATTTGTCGTAGCAGTTTCTTCTTTAATTCGTTCTTCAACTGTTTCTTCTCTTATAGTGTTATTTATATCTGACCAAACGCCTCTAACTGTTACTAAACTCGTTAGGATATCGTCTGATACTATTCTGTAATCACCATTATCATTTTTATTTGTATAATTCTGATTGACTCGCACATCGTAGCTAAATTGGTATACTGTACCTGCTTCTATTCCTGATTGATTGTTTATTCTCCAGACTAATTTTGTTTCCCCTGTTAATGTGTCTTGACTTACGTCAAATAAATCTAGTTGTATGTCATTATTAAATTGTAAATTACTTTGGTTTGGATCAAAGCTAACTCCATCCGGCAATAAATCAATAATTTCTATTCCCGTTAAATCGTAATATTTACTAGTTTCAATTCTTATTGTATATGTGATTATGCTATTAGGTTCTAATTCTTCACTATCTATATTTGACCATTTTTGTACATCAAAGTATTTTGCAGTAATGTTATTTCCTATTATTTCTGAGTATTCTTTCGATTCTTCACAATTATCAGCTAGTAAATCGGCAACACTGCATGGATTAGTATAATCTCCCGATACTAATAAATTATTATTTAGTTCTTCGTTGTGATCTACAAAATCAGTGCTTATTTCGTCCTGACTTTCTATTTTTTCTATTTCTGTTTGAAAGAAAATCTGTATTACTGTGTTAACATCAACTTGTCCTAACATCCAAACTAAAATAGGATTGCTGTTAATCATTTCGACAATTTGGAAAGCAACAGCTGCGGGCACGCCGTTTATTAATACTTGTTGAGAGCCATCTACATAATTTACGCCATTTGTTAGTTCAAATTCGACAACTAGTGGGCTTGCCTCTATCGGATCTAACTCATTTTGAGATTCATCCGAAGGAATTTCTTCGTTTGTTCTAATTTCTACATTATTATCTACAATATCTCCAACAAGGTGTTCTTGGTTACCTTGTTCATTGTAATTTACAATAAAGGGTTTTAACTCAACTTGTGCTATTACATTTGTTTCGAATCCTGTAATAAAATTCGATCTTTTAAATAACTGGCCTTTTACTTGGATTGGAACTATATCTCCTATCTTATAACCGTCATTCTGTCCACCTACTTTTATTTTCGAGTTAATGGTTACAGATTCTCCAGTCAACAAATCAGCAACCCCTTGGTAAACTAAAATTTGATTTCCTGCTTGGTTCGTAGAAATAAATGTAGGTATAATGGCTGCCTTACCATTCGCAGACATTGGTTCTATAAAACTGAATCCCTTAGGAAGAACAACTTCTATTCTTGCGTTGTAACCTATATCTTCCCCACTATTTTTTATAGTTGCCGAAAATTCCATATCTCCTGCAAAAAGTGCTTGTTGTGAGGATGCAGTAAGTTCTGGTGTAATATTGTATTTTTGATAATTAATGCTTGTAGAATAAATTTCTGATTCTTGACCTTGTAAGTTTTTATACTTAACAAAAAAATAATAGCTTCCGGTCTCGTCAGTTAGCACAAGGTCTTTAACCTCCTGTTGTGAACTTAGTGTGGTATTTGTAAAAGCATTCCAACTATGGTTATTCAAAAATTGTTCAATTTCGCTATTAGAAGATAGAATTTGATCTGTGTAAGCTAATTTATATTCCGAAACTCCTACATTGCTTGTAGCGTTAAGGTAAATTTTTAAATTGTTATCCTGGACTTGGAGTTGAGGAGTGGAATCATTAGAAACATTTACTAATTCATCCTTGTCTACTTCTATACTTCCTATCGGAGCTGTGGATACAAAATTTATTGTATCAGAATATATTTGAGATATATTACCCACTGCATCTTTAAATTTTACATAGAATGAATGTTCACCAGGAATATTTTGTAGTGTTCTATTTATAACTAACTCAGTAGATTGGCTCCAAGATAGCCACTCAGAATTTGCAAAAACTGAAGAATCAGACAATATATATTCTGAAATACCCGATGTTAAAGCTCCATCTACCTGAGGATCATTTGCAGTTAATTTAATATTTATATTTGTACCTATAGTTTCAGTTTCTGGAAGTGAATCTGGAATTACTTTTATAATTTCTAATGCTCCAGTTGGACTAGTTATATCTGGGGTTAGGGGAATTTCAACTAGTAAATTAAATATATTCTTTTCTTTATTAGAAGATTCTATTAATATTTGTTTTTCGTTGTCAAAAAGCATTACCTCTAAAGAGTAACTCCCTTCCAAATCAGGTGCTTTAATTTTTAATTTTTGATTTGCATCTAAAATATTGTTTGGTGCAGCGCTTATATCAAGTACATCTGCGAGTAAATCAGTTTTTTCGCCTTCTACAATATTGTTTGCACTATCTGTTATTTTATAGCTTAACTGTATTTTGGGCGTACCAGAAAGATCATCTTTATACCAACTCTGTGTTCCCAAATTGTCAATTTTGATTGGGATTTCAACTTCTTGATTTGGCTCGAGTGTTTCAGTATTAAATTCTCTTACTTCAAAATCATAGTTGTTAACATTGGCAGAGATTTGAGCAAAAGTTGCAGTTAGTGGAGAAAATGCCAAAAAAGTAGAAAAGTAGATTGCAGACATCTTAACAAGTGAGATCTTTCGAACTTGCTTTTTGATGATTTTCATAGTGTTTATAAATTTCTAAGATAGAAAGCAATATGCAACTTCTTACCAAGTTGCTATTAAACCTAAAAACCTGCCAGTAGAAAATGAGAGTACAATGAATAATATCATAAAGGTTTTTAAATAGAAATTTCTGACATCAAAATAATGTAAGAGGATCAATTTACATGTATTATTAGGTATTAATATTAATTAAATATAATGGCAAGAGCTAGAACAAAACAAGAATTGATTGATTTTGGTGAAAAAGAATTAACCAAACTAGAAGAATATGTGAAGCATTTTAGGGATGAAGCTAATCTTGAGGCTGTTATTTTTGATAATAGAACACTAAAAGATGTACTTGCACATTTAGTTGCTTGGGATGAATTGTTTATTGATTGGTATGATTTAGGGATGAAGGGTGAACAACCACAAGTACCTGCACCAGGTTATACTTTTAAAACTGTACCCCTACTAAACGAAAAATTATATTTAGATTATAAAGATGTTGCATTTGACGAGATATTGAATAGATTAAGAAAAAAACATCAGCAGATTTTAGAAATAATTAAAAAACACTCTGACGAAGAGTTATTTGAAAAGAAAAAGTATAAATGGACTGGCAGTACATCACTTGGTAGTTATCTTGCATCTGTTTTGCCAAGCCATTATGTTTGGGCAAATGAATTAATAAAAAAACAAATTAAAAAATGACAAATTTGGACTTATTTAACCAAATTACATTAAAGCTAGAAGATTTAGTAGCTTTGATTGGCAATAATTCAGAGAAAATTTTAGTGTACAAAGAATGGAATGCAAAGGATATTCTAGCTCATATAACTTTTTGGCATTGCTATTATGCAGATAATCTGGAGTCTCTTGAAAAACGCGTTAAATTCAAACTGCTGGAGGGGAAATATACAGATATAAATCAGAATGGAATTGAATCATTAAAGTCCTTTCAAACCAAAGAATTAGTTGAATTATTGCTGAAAGCGCACAGTAGAATTAAAAAAGTGGTACAAAACAAAAAAGTTAAAAACATGAAATATAAAAAAGGCTCTAGAGACTATAGTATAAATGAGTTACTTACTTCAGTAATTAGTCATCTAAATCACCACATATCTGATGTAAATAGAGCAGTAAATCGAGGTTTTTAGAAGTGATGTATAATCTTGTTATAAAAACACATCTATAATATATCAGTTCTCCTCAGGATCTTGCCTTCTACTCTTCATACTCATACGTCTTTTATATTCTTCGGAATAGGCTGCCACT
This sequence comes from uncultured Candidatus Saccharibacteria bacterium, assembly GCA_964393185.1. Taxonomy (GTDB): domain Bacteria; phylum Patescibacteriota; class Dojkabacteria; order J137; family J137; genus CAYMSO01. The sequence goes on along the minus strand of CAYMSO010000007.1, from coordinate 43,835 downwards.
AATTTTTGGTACAATTCAGAATACTCTGGATGTCCTGGGATTTGATTATTTTTAAAGCGCATTATTAATTGACCTATTAACCATTTGAGCTTTTCTATACTTTCAGTCTCTCTACTTTCTATTATTTTCTCTGGTATCTGACGGTTGATAACTTCTATTACATCTTGTAGTGTTACTTCAGCCTGTGCAAGGTCAGATGGATTTTCTCTTAAGTGCTTGACAGCCAAAATAAACTTGGTAATATAGTAAGTATTTAATCGTAATTCCTGATAATACTGTGGCGTTCCAGTTTTCGCTTGAGCTACTATATTGTCAAATTGAAAAGATCCCTCTGTATCTTGTATATTTAATATAGCAAATTCTATTCCTGCTTTAGCATCTTCTGCAAGTATAAATGCGTCTTTTTTATTCATCTCGATTAATTTTCGCTTATTTTCTGCTCTATATTGACCAAAATGCATATCAATTTTTCTTTTGTTAATAATTCCTCTTCTAAATTTTATAGCGTCCTTATCTAGAAACAATGGTCTAACCTTAGAAATTAGACTGTTCTTAATTCGTTCTTCACTTTGCTTAATGTCAGTTACATCTTTTCCCATAGAAAGATAAAATGTCTCTAGGTCTAAACCTAAAGTTTCAAGAATGAAATTACAAACCTCTACATTGCTTATGTCCGGAGATAAAAGCTTTTCTGTAAGCTCAATAACTCCATCAGGCAATTCTTCAAAGTTATCTTGCTTAATAAGCGGTTGGTTCGAATCTAATTCTATTTGTTCATCAAACATCTTTACAAACTTTGTTGCCAGCTCCCTAGCTTCTTGATATATAGCCATCCAAATATAATTCTCGCCGTGTCTTCCTGGGAGATCTTCACTATTATCGTTCATTTATATATATTTACTATATAATTATAGCATTTTTGCAAAGATGAGTCACTAATATTTGGAAGCAGAATTTGTAGTAATGACGCAAACTTCATTTTACTATACTTTTGCAATTAATAAAATATTGACAGTTTTTGGTTGCAGATATACAATCTCGTTGAATGTTGGTTTATGCATAGTTAACTCTTAAGCAACACACAAATGGATATACATATTTCTTTTGTCCCAGAAACGATTTTTGATATAAGTGGAATAGCAATAACTAATTCTATGATAATGGCTGTTGTAACAGCCATTTTTTTAACCTTTTTTTTGGTAGTAGGATCTTACAGATTAAGTAGCTTTAATCCAGGCAAACTACAGTTAATGATTGAAGTTATATACGAAGTTCTTTGGGGAATGGCAAAAGATATACTTGGAGAAAAGCATGTACATAAATATTTTGGTTTCTTGCTCACCTTTTTTGTTTTTATTTTAGCCTCTAACTACTCTGGTTTACTGCCAATTGTACCTGGAATAGGAATTGTAGAAGATCCGCAAAAAATTAATAACATCGAATTTATAGAAATACTAAAAGCTAAGGAATCTACAAATAAAGCAGAAATAGAAACAGATAAAAATATCTTGTGTTTAGTAAGTGGAAGTTGTTTACTATCAAATAAAGGAATTATAGAAAACGAAAGTTTTGCTCCAATATTTAGGGCTCCAAGTGCAGATTTGTCTATGACTATAGCATTGGCAATAATCTCTGTAGTTGTAACAAATGCTGTGGGAATTGTAGTGCGAGGACCAATGTTTTTAAAAAGGTACATAGATTTTTCTAGCGGCATTAGTGCAATAGTTGGAATTCTTGAGTTAATATCAGAAATCGGAAAGATAATTTCGTTTGCTTTCCGTTTATTTGGCAATATTTTTGCAGGCGAAGTATTGTTGAGTGTACTTACAGCTCTTACATTTGGTGTGGCTACCTTGCCATTTTTAGGTCTAGAAATTTTTGTCGGAGCAATTCAAGCTTTTGTATTCTTTATGCTTACAGCTGTTTTTTTAAGCTTGGCAATGGAGAGTCATTAATTATTTAATAAATTAACTAATTTAAAATTATGGATGCAGAAAGTATTAAAACAATTGCAATGGCATTAGCTATAGGGCTAGGTACATTGGGTCCAGGTTTAGGCATTGGCATACTCGCCTCAAAAGCTCTGGAAGCAATAGGCCGAAATCCAGAAGCTGAAGGAAAAATTAGAACAAATATGCTTCTAGCCATTGTGTTTACAGAGGCTCTTGCAATTTATGCATTGGTCGTGGCACTAATTATTAAATTTGTATAGACAATGGAAGCTTTAGGAATCAATCTTAACAGTATTATTATTTATGTAATATTGTTTACAATTTTATACATAGTAATAGATAAAAAGTTTTTACCAAGTTTAAGAAAAACTTTAGCAGCTAGGCAGAAAGAAATTCAAAATATTAGCAAACTTAAGTCAGAAGCTGAAGAAGCCAAAGTTGCTTTGGAAAGTAAAGTAAACGAGCAATTAAAAAAGGCCCAAAATCAAGCAAGAACTGAATCTAAAGAGCTATTAGAACAGAGCAAGAATAAGGCAGACGAAATTATTACACAAGCAGAAAAAAAGGCTGATTCAATTTTGAAAGAAGCCAAGATTGCTCAGGAGCAGATGCTTTCAAAATTAAAAGATCAATACGAGAAGGATGTTCGTGCGGGCGTTATATTTATGCTTTCGGAAGTTTTTGACCAAGATATTAAGTCCGTCGATCCAATTAAAGTAAAAGAAGCTTTAGATAAATTATCTTTAAGTTTTAGAAATGACTAAGACACACATTGGAACAATATTAAGTGTAAAAGATGGTATTTTGTTAGTTCAAAATTTAGATGGCGTAGGTATGAATGAATTAGTCGAAATTTATACCTCTAATTTTGAATCTATACCCGGACTAGTTGTAGAAATTTCGGAGGATTTTGTTGGAATCATAACACTTGGAGATTTTGCAAAAATTAAAGCAGGAGATCAGATTAAATCAACCGGTAAAGTATTGTCTCTTAAAGTAAGCGAAGATTATTTAGGTCGGGTAATAGATGCTTTAGGCAATCCATTGGATGGAAAAGGTCCAATATTTAGCCAAACAAGTAAAATTGTAGAAATGCCACTAGAAAAAATAGCTGCTGGCGTTATAGAAAGAGATGATGTTCAAAGGTCATTAGAAACAGGCATACTAGCCATAGATGCATTAATACCAATAGGAAGAGGTCAGAGACAACTTATTATTGGAGATAGACAAACAGGCAAAACTTCCATTGCAATCGATACAATGATTAATCTGAAAGATAAAAACTGTATTTCTATTTATATTTCTATTGGGCAAAAAGTTTCTAAATTGTCTCAGCTTATAAAGCGATTAGAACAACAGGGCGCTTTAAACACAAGTGTGATAATTTCTGCTCCAGTAAGCTCCAGCGCCGCAATGCAATACATAGCTGCATTTACTGGCACAGCAATTGGTGAATATTTTGCAGAAAATGGTAAAGATGCATTAGTTATATACGATGATTTAAGTAAGCATGCTCAAGCATACAGAGAAATTTCTTTACTTTTAGGTAGACCTTCGGGTAGAGATGCATATCCCGGGGATATTTTCTACTTACACTCAAGATTACTTGAACGTGCACTACAATATAGCAGGGAGAACAAAGGAGGTTCTTTAACCGCACTTCCTATTATAGAAACTCAAGCCGGAGATATAGCTGCCTATATTCCAACAAATATTATTTCTATAACAGATGGGCAGATCTTTTTAGATGCGACTTTATTTAATTCAGGGCAGAGACCTGCAGTCAATGTAGGAAACTCTGTGTCTAGAGTTGGTGGAGCTGCACAAACAAAAATTATGAAGCAAGTAGCTGGACAGTTAAAGCTTGACCTTGCTCAGTATAGGGAACTCGCAGCATTTGCTCAGTTTGGAACAGATTTGGATTCTTCTACTCAAGAAAGATTAGACAAAGGAGCTTTGTCTATGGAGATATTAAAGCAACCAGAAAATGAACCTTATACATTGATAGAAATGGTAAGCATTTTGTATGCTTTAAATACTGGAGTCCTTACAGATATACCACATAAAGAAATTCCAGACTGGATATCGTTGCTGAGAAAAGAGCTTGCTGAACAAGAAGAATTATTAAGTTTAGATCCAACTCAAAAAATTGGAGAAGACAAGGAATTTAAATTGCGGGAGTTCTTAAATCAAGTAACAAAGAAACATAAATCCAGACACGCAAAATTATAAATTTTAAAAATTTGACTTGGCAAACTTACTAGATATAAGGCAACAGCTGAATAACATAAAAGGTGTACAAAAAATCACTAGCGCAATGGAAATGGTAAGCGCAGTTAGAATGAGAAAACTAAAGCAATATATGGCCGATTCTGATATGTATCTACAAGGATTAAAACAGACAATATCTGATATTGTTACTAATGAGAAAATTCAAGATAATAAATATTTGCAAACATACGAAGGGGCCAATCAAAATTTAGTTATTTTTATAGCAACACACAGAGGTTTTGTAGGCTCTTTAAATGCAAAGCTTGGCGAAAAGCTTAACGAATTATCTACCGAAATATTATCAAAGAAGCAACAACTAAGCTTAATAACAATAAAAAGAAAAACATTAAATTTGGCTGGAAGATATGGTTTGAATAGTGACTATCATTTTCCCGAAAGTTTTGAAGAAGCTGATTTAAATAAAATTTTGAGTATTAAATCTATCATATTAGAAAAGTGGGCAACAGGCAAAATAGCAAATGTTTACCTAATATATCCAAAATTCATAAGTATGGCCAATCAGTCACCTGTAATCGAAAAACTAATGCCACTAACAGTTGAATACTTAGAGAAGAAAACGATCAAGCCATACAAATTTGAACCTAGTGCTACCGAAATAATCAATCAGCTGTTTTCAGATTATCTAGAAATCACTCTATATAGAGGTATGTTGGAAGCCTCAGTAAGCGAATACGCTTCTAGAATGAAATCTATGCACAATGCAACTGAAAATGCAGATGAATTAATTGAAAATTTAAATCTTTTATATAACAAAACTAGGCAAAGTACTATTACTCGGCAAATACAAGAAAATATCAATGCTAATTTAGTTAATATGAGGAAAATAAATTTATGAAAAATAACTACGGAAAAATAAGTCGTATTTCTGGAGTTGTTGTAGATGTAAAATTTGGTGAAGGTAATCTTCCTAAAATATATTCTAAGCTTACTTTAAAAGGGAGTAATCCAGTAGTTTTTGAAGTAGAACAACACTTAGATACAAATACTGTACGAGCCATAGCAATGGGAACAACTGATTTAATTAAAAAAGGGGACGAAGTTGAAGTAGACGAAACAGGCATAACAGTTCCTGTTGGAGAAGAGACGCTTGGAAGGATTTTTAATGTGCTTGGGCAAACAATCGACAAAAAAGAAGATTTACCAACTAAAGCCAAAAAATGGGCAATACATAGGGAACCTCCAACTCTTGTAGAGCAGGCGACCGAAATTGAAGTTTTCGAAACAGGTGTTAAAGTAATAGACTTAATTTGTCCGTTTATTAAAGGTGGAAAAATTGGTGCTTTTGGCGGTGCAGGTGTTGGCAAAACTGTAATTATTCAAGAACTTATTCACAACCTTGCAATTGAGCATTCTGGTTACTCTGTTTTTGTTGGAGTTGGCGAAAGAACCAGAGAAGGTACTGCGCTTTACAAAGAAATGACAGAATCCAAAGTTATAGACAAAACTGCTATGGTATTCGGTCAAATGAATGAGCCCCCAGGAGTTCGACTAAGAGTTGCACTATCCGGATTAACAATGGCTGAATATTTTAGAGATGTAGAAAATAGAGATTTACTTTTATTCATAGATAACATTTTTAGATTTACTCAAGCTGGAGCAGAGGTATCTACTTTGTTAGGTAGACTTCCATCAGCTGTGGGTTATCAGCCAAATTTGGCCGAAGAATTAGGTTATTTACAAGAAAGAATCACATCTACACTAACGGGATCTGTAACATCTATGCAAGCTATTTACGTTCCAGCAGATGATTATACCGATCCTGCACCTGCTACTACTTTTGCCCACCTAGATTCAACAATAGTACTAACCAGATCTTTGGCAGAGCAAGGCTTATTCCCTGCTGTCGATCCATTAGCAAGTAAATCAAGTGGTTTGAGTTCGAACATAGTGGGTGAAGAACATTACAATGTGGCTAGCGGGGTGCAGCAAGTACTTCAAAGATATAAAGAATTGCAGGATATAATCGCCATTCTAGGAGTAGATGAACTTTCGGACGAAGATAAATTAATAGTAAGTCGAGCTAGAAAAATACAAAGATTTTTAACGCAACCTATGTTTGTAGCCGAGCAATTTACAGGAAGAGAAGGCAAATATGTAAAAATTGAAGATACTGTAAAAGGATTTGCACAAATTTTGGCCGGAGAAATGGATAGTGTGCCAGAAGAGCATTTTTATATGGCCGGTACGATTGAAGAAGTTAAAGAAAGATCAAAACTTAAATAAGTGAACATACAAGTCTTAACTCAAAAACAAAAGTTAGTTGATGCCGAAGGTGCAGTCAAAATCACATTAACAACTACTACAGGGCAAATACAAGTATTGCCCGAACACCAAAATTTAATTTCGACTTTAGAACCTGGGAGATTAATTATCCAATTTGAAAACCAAAAACAGCAAGCTATCACTATTTTTGTACGCTCGGGAGTTATTAATGTAAATAATAACAATATACTTATTTTAGCCGACGAGGCAATAGAAAGTTCTGCAATTATAAAAGAGGAAGTGGAAAACGCGCTAAATCTTGCAAAACAAAAATTATCCGAACCAGATATCCCTCCTGCCGAGCTTATAGCACTAGAAAAAATCCTCCGTTACGAAAAATTCAAACTGGATTCTTTAAGTAAAGTCTAGCATACATCTGAGCTTTGTTATCAAATTTACAAGTACTTACGCTATAATACTTCTGTGAAAAATTTTTGGAAAGAACTAAAAAAACCTTTTACTGTATTAGCTCCAATGGAAGATGTGACTGATGTGGTTTTTAGGCAAGTTGTGGCTGAATGTGGTCGCCCGGATGTATTTTTTACCGAATTTATGAGTACAGACGGATTCCTTTCTGCAGGCAAAGAACGTGTAGCACATAGATTAATAAAAAAAAGCGAAGAATCACCAATTGTTGCGCAAATCTGGGGTAACAAACCTGATAACTTTTACAAAGCCGCAAAACAGATAGTAGAAATGGGATTTGATGGAATCGATATTAACATGGGTTGCCCAGTCAAAAAAATAACCAAACAAATTGCATGTTCAAGATTAATTGATTATCCAGATCTTGCTGCAGAAATTATAAAAGCTACTCAGGAAGGTATTGGTGGCAAGATTCCGCTGAGTGTTAAAACACGTTTAGGATACAAAATAAAGAAAACTGAAGAATGGTGTGGTTTTTTGCTTGACCAAGATATTCAGGCTTTGACAGTGCATGGAAGACTTGCTAAAGATATGTCCAAGTTCCCCGCCGACTGGGACGAAATTAAAAAAGTTGTAGATATAAGAAATAAAAAGAAGCTAGAAACAATTATTATAGGTAACGGTGATGTTGCAGATTTAGAAGATGTTGAAAGAAAATACAATCAAACAGGCGTAGATGGATTAATGATTGGTCGTGGGGTTTTTAAGGATCCCTTTGTTTTTAATCCAAATAGATCAATCAAAGATTTGAGTGTTTCGGAAAAATGTGATTTGTTGTTGAGGCATTTTCATTTGTTTATAGAAATCTGGGGTAATACAAAAAAATTTGTGATTTTAAGAAGATTCTTTAAAATTTATCTTTCGGAATTCGAAGGTGCAAGCGATGCTAGAGAGATGATTATGCGTGTAGAAAACCCAGATGAGGTAGTGAATGTAGTTAACGAGATTAGGAAGAAGTATGGTCCCTAGACCTTAGAGGTGCATAAAATCTTCGATATATTATTACTTGATTATATTTTGAGAAAGTAAATACTTTTTGAGTTCTTCCATTCCAGTCGTTTTGAAAACTTGTAGCCCGGCTTCAGAAGCTGCATAGCAAAAGTTTACATAAAGTAAAAGTTTGAGTAGTTAAGTATCAGTATTAAAAAACGCCTTCACTTTCTACCACATACAGCATCAATCATTTGTCAGTATGATTGTTTTAATGTTATTATTCTACATGACTATTATTGAAGAAACTACAATAAAAATTGAACAAATCACCCCTTCACAAGATTGTAGTGCTCGTAGTATCATCAATGCTTTAAATGATAATGTCTGCTAGAACAAGCAGACTAACATTTAATACCCAAAAATCATTATCTTTTCCTTATTAATTAAATTTTAAATTGAAAATTATGGCGACCATAGAGGAGTTTGCCCCTAAAAATCCAATTGAACTAGGGCAACAATTTTACCCACACTTTTTTTTAACACCTGAGGAGCAATCAGATGTAATGACTGTAATTCAACAACAGACAATAGGCTGTGATATTTATATGTTTGGAAGCAGAGTGAAAAGTAGGCTTTATTATACACAAGATTCGCTCACGAGTTTATTTTTAATAAAATATCAGCACGTCCCTCCAAGTCTAATCAATTTTTCTGAACAAATAGATTATGCGATGTACTTATCGTCTGATTCTATGCCGCAAGGAGTCATACATTACTTTAGTAAAGCTGCAAAAGACTTAAAAGAACTACTTGATATAGCTAAAGGCTCAATTGGAAGTGTGGATTTAAGCAGAGCTTCAACCCAAGAGTTAAGAGATCTAATTCAAAGCTTAGAAGCACGGGCTATATTTTCTCCTGCTTCAAAGCATGGTATACCTGAAACAAGAAGACCTGATGGATCGATGAAATTGACTCCAAGGGCATTTTACCCAGATATTGATATTGCGTTTATAGTCCAGGAGAATCAACAACAAAAACAAGTAGAAGAAATAAGAAATTATTATGTAGGTGAGTTGACTGGAGTTGCAATCGACTTAAATGTTTTTACACAAGGTGAATTCTCCGCTAATTTAGTTGTAAATGAGGGTATTAAAGTTATAGTTTGAAGAAGTTAAGTAACTCCAAAAGCTTTGTTAGGGCTTAACGACAACTGCGTTAAGCCCTAACAGCTACACTTAAAAGGTAGGTTATCATGCTAACACTTCAAACCTGACCTTGAAAGTCATAAACTTTCTATATGATTGATTAAAGCAATGGGTCAGTTATCGGACTCGTTCTTAAACGTAAGTATAGACTTCAAATTTAACATAAATAACATTCATGCATTGTTAAGTGCAGGAAATTTGGTTGCATTGAATGGGTAGGTACTAAACAGTAAACTTTCTTGCCATTTCTTCATCCCCTTTGTGTTTGTAATATTCAATCATCAGCAGACTAGATTTTTGCTTCAAATCTGCTAATGGTTCAGAGATAAGTTCGAGTTTTTCATAAATACTTTTCATTTGTGGAATTTTTAAGTATGAATCAACAGAACCAAAATGACTGTCAGACAAACACCAAGCAATAGTTTTTACATTACTTCTTATAAGAAAAAACCCACATCCGAAACAAGGTTCAAGTGAGGTAAATAAAAATGTACTTTCTGGGTTATATTTATCCAAAACTTGCTTACCTGCTTTTCTTAGAGCCAATACTTCTGCATGTGCAGTTGTGTCAAAACTGGTCTTAGTTTCATTCTGCCCACTAGAAATGATATTCCCGTTTATATCTGTGATAACACAACCAATAGGCACATTACCTGCTTCCAAAGCCTTTTCTGCTTCGTTTAATGCTAATTTCAATCCATTTCTTAAAAGTTCAGTGTTCATAGATTATGAATTAAATACAATTAAATCGTCATCGCTAAGCCTTCTAATTTGCCTGCCTGTGCTTTTTTCGTATTCATCTACAATTGAATTGTGTTCAGATTCTTCGTAATGCGGATACACATCAAAATCAATAAGCCCTAATCCAGTTAAGTCAGTAATATCTACCAGATTATCATCGAGTGTTGGAAGTTCAGCTATTTCAATAGTAGGAGATAATATTATTGCACCTGCACTAAAACCAACAATTGTCTTGTTCGACTTTGCAAACTCGATAATTACCTTATCTAATCCTGATTCTTTTAAGTGATGTAAAAATTTGAAAGTATTGCCGCCCGTGAGGATAATTGCATCAGAGTTTTTTATCTTTTCCCCTTCATTTTCAGCATCATTACCTCGAAGCGAATTGTTTATCTTTACAGCCTTTGCACCATTACTTTCGATATAGTCCTGCCAAATTTTTTCGTACTTCGCATTATTTGGGTGACTACCGTCACTTAGCATAAATGCAATCTTCATATCGTCTTTAACAAATAATTCTGATTTTAGCCTTTGAAGCACTTCTTCTTGTGGTTCTGAAAATAGGATGAATTTAGTCATATAGGCAATGTTCATTTATTTAAGTTCTTATCAGGCCAAGCGTAGGGCATAAGCTCAGATATTGGTATTTGTTTTATCTTGCCTTCTTCTCGAATAATGATAATGGTATCGATTTTAGACCTGATACTACTTTCCCAAACTAACTGTTTGCAATTATGACAATTTGGACCAGTCATAGCCACTATTCTCGTTTCGCCATGTTGAGCAGCTCTCGCTAATGCTACTGCTTCACTGTGCATAGTTGTGTTATGAGTATCAGATTTGTATGAAGCACCTGTAATTACTGTGCCTTTATCAGTAAGTAATGCTACTGCAAAACCACTGTTAGGTTCGGGGAACGTGAACTGCAAAGCCTTGTCCCCTTCATCTAAGAGTAACTTACAAGCTTCCTCATCTAGGTGATACATCAAAAATCCATCGTCCTTTTTAGTTGGTTGTGGCAAATTTATCTGTTTGAACATTGGTCTTTTAGTAAAAAATATTTTACCTAATCCACTGCTTATCAAGTGTTTTTCTTGGAAATTCTTGTCTTAGTTTTTCAATATCGCTGGTTTCGAGTTGGATATTAACCGCATCGAGATTTTGTAAAAGATGTTCTTTTTTATGTGTTGTTGCCACAACGACCACACCTTCTTGTGAAGTTAACCAAGCCAAAGCCAACTGTGAATTGGTTAACGAATATTTATTTGCTAATTCAATCAATAATCCTGATTCTTGCTTTTCAAATTCGCCAAGTTCCAATGGTCGGAATGCTTGAATTAACACATTATTTTGCTGACACAAATTTAATACACCATCTTCTTCTACTTCCCGAACAAATAAGTTGTAATAGACCTGATTGAAAAGTATTGGGTGATTAGTTGTATTTAACGCTTCTTGCATTGATTTACTATTGTAGTTTCTTACAGCAAAACCCCTTGCTAATCCTTTATCCACAATTGCATTTAGTGCTTTCACACTTTCAGAGATAGGAACTTCTGGTATTGGTGCATGGTGTACAACAATATCGATATAATCAAGTCCCATTCTATTCAAACTTTCTTCAATTGAGCGAAGCATATCGTCATAAGCAGAATGTTCTTTTCTTATAGCTGTGCTTAGCAGTAATTTACTTCTATCGTAGTCTTTTACTGCTTGACCAACTAACTTTTCAGCCCAACCCTCTGCATAATTTTGTGCAGCAAAAATCTGATTTACGCCATTATCTATGTGCATTTTAATTGCCTGAATATCCGTTTCATCATCGTTTTGAGGATTACGAGTCATGCCGCCTCCGAACTGCCAAGTGCCTAACGTGTATCTTTTTATATCTTTTGGTTCAACTAATTTCATAAGCAAATTATAATTCGCTGGATTACAAATATCAATGAAAGTCAATATGCTGCTGTATAGGTTCTATGATATGGCTTCATCGCATCTTTATTTGACGCTGCTCTATTCCAAAGAATGCTGTCGATTTGCGAAGGTACTATCCTAATCCCTTTTTTGCTTGCAACTAATGAGATTCTTTCAACCGCCACAATTGTTGCAATTCTAATTTCATTTTCCAGCTTAGAGTCTTTTGGAATTAGATTATAATTATCTACAGTTTCACTTAGTTCCTTTGAATAACTTAGGATACCTAAATGTCTCAATAATTGAGGAACTTTATAATCAGCAAAGGCAGTTAGGATATGTAGATTTTGCATTGGTTTATATTCAAAGTATTCTCTAATGTCGTTGAACATTTTTACTTGCAGTTGCGCTCGCTTCCAGTAATAGATTGTCTCACCTTCAAATACTGATTTATCTTCAAAAGATTTCAAAGCAGATAATCTTTTCAACATTCTTGCCGCACAATAGCTGGTAACCTTTAATAAGTTATCTGAACTACCTTCATACTCAGTTAACATATCAGTCGCCAGGGAAATTAGATTTTCATGTCTCTCTTTGATTAAAGGAATTACAACATTAGAGCCTTCAAACGTTTTTCTAAAGCTGTTAAGACTTAGTTTTTGTAAGTAGTTCCAATCAAGAAATTGGGGGGTTTCAGTAGCAGTTTTCTCTATTAACTTCACTAATGCTATTGAACCATCTAGATTTTCGCCCTTAATACTTACTATCCATTTAGGTTTGCCTTGTTCTGACCAATAGCAAAAGTTCATTGCATTGAAAATCAATGTTAGTTTGAACATTTCCGATAAGCTCCATTTTTTCTCAAATATGTTTAACTCAGAAATACTAAGGTTCGTACTTAATAAACTTTCAGTGAAAGCGTCTATCGCGTTTGAGTCAATAGAAACATTATTCACCTTGCGAAACATTCTATTATTTGTGACTCTGACTTTATTCATGATGAAAACTGTAAAGGATAGTGATTATTCTCAGCAAAGGTTACCTCATCTCAGAAATTGCTCAGCATTTCAAATATCTTTTAAAACTTATTGAGTGCTAGGACTCCAAACTACCACTTTGCCCATACTTCAGTTTAAAAGGACAAGCATTCAGTTACATTTAAATCATAACTAGCATTTTAGACTTTATTTCGAAATTTTAATATCTCGTGGGTAGAAAATGGAATATTGTTAGAGAAATATTTAAGCAAAGCTTACTCTTTAGTTAGTACCCTCTTTAATAATTTCTATTAATCTAGAAATAATTAAATGTAGTATATCTGAATGAATGCCCTCGATGAACGGAACATTATCACTTGGAACAATTAGACAAGTATCACATACTTTTTTAAATTCACCTCCATCCATACCACTTAGCCCGATGGCGATAGCTCCATTCTTAATCGCATAGTTAAAAGCATGTACCATATTAAGAGATTTACTCTTTAAAATACTTCCTCCACTGGTGCTAATCCCTATCAGAATATCCCCAGGAATAAGTAAATTTATTAACTGTTCCTTAAATACATCTTCCCAACTTGAATCATTAGTCCATGCAGAAATTAAAGGAGTATTATCCACTAAACTATGTGCTTTAAATCTTTTCTTATCTTTAACAATAGTAGTTTTATTTAAATCTGCCACAAAATGTGAAGCTGTACTAGCTGATCCTCCGCATCCCATAACGTAAATATTAGTGCCCTTACGTCTTGCATCTACAAGTAAATCGATTATATGATCGATATCATCTACTGATATTTTATCTATAATCTCATGTATTAAATTGAAGTAATGTTTTATGAAAGTTTTATGTTGATTCATTTTTATAAATACACTCGGGACGATTCGAACGTCCGACCTACCGCTTAGAAGGCGGTTGCTCTATCCACTGAGCTACGAATGCATGCTTTACATCTTATCAATAGGTAAAATTCCTAGAATATCAAATACATCTACTGCTATCTTCATATATGCTTTAACTAATGTCAATCTAAAATTTTTAACATCTGTCTCACTGTTCATAATTTGATTGTTCTGGTAGAAACTATGAAAAGATGCGCTTAGTTCATATATATAATCTGTAATTCCTGCAGTCGATAAATTTTCTCTTGCTTCATCTAACACCATTGTCCATTTATATATCATCATTAATAATTTTTGTTCTGATTCTGAGTAATCTGATTTACTATAGGTTTCTACAAACTCTCCAGCTTTGACAAGTAATTTATTTGCTCTAGCATAGGAATATTGTAAATATGGTCCAGTATTTCCATTAATATTTAGTGCATCTTCAAAATCAAAAATGATTTTAGATTTTGGTCTAAACTTTAACATATAGTATCTAATGCTGGATATTGTAATTTTGTAAGCCGTATCTTTATCTAATTTCTTCGTTTCAGGTTGCTGCTTTTGAATGACCTCCATTAAAAAAGATATTAGATCTCTTACTTTAACCCCTATACCATTTCTCCCACTCATTGCATATGATTTACGTCCATCAGAGATATCTATATTTAATTCTTTTGCAGTTTTAGGAGAAAGCTCAACTACACCATAACCAATATGATTTAGTTCCTTAGCATACTTTTCATAACCCACTGATTTAAAAGCTAGTTTTACCATTTCCTGTGGATATGATTGTCGTTCATCTATAATATTTATAACTTTATCGCCTTTACCAAATTTATTTAATTTACTACCTTTTGTATTTGTTCTCCATACTTCCTTTCCTTTAATATCTTTTTTCCACTTCTCATAATTAAAGTCTGTATTAAGGAGTCCAAATTTCCACATATGATATGCAGTATCTTTTGCAGTATAAACTTTTGTACCGTTACTTCTTACAAAAATCTTATCGCCACCTGACCCTGCATACTCTAAGACCCAACATCCAGAATGGTCTCCTTCTTCTTTGAATACAAAGTTCGATGATTTTTTAAGTAAGCCAAATGCGTTATCCCACAGTCCAGATGCTAGTACATCACTCTCATAAACTAATAAATCATAGTAAATACCAAATTCACTCAATAAATCTAAATGGTGTTGAACTATCTTTTCTACCAGTATATCAGCTTGATCAGCAATTTCATTATCTCGTTCTTCTATCTTTTTGGTAACAATTTTTCTTTTCTCTAATAAACTTTCATCTTCTTTGTACATTCGATGAACTTTTGTATATAACTCCCAGCAGAAATCATCAAAAAGCATATTTTCGGGAATTTTATTATCAATATAAAGAAAACCTAGTGTAGTATCTGCAACTTGAGAACCTGTATCATCTATGTAATTTTGAACTTCAACTGAGAAACCTAATCTTTTCATTAATCTAGCAATTGTATCTCCTAATAGTGCATTCCTTAAGTGACCTACATGTAAAGCTTTGTTCGGATTTACAGATGTATGCTCAATTAAAATTTTTATATCTTTATATTTAGATAGATCCGAAAGTTCATTAAGTGAAATTTTTGTAAGTAAATCTTTGCTTAATTGATCATAGTCAACAAAGAAATTAATAAAGCCTGGCTTAATTACTTCAATTTTAAGTACATACTTGATAGTACTTAAATTAGCCACTATGTTATTAGCAATCTCAATAGGTGATTTCTTTAGCTGTTTCGCCAATTCTAAAGCTATGGGGGTGGAGAAATCACCATGTGCTTTATGTTGAGGTGAGTTCAGGATAATATCAGCAATTTCTATGCCCTTAGCAACCTTACTCAAGCTGATTAATAAGTCACTTTTAATAATCTCTATTATCATATAGAACTTTAAATATTTATAATATTAGCATTGGTAACTTCAAAATATTCATTCCTATCAAATATGTTTAAAATCTCCTTAATGACTGGTTTGTGGGTAATTATAGCAATTTTTTTGCATTTATACAGGTTTTCTATCTCATCTATAAATGACATGATCCTATAATTGAAGGAATTAATAGAATCACCATCAGGAAAACTATAATTTAAATCTTCCTTGATTTTTACTTCATAAAGATCTAATCTGTATTTCTTAACTAGATCATTATATTGTTTACCTTCAAATTCTTTTGATATTCTAAAATCCCTCAACCTGTCATCTGCTACATAAGTTATATCTAGTATTTTTTGTATGATTTTGGTGCTTTCCTGTGCTCGATGGAGAGAACTTGAATAAAATATATCTATATTCAGAATCTGAAGAGATTTACATAACTTTTCAATTTGCAATTTACCTGTTTTTGTAAGCTTAGAATCATTGGACCAACCTTGATGTTTCCCTGACTTATTAAAATTTGTTTCACCGTGTCTAATAAGATAGTATTTATTTTTAGCTTTCATAAAATTATAAAAGTTCTATTAATTTATCTATTACCTTAAATATCTCCATATTCATTCGGTCATTTTTATATGATTCAGCAAAAGAATTAATAATGGCTATATCTTGATCATCAAGGCTGTTTTCAAAAGATTTAATTATTAGAGAAGTAAAAGCATTATGTGCATGTATATAGAACTGTTCTGTTCCTAATTTTTTATAATCTAAAATGCGTTTAAGTAAAATAATCCCTTCTAAAGTTCGCATAATTGTTTTATTAACCTTCCTAGATGATTCACCTTTAAGGAAAAATTTCTTTATATCCTTATATGAGATTTGAATGGAATTGATGATGCTATTGAAAATTTGTTCATCAGAAATTTCACATACTACTTTCTTATAAATATTATTTCCTATTAAACATATCCCATTTACATATGAATAAAAGATAAATGTTCTATAGTTTGATTTCCTTAAGTTTGAATTAAAATTATTTATCTCCTTAACAGTACGAACCTGGCAAGATATTTTATGTTCAAATGTACTAATAAGACTCTTCAGCTCATATAGAGTTTCTGCACTTATTTTATGTAAAACTAATTCAAAATCTATATCGCTTGATTCATTTGAAGATTTAAAATCTCTATAAAGTGAAGAGCCGTGTACAATTAGACTACTGATTTCATCATGGAAACCACTATTAATAAGTAGATCACGGAATTTATATATTAATACTGAATTTTTCATAGTGCCAAGATATTTACACCTTTATATTCGAATTTATACTTTACATTTTTGAGCCCTGCTAGAGCCATTTTTTTTATAAAGCTGCTATGATTTTTTGAAATATATACTAGTATCATGCCTCCCCCTCCTGCTCCCATAACTCTTGCAGCCTGAGCACCATTATCAAGCATATATTTTATTTGATTATCTATATGATCATTTGACATTTTGGAAGATGTCTTCCTTTTCAAATACCACTGATAATTTATGAAATCTGGAAGTTTTTCAAAATCTCCCAGCTCAATAGCATCCCTAATTTTAATACCTATGGATTTAATTTCATCAAATACTTTAAATTTATCCTCATCACTAGAACTTTGAGATTTAAGTATTTCGCTGCTATTTCTTGAAACCCCTGAATAATAAATTTGAAGATTTGATTCTAATATTTTTAGGTTTGGAATATCTAATGGTTTGACAATACATTTACCATCAGTAGCTATGCTCAGATCAAAGATGCCTCCAAATGAAGCTGCATACTGATCTTGCTTACCGCAACCTGTTTCCAGTACCTCTATAGTAATATATGATGCATCTTCAGCAATCTCCTCTTTAGTTCGATTTTTGTTTTGTAACTCATAAATAGCTTTGAGCAAAGCAACACAAAATGAGTGAGAAGATCCCAAACCTGTTCCAAAAGGCACATCAGAAAATGAGGTTATATTTAAACAAATCTCACATTGCGTATAGGTCAAAACTTCTCTAATAATATCGTGTTTAATTTCAGAAACCTTGTATACACTCTCTGTTTCTCCATAATTTAGAACGAATTTATCATCTAGATTTGGTGAAATAAGTACATATAGATATTTATTTATAGATCCTAGAATCAAATTAGCACCCTTGCATTCATAGTAAAAGGGTAAATCCGTCCCTCCCCCACCTAAAGATAAGCGAAGAGGTGCTCTGGCTATAATCATATATTATTAGTAAGTTGAGCTAGTTATATCAATAAATTTATAGATTTGCATTGTATTGCAGTACAAATCTTAAATGGAATTAGCATGAATTATAAGATTGTTTATGGTACTTAGCAACAACTAGTTAGATATTAAATTAACTTGAAGCGAATAAGATCTTGCAGAAGTTATTAATTTTGGAAAAAGAGAGCCTTAACAATAACACTTAAACAAATTAAAAATTGATTAATCTTTATGAGGCATTAGTAGCATTATTATGTAACCTTACTGAACTTCTTCAAAGACATTACTGGTACTATCGAAACAACAGATAATGCCTACTTAGTCGACCAATTGGTCAAATTAGTATTTCTGAACATCACAATGAAGGATAAAATCGTTACTGGATATACATTACAGGAACATTTTGAGGCTTACGAAGGGTTAAATTCTTATTTGGGGTCACCTCTTCAAAATACTTTGGAACGAACTAATAGTAAAGCGATCCGTTAGCATGGCTCCCCTAAATTATTTATACGCTTAAATTTTAACCCGTAAAGACTTTAAAAATCAATGCGCAGTTGATGATTATTTAAAACAAAAATGAGCTTTAATTAAGCTAAGATTTATATTGGCTAGAACTACCTCAAGATTATTTCACTTTAGTTGCTTGCGAACTTTTGTCATAATATAGATAGTAAAATTTTTATTCAATTCTAAAGTGGCAATAAAAGCTAGACCCACAATTCTCAAAGAATTACGACTTCACTTGAACATGTCGTTAGATATTGCCGCAAAGAAGTTAAAGATTGATGTAGCTACTTTGAAACTATGGGAAGAGGAAGGCATAGAAATAGATATTAAAACAGCACGTAAAATTGCAAAGACCTACGGACGTCCTTGGACAATCTTATTCCTAGAGAATATTCCACACAAAAAAACACTTCCTAAAAAATTCAGACGTATCTATGAAGAATCACTCCAGAACGAAGAATCACGCAAATTATTTGAAGCATTGGATAACGCAGAACGAATCGTGGCACTTGCTGCAGATTTGGAAGGTCGGAAACCTAATTGGGAAGCTATTAACGAACTAAAAAATTCATTTACGGATCCTGTAAATGCAGCACTAGAGTTTAGAAAGTGGATAGGTCTGGATGTCGAGACACAGAAAACTTGGAAGGACAAAAAGGCTGGATTCGAGAATTGGAGAGACTTACTTGAAAGTAAGGGATTTTACATTGTTGAGTATTCTTTCGACAAAAAGAAGGACGGAAGGGCATTTTGTTTAACAGATGGTGAGTATGTAGTAATCACATTAAACAAAAATGATAGTGATGCAGGTAAGACATTCTCTTTATTCCATGAGATAGCTCATGTTGTTTTAAAAGATGATGGGTACTTCGAAATCTTTGACGACAATGTATACAATGACAAAACCACGCCTGAGGAGGTATTTGCTAATGCTTTTGCTGGTAACTTCCTTGTGCCACTGGGAGAGCTTAAAAACTTTGTAAATTTCAGCGATAAAGATAGTCGAGATAAGTATATAAAAAAAATTGCAAGAGACCTCTGCGTTAGTGAAGAAGTGATTATCAGAAGACTATACGATAATGGGTTTATGGGTGAAAGCGAATTCAAAAATAGAAGAAAGCATATTATGGAATTGGTTGCTGAATATGAAGAGAGGCAGAAAGATAAGAAGATATTTATACCTAAAGGCTACCACCTATATCAGAGAAATGAGATCTCCAGGAATAGCAGGGGATTTGTTTTAGACGTTTTTGATGCTTACCGGGTGAATAAAATAACTTACTACGAAGTGTCAAAATATTTAGATACAAATATAAAGCACACCCCAATTATTGAATCTCTAATGTCTAACTATGGCTGATTATAAGTATTGTTTTGATACAAATGTAATTTTTGATCTCTGGAAGGAAGAGAAAGGTCGCTTCCCGAAAGATATTTTACCTGGACTCTGGGAACACTTTAACGTGCTTGTTAACAGTGGCAGAATGGTTTCAGTCATTGACGTTTATGAAGAACTCATGAAAGAAGAACAAGAGGATAAATCATTTAAAGAATGGTTAAAGGACAACAAAAAAATCTTTTTAGAAGTCGATGATGTCACCTCAACTGAAATAGAGAAGCTTGTAAATAAATATAACCTTTTGGCTTCAGGGCATAAGAATGCTGCAGATCCGGTTATCGCTTGTTACTCTAAAGCAAACCAATTAGTAGTTTTTACCACTGAGAATAATCCAGCGAACTCATCACTAAATATACCCCGCCTTCCAAATTTATGTACTGAACTGAATATACGTTGTATGGGTGTTTGGGATTTCTGTAGAGCTGAAAGTTTGCAATTCAAACTTTAAATTCCCCTCTTAATACTATTAGCATTTATTTGTACGAATAGTTGTAGTAGAATATCAATTATTGGATAGTTTTACACCATGCTAGGAGCAAACATAAAACAACTAAGGAAGCAAAAAAGCCTGACTCAAAGGGATTTAGCCAAATTATCGGGTGTTAGTTACTCAACGCTCACAAAAATTGAGATTGGAGTAATTGTTAGCCCTAGACTTGAACATTTACAGAAGATTGCCAAAGCACTTGGTGTAACTGTTGATAATCTTATCTCGTTAAAACCTGCCAATGGATAAAAAACAACTAAGCGAAGCGGACATTTGTACTAAATTCATATTACCTGCATTACAACAAGCAGGTTGGGATCTACAGAAGCAAATCAGGGAACAGGTATATTTTACAGATGGTCGTATCATAGTAAAAGGTGAGACTGTAAAGCGAGGTAAAGGTAAAAAGGCAGACTACATCCTTTACTACAAATCAAACCTTCCAATTGCAATAATTGAAGCCAAAGACAATAACCACAGCGTTGGAGCAGGTATGCAGCAGGGCATGGAATATTCCGAAATTCTTGATATCCCTTTTGTATTCTCAAGTAACGGTGATGGGTTTGTTGAACATGATAAAACCAAAACTGAAGGTGCTATTGAACGTGAGATATCTTTGCAGCAATTCCCTACTCCCGAAGAACTTTACCAACGATTCAAAATTTGGAAGGGATTAACAACTGAAGATGAGCAAATAGTTACACAGGATTACTACTACACTCCAACAAGCAAAAAACCTCGTTACTACCAAGAAGTTGCGATTAATAGAACTGTTGAAGCAATTGCTAAAGGCAAAGACAGGTTATTGCTCGTAATGGCTACCGGAACTGGCAAGACGTTCACCGCATTCCAGATTATGTGGAGACTTTGGAAGTCTAGAGCTAAGAAGAGAATTCTATTTATTGCTGACAGGAACATTCTTGTAGATGATCCATTAAGACGGGACTTTGCACCGTTTGGAGATAAAGCTACAAAGATCAATCGAGGTAAATTTGAGATTACAAAATTTGCAGCATATGAAGTATTTGTTGGGCTTTATCAAAGCATTACTGGAACTGAGGAGTATCAAAAGATTTATAAGCAATTCCCTAGAGATTTTTTTGATTTGATCATTATTGACGAAGCTCATAGAGGAAGTGCAGCAGATGATTCTGCATGGCGAGAGATTTTGGAATACTTCAACGCTTCTACTCAAATAGGAATGACCGCTACCCCCAAACAGGAGAAAGGTGCTGATAACATTGAATACTTCGGAGAACCAATTTACACCTACTCGCTAAAACAAGGGATTGAAGATGGATTCCTTGCACCATACAAAGTTATGCGTATTACTTTAGATAAAGATGCAGGTGGATTTAGACCATTTGAAGGACAAATCGACAAATATGGTAATGAGATTCCTGACGAAGAATACAATGTAAAAGATTTTGATAGGAGAATTGTTCTTGATGAGAGAACCAAAACAGTTGCTAAAAAGATCACAGAGTTCTTAAAGAATACCGATCGCTTTGCTAAGACAATAGTCTTTTGTGTAGATATAGAACATGCTGAACGAATGCGACAGACAATAATTAATGAGAATGGCGATCTAGTCTCTGAGAATGCAAAATATGTTATGCGAATAACCGGAGATAATGAAGAAGGTAAAAATGAACTAGACAACTTCATAGACCCTGAGAAGAAGTATCCGGTAGTTGTAACTACTTCTAAGCTTCTAACCACTGGAGTTGATGCAAAAACTTGTAAGCTAATAGTCCTTGATAGCAATATCAATTCAATGACTGAATTTAAACAGATTATAGGGCGTGGTACGAGAATTGATCCTGATTTTGGTAAATACTACTTCACTATTATGGATTTTAGGCAGGCTACTAAATTATTTGCAGATCCAGCATTCGATGGACCAGCAATCAGCAGCGTTGAGAAGACTGAAGGCGAAGAAGCAAATTTTGAAGGAAGCGAGGAAGAGATGGTGGTGTCACCAGAAGAAGAACAGGAAGCTGAGGTTATAAAAGTAGCTCAACTTGCTGTAGAAAAGCCAGATATCTCAATAACTGGAGAAGTTAACGATAGACCGCGTAAGTATTACGTTGAAGGTGTTGACGTGCAGGTCATTAACGAGACTGTCCAATACTACGATGAGAATGGTAAACTCACCACCGAATCGCTGAAAGATTATACCAAGAAGAGTTTACTGCAAAAGTATCGATCTTTAGATGAATTCTTAAATGACTGGCAGGATGCAGAACGCAAAACTGCAGTTATTGAAGAACTTGAAGCGCAAGGTGTGTTTTTTGATGAATTAAAACGAGAAGTAGGCAAAGACCTTGATCCTTTCGATATGGTTTTGCATATTGCTTTTGACAAACCTGCACTTACAAGAAGTGAGAGAGCTGAGAGTGTAAAAAAGCGACATTATTTTGCCAAGTATGGCGAAGAAGCTAGGAAGGTTTTGGAGGCATTGTTAGAGAAATATGCAGACGAAGGATTGAAGCCACTTGAGGATATGGAAGTCTTAAAAGTTCAGCCAATAAATCAATACGGTTCACCAATTGAGATTATTCAATTCTTTGGTGGTAGAGAACAGTATGTAGAAGCTGTTCAGGAGATGAAGCAATTTATTTATATGCAAGCGTAAACAAATATGGCACTAACAAATCTGGTAAAAACGATTCAAAACATAATGCGCAAAGATACAGGTGTAGATGGTGATGCGCAACGTATCTCACAGCTTACTTGGATGCTCTTCCTAAAAATATTTGATGATAAAGAGCGAGAATATGAGCTACTAGACTCAAATTACAAATCACCGCTGCCAGAATCGCTTAGGTGGCGAAATTGGGCTAAGGATGATGCTGGTATTACAGGCGATGAATTGATCGATTTTATTAATAATAAGCTCTTCCCGGGATTAAAAGAGATGAATTGGCAAGAAGGTGACGACCCTCGTGGCTACATTGTTAAAGAAGTATTCCAAGACAGCTATAACTACATGAAGTCGGGAACATTCATGAGGCAGGTTATTAATGTGATCGATAACGAGATTGATTTCAACAACAGCAAACAAACGCATATCTTCAATGACATTTACGAGAAGCTACTGAAAGATTTACAGAGTGCTGGTAATGCTGGAGAATTCTATACCCCAAGAGCTGTAACAAAATTCATTGTTGAAATGGTTAATCCAAAACTTGGCGAAAAGATTTTAGACCCAGCTTGTGGTACTGGAGGATTTTTGATCGATTCATTGACTCATGTTCGTGAGAATGATGTAAAAACTCCTGAAGATGAGAAGGTTTTGCAAAGTTCTATATATGGCATTGAAAAGAAGCCACTACCTCATATGCTTGCGATGACAAATCTTATTTTACATGGCATAGAAGCTCCATTAAATGTAAGAAGAGACAATTCACTTGCAGTTACTCTACGGGAAATTACTGCAAAGGATAGAGTTGATGTTGTTGTAACAAATCCTCCTTTTGGCGGAATAGAAGCCGACAATATTGCTAAAGGCTTCCCCAAACAATATCAGACAAAAGAGACAGCAGACTTGTTCTTGGTGTTAATCATGGAGATGCTTAAGGATGGAGGACGTGCAGGCGTTGTATTGCCGGATGGTTTTCTATTTGGCGAAGGCGTGAAGACGAGAATAAAACAGGAACTACTGGAGAAGTTTAATCTACATACTATTGTCCGCCTACCCGCCGGAGTTTTCTCACCCTACACTGAAATAAAAACTAATCTAATATTTCTAAATAAAGGCGAGCCAACTAAATTTATATGGTATTACGAGTTACCATATCCTGATGGTTATAGATCGTACTCAAAAACAAAGCCAATACAAAAAGAGGAATTTAAGAATCTCAAAGAATGGTGGAAAAACCGAGAAACAAATCAGTACGCATGGCGCATTGAAGTGAAAGAGATTCAATCTCAAAACTATAACTTAGATATTAAAAACCCTAAGACTAATGAAGATTTGAAGGAAGAATCAATAGAAACTCATCTACAAAAGATAAGTGAACTTGTTAATTCAACTAATAAATTATTTGAGGAATTTAAAAAAAGTTTAATAAATGACTAGAAAAATCGGGGAATTCTTAAAAAGAATAAAAGAACCTATCAGTATTGTGGATGACATAAGTTATTCAAGGGTTACCATAAGAACAAACAATAAAGGCTTAGCTCTCAGGGACAGAACTCCGGGAAGAGAGATAGGTACAAAGAAGCAATTCCTAATTAAAAAAAATCAGTTTTTATTGTCTAAAATTGACGCTAGAAATGGTGCATTTGGCATAGTACCAATGCAACTAGATGGAGCGATAATTACTGGAAATTTTTGGACTTTCAATTTTGATCCGAAATTGATAGATATTAACTGGTTTAATCTATTTACAAGTAGTTCTAGCTTCATAGATATTTGTTCTAAAGCTAGCTCAGGAACTACAAACCGTAAATATCTTGATGAAGATAAATTTTTGAATTTCGAATTGGATGTTCCGTCTTTGGATTATCAGAAAGAGGTTGCGACCTTTGTCTCCAATAGCCTTAATTATTTAAAAGGCTTTGAATCTAATGATAACGCATTATTAATCCACGGAAACAAAATCCTCCATGTCCTTTTCGAAGAACTAAATACAAAAGCCAAGACTTATAAAATGTCTGAAATTGCACCAATTGTAAGAAGAAAAGTAGTTGTTCAAAAAGGAAGTGAGTACCCAGAACTCGGAATAAGAAGTTTCGGTAAAGGTACCTTCCATAAACCATCATTAAAAGCTGAAAATATAGGTACAAAACAACTTTATGAGATACATGAAGGTGATTTGTTATTTAGCAATGTTTTTGCCTGGGAAGGAGCTATCGCTGTTGTACAGTCAGAAGATCATCAGAGATATGGATCACATAGATTCATAAGTTGTGTTTGTAATAGTGAAATTATTGAACCCGAGTTTTTATGGTTTTACTTCCTTTCCACAAAAGGTTTAGAGGATATCAGAAAAGCATCCCCTGGGAGTGCCGGTAGAAATAAAACTTTAGGGCTGAGCAAACTTGAGGCAATCGAAGTACCAGTACCACCATTAAGTGATCAAGCTAAATTTCTAAATTCATTAAGAATCTTTAAAAAACTACAGTCTTTAAATACTGAAAAACAGACAGCTTATGTAAAAACTAAGTCAGGACTCTTAGACAAGTACTTCTACATATGATTAAACGTATAAATAAAATAAAAAAATTTGGCATCTTTGAAGATTTTAAGTGGGACAGCTCTATGCCTGAGTTTAAACAGTTTAATCTGATTTATGGTTGGAATGGTTGCGGTAAAACTACACTTACCCGTTTATTCTACGCTTTAAGTAATCTAGAAAACACAGAATATCCTGATGCAGAATTTGAAGTGCAGGATGATAAAAGCAACAAATATAAACTTCAAGATCGATATCCACATAAGATTAGAATCTTTAATCAGGATTATGTAAATAAAAATATTAAATTACTTGAAGGTAAAGCTGAAGGCATATTTATTTTGGGAGAAGAGAACCAGGAGTTAGTTGAGCAAATTGAAAAAGACGAAGCAAAACTGACAAAGGTACATACTGAAGTAAAGGAATGTAAAGACAATATGGCAGGCCTTCAAAAAACTAGAGGTAGCAAATTCACTGAGATCGCGAAAACGATTAGTGTTGGTACAAAAGGCTCCTTAATTAGAAACTATACAAAAACACATGCTGAGAAAGCATTTCAAAAGATGCGTGGAAAAGCAGAATTAAGCGAAGAAGATCTTAACAGACATCTTCAAACTGTAGTTCAAGATGTTAAACCGGAAATAAGTGAAATTAAGTTGCCTAAAAGTGCGGATAATCGTGAGAAATTTGAAGTCGCCCTAGCTAGCATACAAACTGAAATAAAGTCCTTGTTAGGTAAAACTGTTGAAGCTATTGTGATTGAAAGACTTAAAGACAATGCCGATATATCAAACTGGGTTGAAACTGGAATGCAAATACATAAGGAACACGATAGTAAGTCATGTGAATTTTGTGGAAATAACGTAGCGGAAAATAGGCTTAAAGATCTCTCAAATCACTTTAACGATGCTGATCAAAAGTTAAAAGGTGAGATAGATACATTGTTAGAAAGATTACGATCACTCTATCGCGGTCTTGAATCTGTAAATGCACCAGATGTAGCAAATTTTTATAAAGAATTAGAGGATAGCTACAGAAATGAATTTGGGTCTTTTACTTTAGAAAAAACTAAAATACTCTCAGCAATTGCAGAAGTTGGTAAAGAATTGGAGTCAAAGAAGACGAAAACTACCGAAAAACTAATCCCTCAAAAATTAGTAGACGTTAGTCACCTTTTAGCTAAAACCGAAAGTTTTAATACCATAATTAACTCTCATAATAAGAAGACTCAAGAGTTTGATAAAGCAAAACAGTCTGCTAAAGATGCGATAGAACAGCATTTTTTAAGTACGATATATGATGAAGTCGTTGCAATCGACAAGGAACTGGAGGGGTGTGAAGAGTTACAAAGAACTCTTACTTATGGTGAAGCTGGAAAAAATGAATCAATTCAAACTATTCAAAACAGGATTAGTGAAAATAAAAAATTGGTAACAAGCGCCCATAAAGCCTGTGACGAGATAAATTCATACTTAGAAACATTCTTAGGAAGAAGCGAACTTGTATTTAAAGTTGATGGTGAAGGTTATCTTATTCTTAGAGGAGATAAACCTGCAACAATGTTGAGTGAAGGTGAGAAGACAGCCATAGCTTTTGTTTACTTTGTAATTCAACTAAAGGATCAGAATTTTAAATCTGAGGAAGGTATTATTGTGATTGACGATCCTATATCCAGCTTAGACTCAAATTCTTTATTCCAAGCGTTCTCTTTTATAAAAAATGCTGTAAGCAACTGCATGCAGATGTTTGTGTTTACGCATAACTATGAATTTTTACGATTATTATTAAATTGGTTGGAACATCGCAGTAATAAGCCTAAAGCAAGTTATTACATGATTAAAAATAAATACGTTAATGAACAAAGACAGGCTTCAATTGATAAGTTAGATAATTTACTTCAAGATTATCATAGTGAATACCAATACCTGTTTAAGGTACTCTATCAGTTCGGTCCTGATGAGGGGACTATTGAATCTGCCTACCATATGCCTAATGTAGCACGTAAAGTTCTAGACACATTCCTTATGTTTATGGTTCCTAACAGCGAGTCCGTTTACACTAAACTGCAAGGCATCGATTTTGATGAGAATAAAAAAACTGCGATTTACAAGTTTTGCAATGATCAATCGCATATTACCGGAAAGGGATTTGATCCGTCTTTAGTTGAAGAAGCACGTAAAAATACAAATTACCTTTTGGAAATGATAAAGGCTGTTTTCCCACAGCATTATCAGGTTTTGGAACAAGCCATAAATGCAAGCTGAAAACTGAGAATTGTGACGAATTTGTAGCCTTGAAATGTCGCAGTTGAATAAAAAGTCACAATCTTCAATATGATTGCCCGGAAGGCATTTAGGTCGCATCCCGGAGATAAAAAATGATGGGAATGAGAGAAAATTGAAGTAACAGTTGGCAGTATTGAAAATCTAAAAGATGTATAAATATTTATATATATTATTTAGTAATACTTTGAACACGCTAAACAAAGAACAATTACTAACAATTCTAAAATTTAATTCCCTTCTCTCCTATTTAGAGAGGAATAAAGATTACGTTCCGAATGCAATTTTTGGCGCAATGATAGAACCCGACAACTACATAGCCACACCACCTTTAACCGATAGACAAGTTATTTGCATTCCACTCCAACTTAAACAATTTGCTATCAGTAAGTCATTTTGGTTCGAGGATAATAAATTTATCTTTAACATTCCAGATGAGGAGATTGACTTTAAATGGCTAATATTACAGTTTCCAAATGTAATAAAAGATTTAAAAAATGGTTCATTTGAATTTAGAATTATTGAAACTAAAGATTTACTAGATGAATATATAGTTGAGAACGAAGTTGAAGATCAAGCAGTTGGAAAAACGGAAAAAGATCTTTCTATATTCACTTCAATTACTCTACCTGCTGTTACTTTTACAGACCCGAGTATTAACCTGGAATCTCTAACAAGTTCTGAGACTCTTGAAGTAATCAAACTTTTGCATCTATTCCGTACTGAGGTTAAAGGAGAAGGTAGCAGATCAAAAATTTTTAAATTTATAAAGCAACAAGATTTAAGTGTGAGATCATATGATTTCTATGAATCTAATGAAGATGATGAATTCGGGAAGCCATATCTAGTAGTAAAGATTAAGTACACTAGTGTAGTAGAGTATTTAATTCGCATGAGGGCAATTACTATTCAGGGACTAAAAGTATACTTAGGTGAATATCGCAAAGCATTGTCAGATTTCCATTCGAAGTTTAATAATGGTGAGTCTCTGAAATTTGAAATTCATTTTAGTAGAGTTGAGGATTTATATGCGATTCTTAAAGAAGAAGTTGAACTCGAGAACAGTACAATAATTGCTGAATTAGTTGATATGTTGAAAGGTACTGTTGAATATGGAGGACTTGAATATCAACCAGCGAATAGTCTACTCAACTTTAAAGGCGAAAATATAACCTTAAGTCCCGCAAGTCAGGGAGGGAAGTTTATTAAATTACTTATTGTGAATAAAGGTAATTTTGTAGGCTATCAAGATATTGCTGAAGCAATTGGTATTTATAACCCTAGGTTTGACGACGTGCCTGCACATGAAGCATACGGTGAAAGTATCAAATACGTTCGCAGAAATCTCATCGATAAATTTCAAGACACAAGTAATAAAGAGGCTTTAAAGAAGCTAATCCAATCTTCAACAAAATACGGTTACGGTCTAATAGTAACTACAAATTAGTATCACCAGAATTCCACAAATGTTCCACTAGGTATTCACTGACTTTACGCTCCTAGCTTGGCATAATCGCACCAACTTAAATTTTTATTTTTAAATTATGTTGGGTGCAGTTCAGTCATTGGAGTCTGCAATGCCAAAGCTGGAGTATTTGCTTTCAAGCAATCCTAATAGATCGCTTTCAGGAGTTTTTAAAGCTCTCAGGAAGCTCTCCAGTATCAACTTGATTGGTGATTATCTACTTTTGTACTTCATCATCAAGTACGGCTTTTACAGGTCTCCACAGTTCGTCTGGAATCGCTCACAAGTGCTTAGGGCAGTACGAGTTTCGGGGTTCTATCTCGATGAGGGTCGAAAGCAGGCATACATTCCAACAGAATGGGAAGAATTTATAAAAGATGGCAAGAAGCAAAACTAAACCAAAACAGGAGACTCTTGATGATCTGTTGCAAGTAATTGCAGAGATCATAGTAGCTCAAATATTAAGACAGATAAAAAATGAGCAAACTTAACTTAACTGAAATGACCGTAGAGATACAGCTCAAAAACAAAGGTTATATCAAAGCTCTTGCAGCTATAAATTACTATGGCGTTAGAGTCACACACATTCGAATAATGGAGAATCGTAGAACTGGCAGCCTATTTGTTACACCACCAGCTATATACGGCAAGATGAAGTGTTTTTGGATACCAAACGAAGAAGACAGAATAAAGTTTGAGGACTTTTTATTAGCTAAATATAAAGCATTCTGGGACAAAGTAGAGTCTGGGGAAGAACCTGATAATACACCAGATGAAGAAGTATAAGAATAAAACCTATATTTATAGTCTTTACCTATATTACTTATAAGCTATATAGGTATTTATGTATATACTTACTTATTTTTATTTTAATTATTTAATTATTAACTTATACCTATAGAGAATAGACTATCACCTAGATCAAACACTATGGCAACATGGATACTAACTGCGGTAGAAAACAACCGCATATTTAAATTATTAACAACATTGAATGGAGTCAAAAAAACAGGAGTACTTCCTTTACTGTCGCAAAAGTAGCGAAGATAAAGGCAAGCAGCAACTCTCAATTCCCGCTCAGATACGTGAAATGAAGGAGTATGCTGCTAAAAATAATCTTACCATTAAAAAAATATTCCAAGAAGAGAAATCAGCTAAGATTCCTTATAAGCGCAAGGAATTCAACAAAATGATTGATGAGATAAAGGCAGGTAAATGTTCTCGAATTGCTTGTTGGCACTTGAATAGAATAAGCAGGAATCAGTTAGAGAGCGGCATAATTGGTCAGATGCTGACTGACAGGCAAATTATCGAGATACGAACACCTATGGAGGTACTAGATAGCACAACAAATGACATTATGTTTGGTGTTTTATCAGGAAGTAATTCACAGTACTCAAAAGAGCTAAGTTACAACACAAAACGTGGTATTAGAGAGAAGATTATGCGAGGCGAGTGGCCTACCTCTGCACCAGCCTTCTATGTAAATGTCGGTCAGGTTAAAGGAACTAAAACTATTGCACCAGATCCAAAGTGGGGACATTTTTATTCACAGTGGGTTGAGAAGATTATTGATCAGAAGATGAATTGTGCGCAGGCATGGAGATTACTTAAAGAGATGGGAGTGCAGACTAAAAAAGGTAAAGCTTACACTAAATCTATGGTTCATAGAATACTGAGGAATCCGGTTTATTGCGGTGTATTCAGATATGGGGATTATCCTGAGACTGTCGGCAAGTGGGAGCCGCTAATCTCAAAATCACAATGGTATCGTTTGCAGGATATTCTTAATGACAAAATGAAGCCTTCACAAAGCAAACATGATCTACCTTATCGCAAGCTAATGAAGTGTGGTAAATGCGGACTTAGCATTACTGCATACAAAAAGACTAAAAAGAGTGGTAGAGAGTACTATTATCTTGTTTGCACAAAGAAGAACGGTAACTGCGGGAATGATCCAATAACCGTTGACCAGATGGAAACAATGATTGTTGAGCAGCTTAAAAGTGTTGAACTAAATCAGGAGCAGGTAGAGAAACTTAAGAAGATAGTGCTTAGAAAGCTAGATGAAGAATTTGTTTTTGAGATTAATAAAAGGAAGGAGAACTCTGCCGAACTCGATAAAATCTCTGAGAAGCTTGATAGGCTTCTGACAATGCGTCTGGAAGGTGAATTATCCAAGGAAGAGTATGAAGAACATCGTGAACCCCTTAACAGAAGACAGGTCGAACTCAGCGAAATACAGGATAGTATTGGATTTAACCGTGATGAGGTGCGAAATGTGTTTGAGAAATTCTTTGACTATGCATTTAGTCTGGAAAAGATATTCTGGCAAGGAACTTGGGAGGAACGTACACGACTTTTTAAGGCAATTGGTGAAAACATCATTTTAGAAGACAAGCAGATCCGCTTGAACTTCAAGGAGCCTTGGTTAACATTGTTATCCGTAAAAAATGTGGAGAAATAGATAAATTGGGGTGATCAGAGGGGCTCGAACCCTCGACATCCAGTGCCACAAACTGGCGCTCTACCAACTGAGCTATGACCACCAACGAAGTATCATTCCAATTTAAATATAGCCTCTATACTAGAAATTTACGTTCAGTGCCTGACTGCGATAGCAGGCAGGTACCAAGTTAGCTATGACCACCTATAAGGCATCAATACATAAATTTCCAAAAACTCAGAGCTAACATAACTCTTCAATTTTGAAACAAATAGTTTTTAAAGTAGTGCTGTATCGCAAAACTAAGCTAGTATAATCATAATAATCGCCATTATTTTAGCATTATAACAACATTTATCCAACTGCTGAAAGCTTGTATCTTAAACTTATAGACATGGCTAAATGTTTAATCAACTGAATAAAAATCTAATAATTATGTATTAACTTAAAGTTCCTAGCAGCCTTACAGGTATGCACAAATCAAAGCTAGCTCTTTTTAGTATTATCAAGTCTATTGTAATTACTTAGAATACTTTTTACTTCCAACAGAATAATAATAATAGAAGGAATAAGTATTAAAAGAAGGAACCCCAATCCAGTTTTGGCAAATCCTATCAAATAGCCAATAAAAGGAATATGAAAGTTTACTTTACCAACAACATCAATTTGATTAGTTTGGAATGGGTCAACATCATCATTTGCATCGCCCTTGGTTTCGAAGTAAGTGTCTCCTACTTCGTTTACTTTAATACTTTTAATTCTGTGAGTAATTGTTAACTCTTTAGGACCTCCAAGTTCGGAAAAAGCTTTGTAGGTAATTATATCTCCAATTTTATAAGAAGTTTCCGGACGAACTATAATTAAACTACCTTTTTTAATTTCAGGTTGCATTGAACCAGTTTCTACAACGAATACTCTATTGTTCTTGGGTACTCCAACTGCAGATAAAAAAGTAAGAATTAGCAAAATAAATATAGCAAATATGAATAAATAATATAGTATTTTTATCAATGTTTTCATTGTTGCTTATTAATGATTAAAAAGGTTGTCCGCTAGTGCGGACAACCAAAAGCATGCGCTTACTTAATCTCTATCTTTCTTATCTTCGTGATCTTCAGGTGAAGATACGGGATAAGAGGTTGGAGGTTCTACATCGACCTCAGTCGAAGGCTCCGCTACAAACACTGCAGTCCAATTGCAAGAACCGTTCATTGAATTGTTTCCGGCATTTGCATCTAAACCTGCTCTCATTTGAACTGCTGCCACTTCGTTTACTGGCATGTCAGGATCAAATACATATCCAGTCAGTTCTACTTTGTTGTAAATTCCGTGTATGTTATTGATGTTTGAGTTAAATACACTAAATTCATGTTCGTTTACATTTGTAAGGCCGGTTGCTACCTCTAACTTAGTATCGGTACATGCCGCACCATGCAAATCAGTAACATAGAAATATAGCTTTACGTCTGAACTTGAATTATTAGTAACTAGAACTCGTGACCAATTACTAAATTCACCTGGCAGTAAACCTTCTGCAACAATTGGATTAGGAAATTGTGCTGTACCATCGGTCAGCTCAATATCAACTGTGCCAGCAGATAATGTATTGCCACGGATATGTTCGAAATCCCTAAATATTGCTAGGGCGCTGCCTCCAACTACAGCTATTAAAGAAAGAATAGTTAGCATGCTTGCAAAAATTCTTCTATCCATACAAAATAAGTAACAAATAAAATACATGTACTGTATTGGCTACTGGCCAAAACAAGAACATAGGTATAATATATTTGTGGTTGGTAAACCTAAAATTTACTCACAGTAAAGTATTTGTAAATGTATCGATAAGATTAATTTACAAATGCTTTAGAGATAATTCAGATCTTATTGAAGGCAGGGAGTATCTATAAAGTGATTAAGGCTTGCTTGATGCTATTTAAAATTAATGGCATAATGCAATGTAATTTTTCAAAAGAGTTATCGCTGTGGTGAAATATTTAAATTTGATAATTGTAATTGTTGCAGTTATTTGTCTTCAATTAAACTTCAGTACTAAAGTATTAGCTCAAGATAAATTTAACCAGCTGAGTCTTAGGTTAAATGATCCAATCAATTTGAGCTTTGTAAATCTGGGAGATTTTATAGAAGTTGAAGTTACTTTAAAAACACATTCAACAGCCTCCTCTGCTGAATTACTAATTAATTATGATCCAGAGGTGCTAGAGTTTGCAGAGCTAAATGTAGACGATCAATCGTTGGGTATAAATCAAATAGTAGATTCTTCAAGTGGAAAAGTAGCTATTGATGTGGCAAAAAGAGGCGTGTATGGAAGTTACACTATGGGTAGCAAATTAGTAAGTATTAAGTTTAAAGTTCTTGCTCTACAAGATACCTGGCTAGAATTTGATCATTCTACAAAACTTGGTTATCCAAATACTCTTAGTAATACTTCAGATTTTAATCATTTAAAGTTATTACTTTATTCTAAATGCGAAGCACCTTTAGTGTGGAATGGAAAGTTGTGCCTATCATCTCAACCTGTTAGACCGGATCAGAAAGAAATAGTAAATGTAAAGATTGAAGATTTACAAAAAATATTTTTCAAATCTATTGTGGATATTAAAGCATCGTTTATTAAAAATATAAAAATCAGATTATTGTAGGATTGCTATGAAAAAATTTCTTAAAGTTATCTTTTTTGCTTTAGTACTTTTTATAACTTTTCTGCGCATTATAATAACTGTATTTCCTTACGAAGAGGTTATAGAGTTTTTTTCTGCTTCTACAACAATACCTACGGAACAGTTTGAGTATAATGAGCCTTATGATCGAGGCATCTATATTTTTTCTTACATTTATCATAATACCTACCTTTATGTTACAGCTATCTCGTTTTTATCGGCTATTGCAGGAACGTTTATATTGTATAAAGGCAGAACAATCTTGGAGGCTTTGATGCTCTTTAATTTTTTGGCTATTCCTAGACAAAGAAAAACTTGGGGAGAAGTTTTCGACGAAAAAAGTGGCAAAGCAGTACCACTAGCAGTTTTACGATTGTACAAAAAAGACGAAAATGGTTTAGTAAATGTTGGTCAAGGAGTTTCGGATTTCGAGGGTAAATACAAATTATTCATACCAAATAAAGACGTTTCTCACAAAATTGAAGTAATGGCAGAAGGATATAAACCATTTTCGAAAGAATTACCACCAGAAATTCAACGATTACTAAGAGGTGAAGTTATAGAAGATATACCACTATCAAAATTCGAAGATAATGTACGCGATATAAGAACTACTTTATATTCATTAAGACCGAAACTATATACTTATCTTTTAGCCTACTTGTTTATCTTATCTGTTGCTAACTTTTTAAGATCTTTCTATGGCGTATTTATTTTCCCAATAGCCGGTAGTTACATTGAAGCTAGCATGTATGGAATTGCCTTAATCTGGAATATTTTTGTTATTTATGAACGGCTGAATGCTTCATCTGGAAGAATCCTTGATGCTAAGACGGGGGATCCTATTAAAGGTGCTTTTATTAATATACTGCTTAGCAACGGCGAAGTTGCAATTTTCAAAAGCGATGAGTTAGGTACTGTACATACAAATATAGCAAAAGGAACATATAAAGCTTCTATCTCATTAAATGGAAATACTTCAAACTTAAGTAAAGACGTACTACACGAAGCCAAAATAGATAAAAACGGTTATTTAAATAACAATTTGTATATACTTTTAGACGAAAGTGCACAAAGGCTAAATAATCCTTTTAATTAGCTACTGATCGTTTAATAAAAAACGATATGTTGGTGTACTTGTTATCAAAACCTGGTGTATTATATTAGAAGTTAATACACATACTATGCGTCCAATATGGACAGGAGGAATTACTTTCGGATTAGTTTTTATACCAGTCAAACTTTATAGCGCTACTACTCCAATTCAACTTGATTTGGATTTACTTTCCAAGAAAGATAAAGCACCGATTCGTTATGCAAGAATTAATGCCAATACAGGGGAAGAGATTGCATGGAAGGATGTAGTCAAGGGCTTTGAGTATAGAAAAGGTGACTATGTAATACTCGAACCAGATGATTTTGAAAAAGTTGATATGGAGAAGAGTCAGAACATAGAAATATCATCTTTTGTAAATGAAACCGAGATTGATCCGATTTATTTTGACACACCATACTATCTAGAACCTGATTCCAAAGCAAAGAAGCTCTACTCTCTCCTGAATAAAGCATTAAAAAAATCTAAGAAAGTTGGAGTCGCCGAATTTGTAATGCGAAACCGCGAAAGACTTTGTGTGATTGCTCCTAAAGGAAACATGCTAATTCTTAATCAAATGCGATACGAAGATGAAGTAAAATCAACAACAGATTTAGATCTGCCCCAAAACCAAAAAGTTAGTAATAAAGAACTAGAAATGGCAACTGATTTGATAGCAAAAATGACAGATGAATTTAATATTTCTGAATATAAAGATGATTACATCAAAAAACTTAAACGAATTATAGAAGCAAAAGCAAAGAATAAAAAGGTAGTTGTCAGCAAAGTTTCTAGAAGGCCTGCATCAGATACAGATGACTTAACTAAGTTATTGGAGCAAAGTTTAATAAAATTCAAGGTGCAAAGCAATGTCTCTTAAGGAATATCACCAAAAGAGAAACTTTAAACAAACTCCTGAACCGAAGGGCAAAGCAACTAAAGACAAACATCCAAAGTTAAGATTTGTTGTTCAGAAACATAATGCTTCCCATTTACATTATGATTTTAGATTGGAAGCTAGTGGTGTGTTGAAAAGCTGGGCTGTGCCAAAAGAACCATCTCTTAATCCTAAAGAAAGAAAGCTGGCAATGGAAGTAGAAGATCATCCTTTGGAATATGGAAATTTTGAAGGTGTAATCCCTGAAGGAAATTATGGCGCAGGAACCGTAATGATTTGGGATGAAGGATATTATGAACCTATTATAGTAAACGAAAACGAAAGTCCGGAAGATTCGGTATTAAGGCATTTGCAAGATGGGCACCTTAAGTTCAGACTTCATGGGAAGAAACTAAAAGGAGAATTTGCAATTGTAAAAATAAAAAATAACAAGTATTCATCTAAAAATAATTCATGGCTGTTGATAAAACACTCTGATGAAGCAGCAAACAAAGTGATTTCACATAAAGATATTTCGGTTAAGACAGGAAGAAGCATGGATGAAATTGCAAACAATTCGCCAAGTAAAAAAATTGAATGGCACGATGTTGTGCAAATTAAGGATGAAATTATCAAGGCCAAAATCCCTCGATTAATTAAGCCTATGTTGGCAACTTTAGGTTCTAGTGCATTTACAAATCAAGACTGGTTGTATGAGCTTAAATGGGATGGTTATAGGGCAATTGCAGAAATTGTAAAAGGAAAAGTAAAGCTTTATTCAAGGAATAATCTAAACTTCAATACAGATTATCCAGAAATAGTTTCTCAATTAAGTGCTATAAATGCTACTGTAATTTTAGATGGAGAAATTGTGGCTGTAGATAAAAAAGGAGTTTCTCGCTTCCAACTGCTACAATCCAAGAAAAAAAATCCTGGACAGAAAATTATTTACTATGTTTTTGACATACTGTATTTCGATAAATTTGATTTAAGATCAGCTACTTTAGTTAAAAGAAAAGAAATACTAAATAAAATCATCATACCCGATCAAGTTATCAGAATAAGCGAAACTTTTGAAGATGGTGTTAGTCTTTTTTCGAGTGCCAAGAAACTTGGTTTTGAAGGAATAATTGCTAAGAAAAAGACAAGTAAGTACGTATTGGGCA
Source organism: uncultured Candidatus Saccharibacteria bacterium (assembly GCA_964393185.1). Taxonomy (GTDB): domain Bacteria; phylum Patescibacteriota; class Dojkabacteria; order J137; family J137; genus CAYMSO01. Next base: position 6,481 of record CAYMSO010000007.1, on the reverse strand, counting down.
GAAGTAATGAATGGCTTAAAATAAAAGCATTAAACGAGAGCGAATTTGTTCTGGGGGGCTACACTTTTCCACAAGGGACAAGAAAAGGTTTTGGTTCAATACTACTTGGCGAATACGAAAAAAATAAGCTAGTTTTTAGAGGTCATGTGGGTACAGGTTTTGACGATAACACAATATCGGAGCTTAAAATTCAAATGGATAAGCATGCAACAATCAAATCTCCTTTTGCCGCTAATCCTTTCTTAGAAAGAAGTAATGTAAAGAGATGGATAAAGCCAAAACTAGTAGCTCAAGTCAGATTTTCTGAAAGGACGAAAGACAGAATATTAAGGCACCCCGTATTTATTGGGCTAAGAAAAGATAAAGAACCTGCGGAAGTTACTAAGCAAACTGCTATTCACTCACCCTTCAGTTCTTCTTTGCCTGAGCAAGAATTTACTCACATGAATAAAATCTATTGGCCACGCGATAATTACGCTAAAAAAGATTTATTGGAATACTACAACTCGATTGGAGATATTATGTTACCTTATCTTGTTGATAGACCACAAAATTTAAATCGGCATCCAAATGGAATTGATGGAGAGAGTTTTTATCAAAAGGACTTCGACCAAAGCCACCCCGATTTTGTTGTTCAAAAAAGAATATATTCTAAATCTGCCAAGAGATTTATAGATTATGTATTATGCCAAAATAAAGAAACGTTACTTTTTCTTGCAAATTTAGGGTGTATCGAGATTAACGCTTGGAACTCTAGGATTGATAGTTTAGATAAACCTGATTATGTACTATTTGATTTAGATCCAGTCGAAACAAGCTTTGCAAATGTGGTTAAAGTGGCCCAAGCTTTAAGAGAAATGTTTGGAATTGCACGCATTGAATCATTCTGTAAAACTTCAGGCAAAAGAGGCTTGCACATTTATATTCCGCTTCAACCAAAGTATTCCTTTGAACAAGCAAGAATGTTTGCTGAACTAATTTCTGTAAAACTCCAAGAAAAATTACCGAATTTAATTAGCTTGGAACGCGATCCAGACAAAAGAAGAGGTAAAGTGTATATAGATTATCTTCAAAATAGAAAAGGGCAGACTACAGCATGTGTTTACTCAGTGCGACCGGTGGATGGTGCTGCCGTCTCAACGCCATTAAAATGGGAAGAAGTAAACTCAAAACTTAATCCTAAAAATTTTCATATTAAAAACATATTAAAACGAATTGATAAGGTTGGAGATTTATGGAAAGATATGCTCGGCAGGGGAATTAGTATTGAAAAAGCGCTTAAAAGTATATAATAAAAAACTACGGACAAAAATCCATAGTTGTATGTTGTTAAGGAAGAAGTTTACAATAAATTTGCATACTAGCTTTGATATACTGATTGTAAAGTGTTAAAATTCACAGGTAAATTTTCGTCTGAGTGCGCGTAGCTCAGTGGATAGAGCAACTGCCTTCTAAGCAGTAGGTCTCAGGTTCGAATCCTGACGCGCATATATCTTATGTATATAGTTAGCTCAGTTCCCGTGAACGAGATAAAGTTCGAGCAGTCCTGACCTTAGTCGAGGGTTCGGATATGATATATACATTTTAAATGGGTTGGTAGCTCAGTGGTAGAGCAGTCGCCTCTTAAGCGATTGGTCGTGGGTTCGAATCCCACCCAACTCACCAACTACTAAAATACTAAATGTAATGTATTCAAAAAGTTTTAGTCAAAATTGGATGCATTAAAGCGTGGAAAAGACATTAAACTTTGGAAATTAACCAAATTGTGGCTAAGCTAATAAGCAGTCTCGACCATTAAGTCGGGATTGGTCATGGGTTCCCTACTAGGTAGACAGGGAATCCCACCCAACTCACCAATAGAAATTAGTATTACATAGTTTATAAACTCACTGGTGTATTTTGTTCAAAATCATCAATATTTATGTCACTATCTGCATCCTCGTCGATATTAGTTATTTCTGCATCATCTGTTGTATCTCTATTTGATTCATCATCAGAGAAGAAAATAACGTAACCTATTACCAATAAAAGGATTAAGACTAGTATAAAAATTATAGTAGAAACATAGTTAGTATCTCTTCTAGTTTCAGGGTTATTATTTATAAATGTGTCTGACATTTGACAAAATAACTAAAAATTTAATATACAAAGATTAATATTTAATATTTAAATGTATACAAAATGTTAGTAAAGTTTTTGTAAAATGAATAAGATACGATAAGCGTTTAATAAGAGCTGGGTAATTTAAATTTCTGAATTATAAATACCAAGTCTTAAAAATTCATTAAGAATTTCTTGTCGTGTGGCTATAAATTTATTTAGCTGAAGAATCATTGCAACATGCTTAACAGTACTGTCTTGTTGAAATTGTGTATATTCATAAATTATATCTTTCCATTCAGCTGCTTCTCTAAGCCCAAAATACTCTATACATTGCTGCTTATATAAATCTTCAATTGCTTTAAGATTTTTTTCTGTACCTAGTTCCCTAGCCCGAATTTCTATTATTAGTTCACCTACATCTTCAATATTGCAGTTAAATATTATTGATAATTGTTCAATAATATCTTGCTCAATTACTTCTGTTGAATCATCCATTGATAGATTCTCTAAAAACTAAAATGAAGCCATCTGGGTCTCTAACAACCAACTCTCTTGTTCCCCAAGGATACTCTACTTCACTTTTCGCTATTTCGAAATTATGCTCTTCACAAATCTTTCGTACACTACTAAGTGTATTAACATCTATCATTGCCGAAACTTTTGAACTACTTATAGTTTCTTCAAAAACTTGCCGTTTGATTGCAATGTGATCTTCTCCAAGTTCGAGCATTGCCCCGTTTATATCGAAAGTAATACCTCTATACTTTTCAGCTGCATTGGGAGTATCAAAATTTATAGTAAAAGATGATGGACCATATACAAAAACGGGCTTAAAGCCAAAGTTTAGGTAAAAATGTAAAGATTTATCGAAATCTTTTGTTTTGATATGAATTCCAAATTTAGTAGGTTCCATAAATAAATAATAATATGTATAATTAATCAATAATATAATAAATATATCAACAGTAATATATTTTAATATATGTATATATGTATAAAACTAAAGTATTTTTTACTGCAGCATATAGCGGTAAAAAAGATTATCAAAAATATTACGACTTAATAGTAAAAATATTGCTAAATAGTAAAGTAGAACTTGTTGCAACTGAACTTGGAAATTATAAAAGCTTATTGACTAAAAACGATCTCAAAAAGTGTAGAACTACAGAAGAGGAACATTATTTGGCAATAAAAAATGGCATTAGATGGGCTGATCTTGTTGTATTTGAATTGAGTAAGGAAAGTTTTCAGGTAGGTCATGAGGCCACTGTTGCTTTGAATTTAAATAAACCTGTACTGGGGCTTTCTCTTTTAGAAAATTGGCAAAATAAAATTATTCATAGATATTTTTATGGAGTCAAATATACTCAATATACTCTAAGGGAGCATATATCAGCCTTTTTGGAAAAACACTCAAACGAGAACTTATCCGAAAGATTTAATTTTTTCTTATCTAAAAGACAGCTTAGTAAACTTGAAAAATTATGTGAGTTAGAAGGAATTAATAAATCTGAGTACTTAAGAAATTTATTGGATAGGAGTAGTTAGTATCTAGAATTTCCATTTTTCTATAAGTGTGTGTTAGAATTCATTACTTAGTTTGTTACCATGGCTGACGAACAAAATGTTTTGCTTCCTTTTGATTTAGGTGATATAGATAATAAAGAGGTCCTGTCTATAAAACAAGCTGGCGAAATTGCGAGAGAATTTACCAATGGTAGAATTTCTATGCCAGTTATATATACTTGGATAGCCCAGATACAATCACCTCTTGCTGTCCAGGAGTTCCTTACAACTTCTTTATTGGGTATAAGTCCAAAATGCTTAAATAACAAGGCATTGTTTAATAAATTTGTTAGCAATTTACATGTTATTTCTGTACAAACTCCAGGCTTAGATAATCCAACGTGGCTTTACGATGAGGTAAGAAAGTTGCTGGATTCTGAAGATGATGCTTTAAGAGAGTTAGGTAAAGCGTATATTAGGAATTTTGCCACTGTAGTAATGTTAAGAATGGGAATGCCAGACCTAGAAGAAGGATTATTTACACCAAAAAGAGCTGCTCAATATATAGCAAATATAACTTTTAAAATCGCAGTAAAAAACAGACAAGTTACAAATCATATTAATGATGTAACCTATTGGGCAGCAGAGAGAGAGATACTGGATGAAGATCTAATAGAATTTCTTACAGCAAAAGATACCTTATACGACCAGATGGATCTTGATGGGTTAAAAGCTGAATTGGATATTGTTTGTGGCTATATACTAGAGGCCGGTGTAGGAAAGATCAACAAAACATTAGAACTTATTATAACAAGTTATTCGAAGAGCATAGAAACAATTGAAGAACTATGTATACCGGGTGAAGATGGTAATATAATACAATATGATAATGTAATAGATTTTGTAGAAAGGCTTCGTGAGTTTCGTAGAATGATTCGACAACATTATTAATCTCAAGAAATTAATGAGCGACAACCCCCTAAATACTTTAATGCCTACTCTTCCAGAGAATGTGCACTTAGAGCTCTCTCCAGAAATTATCGAAGTAATAGAAAGAGCAACTGTAGGTTTAGTGAAACGAAGAAATATTCTAATAACAGATTCTAATCTAAGAACTTGCGCCCAATTGTTTGAACACTTATTACTAGAAGAGGTTAACGAGGCACAGGAGTTAAAAATGAAGGGTCTAAAGGGTAGATTGGAAAGTAGATTCGAAGAAAGGGAGCGATTTGTAAATAGTGCTTTAAATAAAATACAGAGGCTCCGCCGAGACTCTAAGGGTAATCAAACATTTGCGACCATGTTGGGTATAACAAGAAAAACAACAAGAGAAACAATTGAAGAACTTCAAAACCATATTTCAAATCCAACTTTAGCAAAAACTCGTGATTTAGTAAGAACTGTAGAAATAAGAAAAATTTTAATTCCTGATTTGGCTAAACTTATTTTAGACAAGATACCATCAACACAAAATTTAAGTTCAGTCTTAGATAGAGATGATTATGCTTCTCAATCCAAAATTATAAGAGGTTTTATAGCTTCCTATTTTATATTATACGCAAATACAGAAGAAAATATTATAGAAGAAGATGAAGTTTTATTGCCTATTTATATTCCCCTGCCATATATTACTATTCTTAGTAATGTTCTTAATACTGAACAAGCAGTAATAGATTTTAGACAAAAAATAGTTCCCGTACTAGTTGAATCATTGCAAATAGAAGAGTACAACAAACAAGATGTACTAAATCTTTTTAATAACTATTTTAATCAAATTGGTGTTGCTTGCATTAATTGGAACAAATCACCAGCAAAAGCTAAGGAAGGCGTCAATGGACTTAAGCGATATCTCGATACATTATACGACATATTTGATATCCTACCCGTTGGCGACTTAAATTTGGGTTTTGACGTAGTTTTTGACCCTTCTGAATATGAATTCGCACAGAAAAATAATAGAGCACATATTTGGATGGAACCAGCACGCTTAGGAGATAAATTTTTTCCAAGTATAGCTGGCTTGCGAAAGTCTCTTGCCATACTTAGAGCTGCACCAAGATCAGCCGAAATTGAAAAGAAAATGTTAATTATTAAAGATGCGCTCAGATATTGGGTTGATTTTAATAGAAAAAGTGCAAATATACCGTACACTTTAGAGCTAATGGATAAAGAAATTTTGAGAATTGGAGAACAACTGGTTCAGCTGGAAGAATCTGGCGAAAATGCCGTAGTATCTAGAGTACAGTACGGTCGAGCGCAATCTGTAGCTTTCAAGTTAGAACAAGCTAAAAAACATATAGACCTAAATCAGCAACTTGCCAAACTTAAAATTGACGAAGGTAGAATAGAAAGACAACATATCATTTTTTATACGCAACAGCAAGGCGTTGTTGTAGGAACTAACATAAACAGAATTGTTAATCTATTACAAAGAGACCTAGATAAGTATAACTTTCCTTCTTTTCTTGACTTAGTCAAGATGCATAATGAGTTTGCCAAACTAAGGTTTGATACTATAACCGATCTTGATGAAGTGGACCGCGCGATTAACTTACTTTCCAACTGGTGGGAACAACTCCACAGCAGAAATAGGAAGGTACCTGATGATTTGCAAGGTATAATACAAGGGAATCAAGTATCCGAAAAAGTCGCTGATATCTTAAAATCTTACAAAACTTTAAAAGTTAATGTGTCTAGCGGATTAAGAAGCTTACTTGATAGTGTTGTAGCAGGTAATCTAAGTTACGCCAACAGAATGCTTTTAGCTAATACAATTGATAGTAAAGTGAAATTACTTAATAAAATAAGAGATAATGCGCAAAAATTTGACAATTTAAGTAAATCTTTTAATTTGACCGTTAACTTTAACAGA
>CAYMSO010000006.1:77388-98203 GCA_964393185.1 uncultured Candidatus Saccharibacteria bacterium | reverse complement strand
TCAACCCCGTATTATATCCTATCACTTTCTTACTGACAAAATTGGGACGGTCTCCCGTACAAAGGGTCTCGCGTAAGCGAGACCTTTTGTACGGAATGAATGTGGGTGAAAACCGTAGGTTCGCTCAATAAGGTCAAGTTTTTGTTTGAGCGGTAGCGAAAGTCAAAAACTTATGACCGCATTAGTACTGCCACGGCTAAGTCGTGGTCAGTGAATCCTGCCTGCCCTACGCAGCGTAGCGGAGGAGGGTCCTCTCCGTGTAAACTTTAATTCCTTCCTTTACCCGTCGATCAATAACATTATCTCTTTTAATTCTTCTATACTTTCAGCTATGTGATAGAATTTTTTATGGAAATAATTGATCTAACTCAGACAATAGAAAGCGGCATGGAAGTTTACTCGGGTGATCCAAAAGTCGAAATAACACAAGTTCATTTTCTTGAAAGAGAAGGTTGGAGATTAAAACTCTTAAGTTTTGGTTCTCATACAGGCACACATGTAGACGCATTTTCACATATGGTTGAACATGGTCAAACTTTGGATAAATTGCTACTAAATAGATTCATTGGTAGGGCTAAAATTGTCGATATTAAATATAATTTACCAAAAAATGTTGGTCTTATTTTTAAAGAAGGATTAATAGACTTAAGGCATGTTGAAAAGATAATCACTTCTGGTGCATCTTTTATAGCGATAGGTGATAAAGCAAGGTTCTCTGACGTTGAAGTAGAAAGAGTTCTTCTTAAAAACAGAATCCTTACTTTCACTGACCTGATAAATCTAAGCTTACTTCCTCAAGATAAAGAATTTACTTTCTACGGCATACCCTTGAAGATTAAGGATGGTGATGGCTCACCTATAAGAGCATTCGCTATTTTAGATTAAAGTTTTAACTGCTCTGTAAATCCAGAGATAGCTACCAAGTGACTTATAGACGGGAGTAATAATCAAAGTAAAAAGATTGGACTTTGAAGTATAATTGATTAAATATTTGTTATGACAAATCTATGGCTAAACTCTTACAAGTTGCGCAACTTGGACATAAAATCCTAAGAAAGAAAGTTAAGGAAGTTCAAACTATTGATTCAAAGGAGGTACAGAATTTAATAGATAGTCTTATTGAAACTGTTATGGATGTAAATGGCGTTGGCATAGCTGCCCCACAAGTATATGAGAACATGAGACTATTTATTCTGGCATCACATCCGAACCCAAGATACCCTAATGCGCCAGAAATGAAACCTACCGCCATCATAAATCCTCAAATACTTTGGCATTCAGAAGTAATAGTGAAAGACTGGGAAGGTTGCTTGAGTATTCCAGGTATAAGAGGTTTAGTTCCAAGATATAAAACTATTAAAGTTGAATACATTGATAGAAAAGGTAAGAAGGTTAAGAAAACGTTTGAAGATTTTGTAGCTCGTATTTTTCAACACGAAAATGACCATTTAGATGGAATTGTATTTTTAGATAGAATGGAATCAACAAAAGATATAATTACAGATAAGGAGTATCAAAAGATTATTAGTAAAAAAGAAGAAAATACAAAGAAAATAAGGTAGAAATAAATAGTGAAGCGGGGTGGAGGAGTAAATCTTAGAACTGAATATTTACTACAGAAAGTACTTGACTCCTTGCTGTATAAAAGATTCAGGGTATTTGATAATATTAACCCAGTTGCCGTGCCTACAGGTAGGCAGGAAGTTCGAAAATCATCCAACGCTTCCCTCCATTACCTCCAATAATTCGGAAGGATAAGCTAATTACTAGATAACAAGTCTTGAGTATACTTATAATTTAATTAGTATTGAAAATACTCGAAATTTGTATTCTAATACAATTAAATATAGCTGAAGGCTCAGCTTATGAATGAATTGCATTACTCGATATTTTCTGTGACTTGTGAACTACATAAGCAGTTAAAAGCCGCTATACTTTGTGCAAAACTAGGAGAAACAGTAGAATCGCTTCTAAATCAATTTTTATGTACAAGCCTAATCTTCAACCCCCTTATTGTAACTATTTATTGTTTGAGCATCTGTTGTCATAAAGCATGCAAATTATCATTTATTACCATCATTATAGGTGAAATTTTCTCAAGAAACTATCATTGACAATTTAAATTACTCAGTTGTGAAATCGAAGTTCGAAAAGTCTAATACTTTACAAATTTATTTCTATTTACTACAAATTAGTTCTTCTTGCAGTATAATTTGTTAAATACTAATTATTTTTTTACATGGACCACGTTGTTTATTTAGATTCAAAAACATTTCTACTTCTTTTACTATAATAATCTTTTTGTATTAATAAGTTGTAAGTCTACTAAAAACAATATGTACTTAATAGAAGAAATACAAAAAAGATTAAACATTAATATTATTGATTCTTCTATCTCACCACAGGGGATGGGAAGCTCTGTTATTTTCTTGAAAGACGACAAAGGAAATGAATACGCAGTTAAGCAGAGTGATGAGAATAATAATGATGCTAATGTTTTAAAAATTCTTCAACAATCTAATGTTGATATAGCAGTACCTAAACTTATAGGTAGTTTTAACTTTGAAGGCCAATCAATAGTTGTTTTAGAAAAGATTTCGGCGCCCTTGTTGGAAAGTATTGAAGTTGGTCAGATGAGCAAATATATTCCATCCATGATAGAAAACCTAAAAACTCTTCACAAAATAAAGTCAGCTTCAGCAGGTTATCTAAACTCTGACAAAAAATATAAATTATGGCAAGATTTTCTACTTTCTATATTTAATGACAATAATCCTAATTTAGATTGGAACACAATAACTGATCGGAGAGGATTAGATAAATACTTAATTTTAAATTCCATAAACAAATTCATTAAGGCAATTTCTAATACTAAGTTTCCTGAGTCAAATTACTCACTGCTGCATACAGATTTCAATCAAAGAAATTTATTCGTAAATCCAAAAGCAAACGAACTAGCTGCAATAATTGACTGGGGAGAAGCAATGTTCGGTGATCCAATTTATGATTTTGCAAGAATAAGAATGTTTATCTGGCATTTTAATTTAGGAGATAAGGTTATTGAACAATATTACAACTTAATGAATTATACAGTTGAAGAAAAGAAGCTGGACACTTTATATTGGCTGTCTAGAGTTATTGAATATTTGGCGTATTATTCGGAAGAGCTAAATGAATTTAATACTGGGAGAATAAAACTGCACCAAGATTTCCTGAGCAATTTTGCTTGGAATGCATTTGTAGAATCGAAAGTATAGTAAGAGCGGTTAGTTTACTACTTACAGTTAGGAGCTTAAAGCTCAGAACTAATTCCAAGAAAAGCGCGCATTCCAACTTCGTGAGCTTCCACTTCGTTATAAATAGTCATTTCTTTACGCATATATGATTTAACTGTCGGATCACAATTTCCAAAGTCCGTCTCTATACTGGCTTCAATTGATTCGTAATCATTAAGTTCTTGCATGATCTCGTCTAACTGTGAACTTATAAAGGCATCTAACTCTATTAAAAATTTTAATAAATCAGGATTTTCTGTAAGGTTAATGGTTGCTCGCTCAAGTTTAGCAACGTACTCAGGCGTAAATTTATCGAACATTAAACCATTACTTTTCATTCTTTTATGAAACATTAACGATTTATAATCTCCATATGCTTTAATAGAACTACGTACAAAATGTTTTTATTATTTTTAATCATTATCATAAATTAATAAATTATTCTTTAATTTCTGTACCACTGGTATATTCCAAAATATCTCCAGGCTGGCAATTTAAAACTCTACAAATTGCTTCAAGAGTTGAAAACCTTATAGCTTTAGCCTTTCCTGTTTTTAGTATTGAAAGATTAGCAATTGTTATTCCAACTTTCTCAGCAAGTTCTGTTAAACTCATCTTTCTTTTTGCAAGCATAACATCCAAATTTATTATAATTGCCATAGTAATTTTCTAAACAGTTAAATCGTTTTCAGACTTTATAGACAATGCATCTTTAAGTATTCTTTCTAAAACTGCAGCAAATGTTGCGATGACGGTTGGTGCGAAAACAAAACCTAATCCCAAAATAATTAAACCAGGTGCATCGTCAACATCAGCACGATGGTAAACAAAAGGCATTGCTAAAGCATAAATTAGGCTCATTGAAATAGCTGAATACTTTATATTTTTTATGGCTTTAACAGATAGATCTGAAAATGCTTTATTTTTATCTATATAATTTAAAAGCTTTAAAGTTTGAAAAAGTGCAAAGAAAAATGGAAGAGCTGCAATATTCATGACAGAGAGGATTACAATATAGTCAAAGTCATCTTCATTAGGAATTTCGGATAATGCTAATCCACATAGTATTAGTGCAATTATAGCCATAACTAAAATTACGCATCTTAAAAAAAGTGTTGATGTTCTTTTCATACTTAAACGTTTACTGATAATTATATAATTTTAGCAATTTCTTTATTGAATGTCAATAAAATTATATTGATATTTGATAAACTACTGGCCCTGTACTTAAATAAACTCTTAAACTTTCTCTTTTGTGGTACTTACATGCATTCATTAATCTTTTACCACCTTACAGCTATAAATTAATACGGTATTAACTTGTTGAATATAAGTACATGTGTAGTCTATTAGATAATATAGGCACTAATTCATGTAAATGAATTATATAAGACATTACACAGAGTGGCTTACAACTCATATAAATATTATAAAAAGTTTTTTAAAATACTATACTTCAAAAACAAAAGTCAAAGTGGTTGTATAAATACACAAGATAATAATTCTCTTAGACCTTCAGTCAGAGTATTGCTACAATAATTTTATGAGCAAAGACAAAGTTTCTAGCGGAACTGTACACAAAATTCCCTCCGATTTGCAAAATGCCTTACTGGCTGATTCTAGATCTTTGGCAATATGGGAAAGTTTAACCCCACTTGCACGTAACGAGTGGATATGCTGGACCACATTTGTTAAAAAACAAGAAACCAGGCAGGAACACGTAAAAAGAGTTGTAGCAGAACTTAAAGAAGGAAAGAGAAGACCATGTTGCTGGCTAGGCTGTATACACCGTAAAGATAAGGAGTTGAGTCCTTCGGTTAAAGGTATATTAGGAAGAAATACAAAATAAACTTAAAATTATGGCTGATTTCGATTCTTTTTCTCCAGAAAGGCAGGCACTTAGACGAGGTGATGTTGATATTCCACTGTCCGAGCTTTCTGAGAAAGAAATTGATAAATTAATATTAGAATATTTAAAATATAAAGATTAAACTTCACAAGATAAAGTAACACATATTAATTTATTGCTTAACTGTCTAGACAGGAATATCATTAAAACATGACTCCAGAAGAATATTACAGTAAACAAAAATCTCCTCAAAAAGAAATTTGTCTTAAGTTAAGGCAAATTATAAAGGACACGTATCCCAATTTGACTGAATCAATGCTTTGGGGAGTACCTGTTTTCGAGAACGGTCTTTTTTATATTGTAGCTTTAAAAAATCATGTAAATTTGGGTTTTAGTATTGCCAATCTTACACCAAAGGAAAAACAAGTGTTCCAAGGAGGTGGTAAAACTACAAGAAAAATTGAACTCGAAACTTTAGAAGACATAGATTCTGACCAAATTATTAAGCTATTAAAATTTGTAGCAGAAAAGATTAGGACTTAGGCATAGATTAATTATAATCGAAGCATTAAACGAACAAGGAAAAAATTTAGACTCGAGTGTGATGGCTTGCTTGCCAGAATTCTCAAGAGCAAGTGGAAAATTCTAAAATTACTAAAAAGAAAATTAGTTATATCAAAGGTTAATATTTAAGGACACAATTCTTGAGTATTGTTATGCTATAGTTTTCTATGGAAGATCCCATCGTAAACGAACAATTTACTCCTTGGAATTTTAACTTTGAGGTTAACAGAGCACCTGTTGCCACAGAAATTGTAAATAGAATTAATGAAGTTTTACAAGAAAAATACCAAAATAAATTTTTAACAGTTGTTCCACTTGGTAGCTCGATTTATAACTGGAAGTTTAAAAAAGCTTTTGGTTTTAGAAAGCCATACATTGGAGACTTCGAATGTGGAATTATTATAGATACATATCCTAAAGAAGAATATCCCATGATTAACGATGCTTTTGAGTCCTGGCTACAGATTCTAAAAACTTTTAACATTCAAGCTGATTTTAATTTCAATCCTTTAACAACAATATTTAATCTCAACCACGAGTATAAAATAGAAAAAGAATTAGCAGTAAGTGCCTTTATGGGCGATACCATTGCTATGCAAAAACTTTGTATACCCTTTCTTCAGGATAGCGCATATATTGCTCAAAAAGCTTACAAGAAATTATTAACAATTACAGAAGAATTAAACGTTTCTAATCAACAGCTATTCAAAACATTAATATATGCTTTTAAAAATGCTGTGATTCCTAGAATTAATCATATTGGACTTTCTTATGAGTATAGCGAAAAAACAGCAACAGTAGAGGAACGGAAATTGGTTAAAATATATGAAAGAATTGTAGAAGAGCGCTTAGGAGTTTTCAAACATTGGGAGGGAAAAAATAATTCCTATTATTAATTTTAGTAAAAGTATTAATTTACTATTACAAATACAAACTAAAATAGAGCTAAATAACTAACGGGATTTTTCTGTATATAATAATCACTTATAATATCCAGCATTAGACTCCTCATCCCACGATAACAGTCTAATTTTTTGTTATTTAACTCCACATATACTTTATAACTAAAAAATAGAAAATGCAAGAAGAAAATTCTAAATTTCTATATTTTCTGTAATTTTGTTAATTAAGGCCAATGGAGAGGTTTAATCACAATCTTAAAAAAACTATTTTTTGCATTATTAACTAAATTTCATTTAATTCGAAAATATTGTCTAAAGGAAAAGCAACTACGAACTCAGTTTTGTATTTTTCACTATTCAAAATATTGACGCTGACATGTCCGCCTATCTTGTTAGTTAACAATTGTACATGATGAAGTCCTATACCAGAAGAAGGCAAATTGGAAATACCATGTACACAAATTCCCTCTTCAAAAATTATATCCAATTTGTCTTGAGGAATTCCTATACCGTTGTCCCTTACAACTAAATTTAGCTCATTATCTTTTATAAAGTATTCTACTTGAACTTTTGATTGCTCACTAATTTCAAGTCCCAAATCAGTTAAGATTTGTGGGGAGAATGAATACTTCCAGGCGTTGTTAACAAGATTATACATTATAAAAAATAAATCTGATGATATTTCTGGTCTTACTATAAACGCAGGCGTATTGCTAACAAACTGAATTGTATTAACTGGGTAAATACTAGAAATATTGCTAAACATCTGTTCTAAATCATCGAAAACTGCAGAGGATTGTTTGTCGTTTAAGACTTCGCCTATCCTTTGTAGATGTAGTAATAAATCTTTATAAGCATTCATAAACATCTGATGACCTCTTTTAGTTCTATTGTTTTCCATAAAATACAGACCCATTTCGTACGTCGAAATATTAGAAGCAGCCGCGTGAAGTATTACGGATAAGCTAAACAATTTATCTTTGCCTAAAATGCTTTTCTCTAAATCTCTTGTTCTTAAAAAGTTGACTGCATCTATAATATCCTTCATTAAGAAAATTCCATATGCAATTGTTACTCCATGAAAACTTTGACCATAGTTTGTAATAGTGCTATTCCCATTCAAAATATTATCTCTGATTGTCTTGGGTAGTGTGCTAATAAATTCCCAAAAATCTTCTTGCTTTATATCAGTCAAACTAGGGCCTTCCTGCTTTTGGATTATGTTTGAAGCGAAGTTATGAGTGTTTTGTAGCACATCAATTATATCTTTGCCTTCAATTTCGTGTTGATACAAAAGTTTGATTAAACTACCAACACTAGGACCATTATAGTAAGTGTAAGCTATTTGTACATCAGCCTCGCCCTGATAAGTAGATAATCGATATTCCCCTATCCCATGGGGCAATACAACAATTCCTGTGTAGTTATCTATTCTATGTTGCTTGGCCCGATCAGAAGATCTAACTTTGATAACTTCAGCTATATATTTCTGGTAAGCTGAAGGTAAAGAGTCTATTGTGATTATATCATTGAAGTCGCAATTATCCATCCACAATTTTCTTACATAACGAACAATTATAAGTAAAAATTGTTTAAAGAAGCAATAAAAAAGTACGGACAGAAGTCCGTACTTCTATTTTATTAAGAAAAAGAATTAGCTTGCAATATAAAAATCATTAGGCCAAAATCATTAAACCCCTTCTAATCACGAGCCTGTATCTACTTAGATAAAGTTACTATAGCTCCATCAGATAACGTAAGCCCTAGAAGATTATCTACTAGAGTATAGGATTGTACTTTTTCTACTAATTGCATAAATTCCGTTTCTTGTGTATTTTCGCAAAACTTAAGGGTGGTCACTAGTTCCGAAATTTGCAAGCTTTTATTTTTTGTTGAATATCTTCCAGCAATATTATTGCAGTCAGAAAGGATATTTATATCTCCATTTGATTCAAACTGCAATCCATAAACTAATTCTTTATTTGGTGTTAATACAGTTCCATCCGCAAAAGTTGCATTAATCCAATACCATGTAAACCCTACTAAATCTGTATCAGACTGCGGGGAAGTTTCGGTTGAATTATCACAAGCTTCTTGTCTGTATCCTTGGATATTGCCGCTGGAGCATGCTTCACACTTGTTTCCATAGGTCAATCCATCGTCACCACATACAGGCAAATATTCTCTTGTACAAAATTCTGCAGCAAGCTCATCTGAAGTACATTCAATAAATTCGGAAATATCCTCTTCTTGATCTTCTAACTTTGTTTCTTCAACTTTATCTTTTTCTTGCATCAACAAATAACCCAAAAGGATAACAGCTAGAACTAAAAGTAAATTAATAAAGACTGAAAATTTTAATAGTAAGGGAAAGTTATTCTTATGATCTTCCATACAATTTAACATTAAAATAATACATATATTTTAAGTAAATATGATTTATATATCAATTCTATTTAATTGCAGTACTTATTTTTTGGCGTTAGAATTGCTTGTAAATTTTAATTAATTATATATGAATATAACTATTCTTGGAGGAGGAAGCTGGGGAACAGCAATAGCCTTACATTTAGCAAAAAATAGCATTGATAACAAGATTAATATTTGGGAATTCTTTCAAGATCAGGCAGTCGAAATGCAAACAACAAGAAAATCCAGGTTCTTACCCGATATAGAGCTTCCCAATAATATTACTGTAACTTCCAATATAGAAGAAAGTTTGGTTAATACTAAGGTAGTTTTTGTTGTCGTACCTTCTGATAAGGTCGAATCAACTCTAAAAAATGCCAGAGATTATCTTAAAGAACAGCCAGTGGTTGTTTGTTCAAAAGGTTTTAGCAACAATACAGATTTGCTAAGTATTACTATAGAAAAAATAATAAACAATGATTTATATTTTTTTTACGGCCCAACCATAGCTGATGAAGTTGCCAAAGGAAAGCCGGCAGGTGCAGTAATTGCAGGTGTAAGAGGTTCTCAATTTATTATTGATTTACTGAGAAGCGACGACTTTTTTATAGAATCTTCGACTGACATTATAGGTGTGCAAATCAGCGCTGCACTAAAAAATTTATTAGCAATATGTATAGGAATTGTAGATGGATTAGAATATGGTGATAATGCTAAAGCATACATTATGACTAAAGGCTTGCAAGAAATCAGTTTAGTTGGAAAAACGCTTGGGGCAAAACTGGAAACATTTTATGGTCTAGCAGGTATGGGTGATGTTATTGTTACGTGCACCAGTGAACTTTCGCGCAATAGATATGTAGGAAAAGAACTTGCCAAGGGCAGAAAACTTAACGAGATTCTTGTAAGTATGACAATGGTTGCGGAAGGTGTTAATGCTGCAAAACATGCGTATGAATTATCTAGAAAATATGATCTAGATCTTCCAATAATTACATCTTTATACAAAATTTTATTTGAAGGTACTGAACCTAGCACTATATTTGCCATAGTATAGTATATGAAGGAATATGCATCTCTATACTTTTCAACATTATTATATAGTGCTAAATTAACATTTTGAGCTTAAAATATGCTATAATTACCGTTAGATATTTAATATCTATATCGTAGTATCAAATCAAAATATTGATCCGCTTCGGAGAACTTCAAAGAGAGAATCTTCATTAGTGGATTGCAACTGATGATAGATTTAAAAATTCTAGTAAATAAAATATTATAACAAGTAAATGAGAAATCAAAGAAGTAGCTTTGATAGGAGATCACGTGCTGTAAAAGACACAAGATTTAGTCAAGCAAAAAAACAAAAGGGAGATTTTTTAGGCTCTTTTGAATCTACACAAAGAGAATCAAGAAGAGATAACCAGACGAATCGAGAAAGACCTCGAAGATCAAGTTTTAGTAGACAAGAATTTACGAATTCTAATTCTTTTGGATCAAATAGGAATTCCAATAATCATTTTAGACGGGACCAAAATACAAGACGAAGAGGATCTAGAGGTGGTTCTCGAAGAAAAAGAGGACCTAAGTTGGATGCAAATCTTTTTGTCAAAAAAGCCGATGAAAACGCTATTGATATACAGCATCCAATCTCGCATAAGTTTGCGGATTTTAAATTGGTACAACAACTACAAAGAAACTTGGATGCTAAAAATTATCAAGTTCCTACGCCAATTCAGGACCAGGCTATTCCTCATATAATTAATGGCAAAAATGTACTTGGACTAGCAAATACTGGCACAGGCAAAACAGGCGCATTCTTAATACCTTTAATTAATAAACTTAATGAACAAAAATCCGAAAAAGTAATTGTTATAGTGCCAACAAGAGAACTTGCAGTTCAAGTAAACACCGAACTTAGAGAATTTTCTAAGGGAATGAATTTATTTTCGGTTTTATGCGTTGGTGCAAGCAACATTCATAGTCAAATACATTCTATAAAAAAAGGTTTTAATTTTATAATTGGAACGCCAGGTAGGTTAAAAGATCTTTTAGATAGGAAAGCGTTGGACTTATCTAAGTTTAATACAGTTGTTTTAGACGAAGTAGATAGGATGCTAGATATGGGATTTATAGATGATATTAAATACATATTGAGTCACTTACCTAAAGAAAGGCAATCCTTATTTTTTTCAGCTACAATCAGCCGAGAAGTTGAACTTATAATTCATGAATATCTTGGCGAATACATGAGAGTTTCTGTTAAGACCGGTAATACCGCAGACAGAATAGATCAGGACGTAATTCGTACTGACAGTTATGAAAACAAACTTTCGAAACTTGAAGATATTCTGAAAGAACATAGTAATGATAAGGTAATTGTATTTGCAAGAACCAAAAGGGAAGTAGATAGATTAGACAAATATCTCTATCAAAAAAGATTTAAAGTAAGCTCCATTCACGGAGACAAAAGGCAGAGTTTTAGATATAAATCTCTCGACAGATTTAAAAATGGTGTTGCCAATATTCTTGTTGCAACAGATGTGGCTGCTAGAGGTTTAGATATACCAAATGTAGCCTTGGTTATCAATTTTGACCAGCCAGAGAACTACGATGACTATGTGCATAGAATTGGTAGAACAGGCCGAGCAAACAAAACGGGAAAAGCTCTTACTTTTGTAGGCGATAATCACAGCTCTGAAGAGAAATTTACTTTGCGAGAAAACAAATTTAATAGAGAGTCTAGGTTTGACAATCAATCAAAATTTGCAAGCGCAAAAAAGTATAGAAGATATTAATTTTGGGGAGCTACCACAAGTAAAAACTTTTAAGTAGCTCCCTTTTTTCGGCATTTTTTGTAATCATGTATTTGACATAAGTCAATAATTTGCTTTACAAAAAAAATCTGAGTGCTAGAATAATTTTTGTCTGCATTTTGCAATATTATATCTTTACTATTCTGATTATGATTATTCTTAACTTAAAGAACTATCCGGAAAGCACAACATCTAATTTAAATAAATTGCTCGATGCTGCTGTAGAAGCTGTAGAACTAAATCCCGAAATAGAAAATATCTTAATGATTGCACCTTCCATATTTGACTTAAGATATGCCAAAGATAATTATAAACAACTAAATATAATAGCTCCTCATGTTGATAATAAATCCCTAGGCAATACAACTGGCTGGATACCTTTTGAACTTATACAAAATTATGGAATCAGATACTCTATAATAAATCATAGTGAGCATAGAATCGATTTTTCTACACTTAACGAAACAATAAGTCAAATACAATCTGCCGGAATTAGGTTAATAGTTTGTTGCGAGAGTGCAGAAGAAGCAGAAAAAATATTAGAAGCAAAACCTTATGCAATTGCGTACGAACCGAAAGAATTGATAGGCAGCGGAGTTTCGGTAACAACACGACCCGAAGAAGTAACAAAATTTGTAGATGTAGTAAAAGGAAAAACCATTGCATTAATCGGTGCAGGTGTGTCTACTATGGAAGATGTTTCTAAAGCAATAGGGTTGGGAGCAGATGGTGCTTTACTTGCCTCTGCATTTGTAAAGGCCGAAAATCCAAAAGAAAAGATTCTAGAGCTAACCAAGCCAATAATTCAAAAAAAGGTGTAGTTGGTTTTTATAACTAACAGCTAAATAATACAAATAATTCTTAATACTTTGCCGATGACATATCCCGAAATACAAAATATTCTTGGAGAAAAAGCAAATTTATTACTTAACTTTAAATCAACAACATTTGAAGGAATAAAATTCACAATCCCTTCAAGTGATTTTGTAGAAAAAGTATTCATTAATACAGATAGAAATAATCATGTTATCAGAAACTTACACACTCTTTACTCTCACGGTCGACTTGGCAATACCGGTTATTTATCAATTTTTCCTGTAGATCAGGGTATAGAGCACTCTGCTGGCGCAAGCTTTGCCAAAAACCCAAATTATTTTGACCCAGAATACATTGTTAAATTAGCTGTAGAAGCGGGTTGTAGTGCTGTTACATCTACATTTGGTGCACTGGGAATGCATTCAAGAAAATATGCTCACAAAATTCCTTTTATTGTTAAATTAAATCATAACGAAACACTAAGCTACCCAAACAAGTTTGATCAGGTTATGTTTACTCAGGTAGAAAGAGCCTGGAACATGGGTGCGATAGGTGTTGGCGCAACAGTTTATTTTGGCTCTGAGGAATCGACTAGACAAATTCAAGAAGTTACTGCCGCATTTGCTAAAGCACACGAATTAGGCATGTTTACTATTTTGTGGTGTTATACCAGAAATAGCGCATTCAAAAAAGATGGCATAGATTATCATACATCTGCAGACTTAAGCGGACAGGCTAACTATATGGGGGTTACAATAGAAGCAGACATTATTAAACAAAAATTACCAACGGTCAATGGAGGTTATAAAGCTTTGAATTCCGGCTCTACCAGTTATGGAAAGCTTGATGATAGAATGTATACAGATCTATCTTCAGATAATCCAATAGATCTTACAAAATATCAAGTCGCAAATTGTTATTTAGGAAAAATTCCTTTAATAAATTCTGGAGGAGCAAGTGGACAAAATGACCTTCAAGAAGCAGTGGAAACTGCAGTTATAAATAAAAGAGCAGGAGGCAGTGGACTGATTTTAGGAAGAAAAGCATTTCAGAAAAAATTTGAAGATGGAGTTAAACTTTTAAACGCAGTGCAAGATGTTTACCTATGTAAGGAGATTACCATAGCATAATTTTATTATTAAAAATCATGAAAACTATTTTTTTTGAATGGCAAAATTTTGAAGAATTTATTAAGAATAAATATCAGATCGATTTTCCAAACACAGATTTTTTTGAAGAAAAATTTAGTTTAGCAAAAGCATTGGGTAAGGAATCTATTTCTATCTTTGTCGATAGTCAAATTCTAGATGATGAATTAAGACAACTAGCTAAATCCGGAACAAAGAAAATATTTTTGAGATGTGCAGGTTTTAATATGCTAAACGTTGATCTTGCGAAATCTTTAGGAATAGAAGTGTATAGAGTAGCAAGTTACTCACCAGAATCCATTGCAGAATTTGCGTTTGCACTTATGTTACATCTTGCAAGGAAGATGAATTTGCAGAGGGAAATGCACCGAAAAGGTATAAATGGAAGAACAATAGAATCTATGGGATTTACTTTACGAGGAAAAACTATTGGAATACATGGTTTTGGAAAGATAGGAAAAGAAGTAGGTTTGATTGCAAAAAATGGCTTCCAGATGAATGTTTTATTTTTCGATCCATTTGTAAATGAGTCTGATGTTGCTCGAAAAGTAGATTCACTGGAAGAGTTATATTCTATATCAGATATTGTTTCTATCCATATGCCACTCAATCAGCAAACAAAAAATTCAGTGAATAAGCAAATACTTTCCGGGGTAAAGGATAGATTTATGTTAATTAATACTGCAAGAGGAGAAATTATAAATACAAAAGATCTGAAAGAAATTTTAGATTCAAGTAAAGAAATATTTTTTGGAACCGATGTTTGGGAAGCTAATGACCGTTTTTGCAGCGACTTATATACAAATAATAGCTTTCAGGCAGATCATACGGCTTTTTATACAGAAGAAGCTGTTAAAGCTATATTGGAGCAAACGCAGGAATCATTGTTAGGTGAATCCAGAAAAGAAAATATACTTTAATTATGCAAGAATATGAAAATAGGAATAATTAATTCGGGAGGTGATGCTCAAGGCATAAATGCTGTTATAGGTGCAGCATGTGTATATGGTATTAGCTTAGGTCACGAATTTATAGGATTTATCAAAGGCTGGGAAGGATTATTAGATTTAAATTATATCCAGCTGGATCGAAAAAAAGTCTCCGGAATTGCACATCTAGGAGGAACAATATTAACCACAGTAAATAAGGGCCGATTTGCAGGCAAAGCTGGTATGGGACAATCCAACAAAATACCAGACGAAATTTTAAATTTAGCTAAATCCAATCTTGAGAAACTAGAGATAGATGCACTAATAGTCATAGGAGGAGATGGAACGTTGAGTGGTGCTATGCAACTTGCGCAGAAAGGAGTAAAAATAGTAGGTGTACCTAAGACTATAGATAACGACCTAAATGCCACAGATTCTACTTTTGGATTTAGTACAGCTGTTGATACAGTTGTGGATGCATTAGACAAAATTCATACTACAGCAGTAAGTCACGAGAGAGTATTCTTTGTAGAAACAATGGGCAGAAATTCGGGTTGGATAGCCTTACATTCTGGTTTAGCCGGTGGTGCAAGTGCAGTGTTATTGCCAGAATTTGAGTTTAGTTACGAATCATTAATAAATTTTCTTAGAAAAAGAAAACAAACTGGACGCAATTTTTCTATAGTAGTGGTGGCTGAAGGTGCAAAACCTAAAAATGCCCAGGTATCTACAATTGGAAAAGTTACTGATCGACCAGAAATACGATTAGGTGGAATTAGTCAACAGATAATCGAAACCATCGAACAGTTAGCACCAGCAGAATTTGAGATGAGGAATGTTGTACTAGGTCATGTTCAGCGAGGCGGCGCACCCAACGCAACAGATAGAATATTATCAAAAAACGTGGGAATTGGTGCCATAGATGCTATCCTAAACAAAAAATTTGGTGAAATGGTTTGTCTCAAAAGTAACGAGATAATTACTGTACCTATATTACAAGCAATAAGCCAAATAAAAGTAGTCAAAAAAGACAATAAAGAGCTTCAAACACTTAAAAAAATTGGCGTATTTTTAGGAGAAGTTTAGAATCAAACAAGGCTAGCTTGCCCACGCTGAAGCAATAGTTTTTATTAGCTATTACCTACTTTGCAAAATCACATCTAAAGTAGGAAATTTGTTGTATGCTAAAAATGCCAACATCGCTCCACCACCTGTAGAAATATGATCAAAGCCACTCAACTTATACTTGTTGATTGCTGTGATTGAATCTCCTCCGCCAGCTAGTGCATATGCCTTTGTATTTTCTTGAATAGCCATGCCTACTGCCTTTGTTCCTGCTGCAGAATGTTCCCACTCTGTAACCCCCATTGGACCGTTCCACAAAATTGATGATGCGTTAGCTATTTCTTTCTTTATCAAGTCAATAGTTTTACTACCCAAATCAATAGCTAGTTTATCTTCTGGGATTATCTGATTGGCAGTAACAGAGTGCTCAGAAGTTTCTTTAAACTCAGTAGAAATCATATGATCTACTGGTAATATTAATTTATTTGAATATTTGTTTATTATTTCTGATGCTACAGCAAGTTTTTCGTCTTCAACAAGAGATTTCCCGACTGGTATATTTTGAGCTTTCATTAAAGTATATGCCATCGCGCCGCCAATAATAACTTTGTCGGCAGTTTCTGCTAGTGAGTTAAGAGCATCTAATTTTTCGGATAACTTTGCGCCACCAAGTATTGCTACAAAAGGTCTTGCAGGATTAGAAAATTTGCCAAGAGACATAACTTCTCTTAAAAAAGCTGGGCCAATATAAGCTGGAATTATCTGCGCAATATCGTATGTTGATGCGGATTCTCTATAATCAGCAAATGCATCGTTTATGTAAATATCGGCAAGGGCTGCAAGCCTTTGTGCGAAAGATTTTCTAATAGAAAGATTTTTAGATTCTTCTCCATCAAATGACCTAATGTTTTCGATTAAGTAAATGCAATTTTGATCTCCTGAGTTTTCTACTTGGTCTAAAGATTTGCATAATTTAACTGAAAGGTTGTTACTTTTCAATTTCGTCTGCATTGCCTCTGCAACATGCCAGAAGCTAACTTCTTGAGGTACGTTTTGTTCTTCAGTTGATCTAGGTTCAGGCCTGCCCAAATGTCCCATTATTATTAATTTTCTTACTTTTCCTGCTAGTTCATTTATTAATTCCATCGACTCTAAAAGCCTTGTATCATCTTTAATCTTACCTGTATTATCAACCGAAACATTTAAACACGATCTAACAATTACTCTTTTGTTTTGAATGTTATTAATACTTTTGTATGAATAATTATCCAAATTTTTAGAAGTTATATACATTCTTTGAAGGTAACATTTAAAATCGTGCCGGTTAAGCCGGCACGAGCAAAATTAACTCATTTTTCCTACAACAATTTTTAGAAGATCTGCCATTCTATTTGAATACCCCCATTCATTGTCATACCAACTTACT
Source organism: uncultured Candidatus Saccharibacteria bacterium (assembly GCA_964393185.1). Taxonomy (GTDB): domain Bacteria; phylum Patescibacteriota; class Dojkabacteria; order J137; family J137; genus CAYMSO01. The sequence goes on along the minus strand of CAYMSO010000006.1, from coordinate 81,004 downwards.
AATTTGAAAAATTTAGAGTTTAGTTCAATACTTGCACCTGCATCATAAGTACTGGAATTCGCATCATGTATAAAGTCACTGGAAACTACAGGTTCTTCAGTATATTGCAGAATCCCTTTTAAATATGTTTCACTAGCTTTTTTCATTGCATTATTGATTTCTGCTAAACTAGTTTCTCTTGTAGGTTTAAAGGTTAAATCTACAACAGAAACATCGGCAACAGGAACTCTAAATGCCATACCTGTAAGTTTCCCTTTCATTTCTGGAATTACCAAACCAATTGCCTTTGCAGCGCCGGTAGATGCTGGAATAATATTCATAGCTCCAGCTCTTCCATCTCTGAATGCTTTTCTAGAAGGACCATCCATAATTGTTTGAGTTGCAGTATAAGCATGTGCAGTAGTCATTAAGCCTTCTTCTATTCCAATACCTTCTTTCAAAAGTACGTGTACAATTGGTGCTAGACAGTTAGTAGTACAACTTGCGTTAGAAACTAAGTCTTCTCCCTGGTATTGATCGTCGTTAACTCCAACTAGGATGGTTTTTACATCTTCATCTGATGGTGCCGAAATAATTGTTTTCTTTGCACCAGCGGTCAAATGTCCAATTGCATCTGCTTTTTTTGTAAAGAAGCCTGTTGATTCAATCACAATATCAATATTGTATTCCTTCCATGGTAGTTCTGCAGGAGACACTTTTAATGCAAGTGTTTTTAAGGTATGTTCTCCAACTTTAATTGTATTTTCGTCAATAGCCTTTACATCCTCGTCTAATTTTCCGTGAGTAGTATCGTATTTTAGAAGATATGCAAGGTTGTCTGCAGGTACCAAGTCGTTTACCACTACAACTTCGACTTGACCATCTAGAAAATTTCTTTCTAAAAGCGCTCTATAGACTAATCTTCCGATTCTACCAAAACCATTGATAGCTATTCTTTTTGCCATAAATATTATTTAATAATTAATTTGATTGTTTTAAGCTCTCGCTAGAACCTACTTTATTGTAACCTAATCTCAAAACCACAAATTTAAATTAATGGAATTGATTGGGCATAAATTATATTTCTTACTCAACAACAGTTTCTTATTTACTATTTTAGTTTTATTATAACTTGTGAGCAAGAAAAACTCTTAATTCTATACCTCTGCATATATTTGGTCAAGCGTATATTTTTCAATTGTCAATATTACGTACTACAATATTAGTGCTTGTATTTCTTTATAGTTTTTCATTAAAATGTACTGTTTAATAATAATTATGAACTTTTTGATAATAGGGAATGTATGTATAGATAATAACTCTGTTGAGGGTGCAAGTTATGAGTATTTTGGCAGCCCTGCTATGTACATGAATTTAATTTTAAAGAATTTTGCGGATGTTGATGTAAAGATAATAACTGATTATGGAATAGATTTTTTACAGTACTGTAAAAGCGATATACTGCTTCCTATCAAACCAAATGTAAATAATACTTTGAGATATCAAAATATAGTTGTAAAGGGCAAAAGAACTCAATATGCGAAAAATAGAGTAGTACCAAGTATTGATTTAAAAAGTCCAGAAGTATTGAATGCCATCAAAAGTGCTGATGTAATCTTTTTGGCACCATTGATTCCCAATTACTCTCCTGATTTGATAAAATCTATTTTAGAATTATCGAAGCCATCAGCTATAAAATTAAGCATACCCCAAGGCTACTTTAGAAATTTTGATTCTGAAGATAAAGTTTTGTTTAGAAATTTCGAAGAAGCAGATCAACTTATTCAACTTTTTGATTATTTTATTCTTTCCGAAAATGATTATCCAAACATAGAAGAATTAGCTATTGAATGGTCAAAAAAATCAAATTTAAAAGTAATTGTTACTAAGGAGGAAATGGGTGCGGATTTAGTTAAAAATGGGAGAGCGATTAATGTGCCAACTATCCCAATTAACCAAATTAAAGATTCGACAGGATCTGGAGATATTTTTAGTGGTTCCTTTGCTTACATGTTTGCAAAGACACGAGACGAAATTGAAGCGATAAAATTTGCAAATAAAATTGCTGGAATCTGTTTAAGCTATACTCCAGATGAGATAAGTACTGGGATAAATTTTATTGGTTTATAGCTATAAGTCCAATTTTGAAATTGTGGGACCCCAAACACCTGGATCTAGATAGTTATCATTATGGTATTCAAGCAATTCATGGTTTTCTAGTAAAACTTGCGTGAACTTATCTATTTTTTCATTGACAGCGTCTAATAAGTTTTGTCCCACATCTATATCAAAGTGCATATTTTTATTGATTTCATCTATAAAGCTTACTAAACTTCTTATATCATAGGCCAGATCTTTATATGCTTTAGTAACTTCAAAAAACTTCTGTTGAAATGTAAAATCCTCACTTGTCAAAGCATTTATTGTATTATTAGTGATGTTTTGAAAAGTTCTTGTCACATCAGCAAAAGCAGAAATGCATTTTTGACATTTTTCACCAAATTCAGTTTTGTTCATTTGAATGTATAAATTTAGCATAATGTTACCATAAATCGATAACTAAATGCAATCCTCTTGTATTACTTGAATTTTTTGTTAATCTATAGGTACTTTATATTTATTATTAATTATTCACATGAAGTTGTATATTCAACATCAGGAGCAATACTCACGAGGAGAGTTATTGCTAAGAACTTTATTTGGCTGGCTATATATTGGAATACCACATATTGTTTTAATGCTTTTTTATAGTATTTATTTAATGCTGCTGGAAATGTATGCATTCTTGGCCATCTTGTTTACTACAAAATATCCTAAACTAGCATTTGATGCTTATGTTAACTATTTAAACTGGTCTTTAAGACTTAGTGCATCTTTAGGTAATTTGGTAGATGGCTACCCTCCTATTGGTCCAAATGCCGATTGGGAAAAAACAAAGTTAGAAATTGGTTATCCTGCGGTAGTAACAAGAAAGAGGCTGCTTTTCTCAGTATTCTTATCTTGGATAGTGCTCTTACCACATATTATTTATCTTTATGTTTTAGCTCTTCTTGTAGGCATTATTCAATTTTTAGCATTTTTTATAGTTTTATTTACTGGTAAATTCCCTAAAGAAATGCACGATCTTTGTGTTGGTACGATCAGATATGGACATAGAGTATCTCTATATTGCCATTATCTATATTTCAAGTATCCAGAATTTACAATGCAAGAAACAGAAACTGATAAGATGCATTTAAAATAATTAGAGTAAATAGATCAAAACAAAGAGGAGATTTTTTAATCTCCTCTTAATAATTTCTAAACTTCAAACCATTAGTATAATCTAGTTTAACCAAGGTATTTATCCGAAAATGCAATTTGAGCTTGCAAGTATCTTTTTGGATCGCCTGTTGTATACCAAGTACCTTCTATTCTTTTGAATTTAAGTTTCCCATGCTCTGCAACTTTGTCTGCTGAATCAATAAGCCATATCTCGCCATCTTTTCCGATAGCAGTAGGATTTAAATAATCAAAAATTTTGGGTGTTAAGACAAATCTACCAAACTCTGCCAGGTTAGAAGGACAGTTTTCGGGCTCAGGTTTTTCTATAACTTTTTCGATCTCATCTTCTGTCCCTTCTTTTATTTTGACAACT
>CAYMSO010000006.1:0-77378 GCA_964393185.1 uncultured Candidatus Saccharibacteria bacterium | reverse complement strand
TGACAACTCCATATTTTGACATTTCTTCTACTGGCATCTCCTGAACAGCTAACACGCCATCGCAATCGTCCTGTTCAAAAGCTTCGACTACTTGCTTTACAGCACTGACCTCCGAGAGCACTAAGTCATCACCCCAGCATACAACAAAAGCCTCTTCTTTTTCGACTAATTCTTTTGCCGTTAGTATGGGTCTACCATTGCCGTAAGGCATTGTTCTGTTTTCGGGAATGATTTTTACTTTTGGCAGTTCAAAAATGCTGGTTACTTTATTCCATCTATCCATTTTATTTTGTAACTGCATCATTAACCTAATATTCTCTGCATGTCCATAAAAATAGTCTTCAAAAATTTTTACTTCGTCTGGTGCTGCAACAATTATTATTTCTTCCAAGCCTGCATCTGCACACTCTTTTACAATCCAATGAATAATAGGTTTGTCGACTATCGGAAGCATTTCTTTAGGAATAGTTTTTGTGATTGGCAAAAACCTGGAGCCAAAACCCGCTGCAGTAATAATAGCTTTTCTTACTTTCATAATTTAGAAGGTTAAATTAACATGCTTATTATACATAATTAAGTTATTTTAAAGCAAAAACTCAAGTATTAAATTTTATTGTAAATTAAGGTTTTTCCTTAACAATAAAAAACTATGAACTTTAGTTCTTAATTTTTTATTAGATTTTTATCAAATCTTTACATTCAAGGTGTAACATAGCTAGATAGATAAAAAATGTTTGACTAAATGACTCTTAATTTAGTATAAACACGCATCTAATTTATTAATAAATCCATATGAAAGCTAAAGAATTAGTAACCTTCATTCCAGCAGTACTGATTGTAGTAGTTATGGATTTATTAGGTTTTGAATAAAACACTATCGCAAGCTAAATATTGAAAGCAGCAGTTAAGATTCTATATCTTTAATCTAGCAAAGAGTTGATTATACGTCTCAACTAAGATAATTATCACGTGTTATAATCTAATGTTTAGTTAGTGTAAATGTCCGAAAATATTAAGATTAGAGGAGCAAGAACAAACAACCTCAAAAATATTGATGTAGAAATTCCAAAAAATAAGTTAACAGTCATAACTGGCTTATCTGGCTCAGGAAAATCTTCCTTAGCATTTGATACACTTTATGCAGAAGGGCAGAGACGTTACGTCGAATCATTATCGTCTTATGCGAGACAGTTTTTAGGTTTAATGGATAAGCCAGATGTAGACTTAATTGAAGGATTGTCTCCTGCAATTTCTATAGATCAAAAAAGTACGGGGCATTCTCCTCGATCAACTGTAGGCACCGTTACAGAAATTTATGACTACCTAAGGTTATTATTTGCTAGAGTTGGTCACGCAAGAAGCCCAGTTACAGGTAGAAGATTAGAAAAGCAAACTGTTCAACAAATTGTAGATAAGATTTTAAATTATCCAGACGATAATGAATTCACTGAACTAAAAGAAATCAAAATAATAATTCTTTCACCTCTGGTAAAAAATAGAAAAGGTACATACGAAGAAATGTTTTCTAGATTTTTGGCGCAAGGATATGTAAGAATTAGAGTTGATGGACGTATTTACAACCTAGAGGAAGAAATCAAACTCGATAGATATGCAAAACATAGTATTGAGCTTGTGATAGATAGACTAGTTGTAAAAAAAGAATCAAAACAAGACGAAACAATTTTAAAAAGATTAACTGATTCGATAGAGCTAGCATTAAATTTAGGTGGCGGAGAGGTATTAATAAACATTCCTGATTTGGAAAACGAAAAATCACAAAAAAATTTCGATTTATTTTATTCAGAAAAGTTGGTAGATCCAGAAACCGGCGAATCTTTCCCAGAAATTGAACCACATTCATTCTCTTTTAATTCTCCTTTTGGTGCATGCCCGGCATGCAATGGACTGGGAGCCATAAAAGAAGTAGATCCTTCTGTTGTTATCAATCCAAGACTAACTATTATGGAAGGTGGAATTTATCCATGGGCAAGGATGATCGAAAATGAAGATTCGTACATGATGAGCTTATTAAAAGTAGTTGCAGAGGAACATGGAATTAACCTTAGAAAACCTATTAAAGAGTTGTCTCAAGAGCACATTAACATTATTTTGTATGGAACTGGCGAATCGAAAAAGTATCGTGTTAGCTACGTTAATTCAGAAGGCAGAGCAAATACATGGAATAGTAGATTTGAAGGCGTTATTCCTAATTTAATGAGAAGATATCAGGAAACTGATTCTGAGTATATTCGATCAGAAATAGAACAATACATGATAGAAAAAGATTGCCCAGAATGTAAAGGCTATAGATTAAAAAAAGAAGCTTTGGCAGTTACAATCCATGGGAAAAATATTGTAGATATAGGAAAAATGAGTATTTGGGAGGCCTATCAGTGGATTAATGATTTAAATTCACAAACATCTGTTGCGTCTGTTCAATTAAACTCGTCTTTAGTTGAAGTATTAAGTATACCTGCAATATCTTCAGAGGAAGATATGCTATCAGACCAGGAAAGAGAAATAGGCAAGCAAATTTTTAAGGAAATAGCTATTAGACTTAATTTCTTAATATCTGTGGGATTAAACTATCTTTCTTTAAACCGATCTGCTAGAACACTTTCTGGTGGGGAGGCTCAAAGAATTAGGCTGGCTTCTCAAATTGGTACTGGGCTAACAGGAGTGCTGTATGTTTTGGATGAACCTTCGATTGGTTTACACCAGCGAGATAACGAAAAGTTAATTAGAACATTAGAAAATTTAAGAGATATAGGCAACACTGTAGTTGTAGTGGAACACGACGAAGATACAATTAAATCTGCAGATTACGTTATAGATATAGGACCGAAAGCTGGGGAGCACGGTGGAGAAGTGGTTGCCCTTGGATCCGTAAAAGACAATACTTTTGTAGAAGTAAATGGTAAAGAGTCACTCACAAAAAAATATTTAAGTGGTCACAAAAGAATCTCGAAAGAAGAGATTTATAAAGAATTAAAAAGAATTAAAGCTTTGGATAAAACTACAAAATCAAAACCTTCCGAAAATAATAAAATTATAATTTCTAATGTAACACATAATAATTTGAAGGGCATTGATTTGGAAATTCCATTAGGCAAGTTTGTTTGCGTAACAGGTGTCTCTGGCAGTGGAAAATCCTCTTTAATAAACGATGTAATGTACAGAGCAATTGCAAAACATATTTACGGATCAAAAGTAAATCCAGGGCAATATGGCGAAATTAGAGGGCTAGAAAACTTAGACAAAATAATAGATATAGATCAATCGCCAATTGGAAGAACACCTAGATCTAATCCTGTTACCTATACTGGAGTTTTCAATCATATAAGAGAATTATTTGCAATGACCAAAGAATCTAAGTCAAGAGGGTACAAAGCAGGTAGGTTTAGTTTTAATGTTAAAGGTGGTAGATGCGAAAAATGCCAAGGTGCCGGTGTTATTCAAATATCGATGCAATTTCTTCCAGACGTTTATGTGAAGTGTGAAGAATGTGATGGCAAAAGATACAATAGAGAAACTTTGCAAATTGACTATAAAGGTAAGAATATTTCCGAAGTACTAGATATGACAGTTGAAGAAGCTGTAATATTTTTTGGAAGTGTTAATCAAATACGAGATAAGCTGCAAACATTACTAGATGTTGGTCTGGGTTACATCAGGCTTGGTCAAGCGGCAACTACTTTATCTGGAGGAGAGTCTCAAAGAATTAAACTTTCGGCAGAATTATCAAAAAAAGCTACAGGAAAAACATTATATATTCTAGACGAACCTACAACAGGTTTGCATTTCGAAGACGTCAGAAAACTCTTAATAGTTTTGCATGGCCTGGTATTGAAAGGTAACACTGTTGTTGTAATAGAACACAACCTTGACTTGATTAAAACAGCAGATTGGATTATCGACCTTGGTCCTGAAGGTGGTGATGCAGGGGGAAGCATTATCGCAGAAGGTACACCAGAAAACATATCGAATGCAAAAGAAAGCTATACAGGCAAGTGGCTTGCGAATATTATTTAAAGTCTCCCGTTGTTAGCAACAAATTAAATTATTTGTGGTATAATCTTGGAGGTTAATTTAATAAATTGTCCAACGAATCTTTCCTTCCAGAACTACCACTCGAAGTGCCTTATTCAGAATTACACATTGTCCAGCCTATTGTTAACGTGATCGGTAGACCTAGAATCTCGCTTGTTCAATTAAGAGAGGAGACTTATGTACTAAAGGAGGTAGACCTTACACCATCAAATACACAAATAGATGTATTTCTGAACGAAACCGGCGCTCTGGTTTACCTTGGAAAACATATGAAGGATTTAGAGGAATTTTCAAGAAAATTTTTTTATGGATTGCCCTACGCGCAAATACCTACAATTATAGCTATGACTATAGGCAATAGCCGGAGTAAGGGTTTTCTTATGAGAAATATGGGTAACTCTCTTTATCAACTTAGCACCCAAACTCAGCTGCCGGACTATCAGGCTGTCAAATCAACTTTTGCTGCAACTGCAATTACTTTATCCTGGCTACATTCAAAAAATATTATCCATGGAGACTTTAAATTGGAGCAAATTTTAACTAATAAAGATACAAGCGCTATTTGTGATTTTGGTGGTGCCCGAAAGATAAATAATGATAATTTATTGGAATGGTTTACTCGCACATCACCTTTCTCGGATATCGGAAGTAACTGTTACGTACCCCTAATCGCATCCACAGAAAGTATGGCACCAGAGGCCATACTTCTTATGAAACAACACTGTTCTCATTACTATGTTAACTGGGACGCTGCTTATAATCAAATAATGTCTAGCCTTCTAGACGACAATGGCATTGGAAGCGTTATTGGTTTTACAGGAAGGCGGGATCATATTGCTAGTGAGACAGGCAAAATAGACCCATATTCAATTGAAGTATTTGCTTTTGCTTATTCCTACTTAACTTTTATGTTGAGCATGCTGAATGGATTTAGAACTACACTGGAACTAAGGCCTAAAGAAATAGAGATTCTTAAATTAAGTTTATTAGAGCAACCTTCCAAAAGACCAACCATGTTTGAAGTTGCAAAAGTTTTAAATTCTAAACAAGAATTTTTTACCTAGTATATTTTACAACTCTTCTAGATAAACTCTGTCAGGTTGCTTTGTCGCATCTTTACAGGGAAGTAGATTCCTATTTACTAATTCAGTCGAAGATAGGTTGGAAACAAGGTCCATACTAGCTATTACATCGTCATAATCATCTGGCTTTACTTCGTGTTTATATCTATGTCTTATTAACCCAGCTATATCCTCCATAATAAGAAGTGAGTGATTTGATATATTATCTGGAAATTCTTCTAAACAGTAAAGAACCTTGTATGCAACAAATACTAGATCATCAAGGCACAGGTTATCTAGAAACATGTCGTGTTCTACAATTTGATTAATTAATTTTATAAACTGGTGGTGATTTTCTACAGTCTGTTCTTCTTGCCAAGTGGAATCTAGCTCTTGCAAAAGTTCGTTTAATCCCATATTAATTTTCGTCTGTAATTGAGTTTTTAGTAATTTGATATAACTCTTCAACTAATGCATTAAAATTCTTGTCTTTAAATGATTTTCCCTCTCTAAACTCTTGAACAACGACATAGTTTCCTATAAATGTATTTAACAACATTCTTAAATCAAATTGACCCGATGCTATAGAACTAGCTTTTACACTTACTTGGTTCAAATCTATCTTATGTGTATTTGTATAATCATCATCCAACATATCAAGAATAGTTTTATAGGAATCGACTGTTCTCTGAAACGATTGTACCAGCCTATAGGTCCTGTCTTGCTGTGGGTTATCATCATTCAAAAAAGTACCTGTAGTAATTGTACTATACTCAAATGCATTAAAGGCATAATTAAATTTTTCTGATTTTTCTTCTACCAAATCTGCTAACAATAGAAAAACCTTGGCTAATTTTTCGTAATGCTCTCTATCAAGCCTGTATACGACTAAAACTTGCCGATTGGAAAGTTGTGGGCTTGTTACTTCGAACAGTGTTTGGAAAGTAAGTTTTTGTGTCAATATAACTTTACATAATTCACCATATTTTATTGCCTCATCTTTGTGTCCAAATTTTTTATATTGCTCCGCAAGTTTGAGCAAAGCATCGCCTGCATAGCTAGACTGATGTATATAAAATATGTAATCATCAACATTAATAGATTCCTCTTCTAACGGATTATCTAAGAGCTTAACACTATTCTCTACGGCTAAAAGCTTGAGTTTCACAACTTCCAAAAAATCTGTGGGGTCAAAATTAACTCCATTTGTTTTTAGATGGAAAATGTAGTTTCGCATTACAGCTAAGTTTGCGTAAAAATGAGAAACTAATTTTAAATCTGTAACCATAGCATTCATGCCAAAGTCATCTTGCATATCATCGGAATAAAACAATTCATCAACCGTTTCTGAATTTTTTATATATGAATCTAGATGAATACTTAAATAATCAAATATTCTTGAAATTTCGTCTAATGTAAAAATTTCTTCTTTTAGTCCACTCTTTTTTATTAACTCAGTAGTAATTTTAGCCATTTTCTTAGCCAGCGAAATATCTTCTAAATGGAACTCTACCAATTTGTTCTCTATACAATTTAGTACTAAGTCCCTGGCTTCTTGTTGATCATAGCCTCTCCTCCCATCTACTTTGTTATGCATAGCCACAAGCTGCCGAGTTAAGTTTTTTTGCTGCTCAAAATCAGAATCATCCATGCAAGGATTATATTACACATATATATATTAAGTAAATACTATTTGTTTTTAGAGTAATATGTTGTACAAAAGATTGTTATAATATCTCGTGTCAAAAATAAAGATAATAAAAACACTTCCACATCTAAATCAGCTATTTTTAAGTAGAAATGAATCGTACATCTACGCAAATATATTTACAGAACAATTGCTGGAACTAATCGATTCTTCCTATATATTATATATGCATGATATAAAGTTCAGTAAGCTACTGAATATAATAACCTCTATAAAATCAGAAGAAATTAACAAGGATTATTTAGAAAAGTATCAACAACAAGTAAATCAATACGCTAGGGTAGAAACTGTAGAAAACCCGTTAGAATTTAGTATTAAAGGAGACATCATTTCTGTCTGGTTAGCAGGTTATACTCATCCAGTCAAAGTAGAGTTTTTTGGAGAAGATGTCGAAAAGATTTATGAGTATGATCAATTTACAGGAAGAAAACTTAGAGAAGTTTCCGAGTTGGTATTAACTCAAAAACTTCCTCTGGACAAGGGAGAGCTACAAGAATTTCAAATTAAACATTCCCAATCTGAAAATTTTGGAAAGCTTATTTTTACATCTAAAGATATAACAGGCATAGAAAACTATTATTCAGATTATGACTTTGATATTCTCGATTCGGATTTTACTTATCCAGCTTTATATTTTTCAAATCTTAACCTCTTTACTCAAGAGGTAGAAAAGCTCAAAAATAACAATTTTCAAGTAATCATAAATACAAAACATGAAGATGATTTGGCACCGAATCTTAAAAGTTTGTTGCTCAAGAACTCTACAGTTGAACAAAAAAAATCTTTTAGTTTACTATTTGGCAATTTAGAACTAGAAAATCTCAGAAATATTCCTGCCGGATTTATTTCTAATCAGCACAAATTGGCTTTTTTTACAGACAGAGAGCTATTTGGTTCCATCTATCTTAATAAAGTCAAGACACAACAGTATTCATCGAATAGACTAAAAAAATTACTTGCCCAATTTGAAGGCGAAATAAAAATTGGTGACAACGTTGTGCACGAAGATTATGGAATCAGCACTTACAATGGCCTAAAACATGAAATTGTAGGAGGCATACATAGCGATTATTTACTACTTAAATTTGCTGAGGACGATGAACTTTATGTCCCACTCACTCAAATAGAAAAAATAACACGCTATTTAAATAATAGTGATACTCCACCAAAATTGAGTAGATTAAGTCGTGGAAGGTGGCAGGCGGTCAAAGAGCGTATAAAAAAATCTACCTTGATTTTAGCCAAGGAGCTTGTAACTCATTATGCAAAAAGAGAACTAAGTAAGTCTCAACCGATTCCAGTAGAGGATTCGAAAATTTACTTAGATTTTGTTGAGGAATTTAAACACAACGAGACTAAAGATCAGATTACATCTATAAAAGAAATAATTGCAGATCTGCAAAGAGATAAACCAATGAATAGGCTTCTAGTTGGAGATGTAGGCTATGGAAAAACTGAACTGATTATGCGAGCAGCGTTTAAAATAGTTGAAGATGGTGGTCAAGTAGCGGTGTTATCTCCTACAACAGTTTTGACGCAACAACATTTAAATGTTTTTAGAGAAAGATTTAAAAATGTCCCAATCACAATTAAAGCTGTATCTAGATTCAATACCGATATAGAAAATAGAAAAATAATAGACCATTTGGGTGACGGCAGCGTAGATGTTATTATTGGCACTCATAGGTTACTAAGTTCCGATATAAAATTTAAAAATCTAAGATTACTAGTTGTAGACGAAGAGCAGAAATTTGGAGTAAAACAGAAAGAGAAAATCAAACAACTCAATTATGGAGTTCATGTTTTGTCCGTAAGCGCAACTCCAATTCCTAGAACATTAAGTTTAGCGTTGTCTTCTGTACAAGACATTTCTATTATTACAACTCCTCCAAAGGGTAGAATTCCAATAGACACAGAAATTATTTATGAAGATTGGAATAAAGCGGTAAATGCTATCCAGTTCGAAATAACTCGTGGTGGGCAGGTATATTTTTTGCACAATAGAGTAGAGACTATTCAATCGATTAGGCTTAAATTACAAAATTTTTTGCCAAACATCAAATTTGTACTTGCACATGGTCAAATGTCTTCTGCAGAACTAGATAGAATAATGAGCGACTTTTATGCAGGCAAATATGAAGTGCTAATATCTACATCCATTATTGAAAGCGGCTTAGATCTGCCTAACGTAAATACAATTATTATGCACAATGCGCACAAATTTGGACTTTCTCAACTGTATCAGCTAAGAGGAAGAGTGGGGAGAAGTGATAGGCAAGCATATTGTTATTTGATGTGCCCAAAACCACGAAAATCAAAACTAGCTAACGAATTTAGAGAAGATGCAACGGCAGCCAAAAGATTAAAAGAAAAAGATCAAAAGTCCCAGTTATATTTGGAGAGGCTCAAAGCTTTGGTAGAAAATAACGAGCTTGGCAGTAGTTTTAACATTGCTTCCAAAGACTTAGAAATTCGTGGTGCAGGTTCAATTTTAGGCGAAAAACAACATGGCCACATTGCAGAAATTGGGTATGCATTGTATATCGAGATGTTGGCACAGGAGGTAGAAAGATTGCGTACGTTATCGGAATCTGGTAACTTAGAGCGCGACTTGCTATAATATAAGCAATATATTTTAAGTTATTAGATATGGAAATGATTGATCTTGACCAAGGTATGCAGATCAAATCTTTTGGGTGTCTGGTAATCGTAGATCATGATGCTATCCCTGGCATAGTTACAGAATTGAATTCCTTAACGTCTTTAAATAGCGAAACTTTTGAGAGTTTAAAAAGCCAGTATGCTAACCTTGGGATTAATTTAACTATATTTAAAGGGGAAGAAGTAGCACTATTAAATAATTATCGAGCAAAAACTGCTCCACAACAAGAAGATTTATCAAATACAATAGCGTTAGTTTTAAGAACCGGCAAAAACGGTCCTAACGCTGAGGCCTCGCTTAATATTGAACTTTTTGACGGTTTAGAAGGATGCATATGGTATAGAGTAAATCAGTAGCATTCTTTTAAATAATTAGAATGGCATAAAAGAGGAGCCATATGCTCCTCTTTCTATTTTATATTCGAGTTATACGAAATTCACAACAATCTAATAAATTCTTTAGTTAACGTTACTCTTCAAGTATCACAGGGTTTCCATGCGGGTAGATAAACAGATTCCTAGTGGTTTGTATGTTCTCAAAGTTTGTGCTTGCCCAATTTTCAAATTGTAACCTATCCGTTATAATTTGATTTTCGTCATTAGTTAAAAACAAATAAGTATCCCATATTTGTTCTGGTTGGCCATGTGTCTTAGTAACTAGAACAACCGGTATTGCATATGAATAATCCAGACTATTCCCTAAATATATAGGTCTATCAATAGATAATTTAGTGTAGTCTATAAGAACTGCCGGCTGAAGTAAACCATTAATTCTATGATACTTTGGCTGAGCTTTTATTTCCTCCAGCTTGTGCGTTATGGCTTCAATGATGTCATTAGGGGCATCAGTAGCAAAATGAACGGTTTCTTTATAACCTATTGGTAATCCCTGTGCTTCAGCAAAATTCCTTGTTCGCTGCGATCTTACTTTTTGCACTTTTTCGACTACCTCATGCATACATATTTCTGGTTGTGTTATTGCTTTATTCATATATAATTTATAACCCGCGAAATATTACCACATAATTTCAGATTTTCAAGTGAGTAAAGCTGTTATAATATAATTATGAATAAAGACTTAAGAATATTCCATCCAATTCAGGTTGCTTTAATGGCGATACTGTTCTCGCCCTTGGCATCTGCAATAATGGTAGGTATGGACTATAAAAAATTTAACAAGCCAAACTGGTGGTTAGTAGCAGTGTCTCCATTCGTAATAATTTTTATATTTTCTGCCATAGTTTTATATCTTAGCGAAGATTCTTTCTTGCCCGAAATCGTTTTTCCAATATTACTCACATACACTTATTTCCTCTATCAAAAAAAACTAGAAGCGGAAACCTTTGCAATTCAGTATCGATCATTGTTTGAATCAATTAAAGTAGGGATTATATCTTTTTTAATAATTATGCCTTTTTACTTCTATGTACTTAGCGTCTAGATACTAATATAGCACATCAACTATTACCTACTCTTTTTTGCTCTAAAAAGAAGATCATTTTTATAACCTTCGATATCAATAAAGTCATCAGCTAATTGAATTAGTTCGTTGTTGGCAGTTCTTCTAAATGCCATTATCTCTACCAAGCAGCCTTTACTTTGTTGAAGGTAGTTAACTACAGGTTTATAGTCACCATCGCCAGAAATTAGTACAATCGAATCAACTTTATCGCCCAGTCTTACTGCATCCATAGCAATTCCTACATCCCAATCGCCCTTTTTTGCTCCACCAAAAAATGTTTGTAGTGGTTTTTCTTTTGTTTCAAATCCAGCGTTATTAACAGCTTCGAAAAACTCGTTATCTTCGCCAGGCTCGGGATTTATAACATAGGCAATTGCCCTAGTTAGTACCCTACCTTGTACTGCCATCCTAAGTAAATTTTTAAAATTTACTTTGGCCTTGTACAAATTTTTTGCTGAATAGTATAAATTTTGAACATCTACTAATACTGCAACACGCTGATTTGGATTTCTTACAATCATAATTCAAAAATAATAATCAAATTAACTCATGGAAAATTGTCCATATTATTAGATTTTAGCAAATTCATCAGAATTTAAAACGAAATTTGCTCAATTTATACTATGTAAAAAGGTACTTTGTTTTGAAGTAAGTATAGTTTAAAATCTGGAAGCATAAACTTTATAGAAATTAATAATTAATTATGAAACTTTCGTTAGGAATCGTTGGATTACCCAATGTAGGCAAATCTACTCTTTTTAATGCTTTAACAAAATTGCAAGTTCTAGCTGCCAACTATCCATTTGCAACCATAGATCCAAATGTAGGTGTAGTGACAGTACACGACGATAGATTAAATAAAATTGCCGAAATAGAAAAGCCTGAAAAAATTGTTCAAGCGTTTGTAGAATTTGTAGACATTGCTGGACTTGTTAAAGGAGCAGCAGAAGGACAAGGGCTTGGCAATAAATTTCTAGCAAATATTAGAGAAACTTCTGCAATTGTCCATTTAGTTAGGGCGTTCGAAAATCCCAATATAACACATGTAGAAAATTCCGTTGATCCTAAGCGCGATATAGAATTAATTAATACAGAACTTATTTTAAAAGATATAGAAACAGTTGAATCTAAAACCAAAGGAATAGAAGGCAAAGCTCGTGCCAATCCAAAATTGAAACCAGTTGCAGAATTCTTTCAAGTATTGCTTAATCACCTAAGCAATGGCAAATTGGCTAGCGATTTAAAATCGCCTAACAACGAAGATATTCAGGTGGAAAGAAAGAGCATGTTTTTGCTAACAGATAAACCTGTAATATACTTAGTAAATGCAGACGAGAAGCAATACGAAGATGCCAGCAAACATGTGCAAGAAATTGTAGGTAATAAAACTGTTTTACCTATGGATATCAAATTGGAAGCAGAACTTACAGAGATGTCGGATCAGGATAAAAAAGAATTTATGAAGGAGTTAGGAATACAAAAAACAGGACTTGAAACATTAACATTCGAGGCTTATAAACTTCTAGGACTAATTTCTTTTTTTACTTCCGGACCAAAAGAAAGTAGAGCATGGACCATTACTAAAAATCAAACTGCCAAGCAAGCTGCTGCTGCAATTCATACAGATATATCGGACAAATTTATTGCTGCCGACGTAATAAGCTGGAGTGATTTTGTAGAATACGGAGGATGGCAAAAATGTAAGGAGAAAGGTAAAATCAGATTAGAAGGCAAAGATTACATTGTTCAAGACGGTGATGTAATTTTGTTTAAACATAATGGCTAATTTGCTACTGCCATAGAATTTAAAAATTGTTTAAATTTTGTATTTTTAGCTTGGTTTAGAAAATAATCTAAATCAATCTTTTTCATTGTTAAATTAGAAACTTCCATTAATTTACCCGATGTTATTTTTTGATCACCAAAATTAATTTCTCCCCTTACAATATATAATTCCTTTGTCGAATAATTAACGATTATTAAGGTATTCACGTCTAGTATAAAATTTTCGTTATAAAGTTTAAGTGTTAATGGCTTATTAGTAGTTTCTATAAAATATATGCCCTGCTTAATTTCTAATTGATCCTTTCTAAATTCAAAAGAAGCTGGACTTGTGCCACCAATGCTATAAGTATTATTGGTGGCTAAAAACTCGCCAAATTGTATATTTATTTCGGAATTATTTGCATATTTTTGTTTTATAGGCTCAACATAATTTTTATCTAGAAAGATATCTATTTCGACAGGTTTTCTTGTAAAAAACGTAGGATACAAACTCTTATTCTTATCGAGTATTATTAAACTTAAACCAAGTAGATTTAGTAAAAAAATAATTACTAAAATTGTTGAAAAACTTTTATTCTTAATCATCGATGTGTAGATTCGTGGGCAATAAAGTAATCTTAAAATTCAAGTTAAATTTTGATAAGCTTTCGAGTGTTCCGTTTAATTTTTATAAACTTTGATACCTAAATAGCCTTAAATTATATGAACTAATGTTTCGATTTACCTATACTTATTACATATAGTATACTACCAGGAGTGTAAGGGCAATATTATTTATTATATTCAAATTAAAAAATGGCAAATCTTGATGTAAAGCCTTCTAAATATATGCTTAATCTTCAACATGTTCTAGAACCATTTGCTAACTCAGAAAAAACAGTTATTAACGGTTTGGTGGAGATAAATGCAGGTTCTATTAATAAATACGAGTTTATAACAGAAACCGGTCATTTAAAATTAGATAGAGTCAATTACAGCTCTTTAACATATCCAACAGCATATGGTTTAATTCCCAAAACCTGGGATCAGGACGGTGATTTGTTAGACTTTATAATTGCCAATATTGCAGAGCCACTTGTTCCTGGCTCATTAGTCGAGGCAAGAATAATAGGCGTAATGGAGTTTGAAGATGGCGGTGAGCGAGACGACAAAATTATCACAGTCATTTCTGACGATAAAAGAGCTGATCACATAAAATCGTACAAAGATCTAGGCGAACAGTGGGAAAAGGTAACTTCGTACTATTTTGAACACTATAAAGATCTTAAGAAACCAGGTACATGCAAAGTTTTAGGCTTTTTTGATGCAGCAGAGGCTGTAAAGATTATTGAAGAATGTATAGAAAGATACAACAAAGAATATGCTCCAAAGTTGATTGATTAAGAGACTTTTTGTTAAAAGAGGATAATCTTTGAAAATCTTAAGTCCTATACTATAATATAATTATAATATCTTAAAATTTACCAGGATATGAATAATTTTTTTAAGAAAATAGGTGTTGTCGCGAGCTTTATTTTGTTAGTTGCTGGAGTAGTAGCTCTAGGGGTACTATCTGGATATTTGTATCTTAAAAATAGAGATTTAAAAAGAGATAAAGAAGATCTGAACGAACAGATTCAGGAACTCAATGTCGAAATTCAAGAACAAGAAGAAGAAATTCAAGACCTAGAATCTGAAATTGACGATTTAGAATCCGAAAGTACCTCTTCTAATAATACCGATTCCAATTCCAAAGATTCTGACGAACTAACAGCAAGTGAGGTAACCGAACGCGTATCTAAGTTAATAGACCTAGATGAAGATGAAAGTATCCAAGTCGCAAGTATAAGTGACGTCGATGTTTTAAAAAGCCAAAATCCAGAATTTTATAAAAATGCAAAAAACGGTGATTATCTTGTGATTTTAGAAGATCAGAAAAAAGTTCTAATTTACAGAGCAAGCACAAATAAAATAGTCAACGAAGCTCCTTACGATGAAAGTTTTAGAGACTAAGTACTGTTTCTAAGGTAATCGTATAGGCTTTCGGGAGATTCAAAATTAGAACCTAATTTAATAAGTTCAATTAGAATCTCCTTTTCGAAAGCTTGCTGCGCTTCATTCCATACATTTATTCTTTCTCTATCTGATTTAGATATAGATTCATTGCTAACAAGTTTTGCTACTGGTTCTGCAAGCAATTTATTAACATTGTCTATGCACTGCTTTAGACTATAATTATTTGGTTTTCCGGTAATTACAACGTAATTCTTAAAATAATTTAGCATAAATAGTTTTATAGAATTAGCATCTGCTAGTGTTTGGAATTGGTTTTTTATTATTGCATCAAGCTTATTTGTTGTAAGGATACTATTCATACATAATTTTACTATAAATTATGAACTGAATATTATATTGCATTTTAAATATATAAACTCGGAATTTATATATTATTTAGTAACAAATTACTGATAACCTTTTGCTTGAAGTTCAAATGCATTTTTATAAATGCCCCCTAGTCTAATTAATTCTGAATGAGTTCCTTGCTCCACAATTCTTCCTTTTTCCAAAACATATATCTTGTCCGCTTTTCTTACTGTACTAAATCTATGAGAAATCATAATAATAGTTTTGTTTTCTGCAAACTTGTAAAGTCTATCAAAGATTTCTGATTCTCCTTTAGCATCAATAGAACTTGTAGGTTCGTCTAAAATCAGAATAGGTGCATCTCGAAAGAAAGCTCTTGCCAAAGCAATTCTCTGCCACTGACCGCCAGATAAATCTACTCCATTTTCAAAATGTTTGCTTAGAACCTGGTCATAGCCTAGTTCCAGTTGCTTAATGAATTTATTTGCTCCAGCTTTTTTTGCTGATTTGACAACCTCATTCAAATTATCAATTTTATTAATATCTCCTACTGCTATACTCTTTTTTGCAGGTAGGTAGCCATATCTTACAAAACTTTGAAACAATATTCCCAACTGTGAGTACCAGTCTTCTAAATCTAAATCTTCTAATGGTACATTGTCTATCAAAATTTGGCCCTTAGTCGTGTCGTAAAATCTTGCTAGTAATTTTATCAAAGTGCTTTTACCTGCACCGTTTTCGCCTACTAGAGCAATTTTCTCGCCTGGTTCAATGATTAGATTAATATTATGCAAAACAGTTCTTCTGCTTTGAGGATAAGAAAAACTAACATTTTTGAATTCGATTCTTGGAGCTAGTCTTGCCTTTTTGGCCAGCTTTTTTTCACCGGATGTAATTTTGTTTTCTAAGTCTATAAATTTGTAATAATCAACTATATATTGTGAGTCTTCGTAAATTTTAGATAAATTCGCAAAAAAACCACTCAAAGAGCTTGAATATTTTAAAGTTGCTCCAAGATAAAATGTTAGTAGACCTATATCCAATCTGCCTTGTATAACTTGATTTACACTATAAATAAAAAAAGCTAAAGCTCCAAGTGAAGCAAATATTGTAGCTAGTGACTCTAAAAATGCCTTTCTTTGATTTTGAGATCCCTCTGCGTCAAAAAAATCATTAAACAAATCTTTTACCATCGAAAATAAGTATCCTTTGGTTCTAAAAATTCTCAATTCCATTAAAGATGATTCGCTGCTCAAGCTTGAAGATACATCTCCAAATAGTCTTCGGGTTTCTGTTTTACTGTTCCAAATATTCCATACAGAATTGGAAGTTTTAAGGCTTACATACAAGGCAGGCAGAGCTGATATAGAAATAATTACAAAGAACAAAGGAGAAAAATACAAAACTATACCAACACTTACAAGCACTTTAACAATGTCTGGTATAACCCATACTAATTTCCCGACAAAGCTCTGTGGTCTCCATGAATACGAGTCTCGAGCTTTTTTGATTAAATCATTTTGTTTAGCATTCTCGTAATGATATAGATCTAAGTCAGATGCTTTTTGTAAAAATTGTAATGTATAAAACTTACCAACTCTATAATAAACGGATTTATCTACAAGTGAATGCATGGACCATGCAACTCTTTCGAATAATGTAATAGCAAAGTATACAATTATCAATTTAATTAGCAAATTACTAAACTCTCTAGAACCACTTGCAGTTATATCTACTAATTCGTTAATTATTAATGCAGAAATATACGAGGTTACAAAAGATAGCAATGGTACAAAAATTGCGAGCAATAATAAAAGGATCAATCGAAACTTAAGAAAAGAAAATGATTCCACTATAGTTCTTTTTACTACTTTAATAATTTCTTTGTAGGACACTTGTTTTTCTTGTTCCATAAATTGAAGAAATAATATTAACGTGAATCTGTTTTCTGTTAATATTAAAGTAAGTTAACTAAAGAAAATGTTAAAAGTAGGCGATCAGATTCCAGATAGCATTATACTACAAGATCAAAATGGACATCCACATAAATTAGCAGATTATGTAGGAAAATACATTGTTGTGTATTTCTATCCTAAAGATGATACACCTGGATGTACTGCGGAAGCATGTAGCTTTAGAGATTTTAATTCAGAAATTAAAAAGCTTGGCGTACAAATTATTGGTATAAGTAAAGACACTGTGGAATCTCACAAGAAATTTGAGCAGAAAGAAAATTTAAACTTTGTACTACTTGCGGACCCTGACCTTATATTACATAACGCGTTTGGAGTTTGGGGAGAAAAAAACATGTTCGGAAAAACATTTATGGGAACTTTGCGAACAACTTATATTGTCGATCCGAATAGCAGAATAATTAAAATTTGGAAAGAAGTTGTCCCAGAAAACCATGCAGAAGAAGTATTTAATTATTTAAAAAATTTGCTAGCTAACTAATTACCCCTTACTTCGTAAATATAAACATAGTTATTTATACTGTAAACTAAACTTCCTTTTTCCTCCATCATATTTTGTGTAATTGCATAACTTTCTCCCCAGTCTTTTGTCCAAACATAAAAGCCCTCTTGTCGCTTTTGGTATAGGTCATCTTTAAAATCCAAAGCAGCGTTGTCTAGATTGCCTTCTCGTTGTGCATAATAAAGTATTTCTGGCCTTACGCTTGCTACAAATTCATTTAGAGAAATATTATCCCTTATCCATTCTCCTGCTTGTCTTAAATTCTCTTCGTTTTCTATGTAGATCCACTTAGAACTTATTGGTCCCAAATTCGTAAAGTTGATTATTAGTATTGCTGTTTGAATAGAAGCAAATATTAATACAATCAATAACTTATTTTTGTAAAGTCGTATATTAAGTTGAGGTATTTCTAGTATTTTTTGCATACCAATGCTTCCCAAAGCTACCATAAAAGGTACCACAGAAATTAAATATCTCATTAATCCTGCAGATCCGAATTTACCCTCAACCCACAAATACATTTGAGATAAGATAAAACCATAAATAAAAATGGCTAACAAAATGTACTCCTTGTTAAACTTTTGCTTTCTGTAATTCTTGACTAAATATATTAGGCTAAGCAAAGCCAATACTGTAATTAGTCCCTCCTGTATTAACAATCTTTTTGGATAATCTAGCCATGCGCCAAAGCCAAATACACCGTCAAAAGTAGGATAACCCTTGTCCACAATAAATAAAAGTCGACCTGTATCTAGATATCCTAAAAAATTCCATACTATAACAGGCGTAACGGAAATCAGCCAAGCGATAATTAGTGTTTTTAGCTGATCAATTTCTAACTTAGTAATCTTATTGCTTATATTATATTTATATATCAACCAAATATTAAAAACACCAACAAAATATAATCCTTCTATTCTGCCTAGCACCGAAATACCAAACATCATCGCAGCCAAATTTAATTTAATTGTTAATACATATCTAAAACCCAAAACTAAGAAAAGAGTAAAGATTGGTTCGGTTAAAGCTGAAATTGATGATTTAAAAGTTAGTAAGCTTAAAGATGTAAGGCATAATCCAATCAATGCAACCAGTTTGGATTTATGCAGTTTATAAATTATTTCATAGGTTAAAAAGGAGATAATAATAAAGATGAGTAGATTTAGTATTTGTACCAAAATTAAATGTTTTATACCAAACAGGCTTACTGGTACACCATATACAAAAGTGAATAATGGTTTGGCCCATACATTTATCCCAAGATTTAAATTATTTGGAAAATCATAAAATACTGTTCTTAATTGCAAAAAATGCATGTAGGAATCTGGTTCCCAGTCCCTATCGCCAATTAGAAATAAAATAATTAGTAACTTAATAGTA
This sequence comes from uncultured Candidatus Saccharibacteria bacterium, assembly GCA_964393185.1. Classification (GTDB taxonomy): domain Bacteria; phylum Patescibacteriota; class Dojkabacteria; order J137; family J137; genus CAYMSO01. The sequence goes on along the minus strand of CAYMSO010000006.1, from coordinate 58,453 downwards.
AATAAACTGATAAGAAACAAAGTTGCTTCTTTATGATTTTTAATAAAATTCGCCATAATTAATTTTGATTTTAGTTTATGATAAACCAGATTTAAGCTAAAATATACTCTAATTAAAACTACACAATGAGATTATTTTTGGCAATATATCCTCCTAAAGAATACCTTGATTATTTAAGAGATGTAATCAGAAAATTTAATAAAGAAAAAAGAAATCTTCAACTTGTCCCAGTTGATCAGATGCATATTACAATGAGATATATAGGATCTGATGTTTCGGATGGGTCTAAGGAACTACTGATAGATAATTTAAAAAAACACGAAGGAAACTACGGTAAAGCAAAAATTTCGATAAATTCAGTTCAGCTAGGTTTTCCTTATCAAAAAGATCCCAAAATTATACTCGCAGACATAAAAGATTCTAACTCGTTAATCCACATTACCGAATTTTCACATGCAATAATTAAAGACCTAAGATTAGACGATACAATCAACTTTAAAGTAAGAAGAGCCAATAGCTACCATATTTCACTTGCAAGATTAAAGAAAAGTGCAACTAGGAAGCAAGCAAAATTTATCAAAAGAATTTTGGAGGAAGTTCAAGGTCCTAATTTAGATCCAGTCGTTGTTTCGGAAATGTATTTGGTAGAAAGTGTTCTTCAAAAAGATTCTTCTTCTGTTTACAAAAAGCTTGATAGAATTAAGCTATAGTTATGAACTAATTTAGAAATCATGAATTCTTGCGAATCTCTATCAAAGAATACAAAAGATTGCCTTACAGTAAGTGTAGAAAGTTTAGAAAGTTCAATTATAGGCATTCATGAGCCAACAGGACTTCCTATGTTCGATCCGGCTTATTTTCAGGCTTATAATAATGTATTAATAGTTAGCCAATATAATGATTTTACGAAACAGGAGCAATTTGTAGTTTTGTCATCTTCTACTTCTAATTTAATACCTAAAGTAAGAATATTAAATAATAATATTTATCGAAAAAGAAATCCTGTCTGTAAAGACTTAGAGCAACATTGGGATAGAATTAGTGGTAGTCGACTATTTGATTCTGTTACAGTTTTAGCCGATAGATATTTGGTAGACTATAATTACTTTATGCAATCTACCATTAGGATAAATAATATAAATTTTGCTACTTTACCTGGACAGTTAACAAGAGTTATACATAAAAATTCAAGACAAACAGGCAATACTACTGGATTATTTATAAATAGTGAATATCAATTGCAAGCGTGTTCTTGTGCCATAGTAGGGATCGTAAAAGACAAATTTATTTTTAGTAAAGATGCACAATTTAAAATTAATAATTTTCCTACGTATGCAATTATGGCACGTATAGCAAGGCTACATCCCTTTGCGGAAGCACAGATAAAAAGTAAGTTAGAAATGTGTAGCAACAGAATTCAGATTTAGATTATATAGAGACTGAAGATTTTGATTTGAAGCAATTCTTGTATTATTATTTAGGAACTTCCAGTTTAATCAGACTCCTTGTTCACAATTTTGCTTGTTCTTATGTAACCAAGTTTTTGACGACCTTCAGTTGCATTTTTAAGCATGTCATCTCTAGATATACTAGTATGATTGACCACGTCTTCTTGCAGTACTTCTCCCTGGTAATCTTCTAAATAATGTTCCATGGGTATGTCAGAAATGTCACATTCATCGAGCGTAGAAATATAATCCAGAATATCGTTAAATTCTTTCTCATACTTGGCAAGCTCTGCTTGTGTTAATTTGAGTCTAGCCAAGTATGCAACGTTTTCGATTTGTTGTTTCGTAACTACACTTTTCGACATATTAATCTAATTTTACCTTTTCTTTCCAAGCAGGTATATAAGTACTTTCATTGTCCACACCAACTTTCTCTAATTCTAGATCTAATCCCTTTGCTCTTTCTATTTCTGCATGTACAAGGAAAACTTTTTTAAGTTTATCAGATGTGTGTCTTTTTAGCCATTGTAGATAGTCAGATGTATCGCCATGAGCAGAAAATCCTTGTAAATAATGAACTTCGGCATTTACTGCTATTTTGGTTTTGTTGATTTCAACAAACTTTGCACCTTCTACAAGCTCTCGACCCAATGTGCCTTCTGCTTGATATCCTACGAAAATAACAACATTGTTCCTCTTGTGCAATCCTTGTGCAAGATGATCTACAATCCTTCCACCATCGGCCATTCCACTACCTGCGATTATAATATTTCCTGTTTCTCTTTGTAGTTTTAAAGATTGTTTATATTTTTTTACGTATCTTAAATTTGGAAAATCAAACAGGCTTTCAGGAGTACTTTGTAATGATGCGGTATATATTCTCGAAACGTTTTGAGCTAAAGGACTATCAAGCCAGACAGGTAAGTCATTAGAAAGTTTACCCTCAAGTTTAGCAGTCTTTATATCGTGCAAAATTTCTTGAGTTCTTTGTACTGCAAAAGCGGGAATTAATACATTTCCACCTCTCTTAATTGTTTTGTTAATTATCTCTACCATCTTATCCACAGATTGTTCCCTAGCAGGATGTTCAACTCCACCGTACAAGGCTTCTATCAAGACATAATCAGGTGTTGATCTATAATCGGGATCAAAAGTGCCTATTAAGCTTTGGTTAGCACGACCAATATCGCCAGAGAAGAGTATAGTTTTTGGTCCATTCTCGGTTTCAATTGTAACTTCTATACTTGCTGCTCCTAAAATATGACCTGCTTTTAAATATCTAACCGTTATTCCCTCTGCAGGGCTAAAGTCTTCATTAAAGTTAACAGTATTAAATAATCCTAAAGTATCTTCCGCATCTTTTGAGTGGTAGGCAAGTGCAACTTTATTAGTATATTTACCAAAATTTTCTCCTCTTTGGAAATTTTGCTCTTGGATCTTCGCTGAATCTAAGAGTAGCAAACTTGATACCTGTATAGTATGGTTTGTTGCAAAGATTTTACCCCTAAAACCAGATCTATACAGTTTTGGCAACATTCCACAATGGTCTATGTGAGCATGAGTCAAAAGTACAAACTTGACTTGAGACGCATCATATTCATACTCTTCCAGATTTCTTCCCTCAACATCTGGTCCTTGGAACATCCCACAATCAACTATAAAATTAAGCTTACCTGTTTTTACTAGGTAGTTTGAGCCAGTCACTGTTTGTGCTGCTCCATGAAATTCGAGTTCTATCATTCTCGCGCGGCTTTAAGTTTTTAGTATGTTTAACTATTGCTCTAAGCACTTAAAAAATAAAATATTATCAATTCGTCTCGTAAATAGACGAAAAATTCAAATTTAACAGCATATTTTAACAAAAATTGTATAATCATGTTAGTAACTTTTATTGCATGCTAAATCGGCAGTATAGATTAAAAAATAATGAAATTGCAGAAATTGCCAGGAAAGGGCGCAAATTCCAAGGTGAACTTTTCGACATTAGAGTCTGGTATAGCATAAACATTGAACACTCTAAGTTTGCCTTTGCAGTTTCTACAAAGATAGATAAAAAAGCTGTTATACGTAATAGAATTAAGAGAAAGTTAAGAGCAGCAGTTTATTCATTGGAAAAAAACAAGGAATTTAAGCTAGGCAAGTATTTGTTTATAGTCAAATCTGCCAAAATTGCAGATTTAAAAAGCAATCAACTAGAAATTTATATAAATCAACAATTGAGTCTTTCTAAAACTAATTAGAAAATTTACATTTCTTTTCTGGTCGATCTCTCAACTCTTTTTCTAAATATTAATTCCTCCAACATAGTCATATCTTCGGGAATATGCTGTTCTATAAGAATGTCTTTAGCCATAATATAAGCCAATTTTTGTAGCGCTGTTCCAAGTAGTCTGAATGATTCTCTGGACATATTTAGATATTTAGCTGAATCATCTAGTATGTTTTTAAGTATTAACATATCATCCTGATAGGTATACACACAATAATACCAGCGATTGAATTCGCTAATATATTCACCTGAACCTGCCACATGTTTTCTAGTAGAAAACAAAACAGCCAATTGTTCGTTAAAATCACCTTTTAAAACTGAATCTAACGACGTTCTAAAATCTATATCAAAAATTAATCGAAAATTTTTTAATATTTGAACATATCCATAAGATTCAAAAAATTGCTCAGCAATTTCAAAATCAACCTCTGATTCTGTATAAAAGATTTGTGTCAGGAGAACTTCGTAGTTTTCAAATAAATCTAAATTAGGTAACTGCAAGTCCTCTATAACTTCTTCTGGAAGATCAGGAAGATTTAGGTTTTGAATTTGTGTAGAAATATTTTGAATTAGACCTAGAAGTTCAGTATGAACACTTGGTTCATCAAAAACAGGTTGTTTTTTATCTGATTTTTCCTGTAAGAAAACACCTAGTTTTCCAAACCACTTTGCATGTCTTGAAAGCCAACTTTGACCTGGTTGTTCACCTTTACCTTCCGGCATATTATCTAACTTTTGGTTTATAAGCTAAATTACCTCCCAAAAGAGTTCTAATATCTGTTATTCCATGTTTTGCCATCGCCCATCTATCTAAACCAAGTCCAAATGCAAAACCCTGCCATTCATCAGTATTCAATCCTGACATTCTCATAATATTTGGATGAATTATTCCCGCGCCACCCATTTCTACCCAACCTCTAAACTTACAATAGCTGCAACCTTCACCTTTACAGAAAGGGCATTTCTGATCTAGGCCAACGCCTGGTTCAACCTCTGGGTAGTACTTATTTCTATAACGTACTTCAACATCTTCTCCAAGATAAGACTTAAATAAATAATCGATTGTAGATATAAGTTCTGCCATACTTACCTTCTCTTGCACACAAACCAACTGATATTGATGAAAGGTAAAGTGGTTACTTCTATTCACTTTTTCGTTACGATATGTTTTTCCTGGTACTACAATCTTAAATGGAGGTTTTAAATCAATTAATGCGTGGGCTTCCACAGACGAAGTTTGAGTTCTTAACAAAATATTAGGCTCTTCTACGTAAATTGAATCTTGTAAGTCCCTGGCTGGATGATCCATAGGGACATTGCATCTCTGAAATAAAAATTCATCAGTTTCCAGTTCGGGACCATCATAAACACTATATCCCAATCTTGCTAATATTTGATTAATTTGGTTAATAGTTTCTGTAAGTGGATGATAGTGACCTATCTTTGGCTTTTTATACGAAATTTTTTCTGAGCTTTGATTTAAATATTCCTGCGTTTTGGTAAGCTTAACTTGCTCCTTTTTATTATTTATTAACGAGTCTATCTGGTTTTTGAGCTCATTAACTTGACTACCATACTGTTTTCTTTCTTTAATAGTTATTTCGGTTATTTTGCTCATTGCATTTTTAATAGCGCCATCTTTACCTAGATACTTCCTCCATAGCAATGTTAGCGCTTCTTCGCTATCAGCATTCTCTATTTCCTGTCTTACCGTTTCCTCAAGTGTTGTCAATGAATAATTTTTAGAAGTGGTTGATGAAATATCATTTACCGTAGTCAAATCTGTATTCTTTTCTTCTACTACAATAATATCGTCATTTACTGTAGCTATTACTTCGAATTGAGTGTCTTTTTTCTTGTCCGCTTCAACTACATCATAGTAAATTGTAGTTAAGTTATCTTTTACTTCAATATTCAAAATATTTATTGCCTCTACTTCCGAAGTCGATCTACATATTGTTCCACCATCTGCAACAGATCCAATGCCTTCCAGTGTTAAACATCTTAATGGTTTATTCGTTGGCAGATTTGGCTGTAAATAAATTGCTTTTTCTTTCAAACTATTTAAATCAGAGAATTCCCAAGAAAATTTTAAATCTTTAGCTATCAAATCATTAACTTGTTTTTGTAATTCTGTTTTGAATATTACAATATCTTCCGAAGTTGTACCTAAGTATTGTACATATGGTTTTTTGCCATGATCTCCTTTAAAAGGTGCAAGTTTATCTGGGGAATAACCCAATATATGAACTGCGAAATCTATGATATGACCAGCAGTATGGACTTGCATATTCTTAAATCTTCTTGTCCAATTTAATTCCAATATTACTTCTTCGTTTAGAAAGGGTTTTCTTGTAGATTTAACGTAATGTTTAATTTCTCCATCTTTTATTATTACCTGAAACACCTCTGCATGTTGCCCATCGGAAAATATTATTTTGCCCTGATCTGTTGGTTGTCCTCCTCCCATTGGATAAAAGAGTGTTCTATCTAGAACTAATATAAATGTATCTGTATTCTCCGAACTGAATTCTAAAATATTAGCGTTTAATGTTTTTAAGTAAGGATCATGCATGTACAGCTGCTGAGTTTTCATAATAATCGTAGAATAATTAATACAACAATATTAGCATTTTAGCAGAAAAGCTGTAGTTCAATAAAATAATATGATTATTATTAATTAGTAGTTTTTACTTTGACCGAAGTATAATAGCACTATGACAGAAACTTTTATAAAACAATATAATTCCTTAAATCCTGAACAAAAAAAAGCTGTAGATACTTTAGATGGTCCAGTAATGGTTGTTGCTGGCCCAGGAACAGGAAAAACACAAATTCTAGCGCTTAGGATTGCAAATATACTAAAAAAAACAGATGTATCGGCCCAAAACATTCTATGTCTAACATTTACAGAAGCTGGCGTTAAAGCAATGCGAGAAAGATTATTTAAATTTATAGGATCGGCAGCGTATCAAGTCACCATAAGCACTTTCCATGGATTTTCAAATGAGGTAATACAAACATTTCAGGAAAAGTTTGCCTTTTCTAAAGAATTAATACAGCTTGATGAATTAAACAGGCTCAAAATTATTCAGAAAATTATAGATCAGCTGGAAGATCCATTTAACAAACGAACACTTATACCTTTTCACAACAAATATTCCAAACAGTGGGACATTATCAAATCAATTCAAGATTTAAAAAAAGAAGCTATAGCTCCAAATAAGCTAAGAGAGATTACACATGAATTGATCAATAATCACAAGGAAAACATTAAGCTAAAAAATGGTGAACCAACAAAAAAGTGGCAATCAGAATTAGAAAAACTTGAAACAATTTTAGAACTTGCTGATATTTACCAAAAATATCAGGAGATGCTTTTAGAGGAAGGATTTTATGATTATGAAGATATGATTATGTTTGTTATAGAAAAATTTAAAACTGACGATGAATTGTTAGCACATTATCAGGAAAGATACCTATACATACATGTTGATGAGTATCAGGATACAAACGGAAGCCAAAATGAAATATTAAGATTACTTACTAATTGGGATGATACACCAAATATATTTGTTGTAGGAGATGATGATCAAGCAATTTATAGGTTTCAGGGAGCTAGTTTAGCAAACATATTGTTTTTCGAGAAAAATTATCAGAAAGTTGCTACAATACCAACCCTAACAAATTATAGATCTAGCCAGCTCATCTTAGATTTGGCACACTCGCTAATTCAGAATAATCAAACACGTTTAACAACCTACAAACCCGAACTGAATAAAAAATTAAAATCAATTTCAACGTCAACTGGATTAAAAGCAGAAATCTATGAATTTAGAAACGCTGACGAAGAAAACTTTTTTGTAGCAAAGGAAATAGCAAAATTACACGAAAGTGGAGTAGAGTATTCAGAAATTGCAGTATTGTTTAGAAGGAATTCTCATGCAGAAGATATAAACGAAGTATTGATTAAATCAGGTATACCTACGAAGCTAGATAGTAGTAAACAACTTTTCGATAACACTTTTATAAAACAAATTGTTAATTTACTCAAACTCATACACTTGTATAGTAAAGATATAAATAATTTACTATACGAAGTTATGCTTTACGAGTTTAATCAAATACCTGCTATTAATGTATACAAGATTACTCGCGCAGCTGCAGATAGCAAGACTAAATTAATTGATCTAATCTCTAATCGAGAAGAAATTTTGGCAATTATTCAGAATGAGGAACGTACTCAGCAGATATTCAATTTTTTCAATCGAATAGTAGAAATGCATAAATGCCAGTTTAATCTAACCTTGCCTAGATTTATCGAAAAGCTAATCAATGATTTTGGCATAAGGGATTTCGCATTAATAAAAAATGAAGACGCACTCAACGCAGGTTTCGAAAACATTATAGCCCTAAATACTTTTTACGAATATGCTAAATCTCAATACAGCGTTGATCAAGAAATAAAATTAGGTGAATTGCTTAACGACATCAATATAATGGAAGAAAATTCAATCAAATTATCTTTGCCAAAAACAAATTCACAGCAAGATACAGTAAATTTGATGACTGCACATAGCAGTAAAGGACTTGAATTTAAATATGTTTTTATAATTAAAGCTACAGACAAAAATTGGGGATCAACCAGAAGCGCTTATTCAATTTTACCTAAAGAAGTTTTCTATCAAACTGAATTGGAACTTGACGAAAAGCAACTTATCTTGGAGGATGAGAGACGATTATTTTTTGTAGCGATCACTCGAGCAAAAGAAAAAGTGTACTTTACTTATGCTGATGAATATATCCAAAATGGAACAAGTGCCTTGCACACACAGACACAGTTTCTAACCGAACTGGATCCTAGTCTGGTAGATAATAAATCTTCCAAAACATCAGAAGAACTTAAACTAGACATCGAAGATTTAAAAGTTAAGTTGGCTCCGTTACCAAAGCCAGATTATTCAGAAGAAGAAAAGTGCTTTTTGCAAGAACAAATAGAAAAATTGAAACTAACACCAAGTGATCTTAACTTGTATCTAGAATCACCAAAAAGATTTAAAGAAGAAAAATTAATAAAAGTACCTAAATCTAAAACAAAAGAAGCTGCTATGGGTACTGCAATCCACTATGCACTTGAAAAGCTTGATAAATCCTTTGATGGCACTAGCTTTCAGTCAGTAGATTTTTTATTAAAGAATTACGAAGAAAATTTAGTAAAAGAATTTTATGGCGAAGATGAATTTGAAAAAACTCTGGTCGAAGGTAAGAATCATCTTGCCAAGTATTACGATGAAGTAATATTGAAAGGTAACTTCGAAAAAGCGTTAGAAACAGAATATAATTTCTCTTCGCATAAAGTCTACTTGCCAGACAAATTTGGTGGAAATCCCATTTGCATTAGTGGAAGAATAGACAAAATAGTGCTTTTAAATCCTACAACAAACGAAGTAAAGGTTATTGATTATAAAACTGGACGAAGTAAAAGTCGTAACGATATTTTAGGAAATACTCAAAATTCAATTGGTTCAGAGTGGAATCAACTTGTATTCTACAAACTTTTAGGCGATCTGGATGATTATTTTAGACCGGGAAAAGCTTTTGCAAAGTCTAAATACAATATAACAGAAGCCGAGATTGATTTTATTAAACCTAATCAAAGTGGTAAATTTGTAAAACATAACTTTCAAATCGCAAGTGAAGATGTAGAGAAGCTAAAAGATTTAATCTGCGAAGTGGTCAAGAGAATTAGAAATCTTGAATTTCCAGACGAAACAGATATAATCTACTAATGTACTCACAATTTTGGTTTAAAAAAACAGTAGATCAAACAATCCCTAGACCAGCAAGTTTTGAGGGATGGTTATGTGTTTGGGGTTACTTATTTGCTCAATTAGCAATGTTATTATTAAGCTACTTTGTAATTAAAAATTTTATCCTAATATTTATACTATTTGGAAACGAATTTTTGTTTGCAACTTTATTGCTAGCATACGCAATGAAAGAAAAAACAATAACTACTTAGATCAAACTAGTGGAATTTGGTCGGAATCCTGTTCTTGGTCACTCTCATGCTCTTCTATATTATAAGAATTTTCAGTAGCATCTGTTAATTCATCTGGAGGCATTTTAAAATTCCATAACCTTGCATTTTCTAACCATAAGTTTCTACTTGTAAATCCATCAGATCCTGCTGACTGTTTTATAAAACTATCTGCGGTTCTAGGTTTAGCCGATACATTATCTATATGATGAAGCATTAAAGCTTCGACTGTAGCAGGAAGCACAGGAGAACCAAATTCATGCTTGCCGTGATGGGACAGAATCAAATGCATTATATGTAGTTTTATATCTTCTGGTAGATCATTTTCAGCGAATTTTTCAAATAATCTCGTTCCTATAAAAATATGGCCTAACAATGTACCAGCTTTTGTATATGGTGTAGAAAGATCTTTCCCATCTAGCTCGTACAGTTTTCCTATATCGTGTAATATTATTCCAGCAATTAAAATATCAAAATTTGCATCTGGATAAAATCTGTCTAATCCTTTGGCTACTGTTATCATTTCCATAATGTGCTGTAGTAGTCCTGATCTAAAATCATGATGTATTGCTTTAGAAGCTGGCCAATATTTTAATCTAGAAGATATATCTTTATCGTCCAAAATTCTCTTTAAGACTTTTCTTATTCCGTTATTTTTAATTGCTTCAACCACCAATAGTAATTCTTTAAACATTTCTTCTGCGTCAAACATACTTGATTCCAAAAATTCACTCAATTTAAAATCATCTACTCTCGAAGCTGCTAATATAGTCATCTGCTTTATACCTTTATATTCCGATACTTTTCCAGAAACCTTCAAAATATTGCCAGTTTTTAAAATTTTTGGCTCAATTGACTCAAGCTTATCACTCCAGATCTTAGCTTCCACTTTGCCGCTAATATCTCCAAGAGTAAGTTTAAAATATGCTTTACCATTCTTATCTTCAGCTCTTTCACAAGCACAAACCAGAAATGGTTCATCGGTAACTATTTGATTAGTTTCTAAATCTTTAACGTAAGTTGTTTTCATATTGTTATTCAAATATACCTTGGTATTCCGAGAAGTAATAACCCCAGATTAGAAGTACACTAATAGCTTGAATTATTATAGAAAATATATAGTAAACTACAGCGCCAGGTTTTAGCATTAATGTATTACCTAATAGTTTTAACATATTTAAAGCTATACCTATTAAGTTCACTACTAATAAAGCCAGACCAACTGCTATTAAAGCTCCTTCTTCTCCTAGTGCAGTTCTACTTAATAAATAAATAGCTGCAACTGGAATCGCTACTGATCTTAGAATTATAAAAAATAATTTATTCAACATTTTCTAATGGTTATTATATTATAGTTTTTGTTGTCAACACCCAATATACACAAAATATATAGGTTATTATTGTTACCACTAACAATATATAATTAAGTGTAGATTTATTCAAATTTTCAATCTTTATCAAGTTACCTGTTAAGTTTAGTATTTCCGAATCTTTGATTATAAAATCATTTCTATTCACATCATTCCTGTCAACCCACATTACAGAAACCAAAGATAAAGCAAGCCACCATAGTACAAATAGCAGAAAACCAGGATTCGATACTGTAAACAACAATGGCACTAGAGTAATGATTCCAAGCATAGCAGCAGCATATGGGTAATATTCAGATCTATTTCTGAATTCTCTTATAAATAAGTTAAGAGAGCTTGAAATTCCGTAGAACCATAAACCAATATAGGCCACTAAGCCTGCTATTCCTTGAGTTATAAAAACGTTTTCTAATATAGTACCATTGATAGAAATATTATCTGCTCCGCGTCCCAAAAGTGGAGCCAGATTTGAAGAACTGTTTTTTAAATCATCAAAAATGAACGATAAAGTATCTGGAAGGTTCTCAATCAGCATAAATGAATTATTATCCTTAGAAAACATATAAATTATGATAGCAAGAATCATGATCGGACTTAGTAGTACAGCTATTTTATTAAGATTCGATTGTACAATGTTCTGCGCTTCTTCAATATTTTTTGTTTTGCTATTTAATATTCGAGAAGTATGGTATTGCACGGATTTAACTAACTTTACCAATAGAGAGTGGTCAATAATAAATACTGGTAGTGCAATTACTAAAGATGTAATAAGCAGATATACTAAAACAGGTACATATACTTTGTAGTCTAAAGGCTCATAGGTAAATATAATATAAACGCTAGTAAATAATATAAACAATAATAAATATAATTTTTTGCTAGCTGTGTTTAAAGTTAATAATGCAATAGGCAAACAGGCAATCAAAAAGAATACTCCAAATAGACTGTATTCTTTCAATGCAATGTACGTAATTAACAAAAGCATTGAAGCTATAACTAAATGCACAACCTGCTTTACCTGATATTTGTATCTGGCAAAAATGTTAATACTTAAATACAAAGATACATAGCTCATAACAGCTATACCGGAAAGTGATTTAACACCACCATTGCCAAAAGTTCTATAAGAAGTTTCTTGATCAACTAGTAAGCTACTAGCGGTTATAACTAATGCAAAGATTAGTATGGCCAAAAAACCATGGGGATCTAAAAAGCTCTTACTTCCAGAAATAATAAGAGATAATACGATTATTGTTATCAAAGTTAGCTGCGCAACCAAGAAAGCCAGAAACGCAGATGTTTCGTAAGTTCTAGACGAAAAGAATAAAAAACTTAACGAAAAGATAAATAAATATAAAAAAAGTATATTGGTTCCAACATATCCAAGAAAAGCGTGTAATTTGCCCAGGAAAGTTTTATTATTTATGTCAGGTATATTAATACTAATAGTATGGCGTTTGTTATTAGATAGTTGTAACTCTATTTTTTTCATATTAATAAATGACTTGCTAAGTAAGTAATATTTTACAGTTATTTGTGTAGTAGTTTTGCCAAATTAAGTTAATATAGCATTATTTTATTAAATATAATAGTATAAATTAAGTTTGAAGTTAACTGAAAATGATGGAAAGTTTTAAAAAAGTATTAGTAAGTTATTTAGTTGCTGGTGCCATAACGATGGCTACAGTGCTTGGTGGATTGGGTTATACAAACATAGATTCAAAGAAGTATTCATTGCTACTCATTCTAATCGCAATAATTGTTTACATTACTCAAGTTTCTATTGGAATTTCTAGAAATTCTTTTGAAAAGGAAAATTTACTATTAGCAGATCTAAGCAAGTTTAATACCAAGGAACTAATCAATATATATACTTTCAATATATTTAATATATTTTGCTTGGGAATTATATCAGCTTATGATTTGGAAAAATCAAGCGTTTTATTTTTATCAATTTTGTTTTTTTTGGTTACATATAGTCTCTTATTAAATTCCAAAACAGTTGAATTTAAGCCAATTTTAAAAATTAATAGACTAAACACAGTTTACGACGTTACACATTTTTATTTTATTTTATTAACAATATTTTTCTTAGCAGCGAGTGTACAGGTAAAAGAGTTAAGTAATTTATTGTTTGGTAGTTTATTTTTTGTAATAACTTACATATTATTTCTTTTCAAAATAACTTATTCAAAGAAAATAACTAATGCACTCATTTTGAAAATTACTGGACTTACTGCATTTGTAAGTTTTGCGTTTATTTACAATAATTATAATTCTATACTAGAGCCATTAGAAATTGCGTTATTGATAACTTTTTGTAACTATATTGCCTTGAAACATCTTTTAGTTGTAAACACAGGAAAATTTAAGGAAGATCTGTTAAAATACTTTGTTGTTTTGGTGATTACTCTTTCAATTTTTTATTTTATTTAGATTCGGAGATCGTCTAATGGTAGGACTGCGGTTTCTGGCACCGCCAATCTAGGTTCGAGTCCTAGTCTCCGAAATCTCATCTGAATTCAAATAATTCATAAACAATATCTTCGGCTCTTACGCCTACTTCTTTTAATTGATTCCTAATTGCTTTAAGCATTTGCATTGGACCGCATAGCATAAAGACTGCATCCTGAAATCCTCCAACAGTTTTATCTATGTACTCAGCATTCATAAAGCCTTGAGTATCAGAAAAATGCTCAGTTAGTTTAATGTGTTCAACATTAGCTATCAATTCTTTTATTTCGTTCAAATAAACTGCTTCTGTTTCGTTTTTACACGAGTATATTAAATGTAAGTTCCGACCTATAGGATTATTGACTTCTTCTCTAATAATACTGAGAAAGGGCGTTATACCAATTCCGCCGGCAATACAAATAACTTTTTCTGATTTTCTAAGAGCAGACAAAGTAAATTGGCCGTATGGACCCCAAATTTTTACCTTATTATTGACCATTGCAAATGATAGTTTGGAAGACCAATCACCAAGTTTTTTTGATGAGATTCGAAGAAAATTATCTGTTGGACAAGAAGATAGAGTATACGGATGTTGTTCAGAACTAATTATACTGTTATCCAAAAATTTTAAGAATATAAATTGCCCCGGCACGTATTTAAATATCTTTTGCGCTACTGGCATTAATTTGATTTCTGTAATATCTCCTTTGACTTCAATAGTAGAAACTGTGTAGCTATAAACTGGCCCTATATAATTATATAATAATTCCTTATATATTCTGCTAACAAATGCCATTATTATCCACGCAATTATCCAAATTCTTAAAATGAATAATGTTTCTGATTGATTCTGCATAAGAAATGCATGTAATCCAATCAATATTAACGGCAAACCCATTAATCTATGAATCAATTTCCAAATATGGTATGGAATTTTTTTATATCCTGCTGCTAGCACCAAAACTGTAAGTAACCAGAATGCTAGTATGCCCACACCTCTTGCATCTAATTTATTAATAATATAATAATTTGAAAATACATCCAAGTTGCCAAAATATCTAGATGCAAGTAATAAAGGATGTAAAAAGATAAGTATGTATCCAGTTATCCCTGTAACTATATGATACATATATAATTTATCCAATCCACCAAGTAATCTTTCTATAAATCTCAGTCTTGTAGACAAAATGTAATTTAAAGATAAAAATATTATGCCTAAAAGACCTGTAAGCTGACCAAAGTATCTTTGCCATAAAGACACTGATAATTCTTTTGAAGCCCAAGTTTCGTCCAAAACCCAAAGTAGAATTGTAAATATAGATACTAGCAATAAAAATAACACGTAATATAATAATCTTTGTTTTTGCGTAGTTTTCATATAATAAAGTAGAAAGAAAAAATAATTTCTAAGCAAATATTACACCTAGAAATCACATATTGTAAGGGACATATCCATATGGATTGACAGTGGATCCGTTCTTCCAGAGTTCAAAGTGAAGATGAACACCAGTACTATTACCAGTTGTACCCATCATCATAATAGGTTGACCTTGAGTAACTCTATCGCCAACTTTTACCCAAAATTCACCACTTCCATGGAAGTATTGAGTTTTTATTCCACCACCATGATCAATTTGAACCCAGTAGCCTTGGCCTGCTGAGCTCCATCCTGCATAAGTTACTATTCCATTAGCTACAGACACTATTGGGCATCCAGGCCATCGTGCTAAATCTACTGCATTATGATACCAAGTATAGCCCCTGGAATACGAATAACCGACACAATCCGGATGCGATAGCGGATCAATAAATACCCCCCTAGGAATGTCCAAAGATCCATCGGGTAGTGAGTTTTTAAGATTGCCATCAGGTATAAATAATTTTTCACCTGAGGCCAAAACATAAGGCTCTTCGAGGTTATTAAATTCTATAATATTAAATCTATTAGCTTCATCATTATTTATACTGGTTTGAGCAATAATATCATCTAGGGTTTGGCCTGGCTTTACCGTATACAAAACACCATTAATAGATGGAATTGTTAATGTCCATCCTACTTCAACTGCATCTGTAAATGGGCTAAGTATATCGCTACTAGCCCATCGTACAGTATCTTTGCTTACGCCATATTGATTAGCAATACTTTCTAAAGTTTCTCCTTGTTTTACTATATGTTTTGTAGTTTTTATGTATCCGGAGTTAGGGTCAGAAATAAGTACAGTTTCTATAGAACCTCCTTGCTGCAGTAGATCATCTTGCCCGACAACATTCGAATTATAGGATAATTTATTTTGAGCACTTGCTGTGGATGATTTAATCTTGTATATAGCTCCTGTAACAACAATAGTAGAGGTAAGTGTAAGTATTATTATGTGCGTTAAATTTTTATAATATGAGCTCCTGCCCCAAAACATCTTGCTTACAATCTTCTTCTTGAAAATTGTAAAATAAAACAAATAAGATTCTAGACTTTTAGTGAAGTTAGTTAATTTACTATCCTTTTTTTTATTTACAGCACGACCAAATTGAATTTGTTGTTGCTTCACAGTAACATCTTTATAAAAACCTACCTAGATATTGTATCATAATTTCATTTTTAGTTTACAAATCCTTATGTTTTTTGTTTAATAGAATTAGTCAAATATCTCGGTAATGAGTCATACTAAAATAGGAAGAGTAAAGAAGAGAAGAAATAGAAGGGTATCTCCATACAAAATAGCAATAATTTTGAAAAAGAAACCTAAAATTGGTTTTCCCAAATTTAGAATCACTAACAAGAAAAAGCTTTTATTTAAATTCGTATTAGTTGTTTTTATTGTAATAGGGATTAATACAAGTTTTGTAAAAGTTAAAAACGAAGTAGATAGATTTAGAACAGAAGCATTTGCAATGGGTTATTTTAATTTTGAAAAAAATCCAGAAGTAAGAATTATCGGGGCGCAGCAAAATTATCAAGAAATATATAATCCATCAAGCAAACTAGCTAATAGCTTTTCAACAACAGATATTAGAATTTATGTTCTCGAAGAATACTTTCGAGCCAATAACTCTCCTCTTGCAGGTACTGCAAAACTTTTTGTTGAAGCATGCGATAAATATGGTGCACCTTCTGATTGTATAGGTATTGTTGCAATTGCAAAACATGAAACAGATTTATGCAAATACTATACATCTGCACAAATGTACAATTGCTGGGGATGGGGTGGAGCTGGTGTAAATCGTATTAGGTTTGAAAGTTTTGAACAAAGCATCGATGTTGTCACATCTCAAACAATGAAATATTATGGGGCACCTTTTCTAACGGATTTTCGTAATGGACAAGATTTCTTTTGTGGACGACAAGATGAATGTATAGGCTGGGGAGATAGAGTAAACAGAATTGCAAGACAAATTGATGATTTTTCTGAAGGACTAGGCGTTGGTAGACTAACTAACTTAAGATAGCTACTTAATACCTATAATATATGGCAAAATTTTATAAGTCCCAATTTTAAACTGATCATTTTCTTCCGAATAAAGCGCAACGGAAGAGCCTCCATCTAAATTTACTGCAAAAATTAGCTCATTCTTAAGTGAAGGCACATTTAAAATAATATTAGCCACTTCATTCAAAGTAACTCTATTTACTGTCACTCCAATAAATTGCTTACCGCTTTGGGTGTATCCTATAAAACTTCTTAAAGCTTTAATATCTCCATTTAAAGAATTATTTATCTCTTGTTGATTAATTGAGCTATTTTCAATGATAGCAGGTCCAGTTTGGAATGCCGAGATATTATTTGATTTTTCTAATTCATTGTAGGATTCCTCCGAGGCATCTATAAAATCTATTATTTTACTGTCATGCTGTATAACTACAAGCTTTGTTAACTGCTTGTCTCCTGCAGCTAAAGCATATTCTAAATTTCCATTAATCATCAATAATCCTGCATGATCAAATTCCTCTGTAAAATAACCTGCATTTATTGCAAATTTATACTCATTATTTTTTGCGTTTTCTAAGAAAACAGTTGGATTAGTATTAGCATTTAACTCAAGTTCTAGCTGATTAAAGAAAATAATGTATGTATTTGTATACTTGTCAAAATAATAAGTTGTTTCTTCTTTTACTGAAGCATTATTAGTGTTGTTATCGCTTACTGCAATTGAATTCTCTAAAGAATTTTTAGTACTTTTCTCTAATTGATAATATGAGAAACCGATTACCAAAATTAAAAGTACTAGTAATAATATTTTTTTCATAACAATATTTTAGCAGTTAATAAAAGTTATAACGGACAAAAGTCCATAGTCTTATGCTGTAAAGGAAGAAGCTTAATTTAACCTATGTATTATTTATTTATAGTAGCTTTGAGTAATATGTAGAAAATATATTTTGCGTTTTAGGGTAGATGGTGAGTTGGGAGGGATTCGAACCCTCGACCAATGGCTTAAAAGGCCACTGCTCTACCACTGAGCTACCAACCCTGAGCATTTTGCCTCTGAATTATATCATTTTTGCAAAATACCTCAACAATTTGTGTCAAATGCCGTATACGTACATCAGACTAAATAGCAGCATTAGTATTAAAATATAATCTAAAAGGCTTTCTTTGTTTATAGTTCTTTCTATTTTATTAAGTACGATAAAATTTAAAGCTTGAAATGATAGCGCATTCAATAATGCAATATTCAAAACAGACGAAGATACCACATCTATTAATAAGTAGTAACATAGCTTAAGTATTAAAATTATCAACAGAACCTTCAGATAATAAGAAATAAAAGCATGTCTAAGGATTGCAAGATAGCCAAAAACAAAAAATATAATCAACAGCAACGTAATTGTTAATATTTCTGGAATTACTACTAGTCTAGAAAAATTTAATACAACATCTACCCACATAAATACAAGTATCACGCTTACTAAATCATAAACATAATTTGTTGATTTATTTAAACTATAATTATGATTATAAAAAGAAAAAATATTTTCAAAAATTAACGAAAAAAGTGCAAAAACCAAGATTAAATTAATAAAATAAACAGAGAATTGTTCATTAAAATAAGTGAATAAAACTATTCCATAGTATGTAATTGTAGGAAATATTATATGATGTAGATATTGCACTATCTTGTGAGATTCGAATTCATACCTCTTTTTAGAATTCCTTCGATGCTGAATATGGTAGTAATTTGAGCTAAAAAATAGTTCGCCTAGTAGTACCATGTAAACAACCAAGACTCCTATAAAAAAATACTTTTCTGAAGTCCTCTCCAATAAATTTATTAAACCTGCAAAAAGCAAGAATAATAAGCTTGAATATATTAATGGTCTTTGCTTCCACTTAGTTATTTCCTTATAGAAGTTCATAGATTTGTTCCTGTTAATATACTACCAGTTGCCCCACCTATTAATAAGAAAAGTAAGAGAATTACAAAAATTGATATATGAAAATGTGATTTGGATGTTCTGATCTGCAACATTTGACTTTTTTGCAGAAATATAAAATCTATTATAAGTAGTATAACCATATATACAATAAATCCAAACAAAAATTTTGCCTTGATACTACTTCCTGCTAGTTCCTTAAAAAATTCTGCAATAAAATTTGAAGATAATGAGTTAATACTTTGTGATGGAAGCTCCGCCTGAGATCTAAAATCACGTATATCATTCATATCAAAAAATGCTGCAAATAAATTGCCAGCTTTGTCTGTTAAAGATATAGCAATTCCCCTATTATTTTCTAAATCAGAAACCAAAACTTTGAATCCCCAATTAGTTGGAGAATATCTTGTTATATCAAAGCTTGGAATGTCGGTAATTATACTATCTACGCTTTCGCTGGTATTGAATTTAAAAACATAATAACTACCCTCGTGTTCTACCTTAGTAGTAGATTTGATTATAAACGGACTAGAATTATCAATCTCAAAACTGACAGATTCAGATGCGGCTTGAACTTGACCAGACTTATTTATTACTTTTGAAACAATTTGATGTGCACCTTCCCTAAGTGGTTCATCAGGTCTGAATGAATAATTGTCTCCGTCGGCATTAATTCTACCTATTTCTTTATAGTTATCTTCTATTGTAACTTCTGAATATGAAGGCTCTACACGACCTTTTATTTCGACGTTACCATTAGAGAAAGATTGACCATTCAGTGGATAATCTATTGTTACACTAATATTACTTGGCACGATAATATCAGAAGCAGGATTAGAGCTAGAAGTAGGCATCGGTGTTCCAAAATGCACAACTATAATAGTATTATTTTCTTTTCCTTGATAATTACCAGTAATCACAGCAAAGCCTATTTCCTTAAATTCTCGATTCAATATATTAGCCCTATGAGTTTCGCTATTCATCCACGCACTCATTACACCAGAAACAGTGCTAAAACCCTCAGCCAAATTTTCACCAGCATGTAGATAGTCATATCCTCCTTCTACAAAATAATCTCTCCAATCTTTTCCATCAGGGCAGTAATGAGACCAGCAATTAGAGTTAAGCATTGCAATACCCTTTTGATATGCAGAAGAGCTGAGTAGAGGGTTAATTTGAACTGATTCAAGACCTCGCTTAAGTCTCTCATTATTGTGTTCTTGCAATAGAGCCTGAATCTCGAATGAGGCAGTTACATTGGCAAAATTAAGTTGAGTTGCTACAAAATTAAATAATAATATAACTATTATATATATGATTAGCGCGTACCTTCCTAATAAATAAGGGGTATGATGATTTTTCTCTGATGGAACAAAAAATTTTTTCAATGCATACAATTAATACACTATTATTGTAAAGTACTTACAAATATTCAGCAACTTATTTGCTATGATTCTAAAATAGGAGTTATTATAGTGTGGATTAAATTTTAATAAAGACTTACTTATGAATATATCAAAAGTCCATGCAAGACAAATAATTGACTCACGAGCAACTCCAACCTTAGAAGTTGATGTGTATTTGGTTGATGGTTCATTTGGAAGAGCAGCTGTACCAAGTGGTGCATCTACTGGAACACACGAAGCACTTGAACTTCGAGACGGAGATAAATCAAATTATTTAGGCAAATCAGTCAAAAAGGCTGTTCAAAATGTTATAAATCTTAATAACGTGCTAGTTAGCAAAGATTTTCATAGTCAGGAAGATTTGGATAATTTTCTTTTAGCAGAAGATGGTACAGAGAATAAATCAAAACTAGGCGCAAATGCTATTTTAGGGATTTCTTTAGCTTATGCGCATGCTATCGCTGCTTCAAGAAAGGTGCCATTATTTAAATATGTAAATGAGTTGTATGGTAATGTGCCAATGAAACTGCCAAGACCTATGTTTAATATAATGAATGGTGGAAAACACGCAAATTGGTCAACAGACATTCAGGAATTTATGGTCATAATCGAAAATAAGGATTACGAAGAACAGTTAAGAGCTGGATGCGAAATATTTTTACACCTAGGAAAAATATTAGAAGAAAAAGGTCAGTCAGTAAATGTTGGTAATGAAGGCGGATTTGCTCCAGGATTTGCAAATAATCAGGAAGCTTTTGATGTCATTTCTATGGCTGTAGAAAAAGCAGGGTATAGACTTGGCCAAGATGTGTACTTCGGATTAGATGTTGCATCTAGCGAGTTTTATAATCCTGAAGACGGCAGTTATATTTTGAAAACCGAAAACAGAAAACTCTCTTCTGATGAATGGTTAGAAACATTAATTGGTTGGACAAATAAATATCCTTTTTTAAGTATCGAGGATCCTTTTTCTGAGGACGATTGGAGCAACTGGACTAAATTTACAGAAAAACTAGGCTCAAATTTGCAAATTGTAGGGGATGATTTATTAGTTACAAATGTTAGAAGAATTGAAAAAGCTATCTTAGAAAAATCATGCAATGCATTGTTAGTTAAAGTCAACCAAATTGGTAGCTTAACAGAAACGCTAAAGGCAATGAAAATGAGTGAACAAGCTGGTTGGAAGAATGTTGTTTCTCATAGAAGTGGCGAAACAGAAGATATTACAATTTCTCATATAGCTGTAGGAACTGGTGCAGGGCAAATTAAAACTGGTGCCCCTAGTAGAGGTGAAAGAACTGCAAAATACAATGAATTATTAAGAATATCGGAGTTATTATAGCAATCCTCTGACAGTCTAAAAGGCATGGTTTAGGTCTATGCCTTTTAGAATACTATAGTATTAAAAAAGCTAGAATTGCAGAACTACTTTCTTATAATTAAACTCTCGCCTGTCATTTTTCCTGGCTTCGCAATTCCTAGTAGATCAAGAACAGTTGGTGCAATATCCGACAGCGTATCTCTTCTATGTAAAGTGCAATCAATGTTAGAGACTAGAATAAAAGGTACTGGTGACAACGTATGCTGAGTATGAGGTTGATTATTTTCTTCATCCCACATAATTTCAGAATTACCGTGATCGGCAGTAATTATCCAAGCGTATTCATCAAGTTTATTTTGAATCACTTCATAAATTTTGCCCAAGCAAAAATCTACTGACTGCGCAGAAACCACAGCAGCATTGTAATCTCCAGTGTGCCCCACCATATCTGCCGAACTAAAATTAGCTACCATAAAATCAAATTCTTTACTTTCTATACCTTCAGTAATTACTTTGGCTATATCAAAGTTACGCATATTGGGTTCAAAGTTATAGTATGGTTTTACGTATCGATTCGATTCAATCATCTTCCATGTTTCGTTCGTCATTTCCTGCTCTTTCTCTCCATTCAAAAAATAAGTTACATGTGCAAATTTTTCAGTTTCGGTAACGTGCAATTGTGATTTTCCTGAAATTGCAATGGTTTCGGCTAAAGTGTCGGTAATCGGTTCGCGTGGGAATGCTACACGAACGCTGGTAAAATCTTCACTTGCCTGCATAAATGATGCAATTTCGAAGTTTTCAATTTTCTCGTCCAAAATTCTTCTAATCAGTTGATAAATTCGGTCTTGTCTAAAGTGGTATATAATAGCACCATCATTCGAACGCATTAAGCCATCAGAATTTATTAAATATTGGGGCAATTGTTCATCTGTAGAATATGTAATATACGATTGATTAATTGCAGATTGCCATTTATCTGTTTTTTTACCTTGTCCCTTTGTTATTAATGCAAAAGCTTTTTCAGTTCTATCCCAATCCCTATCTCTATCTAAATAAGATCGACCTTGTAAAGTCGAAATAACTATATTTAAATCTTGTTTGCTTGAAATATAATTTTGTAAATCTGACAAATATTTCTCTGCTGATTTTGGTGCTACATCTCTACCATCCGTAAAAACGTGAATAGAAATTATTTGTTTAAATTTCCTTTGTTCAAGTAAATCTAGCAAAGCAAATAAATGATTGATATGTGAATGTACACCTCCGTCGCTAAGTATACCTATCAAATTTAATTTTGAATTATTTCTTTCTACATGTTGTATAACTTTTAACAAAGCTTCGTTTCTAAAAAAATCACCATTCTCGATAGCTTTATTTATTTTAGGTAAATCCTGCCAAATAATTCTTCCAGCACCTATAGTCATATGATTGACCTCGGATGTACCAAACTGACCTTCGGGAAGCCCAACAGCCTCACCATCGGCTTTTAATCTTGTATTTGGATATTCTCGAATCAGTTTATCGAAATGAGGAGTTTTGGCATTTTCGATGGCATTAAATTCTGTTTTTTCGGCTAACCCCCAGCCATCTAGAATTGTTAAGATAACTTTTTTATTCATATACTTATACTAAATTCGAACAATTTCAAACATGTTTGGAAAGTATTCTTCCTGAACATCAAGCGGAGTTTTACTTAAAAATAGCACATTATCTCCTTTTTTAACGATACCAAACTCCGTGGATCTCTTAATAATCTCTGCTATTGCTGTATCTCTATCTTTAATTACTGCATTTAAAGTAAATACTCTGTTAATACCTTTGCTTAACATCATTCGTCTTGCATAGTAATTTGTCTTTGTTATTGCATAAATTGGTTGTTTAATTCCATGCCTACCCAATAATCTTGCAGTCCTACCTGTTCTAGACACAACTATCACTTTATCAATTTCTTGGTCCATTTCTATACACATTCTTGCTGCAGCCTTAGAAATAGCGTCAGTTGTAGAAAAACCTAATGCCTTTGTTTCTAATATTTTTGGTTGTAAATGTGACTCAACTGCCAAAGCAATCTTAGAAAGCTCTTCAACCGCTTCTACAGGATATTCTCCAGCAGAACTTTCGCCAGATAGCATTACTGAATCAGATCCAAGCATTATAGCTGTTGCCACGTCATTCACTTCAGCTCTGGTTGGTCTAGGGTTATATGTCATTGACTCGAGCATCTGTGTTGCTGTAATAACTGGTTTGCCAACATCATTACATTTTTTTATTAATAATCTTTGAACCATTGGTACTTTCTCAAGGCCCAATTCAACTCCCAATCCTCCTCGGGCAATCATTATACCCTCAACTTCTTCCAAAATTTCATCTATATTTTTGATTCCTTGCTCGTCTTCAATTTTTGCAATAAGCTTCATGTGTGTACCTTTAAGATACTTCTTTATTTCTCTTGCAGCCTCTGCACTTGTAATAAAAGAAGCAGATACAAAATCCCAACCTGTTTTGATAGCATGTTCAAGATTTATAATATCTTTATCGGTCAAAACCTGAGTCGAGTATGTAGCTCCTGGAAGATTCATTGCTTTCCCAGGTTTGAATAATTCTCCGTAAACTACCTCGCAGTACATTTGATCTCCTTTTATTTCTTTAACTACAAGTTCAACATCTCCATCGCCTATCACAACTCGCTGGCCTGGATTTAGAAATTTATAAAGGTCTTTATAATTTGCAGGATATATTTCGTCCTTGTCAGTATTTCCAATAATAATTTGATCACCTGGTTTTATCTTTTTTGGCTCGCCAAATTTATTCATTCTTACTTCAGGTCCTTTTACATCCACCATTAAAGATACTTCATCGCTTACATCCTTAACCAATTTTTTTACTTTATCAAGTTCATCCGGATCTGCGAAAGCCCCATTTACTCTGGCACAATTCATTCCAGCATCAATCATTTTTTTCATTACTCCGGGATCCCAACTTGCAGGTCCAATGGTGCAAACAATTTTTGTTTTCTTTTTATATTCCATATATTTTTAGTAATAACTATAGTCAGAAAGATATAACTATTAAGGATACAACGAATAATATAATTTATAAAGCTCAAATTACTAAGTTTTAGAAAAGTCACGTTGAGCTAATAAGGCAACGATAGTATAATTTAAGTAAAGTTAAGTTGTTAATAACCTCCTATGAACGACGATACTGTACAAGTTAATCCCAAAGCTCAAGATAAAAATAATAATGCAATTCCCGATGAAGATGAAATAATAGATGAATTAGCAGAAGAATTGCCTGGATTCCATACAGTAGATCCGAAAGATGAATTAACCAAGCAGGATGAATTAATGATGCATGGAAAAGAAGAGCCCGATGAAGATTATGGAAATCTTGCAGGGCAAACAAACCTAGAAGATGATGACGATATTAACGAAGAAGATTTGGAAGATTATAGTCTGGGAGTTCCCCGGGGAGATTAGTTTACAATAAAAAATGTCAATAACCTTAATTTCCGAACAAGTAAAAGTTGATTTAGTCAAAGAGGATATAAACAGATCGATTTTAGAACTTCCTCCAGCATCTGCTGCTTTATATATCCGCGATAAATACAGTATTCATGTAACACCAACTAATTTGTATCAAATTAAGCAGGGCAGATTTTCTACAGATGAACTTATTCTTAGAGCAAAAGCCCTTCAGTTGGCTAGGTCAAATGTAGAGCAAACAGCAAAAGATTCTTTTGTCTTAGCAATATTAAAGACAGCTGTAGAGGTAAAAAATCAACAGATGGTAACAAGTAGAGGAACAATAAACTCAATAGGTTTTTCAAATTACATTGCAACTAATAATGGCATGCAAGTTCAAGATTTAAATACACTCTTTAGAAATATAAGGGCTGAATTTAGTTTCGAACTAGCATTTTCGCCTGACAAAACTCTAGTGGAGACCGCACTTCAAAGTGTAACCAAATTCCTCAATTCACTTAACAGTATTCAATATAACTCTTTAAAACCTAACTATATTCATAATTTGGAAGAAGCGCTTGCAGCTAATGGTGTGCTTGGGTTCTATAGAGCTTTGTATTGCACGGATGCGACAAAAAAGGGTGGTGCTAGAAGAGTAGGCTCTTTCGCTCCTTACGAAGTAGATTTGCTACTCTGGTATTTTCAAGAAAAAAACTGCTTATCCATTTATGATAGATTTCTCTTGCATAATTTTTCAAAATCAAGAATTCAAAAGGACGAAAATGGAAGGACACCTGCACAACGTGTTTTAGATAAAGTTAACGAAATAACTGGGATAAGGTTTTCAGATGTATCTCAAATAAATCTATACACTAGGTTAATGCTGGCAGACCAGGCTAATTATTCTATTGATATTAATCCAATATCACTTTACGACGAGGGGTAATGTTGTCGCTTTACCCCAAATTAAAACTTTAATTCAATTCTAACTTTTTAGAGATTACAACCATTTTCTTTAATCTATCTAAACTTTCTGAAGAACTTGTTTGATAATCCCATGCATAGAAATCTTTACCAAATCTTTCTTCTAACTGTTTTTTGTAAATTTTAATGGAATCTTGTGCTTGAGGATTTACAGTATAGTATACAAATTGTATACCATAATTACTTTCAGAAACTTGCCTCACAATAATTTCGTAAAAATTTTCATCCTTACTCCATTCTTGGGCAATCTTTATTAAATCTGGGAAACCTGCAGCCATGCTGTCTATTTTGAAGACCCCAGCAGCAAAATAATAGCTGGTGGACAATTTAGCTTTTTCTGACATACTGACAAATTAAAAAATAAAATAATCGAAACTGACAACTATGTAATTATAGCAAAAAATGATATAAGATTTAAGAGTAATGAATTTTGATGGCTGTAACATCTAAGTATATATAATAATAACTTAACTCCTAAAAATATGAGGTCCGAATTTAATCAAGCAAGTAAACTTGTTTCGATAATCTTTGCTACTTACAACGAGAAAGAACATATAGAGCAAATGATAAATGAGGTATTTACGTATATTAAACAACCCGTTGAGGTGATCGTTGTAGATGATGCTTCGCCCGATGGTACTGGTGATATTGTTGAAAAATTAATGAAAAAGTACGAAAACCTAAAGTTGATAAGAAGAAAAGCAAAAGGCTTAGCATCAGCTTTCAATAGGGGAATCATAGAATCCAGAGGTGATATTGTAGGCTGGATGGACGCAGATACATGCATGCCAGTTAAAATGCTTCCAGACATGATAAGTAAACTTTCTGAATTTGACATTGTTATTGGCTCTAGATATGCACCAGGCGGTAAGGACGATAGAACCTTTTTAAGAACATTTTCTAGTAGGCTAATTAACGGCTTAGCTTCTCTGATTCTGGGGCACGGCATAAAAGATTATGATAGTGGATTTGTAATTTTAAAACGATCAGTGTTTGACTATGTAACTATTCATCCGTCAGGTTATGGAGCTTATTTTATAGAATTTATATATAATGCATGCGAAAAAGGCTTGAAAGTATACGAAATGCCCTTTCACTTTAAAGATAGGCAGGTTGGTGTATCTAAATCTGCACCGAGCATGTATAAGTTTTTAAAAACTGGCTCGGGCTATGTTTGGAGAATTTTTAGAGCTAGAGTTAGACACATTGACTAAACAGCAATCGGTGATCCTGTAACAAACGCAATTAACAATAAAGTTCCTAGTATTAAATTTGTATAGACAAATGCTTTTTTAACCCAATCTTTTTCTTCTGTTATTAATACTATAACTGGTATTAACGGAAGAACGTATCTATAGACTGCATAGAATAATTCGCTTGTGCTACTTATCAGCAAAACTACTACACAGAAGAGAAGCTCGTTTAACTGCATTCTTTTATAATTACGAATAATTATAAATACATAAAAAAACCATAATATAGAATGTACAAAACCCCAAGTACTTTTAGGATACAGAAAAAGACCTGTAATTGACTTAAGTGGAAAAGGAGTTGGATTATTCCAATATTCTTGACCATTTAAGAATGCTAAAGGATCATTATAATGAACATGTGTGTAGTACATAAAGCTCAATAATGGAATACTAAATAGTGTTCCCATTGCAAATAACATAATATACTTTGCTAAAGAAAGTTGAGAAAAACTTTTCTTATTGACAATAATATAGTCTACTGCCGGAATTAAAATAAAGGCTAAAGCTTGAATTCTTGTTGCCAAAGCTAATCCAGCAATAAACGAAGCAAGGAGATATCTTTTGTGCTGAGTTAACAAAAAGATTAGTCCCAACAAAAAAAGATACAAACTTTCTACATATGGGATAGATAAATAAAATGTTCCTGCAGTACTAAAAAATACTAATAAAAATTCATTTGCATTTTTTACTCTTGATTTAAAGTATTTAAAAATAAAATATATAGCAAATATAGATAAAATATTTGAAAGTATTGTCGCAGTCCAAAAAAAATCATTGGTTCCAACTAATCTCATTAATAAACCAACAGTCAAAGGATAGCCTGGCATAAAAGCAACATTCAAAGGGCTAACTTCTGGATTTTTTGGATTATATCCATACTTTGCTATGCCCTCGTACCATTCAACATCCCATTGATACCATGTTTCTTTAGGATTTATTGCTTCGAAGTGTGACCTTTCTCCTGTATTAAAATTAAGTAAACTTGCGGCAGCAATAACTCCGACTATATAAATTATCAATCTAGAAGCGACAAAAAATGCAAGAACTTTTGCAAAGTCAGATTGGAAGTAATTATTTAGTTTTTTCATTTTTTTTAGCAATTGTAAATACAGATGTTCCGAATGGCAAAGTAAAATAATTAAGCAATAAATTTTCTAATTGCATAATTTTGTAAAGCACAATATTTATGAACTTATTAGTACGCTGTACATCGCCGATAACCTCTTGTCTATTTTTCTTAGTGTTCAGTTCTATCCTTCGAATTAACTTAAACAGAGCCACAAATGGAAATAATATAAAAACTCTGTACGTTTGGAAAACTACCTCAAAACCTTCATTTTCCAATAACAATTTTACCTCTTTTTTAGTAAATCTTTTTTTCACACCTACAGAGTAATCATGTGCAGAATACAAAAATTGAAAGGCTGTATCGTTTAAAATTAAAAATCCATTTACATCTAAACATCTGTAAAATTCTTTTAAAGCTGTAGCTTGCTGATTGGTTGTAAGCATAGAAAGTACATCCATACAGTAAATTACATCAAACTCCTTATCTGCAAATTCTAACTTAGTAATATCTCCTAAAAAAATATTATTGAGACCTCGTAACTTTGCTAATTTGACTGCTTCTGACGAAAGATCGATGCCTTGCAAATATGAATCTTCTTCCTTTAGGACAGCAAATGCATTCATTCCCGTACCACATCCTGCATCCAAAATTCTCTTTGGTTTTAGAATTTTAATCCATCTTACTAATAAATGCCTAAGTCCTTTGTACCACCAATGATTTTCCTCCGATTTATACATAATTGAATACTCATGAGTATTCATCAAGTGTTTTTCCATGTTTTGTAGTATTTAAAGTAAATTAAGAAATGTACAAAATATATAATTAAAAGTGATAAGGCTACTTGATTTATATTTTTAACAGTAAGACCGATTAATAGCAGCAAAATAAAAAATATTATTCTAAGTGTAGATACATTCCTTATAATACTATTTCTATCATTAACTATCATTAGTTCGTGTACTGGCATGGTAAGTACATATAAAGAAGAGGCGAGTGTTAGCAATATCATTGTTATATACCCATATTCACCTATATTATGTGTAAAAGCAGTGCTCAAAATTAGTTTTCCACCAATAATTATTATGCCCGAGAAAAGAATCAATGTGCAAATTAGAATTTTTAGTAATCTATCAATCAATTCAATTCTGTCTTCTTTAAGCTTTGTTTTAATTAAGATTGGTAATAAAGGTGCGCTAATTAGTGTACCAAAAAACATTGGTGCCAAAGCAATAAGCCCTGCCGGTTTGTAAATACCTGCATAAAAATCGCTCAAAACTACCGAAATATAAATAACATCAAAATTATTTATTATTTTTTCTACAATCTGGAACCAATACAAATCCCTCGAAAGCTTTAAAAGTTCTGAATCAAATATGAATCTTTTTACCAAAACCTTATCTTTGATTAATTTGACAAAAAGGAAGACGTTTTGAATAGCAAAACTTATTAATCTAGATGCTACTACAGAAATAGATGGATTTAAATCTGCTAAATAATATAGAACAAAACTGCCAGTAAAAAAAATTACATTCGTAATCAGCTGAATAAAAAAGACAGTTTTATGATCAAGTCTTGCTACGTAGTATTGCATAAATGTATTACCAACACTAAAAATGATACATAGTATCACCAATACAGCTATTAAATCTAATTGTAGAATCAAAGCAAGTATAATTCCAACAGTGGTTAAAAGTATGGAAGAAATAATTCTAAGTACAATTATGGAAGATATCTCTACAGTTTTTTCTTTTGCGTATCTAACTATAGAATAAGATATTCCAAGATCGCTAAGTTCTGGAAGAATTACTAGCGAAGCTATTACAGTATTTAAATTTCCTAATATACTTGTACTAACAAGTTTACTGAATATTATTACAATAAGAATTGGGGAAATTTGATTAATAATTCTAGCTGTTCCTATAGAAGCCACAGATAACACAAGGTCTTGTTGTCTTATCAAATATTTAGTGAGCATAAAAATGTATCTTGAGAGGTTACAAACTAGATTTTAGCAAGATAATACTAGTTAATATACAATAATATACTAAATATATAAATACGAAGTCCTGTTTTATACTATTAAAACAAAAAAATGAGTTGCTTATTTGATAAACTAAATCCAGTTTGACATTTTTACATCTTGAACTGTCTGATTAAAGTCTCCGATATATACCAAATTAGAAGTTATGTCATACTTATCCTCTAAAAGAGGACGTACAAGTTTTGTGTTCTTCAAGAAGTCAGAATTAAATGTTCTATTTGATTTAATTTCAACAAGTTCTTTTACCAGGCTGACGTGGTCCAGTTATTTGAGTAACGGGGTATTTATCTTGTAAATCTTTGATCTTTTTGACTATCTCTCTTTATCATAATTTATTTTAACAAGGGTACAATTATGGAATTGGAGTACAAAAATTGTACGTAGACTATTTTTAATTATAAAACTAAAGAATTAGAAGGCTCATATATGTAATTTATATCTTTCTCTTTTTACCATATAATTATGTTTTAACTTCTCTATAAACTCAATCTTGATTTTTATAAAAGAGTCTAACGCTAGGGCTACAGATCGATTTCCCATTCATCCCACCTCGCAACTGCGCCCTCGATACAGGATTAAATAAATATAAATGGTATCTCTGACTGCCTTCGGGTTAGTCCACCATGTTGACTGACTGATACGGCCTGTTTTAGTGGCTCTGTGTCCCACGATACAGAAAAACCATCCTTAGGTAGAATAATGATTTGACCTACCATCTCAGTAAATCTTTCGTCATAGTCTACGTTTCCAAACAATTTATCTCTAAGAACCTCCGATGATAATAGTATATTGCATTTAGTAGATAGGTGGTTATTTAATAAATTATAGGCCGAGCTAATTTGGTCTTTTTTTATAAATAAGAAAAAGCATTTAGATGAACCTGCAGGTAAGATCTTATGTTTATGTGCATTCGTTTTTATCATACTATTGATTTGAGGTATACGCTTATTTATAAAAATTGTTTGGTCAGGATCGTAATCATCATGCCCATGATCTGCGGTGAGGATTAAGCTTACTTTATCATTGCTTGTTAGATTTAGCAGGTATTTATTTATTAGTTTAAAAGTTTTGATAATCTCATTTTTCACCAACTCTGATCTCGTACCATATTTATGCAGCAATGTATCAATAGTATTCATGTAAAAGTGAAAATAGAGTTTAGCCTTAGCTTTCTTCAAAGAGGTCTTTGTAACAATATATTCAAACGCTTCTTCAATAGCTCTATACGTTACCAATGAACTACCTTTTGTCATAAGGTTGTTGAATTGTGAATCTCCATATTCTTCTCCCAATAGCACGGTAGAGTCTATTCCTTTGCTCGATAATCGTTCATAAAACTTATTATTTGGATATATTTTGTTTAAATATTTTTTTTCAATAGTTAAATCCTTGTACGCAAAGGTATTTTTAATAGGAATGATTATATCTTGCAATGTACTATTATATTGTCTCCATTCCAATAATTTGCTTTGAGGCGGTAGCTTGCCTGTATGCATTAAAGGAACATGTGCGGTGGTCGTAGAAGGAAATATTGAGGTTAGTTTTGATACAATTGAATTTCTAGTGAACGTTTTAAAATCATCATTATCAAATAGAAATTCTTTTAAGAACAACCATCCAAGGGCATCAATAAAAATTAGAATGATTACATTCGTTTCGGTTTTATTGAAACATGATTTGGGCAAAGTATTTAGTTCGGTACTGCCACTCAGAAGACTTTCTATTGTTCCTGGTATATTCGAGAAACTATAACTATCATAGAGGGGCATTAATAATCCATCTGAGTATAAAGCGTTATCAACTGCATTTATTGAATCGTTATTGAGTTGCACTTGATTTAAAGTCGTAAAATTTATCCTTGTAATCTCTTAGAATTGATATTAATCCATGCGTAAATTTATCTGGGTCTGTATCAACCAGGTTATACAGTTCATCGATGTCAAACCACTTCACCTTCTCAACTTCTTCCTTCTGCAAAACGAAGTCATTCTTATCATACTCTGCAACGAAAACTGCGTTGAATCTATTAATCTTTTTCTCACCAATCTCGCCAGATGTATAAAATTTGTCGATCATTGTGAGCTTAGCATCAGAAACGCCCAACTCCTCTTCTAATTCTCTATATGCGGCCACTTCATATTCCTCATCTGCATCAACATGCCCTCCCGCAGATTGATCCCATGTTTCGGGAAAAGTGTCTTCTTCTTTGCTTCTCCATTGTAGTAATAACTGCCCCTTCTTATTAAAAAGGAGTACACGTATTAATCTATGTATTAACCCCTTTTTATATACCTCTGAGCGTTCTTCACTCCCAACAACTTCATCATTCTTGTCAACTATTGTTACTTTAGCCATATAGTTAATTTTAAAAATTTAAGTTATTGCTAATAATATAGTATCATAATTCTAATGATTCCAAGATTAGATTTCTCGTGTCTGCGGACAGTAATTTCAACATCCCCTGATATTCGTCTTCTCCCTCTGGAGAATGTACTAAGTTTCTCGAATAAATAGCAAACTCTGCGTCTGTAAATTCAAAGATACCATTGCGGCGTTTTGATTCAAGAATTTTTTCTAATAATGGCTTAACCACCTGCTCTGTTCCCGGAACAGGAATCAAAGCTCTGAGGAAATCATCAATAGACCTAGCCCCTTCCAGCTGAGTTATCTCCCAATCTCTTGGTCTGGGTCCTTTAATATTCTTTATGGTTCTTTCTATATGCGTTGGTTCATGAGAATAATAAACCGTTACGGCTACAAGATTTCCTAGAAAATAATCTTTCATATGTCTCCAGAAATCTGCTTCATCTATATGTGGATACAACAGTCTTAATTGTACCTCTGATTCAATTGTAATGACTTCGCCATGTAGTAAATGTATTCCCTCTTGTAGTAGTTTCTCTGTAGCCATTCCTATCAATTCTTCGGCAACACCAAGCTCAATTGCGTCAGGCTTCATGACTATGAACCCGATGTGTTCTTGCATTTGTTTGTAAGTTAATGTTGTCTCTTGCTCTTCAAATGACATGATATTCATAAAATCTCTAGGCTTCAGAAATAAATTGTTGTATGTCGTTACCTAGCCTCCGACCATCTTCCTGAAATGGATATATTGTGCTTGGAGAAACTTGATCAGTTACATACAAGACCATTGCATTTCGATTAATATCAAGCCAATCATTATTAACTATTCGGGGGAATGGAGACTTCTCCACCACACCGTCTATAACTAGATCTTCTGGCCTGAGATTGAATGTGCATTCCGGATACGCTCTTACCTCTAAAAAATCACCTGGTATTTGTTTTTTGAAATTATAGTTGACTCTTCTTACAACGTCAGGTAGCCAATACATAAGTTCACTAATCAACCTGGTCTTAAAATCCTCAGCGTTCCAAGGGGCATCTTGATTTGAAGTTTTCCACTGATCGGTATAAAGATAGTCCTTTTTATAAAATGCACCAAAGGCCTTTTGTTTCAATTCAATCCATCTATTTGTGCCATGTATACTTCTATCATTGATCAATGTATCAATCAGCTCAATCGCTCGATATTCTATTGCATGTTCAACATATTGAGCTTCAAAAGGGTTCTGAGTGCATATCCACAAATCTAAATCCGAATTGGCACTAGGAAAAATCCTCCTCCTTCCTCTATTCCTTATAACATCATATATTTCCTCTCTCTCAGTTCGAGGTGTTGCTAAACCTGAAGGGTCTGGTAGTCTCATATCTTGGACTAAACTCCCTATTGCCAATACTCCGATAATACTTGGTTCTTGCCTACATACTTCGGTTAGAACACCTTCAAAGTCTCTGTATTCTTGTTCATTTAAAATAGACTGTAGTGCGGTTTGCTCAAGTTTCATGATAATGTTTTAATAATTTATTTTTTGATTAGTTTGCTAGGGTTTAAGGTTGCTACTTCCAATGTAATCTCTCTTCATTATTGTGCTTTATGTCATCATTCTTTAACATCAAAGGCGATTATGTGCAATGTAACGTAATACAAATTTACTCATGCTTTCTAATTCTTAAGATACTTACTTCAACAACCTTTCTAGACGGACTTTCAAAGTCGGTTATATCATCTATACTCATACCCATCAATATTTTCCCTAAAGGTGAATCTTCAGAAATAATACCTTTACTTAAGCCAATCTCAGTTCTTTTCACTATTGTTACTGTTCTCGTTTTTCCGCCCATTTCAATTGTTACTTCAGAATTCAACTTGACTTTAGGATTATGCATTTATACTTCAGTAAAAAATATTACTAATCTTCCCTTCCTCTTATGCGTTTATGTTTCAGTTTCTCTTTTACATCCAAGCCAGTCTTGTAACCCTTTCCTGGTTTACTAATCACATAAACTACATATTTCTAAAGATATGCATTTATTGAATCTGATGCACTTTCTGATACAAATATGTAGGGTTTATAACCGTTTATATTAAATGCCCTTTGAAATATGAACTAAATCAGTACGTTTATTCTTAATTGCTTCATATATTTCATCTGGCATTTTCTTTACAATCTTTCGCCAAAAGTACCAAATCTCATTATGGCTTTGTGTTCTATATAAATAATGTTCAAGTTCAGCTTTAGAGACGACTATGTAGTTCATTAACTTCCAAGATAATGTTCTTTTAAATGCTTAACTTTATTTTTCCAATCGATGATCTCTTTCGTATCATTTTCAACAAATACAATCAAATCATCCAATGCTCTCTGCAAATCATCATCTGCTTCAGTAACTATAAAAGTAAAGGCAACAGCACCATCAATATCTAGTTCACCTCTGTATGGTTCTAAGTTTGTAGCAACGGATTGAATCTCATTTTGCTTATTTCCTTTTGTAATAAACTCAAAGTATTCTGTTTCCTTTGCGAATACGTATTTTTTTATTCACTATTTATATTCTTAAAATCTTAAACTTGTATAACTGCCTTTACAGCAAAAGCAGCGGGATTATCATCAAATGCTATTTCAGTCATATAATTTCTATCAAAATTGATTTTTGTCATTACCTTATCCACATACTCTTCGATCTCAAGATCTCTAACGATCTTTATAATTTCGTCTAGATCCTCACCCGACCAAACAATTATTGTATGCCCAGCATTTTTTAATATCTTTAATAGACCAGCCATTACCTCTGTTTCTTTTTCATTGCTCCTAAGTAATGTGCCGTGAATATCGAATGCCATGTTCATTTAACCCTGGTTAAAATATAAATTTCTTTATTTTGCTGATGAGAAAATTGTATTGAACTATGTGGTTGCAACATCCTAACTAACGGACTGTTCAGGAATACCCCTATCGAGCTAGCTGTTTCTGCTAGATCCTCCAAATGCTTGAAGATTAGCTCTAATGTTTGCTCTCCCTCTGAATCTTTAACTTTAGAGATTAGATCAGTGATTATCTCTTCAAAGCTATACTTGTATTTTTTGTTGCCGTCACCTATTGACATCTATTTAAATCTCTTTTAAAATTAAACACATAAGCGAAAAGTGAGGTACTAAATACCGAACTTCAAGCTTAAACTATGGCTGATTAGTGTAGTCCTCGAAAACGAAACTAATCAGCTTTTTCTACATCTATCCCCCAATTTATTAATTCACCTTTAGAGATTTCTGTAGTATAATTTTTTAGTTACTCATATATATACCTTTCTTACTCATATGTGAGTAAAAATATATTTGATGATAAGATATTTAATTTGTTATGTCAATACAATTTGTCATATGAAAGTATTTTTTACGGGTTCAACTTCTAATCTCGATAAGGATAATGATCGTTATAGTTATATAAATCAGCTTATTCTTTCTCTAGGTCATGAAAATACAAACTACATCCATCATCCAATCGAAAGTGACTATAGAAAGAAAGTAGAGAAGGAGATAGATGGCTCGGGACTAAGTGTTTATGACTACGTTATAAAACTCATTACATCTTCGGATACAATGATTGCAGATATTACAACTCAATCATTTAAAGTAGGTTATCAACTAGATTATGCACTACATAATAAAATACCAGCTCTTGTAATTTATAAGAAAAGTAAAGACTTTGTTTTACCTATAATGCTCCATACTTCTAGGTATGGTTTGCTACAAGTTAAAGAATATGAAAGTGAGGAAGAGGTTAAAGAAATTATTAAAGAATATTTAACTAACATCCTTTCTGGAAAAATAAAATTTAATTTTTATATAAATCATAGGATTCATAATTATCTTAATCGTAGATCTCAAAAAGAGGGTCGAAACAAGTCTGATATAGTTCGAGATCTGATTTTACAGGAAATAAATGACCATCCACTAGATTAAACAGTATGTTGTATATAATTATTGTTTTACAAATAGTCACTATAGGTTTTCTTTACCTACATGTCTATTACCTGGTAAGAAAAAAACAATCAGACTTCGAAAGTACACTAGAGTTTCCCAAAAAAAGCTATTCTGTAGTGCTACCCGTCTCGAATGAGGAAAATCACATAAAAGACACACTAGAATTAATATTAGTTCAGAAAAACATAGAGATTGACGAGATTATTGTTGTTATTAATAACTCGTCTGATCGCACTATGCAAATTGTCAAAAAGATTGAAAAAAGTAACCCAAAAATCCATTGCATAGTAATTGATGATTTCATTGGCAAGTCTACGGCTTTAATAAATGGCATTCGATATACAAAAAATGATGAAATTTTTCTATTAGATGCAGATATAAAACTAAAGCCAAATGCTTTTGAGTTATTGGCATCACAGAAAGAAAAAAATAACAGTACTTTTATTATCGGAATCATACAATACAAAAGAAAGTCAAACTGGGAATCTAAGATTATAGAATTCGAGCGATACTTTATAAATTCATTTTTACAGAGAGTAAGAGGAAGACTAGGAGTTGCAACTATTCATGGTAGTTTTACACTGGTAACAAAAAGTGTTTATTTGAAATATCAGAAAGATCTCGTTTTGCAGGAAGACCTTTTTGTAACTTATAAATCCATAGCAAATGGTTATTCTGTTAAAGTGGTGGAATGTTTAGTTGCAGATGAGGAGGATAGGGATCACATAGTTTATTTTGTTCTGCAAAGAATTCGGTGGCTTATCGGTAATATAAACCTAATACCGACTTATATTCAAAGTCTTCGTAAAACTCCAACATTAAGAAATAAGCTAATAGTAGCCAGTTATCCATTCTTATGGTACATAATATATTATGTAATTTCATTTGGTTATTTGGTTTCACTAATAAATAACGTAGCCCTTATCCCAACCTTAATTTTACATGGTAGCTATCTAGCAATAGTTATTGCTAGTTCATTAGAAGTAGTCAACAATATTAGAGAATCTATCTTGTGGGGAATCCTACATGCATTAATTTTCCCACATCTAATCACTATTACCTTGATTTTGACCTTGCTGGCACAAGCTACACAGATCAATAAGTTCAGTAAAATATTTTTTACTAGAGGGCACTTATGATAATCATATTAATAATATTAGTATTAGTAGCCATATTGCTGACACCAACGATATATAGACGTTATATTTCTAACAGTAAACTTATTTTAATTGAAGGACTTGATTGCTCTGGGAAAAAGACACTTGCCAGAAAGTTAGCACAATATGAATTTGAGGGATACAGTACGAGAGTAAATATAGGTGCTTTACTAAAAACGCCAGTCTCAACTATGGCTGATCGCTTTACCTATAATTGGAAACTTTCTAACAGTATTAGAAGTTATCTTTATGCAATTACTTACATATTGGATGGTCTTTTCTTTATGCCTAGACAAAATAAGGTTATCGTTCAAGTCAGCTACTATCCGAGACACTTTGCCTACAACAAGGCGATGGAACTAAAGAATCTACTAAGATTGAACACCTTTTTCTCATTTTTCTACATTCACTTCGATCTTGTAATATATCTATTTGCGGATTATGAGGAACGTCTAAAAAGGCACTCCCAACAGTATCCCCCAGAGAATGAAATACAAAGTATTGAAAGTAGATTTATGCTAAATGAAAAGAGCAGGTACTTGAGATGGGAACAGTTACTAAACGAGAATATAGATAAAAGGTATAAAAATAAAATTATAATTGATACTACAAATAAGAGTATTGACTCAATAATCCAGACTTTAGATTTTAAAAACAAAGTTCTATGAAATTAGCATTTATCTATGCGAAACGCTTCTCAATTTATCCGCCAGACTATCTTGACCGAGGGTTAGGAGGGACAGAAAGTTTATTTGTCTTACTGACTAAGGAGTTGGCAAGAATTGGACATGAAGTGACAGTTTATGCCAATACCTATAAGGAGGGTGTGTATCATGGAGTTCGATGGAAAAACATATGGAGAACTGAAGATGATGAGACAGTTTACGACTCCAAAATTGTTTTGCGTTATTTGGAAGCATTTAATTACCCTCTAAAGACAAGGAAAACCATACTGTGGTCACACGATAACTTTTACAACGATAAAAAGATTCACTCACTATTTAATAAGGGTCTTTTAGATAAAATTGTAGTGGTTTCAAAATTTCACAAGAACTTGACTATAAATAGTTTAAATCTAACAAGAGATACCAAGAAAGTAGTTGAGATACCAAACTTTTTTGATAATTACCTATACGATAAATTTAAGAATGAGAAAAAAGAACGTTATAAATGTATTTACTGCTCAGTACCAATTCGTGGTCTGCAATATTTGATAAAAATTTGGGATGAGATTTCCAAGATACTACCTGAAGCCAAGCTATATGTTACAAGTGACATGACCTTATGGGGAAGTACAAAGCAAGACGACATGCACGTTATGAATGATCTTTACCTACTTATAAGCGGAAGAAAAAACGTCTTTAGATTGGGTAATATACCGAAAGAAGAAGTTGCGTATCACCAAGCTACAAGTGAACTAATGTTATATCCAACCGATTTTGACGAATTGTTTTGTATATCCGCACTGGAATGTCTTTATGTTGAAACGCCTGTTATTTCTACTTATAGATCAGGGCTTATTGAAAGAGTTCAAGGTGAAAATGGCAAACTAATCAGAGGTAACTCTTCAGATAGTCACTATCAGGATGAATTTCTAGAGACCACACTATCATTGCTACAAGATAGAAACAAACTGGAAGCAATGCGAACCAAGACGCAAGAAGACATCGACAGGTTTTCTGTTGAGCAGGTTGCATTATTGTGGGATAATTTTTTAAAGGAATTAACAAACAAACCATGACATTAACAGAACTAATGCAGAAATTTAGAGAAACTGAGGAAGATAGGAAATCGCGTGAAAAACACCAAGGTTTGGAAATGCCTCAGGATAGATATCTGCCTTTAGCAAATATAATTGCGTTTATTGTATTTGTTATCGTGTTCGCATTATTTATTGCCTTTTTATTCTGGATTTAATAATAAATGAAAAAGATCATAATGATTTGGAAGCAAGGTTAGATATTGTGATTCCTTCAAAATTACAAGATGCCCATCTACAAGTAACTTAATTGAATGCTACAACAAACATCTAGAAACAAGGCTTAGGAAAATAGATGGGTTTAAAAAGGAGAAGAATGCACTCTTATGGCTAAATGCATATATCTACTACAAAAGAACAACCAAGCTGAAACACTTTAAGGGTAAATTTAAGTGCTTGAATAATACTGCGCCTATTGCTTTAACTACTAAAAACAACTTTGAGAAGATTTATCTTTTGAAATCTCTCATTAACTGACAATTTTGTACCACTACCGAAAATGGTAGAGTTACAACTAGAGCATTAGCTCAGTTCTATGATGATATTGAGGCTATTTCAAGGGAGGAAGTTTGGTACATCCGGAGGGATTCGAACCCCCAACCACTCGTTCCGAAGACGAGAGCTCTATCCAGTTGAGCTACGGATGCACAAATTTAAAATAGCTAGAGAATTATAGCAAAGTTAGTTGTTAAAGTATTATCATTACTATATAAATTGCTACAGAAATACCAATTACACCTAACCATAAAACTGGATTATTTTTTAATTTTTCGAAAATTGGCTTAGATTTCAATCTTTCCTCCAAGCTTAGTTGATACTGCTCTTGTTGATAATTTTGAACAGAGTAGGGTTGAGGTTGGTAAATAGGTTCCTGATATTGCTGTGCCTGTACATATTGTGAATCAGATTCAGGTATATCTTCTGCACTATAATCTGGTTGCACCAATGGTCTTACCACCTGACTTCCTGCAGCATTCATCGTATTACTTGCTTGATTCGACACAGTCTGAGTTTGAACAGAATTTTGCAAAGTGGTTTTAGGAACTGGCTCAGCAGCTGTCTGGTCAACATGCGGAGCTTGTATTTCTTGCTGATTTTGAGCACTAACTTGTTGGTTGGCAGTGGCATTAATTTGATTAACATTGTGAGTTGCTGCAACATTAGGTTGATTACTTCCTGCAATTGGCATTTTATTTATTATTGGGGTTGGTTGTGGATTTTCTGGTAAACGAACACTATTAATTTGAGAAATTTTTTTTTGTGCTTCTTGGGCTGCAAGTTGCAGCTTTAATGTTGGGTCTATTGGCACATTTGGTTTTTGCTGTACAACTTGTTCCTCGTTGACTTTTTTCTTTTTACCTAATCCAAACATAAAATGATTTGTATGCTAATTAATATTAAGAATAATATGCTATTTTTTCAACTTTTTTCGTGCTAGGGCACTTTTAAGAGAATTTTTCGAAATTGTTTTGTTATATTCCAGAGAACCTAATTCGAACAGACTGTAAGCAATTTTATAAGAAATTAAACAATAAATAATAAGTATGAAAATGCTGATTAGTTTTTCCATCAAACTAATTTCTACTAATGCAGTTCTAGCAATTAAGGTGAATGATGAAGTTAGGGGAAAATAACTAAGAAAGTAAGCTAGGACGCTTTCGGGATTGTTAATCATCAAATTAATAAAGTAGATAGGCAAAATTGATATCATAATAAATATAGATGCAAGACCTTGCGCTTCTTTGTATGTAGGCATTGCAGAGCCAACACCCACCATAATATTAGAAAGTATTATGTAACCCAAAATCAGAATTATTGAATTATATAAAATCAAAGCTATATCAAAATTCAATTCTGATATATCTATAGGTAGCTCTATCGGGCTTAATATCACAGCCAATAGTGCTAGGCCAAGTACAACAACAATTTGTGTAATTACAATACCCAGCTGACCAACAATTTTGCCAAGTATTAATTCTTTTGGCTTCATTATAGACAATATAGTTTCTATCATTCTATTTTCTTTTTCTTCCGAAACGCTTAACAAGAAATAACCAGTTGCAAAAGTCATAAATATAAAAGTCAAAAATACAAAAATACCGACAACTACAAGACTCTCGGTTTTAATCTCAAATTCTTTGCCATCCTTAAAATTAGTTTTGTTAAATTTAATTTCTGAATTTAGAATTTCTGTTTTATTGTCATCTTTAATCTCGCTAAGTATACTCTGTTCTACCAAATGATTAGCTATTAGCTCATATTCGGAATTAGAAAAGATACCTTTATCGTTGAAGTAAAGTTCTGCTTGTTTCGAATCAACAAAATCAGATGGATAAAATATAAATAAATCTGCCTCTGCAGTTTTTACCTTGTATATGGATTCTTGTTTAGAACTTACTAGTTTATAAATTTTGTTATTGAATATCTCTAGATCGCTATCTATTAAGCCAGATTCATCCATGATAAGCACTTTAGAAATATTCTCTACCTGGCTTATATCTGATTTTTCTTCCGTAGCGGTTGCTCCAGAAATCAAGCTAACTATGAATATAAAAATGGGAAAAGCAAGACTTGTAAACCAAAAGCTTTTTTTCTTAATTACTTTCAAATATTCTCTTTTACTTACAAGCAAAGATTTAGTCATTTTTTGAGGTTACTTTAATAAATATTTGATCGAGTGATAACACATTTTTGCTGACGCTAATTAATTGAATGCTATCTTGGTTATTAAAATAATTAATAATATCTTTGGTGCTTTGCCCTTTTACAACCACTTCATTTTTACTCACTCTATTGGCTATTTTAAAAATTTTTGAATTATTCTTAAATACTCCGGAGTATTTGATTATTAATTCATTTGTTGCATATTCTTCCTTAATATCTTCCATGCTTCCGTACAATATATTTTTTCCATTCTTGAGTATTAGTAATCTTTTAGCAATTTTTTCGGCTTCTTCCATATGATGAGTGCTGAAGATAATAGTAGTGCCTGCTTTATTAAGTTCAAGCAAAAGACTTGTTAGCAGTTCGCGATTCACTGGATCAAGACCCTTGGTGGGTTCATCCAATATTAATAGTTCGGGTTTATTAATAATTGTTATTCCTAGTTGGATTTTTTGTTGCTGACCCGAAGATAACCTTTTTACCACAGTGTCTGCCTTATCTTGCAACTCAACTCTTTCCAGAAAATCCAAACTAAATTTCTTTGCTGCAATTTTGGACATACCTTTGATTTGTCCAAAATACATAAGAGTGTCTAGCACTTTTGAATCTAAATATAATCCTCTTTCTTCCGGTAAATATCCAACTTTATTCGAAATCTCGGAAGAAAAAGTTTGTCCAAGTACATTAAGGATTCCTGCGTCGGGTTTATAAATATTTAGCAAACATCTTAATGTTGTAGTTTTTCCTGCACCATTTGAACCTAGAAATGCGAAGATTTCTCCCTTTTTAACGTCAAAAGAAAGATTATCTACTGCTTTAAATTTGCCAAAACTTTTAGAAAAATTCTGGATTTCTATAACTGCTTCCATCACCCTATTATACACTTGCCTCTTCTATTGTAAACTTGCTCTATATAGTCTATCCATTATTGCAGCTCCAATGCCTTTCTCTTCAAACTCTTCTGCAAATAATATGTCTAATTTAAGTTGATCAGCTTTATTTAAATATGTAAAGATTTTAGAAGCAACTATATCCATTCTGGTGCTAGACCCCAGATCTAACTTTATTAGCTTTGTGGATTTTAATTTCTGCAAGGTTTCTGTTGTTGCCATTATTCCAACTTTTCTACCAAGAGTATCAGCTTCTGTAATGCTGTTAACACTATTAAAAATTATTACTTTTGCATTTGGAGAATAGTGTTTATACATCATTCCTGGAGAAAGTGGGGTAGAGTAGCTCTTAGATTTGTATGCAAGATCGACTTTCAAACCTAGAACTGTTTCTATATTTTCTTGAGTAATAAATCCAGGTCTCAAAATTTTTAC
The DNA here is from genome assembly GCA_964393185.1 of uncultured Candidatus Saccharibacteria bacterium. Classification (GTDB taxonomy): domain Bacteria; phylum Patescibacteriota; class Dojkabacteria; order J137; family J137; genus CAYMSO01. Next base: position 14,712 of record CAYMSO010000006.1, on the reverse strand, counting down.
TTGATCTGTTCGAGCATCGACTACAGTGGATTCCAATCCTATTGGAGAATCACCACCGTCAAGGGCTATTTCCACTTTTTGTATAAGTTTAGAATCTAAATCTTTAAAAGATGATGGACTTGGTCGTCCAGATATATTGGCAGATGGTGCAGCTACAGGAACACCTGCTGTTTGTAGTAAATTCAATGCAACAGGATGACTTGGCATTCTAATTGCAATAGAATCTAATCCACCAGTCACATTTATAGGAATTAAATCTTTTTTATCAAATATTAATGTAAGCGGTCCTGGCCAAAATTTAGTCATAAGCTTTCTAGAATTTTGAGATACATTACTAACAAGAAGCTTGAGTTGCTCAATTTTATAAATATGCACAATAAGTGGATTGTTGGAAGGCCTGCCTTTAGCTTTATAAATCTTTGCAACAGCATCTGATTCTAGGGCATTGGCACCTATGCCGTATACTGTTTCTGTTGGGAATATAACTAATTTATTGTTTTTTAGAGCCTGAGCTGCCTTAATAATGTCCTCTTTCATAATATTGTACTGATTAAAAAGATTTTAACATCTCTATGTATCAAATTAACTTATAGATATCTCTAAGACTCAACAAATATATTTTTGTTTGCCTGGATTAACCTTTTTTTAAATGCGGTACTACTATATTCTTGATGACTAAATGTTCCATAATATATTGCTTGATTACCTTTTACTAAAAAAACTATTCTATCTTCGCTTCGACTCCCTAAAGACATAATACGCACATCAGAATTCATAACCTTAAATATTTTTACCCTACCACCTCCATTGTTATAAAGATCAATCTTCTCCTGTGTAGAAGAGTCAATGGCATCCTGTAATTTTGAAGGAATCACAATATCTAACCTTGTTTCTAAATCTTTGCGCTTTTTCTCTAGTCGTTGTGGTAAGGTAGCTATCGTTTGATCAGGATTCTTCTTTTCATCTGCTTTTTTTTCACGAGACTTGTAATTCTTCTTTCTACTTTCCCTTGTACCAGTTTTAGAATGTGGCGACAGATTTTCAGTAACATTCCTAATTCCATTGCGTTCCCTTTTACGTTCTTCCAAGGTATCTATTTCTTTAACTAAGGCACTAAAAGCTAAATCTGCCAAGATTTCTTCTGTTAAGTCACTCATTGCTTCTTCATCTACAACGTGAGGCATTACAAAGTACTCGTTTTCTTTAAGGTTAACCAGATAGCGTAGTTCCTTATATGTTGTAACTTTTTCATCTGAACCCTCTTGGTCACTTAATGTTTCAAAGTAAACTGTAGCTTCTATATACTTATCATTTTTATTTAAGTTAGCTTCAATGGCATAAAAAGAAAAATTTGGCGTAAGGTCTTTTTCATCTTCAAACACATACCTAACATGTAAATTTTCAGGATGCTTAGCAATTTTTGTACAAGCCTCTTGATTATTAGTTAATCCAGCTGGATATTCTAAATCAGCATAAATTGATTCAAATATATCCGAAATGGGTTTGATTTCTAAAACGCGCAGATCAATAGTATAGTCTAAAAATTTTATTATCTCTGCAAACAATTCTTGATGTACTTGGCTATTTTGCACATTTCTTAGTGCTATAAGGTAATCTATAATTTGAGGTACGTTTTTGCCCTTATTTTCAAAATCATATCTATACAAAGCCAAAGATAAAGATTGATAAATACCAGGTATTTTTGCCACCAGTTCCATAAAACTACTAGCAGATTCGAATAATGTGCTATTCGGATCTGCTAAACTGACCAACAAGTTTTGAGTAAAAATCGTGAACAAAGAACTAATATTGTTATAAGTTTTTAAACTTTCATCGTTCACTCTAACTTTCTTTATGCTGTTCTGCAGAGCGCTCATTGTAGGTCGTTCGAGAGAAACCAAGGTCAAAGATATCAAATCTGATGTCATGTATAATTCTTCGTATATTGTTCTTTTTTTTAAAACTGCATCTTTATCGTACAGCATAGCAGCTGATGTAACTACATGAAAAATATAAGAACTTAAAAAATCAAACTCTTCAACAGTTAAGAGGCTATCTTTTCCCCTTTGATTTACAAGCTGATAGAATACTTTCGAAATATCCATAATATTTACATCTTCAATGCGTTTATCAGGATGTAAGTGTTTGGCAAGATCTCTTGGTAGTTTCAATTTGTCTTTAAAAACTCCATGCATATTAAGTAAGTGAGGAATATAGCCAAGAGATATGGTATCTATAACATCAATATCTATTTCAAATATAATGTCTTTATCTCTGCCTATAGGTATCTTGGCGCGATTGTTTCTTTTTAGAGCCTCGAACAAATCTAAAAGTTCAGCCGATTTAACCAATTTTCTAAATATATGGTTAAAATAATCACCTAATTCAATTTGCTTCACGTCGCATAAATTACTTAACTCCTCATATTTATGGGTAATTTCGTATATAATTTTTCTTATACCTGTTTTCTTATAAAAAGCATTGATAATAGAAGAGGGATTTTTATCAATAGATTGCCCTGCTAACGAAATAGAAAAATTTTCTGCCTTTTCGGTAAGATAATATTCTATAGCTTCGCCTATAAGTTTTGGGGTTAATAGATGCTGAAAACCACTTTTTGTCTCCATGCTAGGCAAAATACCAGCTGGGGCTTTCCATTTGGGCTCGAAATCATCTAAACTTGGTGGTATTGCCATTGTGTTATTACAGTAACGCTGCCGGATTATAACACCTTTCTTTTACAAGACGAAATTACTCAGTTGTTTAATCCATCCCAAAGTACTTTAAGCAATTTTCTGTAAGTTGATTTGGCAATGCTAGAATTAATTCTACTAGAAGTCAATGGAACACCATAAAATATGGAAGCAAGTCCAGTCAGTACTACTTTTGTGCTTATATCTGTTTTTAGTTCTCCTAGTTGTATTGCATTATTAATCTCGTGTTTCATTAAATCTCTAAATGTAAGAGGCTTGATTTTCTCTATGCCCGGTTTGCTCTCAAAAGCAAGATACTTTTCTGCCAATGTTATTTCGGGATATGTTATTGTGTCTAAATTCGATACATAGTACGACATAAATTCAACCATTAAGGGCGATGTTTCGCTCATCATTTCTGCTGTAAAATTAAACACTTCGAGTATAGCCTTCAAACCACTTCTTTCTTTATTCTTAATGTTCCATTGAACTTCTATACTCCACAGAGCGATAAAATATACCAGCAAATCACCTTTTTTATTAAAATAGTTAAAAAAAGTAGCTTCGGAAATTCTTGCCCCAAGACATAATTCTTTTACAGAAATTGATTCAAAAGAATTATCATCCAATTTTCTAATTAATTCTTTTAGTAAATTTAGCCTCGTCTCGGCAAATTTCCTTTCACGTAGGGATATATTAGTAAACATTTTTTATAGTTAACTACAATAATATAGCAAACTATAAATTCCTATGCAAAGCTATTAATATCGAGTTAGTGGAGCTGAGCTTCTTGATAAGTTTAATTGTTCACAGTAGAGTGAATTAATGTAAGATATATTATTTTTAGATGTTGAAGAAGTACAAGTATTATCGTTTACACATGGATTAAAAATCTTTTCTGCTTTAATGCTTGTCACACTAAATAAGATTCCATATTGAATCAAGCCTAATACTAGTAAGCTTAAAATGGTTTTAGTCAATAACTTATCTTTCTTCAGTCTATTAATTTCTACAAATCCATTATTTATGATTTCAAAACTAATTTTGGTTGTACTGATTTTTTTTAATAAATTATTCATCATGTTATCGCTAACTCTTGTGAGTGCATGATCGGCTAATATTTCGGATAATCTAGTGTAATTTTCGAACATTAGATTTTTAAACGGAAAAAATGGGAGTGAATTTTTTACTAAATTACTAACTAGTTTTCTTAAGGGGTCATAACTGTTGCAATGTTGCTTTTCGTGCAGCAAGATCAGTTCCAATTCTTCTGAGCTTACTTGCTTCAAAAGTGAGCTGGAAATGTATATTTTAGGTTTAAGAAAACCGAGTGTAAATGCTTTGGGAATTGAAGATTTAAACACAAAAAACTCTCTAGTAGCAATAGAACCTAGCTGTTCTTGAATGTGAATTGTATAAATAGTACTAATAATAGTTTTAATAAAAGCTTTGAAGACCTTTGCAAGAAGCAGACTAACAATCAAAAAAGCTAACAGATACAGATAAAATCCTTTAGTTTGTAATATTTCCCATGTGGAAGTATTAGAAATTAGAAGAACTTGCGTGTAGCAACTTTTTACTAGTTCCTTGGAAATAACATAGAGGGAAATTAGATAGGTAGTAAATAATGAAATTAATAATACAAAATATAAGTCTTTGGAAAATTGTACTAAAAATCTATTGTCTTTCATTCAACTTATCTTTTATTTTTTTTATTTCTGCTTCATCCAGAGAATCTATGAATTGATTAATTGCTAAATCACCATAAGATTCCAAAATATTTTTAAATAAATTACTAAGCTTGGGCTTCAAAAAGCTATCTTTTTTGCGCGAAGCATAGTAAAAAAAAGCTTTACCTTTCTGTCTTCTTTTTAGTAATTTCTTTTCGAACAATCTGCTCATTACAGTCATTACTGTTGTGTAAGCATATTTTTTATCTAGTAATACTTGAACTTCTGAAGGTTTTAATTCTCTTTCAGAATTCCAAATAATTTTCATAATTTTCTCTTCTAATTCTCCCAACAATTGATTTATCATAAGGTATTATTGCACAAAAAAAACTACTCTTGTAGTAAAAAATTAGCGAGAATTTGCTTTTTGAAGGGCAAGAGCTTTTCTGTAGGCACCGAAGAAAATACCAATAGTAAACAATAAACATAAAATAAGTGCGAGTTCTCGTGTGTTAGTTCTTTCTGTTAAATTACTTTCCTGAGTTTGATCAAAAACACCTGCCACTTCTCCATTATCAAAATTTTCTTCTGTATAGTTGCTGGCAAGTATACTTTTGTTTCTTAGAAATAAGAAACTGAATGTTAGTAGACAAATTGTGCAGAAAATTAAAATTATTTTCATCACGCTAGGTTTTTTATATTTTATAGAAACCTAGTAGTTTTGTCAATGGTATAGTCGTGGCATTAGCATTTACAGTAGGGAATATTCATTATTCATGTCGGTATACTTTGACATCATTTAAGAAGTTTACCAGCTATCCACCCAGAACTCCAACTCCAGGAAAGATTAAAACCTCCAACGTCGCCATCAACATTTAATACTTCTCCACAGATGTATAGATTTTTAATAACATTGGATTCCAAAGTTGAAATCTTAGTTTCTGTTATTTTTACCCCACCTGCTGTAAATTCGGCTTCATTCCAACCTTTTGTAGCATCTATCTTAAATCTAGAGTCTGTTAAAACCTGAATTAACTTATTGATTTGTAAATCATTTAATGTACTGCCCTTCGTATTAGAGTTCAATCCCGAGAATTTTACAAGCTCTGTTGCTACTTTATTAGGTAGTAAGCCAAAAAGACTCTTATCTAAATATTGATCCGGTCTTTTTTGCCATCTGGATACTAGTGTGTTTTTAACAACTTCTTTACTTTTACCAGGCAAAAAACATATGCTTATAAAACAATCTTTTTTACTTTCGCCAGGCGTATTTAAATAAACTGAGATTGGCCTACTTATATTAAGAATGGCAGGACCTGAGAAACCGTATTTGGTGAACATCAATTCGTCTATAACTTTTTTGCTAATTGTTTGATTATCTATAATTGCAGAAACTTCAACATCTACTTTTTGGCCCTGCAACATTTGCGATAGATAGTTTTTACTAACCAAAGGTAATGCTGAAGGTAAAGGGTAATCCAAGGTGTGTCCTAATTTTTCTGCAAGTGTATAACCGCTACCATTGGAACCCATAGCCGGGTAAGTTTTTCCTCCAGTTGCCAAAATTAGATATGTAGATTTGTAGTGTTTAGTAATATTTGTCTTTAAATCAAAAGTAGTAATCTCAAATTTATCTTTTCTATTAATATCTTTTACTTCAGTATTTAGATCAATATTTACACCTAATCTTAGAACTTCGTCTATTAGAAGTTCAGAAATTGTTTTTGCTTGATTAGTAGTCGGGAAAACTTTACCTATATTTGTCTTTCTTTCTACATATAGTTCTACACCTAAATCTTCAAAAAAAGCTACAATATCTTTATATCCAAACTGGTCAAAAATTGCACGAATATATTCGACTGGAGCGCCATGATATCTCTTTTCTAAGTCATCTTCTAGATGGATATTTGTAACATTACACCTGCCAGCGCCACTGATAATAATTTTTCTTCCTAGTGCAAAAGTTCTATCTATTATGCAAACCGAGTACTGAGGATAATGCCTTTTGACAGATATCGCAGACATAATCCCAGCAGCTCCTCCTCCTATGATTAATACATCGTAGGTATTATCTATTTTCTGATTTTTCAAAATAATGTAAATAAATATTATAAATTAAACTGAACAAGACATAATATGCAACTGAACAATATATAATTAATAATGTTGTTCTAAAATCTGTTTTCTGAATATTAAAAAAAGTGTTTAGTTCTTTTATAAAAAATGTGGTGATCAAAATCAAAATTGAAAGTGTAATTACAGAAATATCTTTCTTGTTTAAATTTAAAATCTTTACTTTATATTCCCTTTGATTGATAACAAGGAAGTTAGCTATTCCTATCAAGGATAAAAAAATGATAACTATTGAATTTACCTCTGTTTTAGGAGATGTTTCGTATCTACTCAAGCTCAGAAATGCCAAAATAATACTACCACTTATCAAACCGCCAATAATTGAGTAAATCAATAAACTTGTTTTAAAACTAAAGTTAGAAATTTTAGTACCTTTTTCCGAAAGTATTATCAAACCGGGATAGGTAGAATTGACAAATGCAACTAAAAATAAGATTCTTGGGGTAAAAGGGAAGGGAACTGTAAAGAGTAGTGTTCCCAAAATAACGATAAGCGCGGTTATATTTTTTACCAAGAGTATTTGTGCATTTCTTAAAACATTGTACATAATATCTCTGCCTTCCTGGATTATTACATTAAGTAAACTTAAAGAATTGTCCAATAAAATAATATCTGCCACATTTTTGGAAATATTGGCCCCTGCTCCAAGAGAAATGCCTAGATCCGCATATTTAAGAGCCATAGCGTCGTTGATTCCATCTCCAATCATAGCGACTTGATAGTTATGTTGTTGCAAAGTTTTTACTATATCCAGTTTTTGATCTGGAGTTACCCTTGTAAATACATCTGCATTCAAAATTAGTTTATCTTTCCAGAATTTATCCTTTACTCTAGAAAGCATTTCCCCACTTACAAAATTTCGAAAAATACCTAAATTAAGCTGTTGCACCAAAGATCTAACGGTAGACTCCGAGTCGCCGGATATTATAATTGGTTTAACATTTTTGCTTCTAAACAAGTTAAAAACTTCGGCAACACCCTCTCTTAATTGATTATTTATACCTATTAATGCAGCAAAATAATAATTCTCTTGCATAGTTAATTGAAGATTAGGACTTTCAACTTTAGAAATTAACACCGCAATATTTCTTAGCCCTTTCTGTGCGAATTCTGTATTTTTTCTTCTTAATTTTTCAGTTTCCTTTTTACTCAATTTTTTTTCTAAAATTTCTGGAGCACCTAATATAACTTCGTAAACGGTATTGTGTTGAATTTCTATGCGCATACAACTTAATTTATCTTTAGAATTGAAAGGTAGTTGCTGAAGAGCTTTATAATCAGTTACATGATCTATGCAATTTATTAAATACCTTAAGATAGAATCAGTAGTTTTATTTTTTTCTATAGTTTCCTTTACTAAAAAGAATATAAGTCCGCCAATATCTTTGGAATCCAAAAATTTATTATTATCCGGAAGAAAGGATTCTTCTACTAGCATTTCATTTTTGGTTAAAGTGCCTGTTTTATCAAAGCAGACAATATCAATTTGCGAAAGTTTTTCTATTGCACTAGCTTTTTGAACTATAATTCTTTGTGAGTACATTCTGTAAACACCTACAAGAAACGCCATAGTCATCGACATTAGAACTCCCTGTGGAATTAACGCGTGCATTGTAGCAATTATTGCATTAGTAATATCTACCTTATTAAATTCTTGAGTTTCAGAAAGCATAAATAATAAAAATACAATAAATATAGCCATATATGTAAGAGTTTTGGCTATTGTAGCGATACTTTTCTGTAAAAAAGATTGATTATATTTATATTTTTTTAATTGCTTATTTAGCTTGTTTACGTAACTTTGCTTTCCTACTTTCTCGGCACGATAGTATCCAGAACCACTAACTACATATGAGCCAGAAAGGATTTGATCCCCCTTGTTCTTTTGCACATAATCAGATTCACCTGTAATAATAGATTCGTCTACCAATAGAAACTCTGCTTCAACTATCACGCCATCGACATAAATATTCTCGCCTGAAGACAATACAATTAGCTCATCTAGTACAATTTCTTCTGGCAAGATTTTGGTAAAATTTTTGTTTCTTATTACTTTTACAGGCTCCACAGAAATTATTTTCATTTTTTCTAAAGAAGATCTTACAGAGTATTCCTGTGTTGCAGATATTAATACATTACTTAATGTAAAAATAGAAATAAGCAAGGAATCGGCTAACTCTCCAAAGTACGCCAAAAGCAAGGAAGAAAAAACTATAAGTAAGTGTGGAATAAATAATATTTGCTCTAAAAATATACGTATAAAACTTTTTTTTATTTTTGTATCTATTTCATTAACTTGACCCATCGACTGCCTACGAAGTACTTCACGAGCATTAAGACCTCTCAAATTTTTATTAACCAAGCCATTCATTGATCGGGGCAAATATTAAATTATTATAATTAACAAAACTTGTTGTATCAAGATTAGATGACATTGTCATTATCTCATTAATTAAGTAAAATTTTTGAAGAATTAATTAAAAATATGATTACAAGATCAGTTCCCACAAAAGAAATAGAAATTTCGAGCGCAATAACAAGGGATATATTTAATTATGATCGAGAACCTGTGATTGTTGATTTAAATGTTACACAAGAATTGAAGGATATAAATCAAGAAGTAATATTTTTTAAAAACATTCTCAACAACTTCGATAGATTTTTAGCACGAAAAGAAATTCTGAGTAACTCTAAGTCTTTTGTTATCTATAACCAAGTAAATACCGAAACTTCCTTTTATAAACGTGACATTAGTTTTGACAAGAAAAAGTATGATAGATTCAACGAAATGAGCATAGAAATTCAGAAAAACTTTCCAACAACTCCAAGTATTAAAATGATTTTTGAAAATAAAATTTACTTAATTTTCTTTAACAACAAATCTATCTGGGAGAATCTACTAAATAAATATAAAGTGTCTGTAGTAATTCCCGCATATAATGAAGAAAAAACTATTGAAGACGTTGTATTTTCGGCTATGGAATCTGAGCTAGTTCACGAAGTGATCAGTGTTAATGATGGCTCAATAGACAACACGCATAAAAAACTTTCTGGGATTACTGACTATAAATTTAAATACATAAAACTTGAAGAAAATAGAGGTAAGGGATATGCAGTAGCTCAAGGAGTAAAAAATGCCAAAGGCAACATTATACTTATGATAGATGCTGATCTTTCCAATCTTAAACCATACCACATAGATTTTTTGGTTACTCCTTTATTTTTAAATTCCCTTAATGTAAGAGCTACTCTTGGTATAAGAGGACTACCATCTACATTTGCTATTGCTACAAAATTAACTGGTGAAAGAGCTTATTACAAAGAGGATTTTATTGAATTGCTTCCAGAAATTGAAAAAACAAGATATGGCATAGAAACAATTCTTAATTATAATGTTCCGTTAAGAAATACTGCCATAGTCAATCTTTGCGAAATCAAGCATCCTAAAAAATACGATAAAGGACTTACAAAGTCTAAAATGTTAAAAGAGTACATAGATGTAATATCCGAAATAATTTATACAAGAGCAAAGAGTACATTTAAATAATTGTCCTTCTTATATAGTAATGCTATAATAATGTAGTTAATACAACAATATGGATGGATTAACTACAGAATTCCCTCAAGTTACTGAACTCCCGGACTTAGGGTTACCCCAAGAAGATTTAAAGAAAAAAGACTTAATCACCAATGCCTTTGATGGTCTTATAGATTGGGGGCTAGACTGGCTTCAAGGACAAGTAGAAAGGCAATGTTTAGTACAAATTTTAAAAACTTCTGCAGAAACTTTGTTTAAAGACGGAAAATTTAGTCCGGAAAATCTAATTAATGGATTTACCCAAACGGTTAAGGATATTTCGCCAGTAAAAGAAGCTTAGGCAAAGCGAAAAAATTAAAACATGCTTTTCTACGTTAATCTAGAATTGTGATTTTCTAAGTGTATAATCTTGCTATGGAAATTATCAAGTATAAAAAATTCTTAAATTACCTAATAGCAAATTTCTGGAATCTGTACACATCGAGTGCACTAATTTTACTACCTCTTATTTATAATCAATCTTTGGGCGCAAAAGGTTGGGAGCTTCCAAAAGTAGAAGCCATTCAATTATTTAGTATTATATCCATTATATTAGCAATGATTTATTTACTAAATACAAAAAACCTCCGAGTTCTTCAAGATAAAAAGTTAGCTGCATATTTAATGTTTTTTATTTTTACCGGGATCGTATTTTTGCAAAGTGAGTTTACTTATTCAGTAAATAATAATACAATCAAAAACTTTATTTATAAGGTTATTATAGACTTTTTAAATCTAGAAACCTTAAGCATGCCTTTGTGGGGAAATGAATACAGATATTTAGGAGTTATTACGATTGCATTAATTTTTGTAGCTACATACCTATTAATCAAAATCACCAAGCAGAATTTTTTAAATTACTTGCTGTGGTCATTTATAATTTCCTCACTAGTACAATCGCTTATTGGATTATACCAATTTGTTGATGTATATTTTCCTTTACATGATTTAGATACGGTGTCGGGCAGAGTATACGGAACATTTGGTCAGCCTAATTTCTATGCAGATTTTTTGCTAATAGGATTTTTTTCGGCTATATTAACTTCGCTCAATAATAAAGGAAAATATCGAGTAGTATTGTCGATTTTCTTCGCAACTATTATTTTTATATCAATTGTCATTAGTATGTCATATTGGGCAATTATAACTGTGGTATTTGGCTTAGCTATGATTGCAGCTTACTATGGAGCTTTAAAAGCAAGGCGACCAGGAATTTACTTTACAATACTACTTATAACACTATTTTTGTTTTTACCAACAGCTATACTATTTTCCAAGTATGCTGAGGTATATTCTATCAGGGTTACAATATGGAAAGATATTTGGATAGTTTATACAAGATCAATAGAGTATACTCTGCTTGGTTCTGGACCAGATACCCTCGGAGAAGTATTAAGGCAAAGTGGCAAGCTTCGAGGCTTGTATGTTGATAGAGCGCATAATTTTATATTTGATATATTTGCATGGTTTGGACTAGTTGGAATAACTTTATTTTCTTACCTAATTACCTGGTTGGGTCTTAATTTTAAAAGAAATTTTAATAATAAAGCTTCGTTTATTATTTTTACGCTTATAGTTGTTTGGGTATTCCGAGGTTTAGTTCATACAGGTTCAATTATTAACTACTTTGAATTTATAATTCTTCTAAATTTTGCTGCTATTCATAATAAATCTAAAACTCTAATTAGAGAACAATAATACATAGCAGTGTTTACACTAATATCTCGCATACATAAAAACACAAGAAAGCCAGCGCTGGGCTGGCTTAAATCTAAAAAACATTACTTAATATCGCGTATTATTAATGAGCAATTCCCTGGTTTCTGCTATGTCTGGCTGCGCTGTTATAAATGTTAAGCTGTCAAACTGATCAATGGAATTATTATACGCTTGTATTACATATATATTTCCTCCATACTCAATTAGCCAGAAATGGTAAGTGCTTGTATAAATATTAGGATAAGAATTGGGATAAGAACTTGGATAAGAAACTGTTTGATTATTAGCTTGATCAAACGCATATGTAGCTTTTAATAACTTGGCTTCTACATTATTTCCATCTATGTTTACTGTATCTTCAGATTCTTCTATTTGGTAAGCGTCATAAGAAGATGTTAACTCTTCCAGAATGTCTTCTACATTTCTTAAGTCTGCCTTATATGTCTTAATAAAATAATATTTATTGTTAATACTCAGATCATAAGATACTTCTGGATTTTTGAGTCTATCTTCTAGCACTTGGCTAAATGTTTTATCTCCAACAGTGCCTACAGTATAGAAATCTCTTCTCCCTACAAAATCAAAATCTTTAAAAAATAGACCTTTGACTGAATTATAGCCAATTGAAAAATCTTGGCTAGGGACAATAATATTCTGATCATTTTTCTCTAATGTAGAAACTACTTCTTCTGCATGATCTTGTTTATTGTAAACATAATTAGAATAATCTAGTGTAACAATATTTGCGGTTGTTTTCTTCTCGCACGTTAATGCAGTAACATATTGTTTTTCAGATTCGCAGAAATCAAATGCACACATTTTGGCAGAATCCCTTCCGACCTCACTTCCATCAGAGCAAACCTTTGCTTCTAATGTACAAGCTAAGTTAATTGTGGCTAACTCCGAAGCTACATCGCATGCAAAGCTTTCAATATTAAATTCATCTTCGACTTCATCAAAAGAAACTTTTTTTCTTGTAGAACTGTGCTTTGTGGTTTGTATTCTTTTATTTTCTTCAACTTCATTTAAATATGTACTTGATTCTACTATTTCAAAAGTATCTACATTCACTTTCAGCCTATTTATTACTGTATTTTTATTCTGTTGCGCACTTGGGAAATTACAATTAACCTCGTAAGAAACTTCTAGTATATAATACGAATCACCATCTTCCTTTATAATATCAATTAGTCTATAGCTATCTGTATAATAACCAAGTTTTGTACTCACATACGAGATTGGATAAGACGCAACATCGTTAACGAGCGATGCTGGACCAGATGTAGGATAAGATATTGTTTCGTTAATTCTATTTTCGTTCGAAAAAGAGGGGTTGATCTTGTATTTATTGTTTACAACAAGAGTACCACCATTAGAATAATAAATTTCGTTTTCTTGTTTTCCATACTTTCCTATGTAGTAAGAGGTTAGATTTCCTTCTTGATCGTTAACAGTACTTCTATAGTAAGATCTGTCTTTATCAAAGTATTCTACATTTCTAAAAATCCCTTCTTTCTGTCCATAAGCAGGTATTTGACCGCATGTATTATACGCAGGCCCTCCTATAATCTCTATTGTCGATTCTCTGTAATTATAAATATTTAAGTCAGGAATTGCTCCTTCTATTGGATCTAAATTAGCAGTTCCGTCCTCATTCAGCTTAGGTAAAGGTATTGGTGCTTTCTTTGGAAGAGTAACCTGGCCTATATTTGTAAGTGCATCATTAGTAGACTCGCTACTCGAATCGTTTAATTGGCTATTAACAGGTGTTAGACCAGTATTGTTTTCAGTTTGTGGGAGTTCTATAAGAGATTTTGGGTTATTTTTGATTATTTCGCTTAAAATTAACTGTTTTTCTTCTCGGCTTACCAAGTCTGCATCGTCTTTATTTGAAGTTGCTAGATAAATCACTCCTAGCACAAATGTTAAACCAGCTACAATTCCAATAAGTATGTAAATTATAAAAATATTTCTTGCTTTCCCAAACATACCTACTTCCTTTTTTATAGGGTTGTTAGTTTCTATACTACTTTCACTAATAGGTGTTTCTTGTGTTATATTTGGCTGATTGTCCATATGTGCAAAACTAATAATTTGGTTATTAAAGTTTAGCATTTAGAAAACCAGAATAAAATAATTTCTTTAGTATTGTTGGTATTTTGTATAACTCTTTCTGTTCAGACTAATGACTTATTCCTCTAGACCTAATTCTTGCAGATTTAAAACTAGCCCAAGTCTATCCATAGAATCAAGAAGTTTTTTCTGTAACAATTCTTGAAGTTGTTCCTCAGTCAATCTAGATGATTTAAGCCTATGCAATTGGTGTAGCAACCTCTGCTTAGTTATAAAACTCCTAGATTGTTTTTTTCTTTCCTCATGTTTTTTTAGAAAGGATTCATAATCTTCTATTTTAAGATATGATCTTATAACTTTTAATCTTGTATTCAGTCCTTCGATAAAATCTGGAAAATTCATTCCAGCAATACTTTGCCAATCAATATCAAGATCCATTTCTGATGCTTGCAAAGCTATATCTAACAAATGAGGAACTCTTTTTAGATTAGGATAAGCATCATCAATCAAGCTTATTAAATAAGAAAACTCTTCTACGGCCTGCTGAGGATTATCTGGAATTAATAATGAGTTTCCCAAAACATTACGTATTGTTCTAGCTACATCAAACTGGTGAATTACATCTAGACTCCTGTCTAAAGACTTAATTGTTTCATCTAACCATTCAATATTAATACCGGATGAATCTTTTAAATTTTCTACGAATTCAGGATCAACGCACTTTAACGAAAGGTCTCTACGAATAAATTCAATAGGATCTTGAATGCCAGTAGCCTGAGTAAACAAATCTAGAGAGTTATCTGCATCTACATTAGCGAGTACATCTTCTAACAATCTTTTTTTCCAA